>NZ_AEUX02000005.1 GCF_000188015.2 Streptococcus ictaluri 707-05
GAAGTGTCCCCTCTCCAAAAGCGATTTATCGTTATATCAAAGAGGGGGTATAGCTATTAACCAATCGATTTGCCTAAGATGGTTAGTATCAGAAAACGTTCTAAGAAAGTCATGAAGACGAATAAGAAGACTTTAGGTAAATCTATCGAAGAACGTCCAGAATATATTAATGATCGTTCTGAATTTGGGCATTGGGAGATTGATTTGGTTCTCGGCAAGAAAACCAAAGGTGAAGCTGTTATGTTGACTTTGGTAGAGCGCCAGACACGCTATGCACTAGGAGTTAAGCTAGAAGACAAGCAGTCCCAAACCATTAACCGTGCTGTCACGCATCTCATCAGTCAGTATCCTATTGCATCCATCACAGCGGATAATGGTTCTGAGTTTAGTTTACTCTCAAACTTAGAAGCTGTTGAAGTTTACTTTGCACATCCCTATTCTTCACATGAGAGAGGAAAAAACGAGAACTTCAATGGCCTCCTCAGAGAATATGTCCCTAAAGGAGTCTCACTTAATCCACTAACCTCTGAAGAACTTGACAATTATATTACTGCCATCAATGAGCGCCCAAGACGACTTCTTCAATATCAATCCTCAAAATTCCTGTTTGAGCTATCCCGAACAGCTTAACATCTGGAACTCTAGTTATCTATGAACTGGTTGCACTTGACTTGACAACTTACGGTTTTATTTTCCTCTTAAGAATGACATGAATTTGAATGCTATTTGTCTTGAAATATGATAAAATAAGAGGTACTAACTATTTTGGAGATGTAATGAGTATCGATGATTACAGGCCGACCTATACGGTAGAGGCTGTTTATGATTTAAGAGCAAATGATTTATTGCGAAATGGCATTTCAGCTGTTTTGGTTGATTTAGATAATACACTAATCGCTTGGAATAACCCAGATGGAACTCCTGAGGTTCGTGCTTGGCTAGATGAAATGACAATTGCAGACATTAGTGTTGTCGTTGTTTCAAATAATAATCATGCACGTGTTGAGCGAGCTGTTTCTCGTTTTGGTGTTGATTTTATTAGTCGTGCGATGAAGCCATTTGCACATGGTATTAATAAGGCGATTGAACGCTATGGTTTTGATCGTGATGAAGTATTAATGGTTGGTGATCAGTTAATGACCGATATTAGAGCTAGTCACAGGGCAGGAATCAAATCTGTTTTGGTGAAACCATTGGTAACTTCAGATGCTTGGAATACTAAAATCAACCGTTGGAGAGAACATCGGGTGTTATCAAAATTAGAAGAGAAATATGGTAAATTATCATATCAAAAAGGGATTTAATGGAAGAATTATTTTGTATTGGGTGTGGTATTCAGATTCAAACCTTGAGTAAAAGTGAGGTGGGATATACGCCCTTATCTGCTTTAGAAAAAGGGCTAGAGACTGGTGAGCTTTATTGTCAGCGATGCTTTAGATTACGTCACTATAATGATATTACAGATGTTAATATTACGGATGATGAATTTTTAACCTTATTACATGAGGTTGGGGATAGTGACGCCTTAGTTTTAAATGTGATTGATATTTTTGATTTTAATGGTTCAGTCATTCCAGGTCTATCTCGTTTTGTTTCAGGCAATGATGTTTTATTGGTAGGAAATAAGAAAGATATTTTACCTAAGTCTGTTAAAGATGGTAAGCTAACACAATGGTTAACTGAAAGAGCTCATGAAGAAGGGTTTAGACCAGTAGATGTTTTATTAACAAGTGCTCAAAATAAATATGCCATCAAAGACTTGATGAAGCGTATTGATCAATTGCGAAAAGGTAGAGATGTTTATGTGGTTGGTGTTACCAATGTTGGTAAATCGACTTTAATTAATGCCATAATTCAAGAAATTACAGGTAATAAGGATCTGATTACGACTTCTCGTTTTCCAGGAACTACCCTTGATAAAATTGAGATTCCTTTGGATGATGGTTCTTTTATTTTTGATACACCAGGAATTATTCATAGGCACCAGATGGCTCACTATTTATCAGCAAAAGATTTGAAATACGTCAGTCCTAAGAAGGAAATAAAACCTAAAACTTATCAGTTAAATCCCGAGCAAAGCCTTTTCTTAGGAGGACTTGGTCGTTTTGATTTTATTAATGGTGATCGACAAGGGTTCACAGCCTTCTTTGATAACAATTTATTACTGCATAGGACAAAACTAGAAGGTGCTTCTACTTTTTATGAGAAACATCTAGGCACTTTGCTGACTCCTCCAGGCAAAAAAGAAGTGGCAGATTTTCCAAAACTCGTGCGTCATGAATTCACTATTGATGATAAAATGGATATTGTTTTTTCAGGCTTGGGTTGGATTAGAATTCAAGCCAATAAAGAGTCAAAAACAAGAGTTGCAGCATGGGCTCCAGAAGGGGTTGCCGTTTTAGTGCGTAAAGCATTAATTTAAAAGAAGAAAGAGATATGAGATGTTAACAAGTAAACAAAGAGCTTTTTTAAAGTCGGAAGCTCATAGCTTAAAACCAATTGTTCAAATTGGGAAAAATGGTCTGAATGATCAGATCAAAACCAGTATTCGTCATGCCTTGGATGCTAGAGAGTTGATCAAAGTAACCCTATTACAAAATACTGATGAAACTATTCATGAGGTTGCTGAGACACTAGAAGAAGAAATTGGATGTGATACGGTGTTAAAAATTGGACGCATTTTGATTTTATACAAAGTATCTGCTAAGAAGGACAATCGTAAATTATCAGTAAAAGTAAAAGCTATTTAAAGAACTTTTTGAAAAAGCTTTATTTATGGACTTTTACTTTTGAATTGACGAACAAATTGATCTTTTTAAAAGGCCTTTTAGGAGATCAATAATTTGGAGACGTTATGGCATTAGAACTTTTGACCCCTTTTACAAAGGTTGAATTAGAAACAAAAGAAAAAAAAACCGATAGAAAGCAAATTGGGATATTGGGTGGTAACTTTAACCCAGTTCACCATGCTCACTTGATTGTTGCTGATCAAGTTCGGCAACAGCTAGGCTTGGATCAGGTCTTACTGATGCCTGAATATACACCGCCTCATGTTGATTTCAAGGAAACCATTGATGAAAATCATCGTTTAAAAATGCTTGAATTAGCTATTGATGGGACAGAGGGTTTAGCTATTGAAGAGATTGAGTTGAAGCGTAAAGGAATTAGCTATACTTATGATACGATGAAACTGTTAATCGAAGCTAACCCAGATGTGGACTATTATTTTATCATCGGTGCTGATATGGTTGACTATCTCCCCAAATGGTATCGTATTGATGAATTAGTCAATATGATCCAATTTGTCGGGGTACAAAGGCCTAAATATAAGGTTGGTACCTCATACCCATTAATTTGGGTAGATGTGCCTTTGATGGATATTTCTTCTAGTATGATTAGAGATTTTATCAAAAAAAAGAGACAACCTCATTATTTATTACCTGAATCAGTTTTAAGCTATATTAGACAAGAAGGTCTTTATCGATGAACTATCAAAACTATCTGTCATTGTCTCGTGAGCAACTCTTGGAAAGCATTTCAGCTCAAATGAGCCAGAAACGGTTTCAGCATGTTTTAGGTGTTGAAAAAGCAGCTATTGCTTTAGCAGAATTATATGGGTATGATAAGACTAAAGCTAGTTTAGCAGCTCTTTTGCATGATTATGCTAAGGAATGTTCAGATCAGGTCTTTTTAGATCTTATTGATAAATATCATTTGAATCCAGATCTAAAACATTGGAACAATAATGTCTGGCATGGTATGGTTGGTATTTACAAAATTCAAGAAGATTTTGGTATTGTCAATCAAGATATTTTAAGAGCTATCCAAATTCATACAGTTGGGTCTGCTCAGATGAGTTTATTAGATAAAATTTTATATGTTGCGGATTACATTGAAGAGGGGAGACAGTTTCCTTTGGTGGAAGAGGCTAGACAAATCGCTAAAAGCGATCTTAATAAAGCAGTAGCTTTTGAGACTGTAAATACTCTTGCTTTCTTAGCTAGAAAAGCCCAGCCAATTTACCCACAAACTTTAGAAACCTATAATGCTTTTTGCCGCTACATGCAAGATGAGGAAGAATAGATGAGAACAGCTTAGGTGATGATTGATGTTCAAAATGGATTGGTTAATTCACAACCCTATCTAATTGATAACTGTCTGGCCTTATGGCAAGAAGCTATAGGGACGGCACGCCAAAAATCAATAGAAGTTATTTATATTCGTCATCACGACGAGGAGTTACCTTTAAATAGTAAAGAATGGGAAATTCCTGCTAATCTGTCACCACTTGATGGGGAACGTATTTTTGAGAAAAGATTTAATTCAATCTTTAAAGAAACAGACTTACATTGCTATCTTAAAGAAAAAGGGATTAAAAAGCTCTGTTTAATGGGAATGCTTACCAATTATTGTATGGATACTTCCATCAAAGTGGCATTTGAGCTTGGTTATGAGGTTTTTGTTTTAGAAAATGGTACGACAACCTTTGATGATGACAATATCCCAGCATCTTTATTAGTGGATTACCATGAAAGAATTTGGGCAGATCGATTTGCCCAAGTAGATGACTTAGAAATGATGTTACAAGAGGAGTAGAATGAAAAAAGAAGAACTTTTAGAAATTGTGGTTAAAGCTGCTGATGAGAAGCGTGCTGAGGATATTTTAGCACTTGACTTGGAAGGCTTAACTAGCTTAACCGATTATTTTGTCATTGCTAGCGCTAGTAATAGCCGTCAATTAGAAGCTATTGCGGATAATATTCGTGAGAAAGTGAAAGCTGCAGGAAATGATGCTAGTCACATCGAAGGTGATAGCAAGGCTGGTTGGATTTTGCTTGACTTGAATGACTTGGTTGTTCATCTTTTCTCAGAAGATGAGCGCCACCATTATAATCTTGAAAAATTGTGGCATGAAGCTCCGGTTGTAGACCTTGATAGTTTCTTGGCTTAATAAATAGTAGGGACCTTGTCAGTTTGGCAGGGTTTTTGAGGATAGGAATATGCAAAAAAATTATGAAAAGTTTACGTCTATTTATGACGCCGTAATGGATGATAGTCTCTATGATAAATGGACCGATTTTTCATTGAGACATTTACCTAAAAAGAAAGGCGCTAACCGTTTGTTAGAGTTAGCTTGTGGTACTGGGATACAGTCTCTTCGCTTTGCACAGGCTGGATTTGATGTGACAGGGCTTGACCTTAGTCAGGAAATGCTTGATATTGCTCAAAAGCGTGCCAAATCAGCTCACAAAGCTATTCATTTTATTCAAGGTAATATGTTGGACTTGTCAGATTCAGGGACATATGATTTTGTTACTTGCTACTCGGACTCCATTTGTTACATGCAAGATGAAGTGGAAGTAGGTGATGTTTTTAAGGAAGTCTATCAATGCCTTAATGATGACGGGGTCTTTATCTTTGACGTTCATTCGACTTATCAAATTGATGAGGTGTTTCCTGGTTTTTCTTATCATGAAAATGCAGATGATTTTGCTATGGTTTGGGATAGTTATGAAGATGAGGCGCCGCATTCGATTGTTCATGAATTGACCTTCTTTATCCAAGAAAATAACGGATCTTTTTCACGATTTGATGAGGTTCATGAAGAACGGACTTATGAGATCTTGACCTACGATATCTTATTAGAGCAAGCTGGATTTAAATCTTTTAACGTCTATGCGGATTTTGAGGATAAAGAGCCAAATAAAGAAAGCAAACGCTGGTTCTTTGTAGCGCAGAAATAGGAACTTTCTATGACTATAACTGGAATCATCGCCGAATTCAATCCCTTTCACAACGGGCATAAGTACCTCTTAGAGCAAGCAAAAGGTCTCAAAATCATTGCTATGTCAGGCAACTTTATGCAGCGTGGTGAGCCTGCTATTGTTGATAAGTGGACACGTGCGCAAATGGCGCTACAAAATGGAGCTGACCTAGTGGTTGAGCTTCCTTTTCTGGTTGCCGTTCAGTCGGCTGATTACTTTGCTCAAGGTGCGATTGACCTTCTAGCCGAGTTAGGTGTGGATAACCTGACCTTTGGCACAGAGTCTGTTCTCGATTATAACCAGATTGGGGACATCTATGTGGAAAAGTTCCAGGAAATGACAACTTTTTTGGAAAACCAGCCCACTCATCTCTCTTATCCGCAGAAGACACAGGCCATGTGGGAACATTTTACAGGCATCCAGTTCTCAGGCGACACCCCTAATCATATTCTGGGGCTTGCCTATACTAAGGCCGCAAGGAAAAATGGCATCCGCTTAAATCCTATTCAACGTCAGGGGGCAGGCTATCATTCCAAAGAAAAAGAGGTCGCTGCATACGCCTCGGCAACAAGTATCCGACAGCACAAGGCCGACAAGGACTTCGTGAATGCATTTATGCCTAACGCAGAGCTACTTTTGGATAGTCCGCAAGTTTCGTGGGACAACTATTTCACCTTGCTTAAATATCAGATCCAAACGCATGCTGATTTAACCCAAATTTACCAAGTCAACGAGGAGTTAGCCAACCGTATCACCACAAACATCCGACATGTGAACACTGTGGAAGAATTGGTGGATAAGGTGGCCACAAAACGCTATACCAAAGCACGTGTGCGACGTCTTTTGACCTATATTCTAGTCAATGCTGTGGAAAAACCACTGCCTCAATCCATTCATGTCTTAGGTTTTACACAAAAAGGGCGACAACATTTGAAATTTTTAAAGAAATCTGTGGATATCATAACGCGAATTGGTGCAGAGCCTTGGGATGTAGTGACCCAGCAGGCAGATGCCGTTTATCAAATGGGGGATGGGGACATCAAAGAACAAAGCTTCGGAAGACGACCACTTATTTTTGAAGATGATGGCAATTTATCTGATTAACCCCTTGACCCTCACGCCACGTGATAGCTTATACTGATAGTAGAGAGGTAACCATGAAGACCGTTAAAGACATGAGTATTATCACAGGCATCAGCGTGCGCACGCTTCACTATTATGATGAAATTGGCCTATTGTCTCCAGCCTTGTTAGGAGAAAATGGCTATCGCTTTTATGATGATGACAGTCTGGTGAGACTGCAAGAAATTCTCCTCTTTCGAGAATTAGAGTTTCCTCTCAAAACAATAAAAGAAATCATGGATAGCCCAAGCTATGACCGAAATCAAGCTCTTTCTGATCAAATCAAGTGGTTAGAACTCAAAAAAGTGCACTTGGAGAAAGTGATTAGCCAGGCAAAGGCCATGCAAGGAGGATTAGATATGACAGATTTTACCGCCTATAATCAAACAGAATTAGAAGCATTTCAAAAGGAAGCTAAAGAACGTTGGGGAGAGACTTCAGGCTATCGCGAATTTGAAAGCAAATACAGCGCCAGCCATTTTTCAAAAGTCCAAGAGGATATGGGGAACATCATGGCAGTATTTGGAAAATGGAAAGACTTGGACGTCTCAGATGAAAAAGTTCAAAGGCAAGTCAAAGTTTTACAAGATTATATCACTAGAAATTGTTACACCTGTACTGATGAGATATTGGCCGGTCTTGGTCAGCTTTATGTAGCTGATGAGCGTTTTACCTCTTATATCGATAGCGTGGGTGGAAATGGGACAGCTCATTTTATTAATGAAGCCATCAAAGTAGCTTGTAATATTAAGGCAGATTAATAAAATGTACTCTCTAGAGCCATCTTTTTAATTTCCTCAAAAAGTTGTCGAGCAAATACTGTCTAAAAAGAGCTATGACAAAGCAGTCTGTCACTTACCGTTTAATCCGTGATGTGATTAGCAATTTACTATCTTTTTTCAAAGTGTTATAATAATAAAGTTAAAGTAAAATGTCGCTTATCTTTTGAGGTGCGCAATCAAAATTCAGATATAAGAGGAGAATCCAATGGGTCGTAAATGGGCTAATATTGTAGCTAAGAAAACTGCTAAAGATGGGGCTACTTCAAAAGTCTATGCTAAATTTGGTGTAGAAATCTATGTTGCTGCTAAACAAGGGGATCCAGATCCTGAAACCAACTCTGCCCTTAAGTTTGTCATTGACCGTGCTAAACAAGCGCAAGTTCCAAAACATGTTATTGATAAAGCTATTGATAAAGCTAAAGGAAATACTGATGAGACTTTCGTTGAAGGTCGTTATGAAGGTTTTGGACCGAATGGTTCAATGATTATCGTTGATACCTTGACGTCAAACGTTAACCGTACAGCTGCTAACGTCCGTACTGCTTATGGTAAAAATGGTGGTAATATGGGAGCATCAGGCTCAGTCTCTTACATGTTTGATAAAAAAGGTGTTATTGTTTTTGCTGGTGATGATGCTGATAGTATCTTTGAATTGTTATTAGATGCTGATGTTGAAGTTGATGACGTTGAAGCAGAAGAAGGCACAGTAACGGTTTATACGGCACCAACAGATCTTCATAAGGCTATTTTAGCCCTTCGTGAATCAGGTATTTCTGAATTCCAAGTGACAGAACTTGAAATGATTCCACAATCTGAAGTAACACTTGAAGGTGATGATTTAGAAACCTTTGAAAAATTGGTAGATGCCTTAGAATCAGATGATGATGTGCAAAAAGTTTATCATAATGTTGCTGATTTTTAAGATGTCTCATATGACGATAAAAGAGTTGACGTGAGTCAGCTCTTTTTTGTGATAGCCAAATGATATCGCCTTGATAAGTTTTAAGGATTAGTGTCTTGACCTAAAAAGTGGTACACTAAAAGTAATTAAGGAAATGGAGGAAATCAGGATGAGAAAAGGGATATTAGGATTAGTGAGTCTTTTAGTGGTCGCTAGCTTTGGACTTGTGGCTTGCACAGCTTCTAATAAGACTGAGAAATCTTCGGATTCAAAAATTCAAAAATTCAAAAGATTATATTTGCTACAGTAGGGACAACGGCTCCTTTTTCCTATGAAAAAGATGGGCAATTAACTGGTTATGATATTGAAGTGGCTAAAGCCATTTTTAAAGATAGCAAAGACTATCAGTTGGTTTTTCAAAAAACAGAATGGTCATCCATTTTTACGGGACTAGATTCTGGTAAGTACGCTATAGGAGGTAATAACATTTCCTTTACCAAGGAAAGAGCTTCAAAATATCTCTTTTCTTATCCAATAGGTGCAACCCCTTCGTTTTTAGTGGTACCAGACAAAAGTGATATCAAGTCTTACCAGGATATTAAAGGACATTCAACGCAAGTGGTTCAAGGTACTACAACAGTTGCACAGCTTGAGGCCTTTAACCAAAAACATCCAGATCAGCCAGTTGAGTTGAAGTTTACTAATGAGACCATTACCCAAATGCTGATGAATTTGAGTGATGGTAAGGCCGATTTTAAATTATTTGATGCTCCAACCGTTAATGCCATTATTAAAAATCAGGGATTGAAACATTTAAAAACCATTCCTTTAACGTCAAGTGAACAACCATTTATCTATTTCATTTTTGGGCAAGACCAAGAAAAATTACAAGCTTTTGTGAATAAGCGTTTAGAAAGTCTGCTGCAAGATGGTACTTTAAGTCAGCTAGCTAAAAAACACTTAGGTGGAGACTATGTTCCCAAATCTTCAGAATTAAAAGTGCCAGAACTTCCTTAAAAGAAGCCTTTATCAGTTAACCTTTTGTTGACTGATTTTTTTGAATCTTTGATATAGTTTTAAACTATATATTTACCTAATTTATTCCAATTTGAAAACTATATCTAATTACGCTACAATGGGTACAGTTAAAAAATGAAGTGAGGATATCATGATGACAATAAAAAAAACAGTTGGTTTAATAGGCCTTACCCTAGCTTCTCTTTTCTTAGTGGCTTGTTCAGGAAAAGAGGATGATAAAAATACCTTAACCATTGGTGTAATGACAAAGACGTCTTCTGATCAAGCGAGATGGGATAAAGTTGAAGAGTTACTAAAAAAAGAAGGCATTACTTTAAAATACAAAGAGTTTACAGACTATTCACAACCTAACAAAGCAGTAGCTAATGGAGAAGTGGATGTCAATGCTTTTCAGCATTATAATTTCTTAAATAATTGGAATAAAGAAAATAAAGCAGGGTTAGTGGCTATTGCAGATACCTATATCAGTCCTGTAAATCTCTTTTCAGGAACCAGTCAAGATGGTAAAACCAAATACAAATCTATCGCTGAGCTACCTAAAGGTGCTCAAATTGCCGTTCCAAATGACGCGACTAACGAAAGCCGTGCCTTATATGTCTTGGAAGCAGCAGGTTTGATTAAATTAAATGTTTCTGGCGATAAGTTGGCAACTATTGCGAATATCACAGAAAACAAGAAAAAGTTAGATATCAAAGAGTTAGATGCTAGTCAAACAGCGCGTGCCCTAACATCAGCTGATGCGGCTATTGTGAATAACAGCTATGCTGTTCCAGCTAAAATCGATTTTGAAACATCGCTTTATAAAGAACAAGTAGATGACAATTCTAAACAATGGATCAATATTATTGCTGGCCAAAAGGAATGGAAATCATCTCCAAAAGCTAGTGCTATTAAACAATTAGTTAAAGCTTATCAAACCGATGAGGTTAAAAAAGTTGTTGATAAAACCTCTAATGGTATTGATGTACCCGTTTGGTAAAGCAGCGTAAAAAGGTAACAGGAGGATTGAGGCGTGTCTGACACGCCCTTTCTTGTCTTGAAGGAGTAAAAAGCATGTTAGAAAAGGAAAATGTGGCGAGTAGCCATCCCATTTGGCATCGTGATAATACCAAGATTTATCTCAAACAATTAGAGCATTTTTTAGCCATACGATCTATTTTTGCACAGAAAGTCGGTCTAAAAGAAGCAGCTCTCTTTCTAGAAAAGCTCTTTAAAGAGGCAGGAGCAGAGGTTCTTGTGGATTCTTCTGAGGAAGCCCCCTTAGTGATTGCTCAATTTAAGAGCCCTAAAAAAGAGGCTAAAACCATCATTTTTTATAACCATTACGATACTGTGCCAGCTGATCAGGATCAAGAGTGGACTTATCCAGCTTTTGGTCTAAGTATTGAAGATGGGAAGATGTATGGTCGTGGAGTAGATGATGATAAGGGACATATTATTGCTCGATTAACAGCAGTGACCCGTTACCTTCAAGAAGTAGGGGATTTGCCATTACATATTATTTTTGTAATGGAGGGTGCCGAAGAATCAGCCTCTGTTGGATTAGAGAAATACCTTGAGCGGCATGCCAATCTTTTAAAAGGAGCGGACTTATTGGTCTGGGAACAAGGCATTCGTAATGCTTGTGGAAAATTAGAATTTACTGGCGGAAATAAAGGCATTCTGACTTTTAACATGTCTGTAAACAGTGCCAGTTGTGATATTCACTCACAGTTTGGTGGGATTATTGAGTCGGCTTCATGGTATTTATTGCAGGCCTTGACTTCCTTGAGAGATGAGAAAGGTAAACTATTGATCCCAGCAATTTATGAGCGGGTGATTCCTCCTAGTCAAAGAGAATTAGATTTAGTTGAGCAGTATGCTCTTGAAAATGCCCCTGCTTTAAAAAAGCTTTACGGACTTAAGTTACCTACGTTACAATCAGAAAGGCGTCAATTGCTAAAAACTTATTATTTTGAACCATCTATAGGGATTCAAGGTTTATGGATTGGTTACCAAGGTCAAGGGGTTAAGACCATTATTCCTTGTCAAGCTCAGGCTAAAATGGAAGTCCGCCTTGTTCCTGGTTTAGAGCCTAAATGGGTTTTTGAAACGATTAAAGAGCATTTGCTTTGTCAGGGTTTTGATAAAGTAAATTTAGAGTATAGTTTGGGAGAGAGCAGTTACCGTAGTGATTTATCAGCTAATAGTATTACTAATCTCCTATCTCTTGCTAGCCGTTTAAACCCTGAAGGGATTAGTTTGTTGCCAACGTCAGCTGGAACAGGGCCGATGCATATGGTCTTTAAGGCTTTGGAAGTTCCAATTGTTGGCTTTGGATTAGGTCATAGCAATAGTCGAGACCATGCTGGAGATGAGAATGTTCTGATCTCGGATTATTGTCGTCATATAGAATTAATAGAGGAGTTAATAACATCTTATGAGTAATACCATTATTCAATTAGATCATATTGATATCACCTTTCATCAAAGAAAGCGCGTGATTGATGCAGTTAAAGATGTAACGGTTCACATTAACCAGGGAGATATCTATGGTATTGTGGGCTATTCGGGTGCTGGTAAATCAACACTTGTCAGGGTCATTAATTTATTACAGGTGCCAACCAAAGGAAAAATCAAGATTGATGGTGATCTTACTTTTTATCAAGGTAAAGTACAGCTAACATCTGCAGAGTTGCGACAAAAACGTCGTGATATCGGTATGATTTTCCAACATTTTAACTTGATGGCTCAAAAAACAGCCAAAGAAAATGTGGCTTTTGCTCTGCGTCATTCAAACCTGTCTAAGGCTGAAAAAGAAAAAAAAGTGACTGAGCTCTTAGCTCTAGTGGGATTGTCCGATCGAGCGGATAATTACCCGTCACAATTATCAGGTGGTCAAAAGCAACGGGTAGCTATCGCTCGCGCTCTTGCTAACGATCCTAAAATTTTGATTTCAGATGAGGCAACATCAGCCTTGGATCCCAAAACGACTATACAAATTTTGGCACTTTTGCAAGAGCTTAATCGCAAATTAGGTCTAACCATTGTCATGATTACGCATGAAATGCAGATTGTAAAAGATATCTGTAATCGTGTAGCTGTCATGCAAAATGGGGTCTTGATTGAAGAAGGATCTGTTTTAGATATTTTCTCTGCACCAAAACAAGCACTAACACAGGAATTTATACGGACAGCAACAGGTATTGATGAAGCGCTTGACAAAATTAATCAGCAAGATATTGTCAAGCATCTACCTCAAAATGCAATCCTGGTTCAATTAAAATATGCTGGAACATCAACAGATGAGCCACTTCTGAATCGAATTTACCGTCAATATGAGGTTACAGCTAATATTTTATATGGCAATATTGAAATATTAGATCATGTGCCTGTGGGTGATATGATTGTGGTCTTGGAAGGGCAAGCTGAAAATATTCTTGCTGCAGAAGAAGCCCTTCATCAAGCAGGTGTCGAAGTCAGTGTACTGAAGAGAGGAGTTTAGATGTCACATTTAATTCAAACCTATTTACCAAATGTTTATGAACTCGGATGGTCTGGAGAAGCTGGTTGGGGCTTAGCCATTTGGAATACCCTGTATATGACCATTGTTCCTTTTATTATTGGTGGCTTGATTGGTCTCTTATTAGGCTTGTTGTTAGTTTTAACAGGACCGGGTGGTGTTATTGAAAACAAAGCTATTTGTTGGGTTATTGATAAAGTAACCTCTATTTTCCGAGCTATTCCTTTTGTTATTTTGATTGCCATTTTAGCTAGCTTTACCTATTTGTTGTTAAGAACAACCTTAGGAGCAACAGCTGCCTTGGTACCTTTAACCTTTGCGACTTTTCCTTTTTTTGCCCGTCAGGTTCAAGTTGTTTTTTCAGAATTAGACAAAGGTGTTATTGAAGCAGCGAAAGCTTCAGGTGCTACTTTCTGGGATATTGTCAAAGTGTATCTCAGTGAAGGTTTACCAGATCTTATTCGTGTTTCTACAGTCACCTTAATTTCTTTAGTTGGGGAAACTGCCATGGCAGGAGCTATTGGCGCTGGGGGATTAGGAAATGTTGCTATTTCCTACGGCTATAACCGTTTTAACAATGATGTGACATGGGTGGCCACTTTGATTATTTTGTTGTTAATCTTTTCAATCCAGTTTCTTGGAGATAGTTTGACACGCCGTTTTAGTCATAAATAAAAAAAGAATCTGAGTGATTAAAGCTCGGATTCTTTTTGTTTTAATGTGATGGTTTATTCTTGAGTGATTTTAGGAGTAAACCTAAAATGAATCCTGCAAAGGCAAAGATGATCCATCCCATTGAAAATTGACCGAGTGGAACCACTTTTTGGAAGAAGTTCGTAATAGCTTCAGGAAGGGTAAATAATTTGGTCATGTCAGATAGGGTAAAGATAGCATCGAATAGAGCAGGGATAGCCGTCAGGCCGATAGTTGTTCGATAAACAATTGGATCATTATCAAATGTTTTTTGGAAAAGAACAAGGAAAATAAGGTCTACTGTTAATGGATAAAGAAGGAATAAGACTGGTGCTGACCAATTGATGATAACAGATAAGCCACCAAAGTAGAAAAAGGCAGAAACTAAGGTGAAAATAGAAGCCCATGTAATGTGAGATAGACCTGGAATCAACTTATGGAAATATTCAGCACTAGAGGTAATCAAACCAGTGGATGTGGTTAAACAAGCAAGGAAAATAATAATGGCTAAGAAGGCTTGTCCAATACTGCCAAGGTAAAAACGTGACGCATGGCTTAAAATTTGTCCACCGTTGACGGCAACACCATCTAAGGTAAAGTTACCATTGACGAGTGGGAAGAGGGATTGAGAAGTGGCACCAATACGACCTACAAAGATATAAACAAAGGCAAGTAGGAGAATGGCAATCAATCCTGAAATCAGAGTGACTTTGGTTACTTCTTTATCTGACTTGGCACCAAATTGTTTGGTGGCTTCAATAACCAAAATAGCAAAAACTAAAGAAGCTAAGGCGTCCATCGTGCCGTAACCTTGAATTAAACCAGCAATAAAAGGAACATCTTTAAAGGCATTATTGATACCTGTACCAGCATTTAATGGGGTGCCGTAATCGCCAGCTGAATGGACAAAAGAAGAAATCACTAAAATAGCAATAACGACAAGTAGCGTTGGTGTCAAATATTTTCCAATATTTTCTGCTAGTTTACTTGGACGGATAGCTAAAAAGTAGGATAAACCAAAGAATAAAAGAGCGTAGATTGCTTTATTAGTAAAATTATCTCCTAGGATAGGGGCGATTCCCACAGAAAAAGAGGTCGCACCAGTTCTAGGAATGGCAAAAAAAGGACCGATGGAGAGGTAAAGAATGGCAGAATATGCGATAGCATACCATTTTGAGATAGGACGAGCTAGGCTCTCAACATCACCAGATCCTGACTTAGCAACTGCAATGACACCGAGGAGTGGTAAAGACACGCCGGTTAAGCAGAAACCTAGGATAGACCATAGGATATTGTGTCCGGAATAGATCCCTAGGAAGGCTGGATAAATGAGATTAGCAGCTCCAAAAAAGAGTGCAAATAGCATAAAGCCAACAACAATATATACATTTTTTTGTTTCATTTATAAATAGTCTTTCTATTGGTACTAATGGTACTAATTTGAAGATTCTAACAATTTTAACTTTAGGTCTCCGAAAAAATTAACAGATGCTATTATATCGCAGTTTTAGCTTATCGTCAATAGTCAAGTTTTTAGAAAATTTTAAATATATTTGACGAATAGTCAGATTTATATTATGATAAAAAATAAACTTTAGTGAGGAAGTGAATAATGAAAAAAATAATTCATCTGTGGCTTAGGATAAGCCTGATTAAAAAGATTATTATCGGTGTCGTAATTGGTCTCTTGTTAGGCATCTTATTACCTGGTTTTACAGGAATCGGTATTTTTGGGAAACTATTTGTGGGGGCTTTGAAAGCTATTGCGCCACTTCTTGTTTTTGCCTTAGTCTCTCAAGCAATTTCGCATCAAAAACAGGGTCAAGAAACGAATATGAAGCTTATTGTTGTGCTTTATTTGTTTGGGACTTTTGCAGCTGCCTTGGTGGCAGTTTTGACATCCTATATTTTCCCTCTCACTTTAATTTTAAACAAACCTGTTGATACGGAGTTTGCACCACCTCAAGGAGTCACTGAGGTCTTTCAAACCCTTCTTTTAAAATTAGTGGACAATCCTATTGACGCATTAGCTAATGCTAACTACATTGGCGTCCTAGCTTGGGCCTTGATTTTTGGACTAGCGCTTAAGGCGACCAGCTCAGAAACCAAGCATTTGGTTAGAACAGCTGCAGAAGTAACCTCACAAGTGGTGGTTTGGATTATTAATCTAGCTCCGATTGGGATTATGGGCTTAGTATTTTCGACGGTTTCAGAAAACGGAATTGGTATCTTGTCGGATTATGCGCTCTTAATTATGGTATTAGTAGGAACCATGGCTTTTGTCGCTTTGGTTGTCAATCCTTTTATTGCTTTTTTGGTGACACGTCAAAATCCTTATCCTCTGGTTTTAAAATGTTTGAGAGAATCTGGAATTACAGCTTTCTTTACAAGGAGTTCAGCAGCTAATATTCCTGTAAATATACGCTTGTGTGAGGATTTAGGTTTGAGTAAAGAAACTTACTCTGTATCTATTCCACTTGGATCTACCATTAACATGGGAGGCGCAGCTATTACCATTAACGTGTTGACTTTAGCAGCTGTCAATACATTTGGTATTCAAATTGATTTTGCAACAGCTGTCTTATTGAGCGTTGTGGCAGCAGTATCAGCCTGTGGTGCATCAGGTGTAGCCGGTGGATCATTACTATTAATTCCTGTAGCATGTAGCCTTTTTGGTATTTCAAATGATTTGGCCATGCAAGTGGTCGGCGTTGGCTTTATTGTTGGTGTTATTCAAGACTCTTGTGAAACTGCCTTGAATTCTTCTACAGATGTTCTTTTTACAGCCATTGCTGAGAATGCTTTCTGGAAAAAATAGTAAAAACCTCATAAGAGAAGAAGGATTTCTCTTATGAGGTTTTTACTATTTGAGATAACCTAAATAATCAAATTTTTCGAAGGTATGATCATTTGCAATGGCTACAATAATGGTATTTGCTCCTAAAGGTTCAAATGGTTTGACATTGGTATCCAATGTTTTGACATCCTTTTGACGCATGCCGATAATATTGAGTTCATATTTTCGGCGAACGTCTAATTCTGAGAGTGATTGGCCTTCCCAAGTCTTAGGAATAACAAACTCAATCATGGAAATGCCATGCTCTAAATAAATAATGCTCTCGATATGACGTCGAAGGAGGTTTGAGGCAACACGTTTTCCAGAATCGCGTTCAGGAGTGATGACTTTAGTAGCTCCGATACCATACAAGACTTCTTCAAAGATTTTGTTTTTAGCTTTAGCAATAATTGTAGGAACGCCTAATTTTTTACAATGCATTACGGCAAGTACTGATGATTCTAGGTTATTACCAGAGGCGATAACTACAGTATCACAATGTTCAATGCCGACTGCTAGTAAAAAGTCTTTATCAGTAATATCGCCAACAGCAGCCTTAGTTACTAAATCGGCTACTTCTTTGACATGGCTTTCTCTAATATCGATGGCGATAACATCTTGATCAAAATTACTTAATTCTCTGGCCACTGTACGACCAAAGATTCCTAGACCAAGGACACCAACAGTTTTACGTTTTAACATGATTTCTCCTTAACCCACTAAAATATCTGTAGTGGCATATTGAATGGTTTTTTCTTTACGTTGGATCAAACTGATAAGAACCGTAATAGGTCCAACACGTCCAACAAACATGAGAACAATAATAATGAGTCGTCCAGCTGTTGAAAGCTCAGGTGTTAAATCCATTGAGACACCCACAGTAGCGATAGCTGAAATAGATTCAAATAAGAGTGGAATTGGCTCAATATGAGGCTCCACACTCAATAACAGAATGTAGCCAGTCATTAAAACAGCGAAAAAGAAAATGAGAACCGTCATGGTTTGTTTAATGGTTTTATTTGCAATAATGCGATTACGGAAGGTTACTTCTGACTGACCTGATAACTCGGCCTTAAATAACAAGAAGGTAATAGCAGCAGTGGTAACTTTAATCCCACCTGCAGTCCCCCCTGGTGCTCCTCCGATAACCATTTGAATCATATAAAGAATATTGGTTGGTGCTAAGGTATCCTTATAGGAAATAGTTGCAAAGCCTGCTGTTCTCATCGTGACTGTCTGGAAAAAGGAGACCATCATTTGTTCATGAAGGGCAAAGTTAGCAATGGTTTTGGGATTATCTTTTTCTAAGAACCAAGAGACAAGTGTTCCTAGAAGCAGAATGACTAGGGTAGTTTGCAAGACTAAGCGGGTTTGATTTGATAGCTTCCTAAATGTTGAACCGTAGCAGTGAGGTCTTTCAAAAAAGAATTTCTTAAAGGAAAGACCTAAATCCACCCAAACGGCAAAACCAAGTCCTCCTGAAATAATCAAAAAGGTAATGATAAAATTAAGTGTTGGGTTTAGGATAAATGCTTTTAAACTTGAGGAACCTAAATTATCAAAACCAGCATTACAAAAAGCAGAAATAGCAAGAAAAATACTATTGAAGATGCCATGTTTTACCCCAAAACGAGGGATAAAGTCAGTCATAATGATTAAAGCGGCTATGGCTTCTAGCGAAAAAGTAACCTTATAAGCAAAAAAGAGATAATGTTTTAAGTCTTTACTATCTCCTCGGTTTAAAGCCGATTGGAGCAAGGTTTGGTCGGTTAAACGCATTTTACGCTTTAAAGCAAAGGTACTCATAGCGATTAATGTTACTAATCCAAGACCACCAATTTGCATAAGAATCATAGCAATGGTTTGCCCTATACCGTTGTAGACCTCTGAAACAGGAACAACTGATAGTCCAGTCACACAGACCATAGAAACCACATTAAAAAAATGATCGAGATAAACCGTATCAGGTCCATTTTGGTAATGGGTAAAGGGCATGGATAGCAAAATAGTCCCTATCAAAATGACAATGGCAAAGCTAAAGGTTAAGCGTTGCGTCACCGAGAGGGATTTGATAAATGAGCGTTTCATGATTCCTCCATAATAATATCTCATACTATCATATCAAAAATACAATTAAAAAGCTAAGTTTGGTCTTAGCTTTTCGGTTACTCATAAAGGTTTTTTGTTTGGTGTGCCTGCTTTTCTTGGAAACTTTTTGGGTGTCTCTTTTTTCTTTTCTACGATGGTAATGTAACGAGCATCGCCATTTGGCAAAACATAACCATAATTTGTAACAACTTTTGCGAATAAAAGAGAGAGTGCTTTTTTAGCTTCTTCCAATTCTTGATCAGCAGCTTGAGCTTTTAAGGCAATTAACTTGCCTCCGACTTTTAGAAAAGGAATGGTTAATTCAGATAAAATTTGCATACGCGCAACAGCTCTTGCAGTTACTAAGTCAAATTGACCTCGAAAAGCTTTATCTTGTCCAAAGTCTTCTGCACGGCCATGGAAAAAGTCAACCTCTGTCAAACCTAATTCCTTGGCTAAATGATTGAGAAACAAGATTCGTTTATTTAACGAATCAATAATAGTGATTTTCAAATGAGGAAAGAGGATTTTCATAGGAAGGCTTGGAAAGCCTGCTCCAGCCCCAATGTCTAAAAGTTTTAAAGGTTCATTTTGAATAAAGCCTTGTAAAATCGGCGCTACTGAGTCATAGAAGTGCTTTAGATAGACTTCTTTTTCGTCAGTGATAGCGGTTAGGTTTATCTTTGTGTTCCACTCAACTAAGGTATTAAAGTAAGTGTCAAACTGTTCTTTTTGACGTTCACTTAAAGAAATGCCAGCTTCTTCAAGGGCGATATAAAATTCTTGTGGTATCATTGTTTTCCTCTGATTTTGATTAGTCTATCTATTTTAACATAAATTAAAAGATAAAAAAATAATCTAAATCTCTGTAAACCAGCCTACAATACTTGCTATTGGGCTAAAAATTGCTATAATTGAGACACAAAGATTAAAGGAGAAACAATATGCCAACATTTTTGATTATCTTAGTCGTTTTAGGAGTGCTTGCTCTTTGGTTGATGACTAGCTACAATAGTCTTGTTAAATCTCGTATGCGCACAAAAGAAGCTTGGAGTCAAATTGATGTGCAATTGAAACGTCGTAATGACTTGATTCCAAATCTTATTGAGACGGTTAAAGGTTACGCAAGTTACGAGGAAAAAACATTTGAAAAAATTACGGATCTTCGTTCACGTGTTGCCAATGCGACAACTCCTCAAGCAACTATGGCTGCTTCAAATGAGTTGAGTAAGCAAGTCACCAATCTTTTTGCAGTAGCTGAAAATTATCCTGATTTGAAAGCTAATACTAATTTCTTGAAATTACAGGAAGAATTAACTAATACAGAAAATAAAATTTCTTACTCTCGCCAATTATTTAATACAACAACCGCTAATTATAATGTTCAGTTAGAGTCTTTCCCAAGCAATATTGTTGCTAAGATTTTTGGCTTCAAAGCAAGTGAATTTTTACAAACACCAGAAAATGAAAAAGAAGTTCCAAAAGTGGATTTTCAATTCTAAATGGGATGATTAGGGATTAGTAGAGGAGATCAATGCTTTATAATCAAATCTCACAAAATAAGCGAAAAACGATTCTTTTATTGATTGTTTTCTTCACTTTATTAGCGCTGATTGGTGCCTCAGCTGGCTATTTACTACTTGAGAGTTATCAGCTAGGAATGGTTATTGCTTTGATTATTGGTGCTATTTATGCCTTCAGTATGATTTTTCAATCCACATCTGTGGTCATGGGGATGAATAATGCTAGGGAAGTTACTGAAGAAGAAGCTCCGGATTTTTATCATATTGTTGAAGATATGGCATTGGTGGCTCAAATTCCTATGCCGCGAGTCTTTATTATTGATGATTCATCCTTAAACGCTTTTGCAACGGGATCAAGTCCACAAAATGCAGCTGTCGCTGCAACTACTGGGATATTACAAGCCATGAACCGTGAGGAACTAGAAGGCGTGATGGGACACGAAGTCAGTCATATCCGCAATTATGACATTCGTATCTCAACCATTGCCGTTGCTTTAGCAAGTGCCATTACCCTTATTTCCAGTATTGGTGGTCGTATGATGTGGTATGGAGGTGGCAACCGAAGACGTAATGATAATCAAAATGACAATGGCCTTGGTGCTATAATGCTCATTTTTTCGCTCTTGTCATTAATTTTAGCTCCCTTAGTGGCTACCCTAGTTCAACTTGCTATTTCAAGGCAAAGAGAGTATCTGGCTGATGCCAGTTCTGTCGAACTGACTAGAAATCCTCAAGGAATGATTAGAGCTCTTGAAAAGTTAGGGCAATCACAGCCCATGCGAAAACCTGTGGATGACGCAAGTGCCGCACTTTACATCAATGAACCGAGAAAGAAAGAAAAAATAAGTTCTCTCTTTAGTACACATCCTGCTATTGAAGATAGAATTGAACGACTTCGACATATGTGAGAGCTTGGGTTTAGCTCAAGTCTCACTTTTTTCTTTCTAAATAATATTCAGAAAATATTAGATAAAGCAAAAGTGATAAGACTACAAGAAATAATATTGTAAAAGCTATTAACTTCGCAATTGTTACCAATTTGTCATAAATGCAAGGGCAAAAAATTGGTATAATAGTGAGAATAAATTAGATTTTTATTAGGAGAGGCGTTATGTTACTCGTTTCAGAGATACGAAAAAGACCAGATGGTATTCACTTCGATCAGAAGTGTGAGATTAAAGAAAAGCTACTTGAACGTGATCCAAACATTCTCGATATTGATAAGGTGATGGTTACAGGGAAGGTTCAATATGATAATGGTTTGATTTTATTAGATTATCAGTTAAGCTATGAGCTGACGCTTCCTTCCAGTCGATCAATGATTCCAGTGACCTTATCTGAGAATCAAATGGATCAAGAACTCTTTATTCAGGAAGAAGATATTAGAGGCCGAGAAGATTTAATCGAAGATCAACTAGTCTTGGTTTTAGAAGACAATCAAATTGATCTTGAGGAAAGTATTGTGGATAATATTCTATTAGCGATTCCATTGCAAGTATTGACAGATGAGGAAAAAGTGTCTCAAGACCTTCCAACAGGTCAGAATTGGACGGTTTTAACAGAAGAACAATACCAAGCGCTTCAAGCAGAAAAAGAGAAAGAAAATAATCCTTTTTCAAGCTTACAAGGCCTGTTTGATGAATAAAACAGAAAATTAAAGATATCTGTAATTTTTATTTGAAAAAATATTGATTCTTTGATATACTTTGTACAGAACAAGGTTGCTGATTAACAAGGTTTACCAGTTAATAAAGGGCCATTTGAGTTCAGTACTCAAAAATGAAAAATTTTAGATAAAAAGTCCTGCCGAGGAGAGATTTAGGTAGAGCTGTAAAAGGTAAAGGTTGATTTAAATGACAAAGAAAATTTTAATTATCGAAGATGAAAAAAATCTAGCAAGGTTTGTTTCCCTTGAACTTCAACATGAAGGGTATGAAGTTACAGTGGAAGTAAATGGACGTGAGGGTCTTGAAACTGCTTTAGAAAAAGATTTCGACTTGATTCTTCTTGACTTGATGCTTCCTGAAATGGATGGTTTTGAGGTGACTCGTCGCTTACAAACTGAAAAAACCACTTATATCATGATGATGACTGCGCGTGATTCTATCATGGATGTGGTAGCAGGCTTGGATCGTGGTGCTGATGATTATATCGTCAAACCATTTGCGATTGAAGAATTATTAGCACGTATCCGTGCAATCTTCCGCCGTCAAGATATCGAAACTGAGAAGAAAGCACCAACCCAAGGTGTTTATCGTGATCTTGTTCTTAATCCACAAAACCGTTCTGTTAACCGTGGTGACGATGAAATCACTTTAACAAAACGTGAATACGACTTGCTTAATATTTTGATGACAAATATGAATCGTGTTATGACACGTGAAGAGTTATTGTCAAATGTTTGGAAATATGATGAAGCGGTTGAAACAAACGTTGTTGACGTTTATATCCGTTACTTGCGTGGGAAAATCGATATTCCAGGCAAAGAATCTTATATTCAAACAGTTCGTGGAATGGGATATGTTATTCGTGAGAAATAATTAAGTGGCAAATCAGATGGAGAAAAAGTATAAAAAATCCTTACCGAAGCGGTTATCAAATATCTTTTTCGTTCTGTTTTTCTGTATTTTCTCTGCATTTACACTGATTGCTTATAGCTCAACCAACTACTTCTTGCTGAAAGAAGAAAAGCAATCGGTTTTTCAGGCTGTTAATATTGTTAGAGTTCGTCTTTCTGAGGTGGACTCTAATTTTACATTAGAGAACCTGGCAGAAGTTCTATATAAGAATGACAAAACGCATTTAAGGATTGATGATACCACTGGTAGTCGTGTTATTCGAAGCGAAAGAGATATTACAAACTCTCTTGTGGCCAATCAGGATATCTATGTCTATGATTTGAATAAAAAAATGATTTTCACCACGGATGACGAAGAATCTTCTCCAGGGTTAAAAGGTCCAATTGGTCGTGTCTATAACGATCATATTGAAGATCAATACCGTGGTTTTTCGATGACGCAAAAGGTTTATTCCAATAAAACTGGTGAACTGGTTGGATATGTACAGGTCTTTCATGACTTGGGCACTTATTATGTCATTCGTGCCAGACTACTCTTTTGGTTATTGGTGGTTGAACTATTTGGAACGAGTCTAGCTTACTTTATTATTTTGGTAGCTACTCGACAGTTCTTGAAACCATTGAAAAATCTTAATGATGTCATGCGAAATATTTCGAAGAATCCTAACAACCTCAATTTGCGCTCAGATATTTCATCGGGTGATGAAATTGAGGAATTATCGGTTATTTTCGATAAGATGCTAGACAAAATTGAAACCCATACCAAATTACAATCTCGCTTTATTAGCGATGTCAGTCATGAGCTACGGACTCCTGTGGCGGTAATCAAGGGGCATATCGGACTCTTGCAACGTTGGGGTAAAGATGATAGCGAAATTCTAGAAGAGAGTCTTAATGCTGCTGCTCATGAGGCTGATAGGATGACTATCATGATTAATGACATGTTAGATATGATAAGGGTTCAAGGTTCTTTTGAAGGTCACCAACATGATACTACTGTTTTGGAAACATCTGTGGAAACGGTTATCAGTAACTTTAAGGTCTTAAGGGAAGATTTCGAGTTTACTTGGGAGTCAGACCAGCCTAAAACCTTGGTACGTATTTATAAAAATCATTTTGAGCAAGCCTTGATGATTCTTATTGACAATGCTGTTAAATATTCGAGACGTGAGAAAAAAATCAGCATTCATATAGCAGTCAACGATGCTAATGAAGCTGTGGTAAGGGTAAGAGATAGAGGTGAAGGGATTTCTGATGAAGATATCAAACACATCTTTGAACGCTTTTATCGCTCTGATAAATCTCGTAATCGGACTAGTACCCAAGCTGGCTTAGGAATTGGGCTCTCTATTTTGAAACAAATTGTGGATGGCTACCAGCTTCATATGGAGGTAGAAAGTGAGATCAATCAAGGGTCTGTCTTTATTTTACATATTCCATTGGTAGAAAATTAGAGATGGGAGCTGCAATTTAAGATTTGCTATAATTAAAATGAGAGCTTAAAGGCTCTCTTTTTTTAGTTCTTTTTTCCTTGTGATAGACTTGTTTTAAAACACTGTTTAAAACAAAAAAATTAAAAATAAGCGCAAAAAATGATTTACAAATTAAAAATAAATTATATAATTAAAAACAATTAAGTTCTTAATACAATTATAGAATGAGGAAATCAAAAATGAAAAAACTATTTAGTCCCCTTGTAAAATCCTTAGCTTTAGTTTCAGCTGTGGGTGGATTTGTTGTTGTTTCTAACCAAATGGCATCAGCCAGTGAAAAATACGATCTTTACTGGACATACTCAAATCCAGTCGAAGAATATGTGGATTATGAGAAGAAAGTCTCTCACGATGCGATTGAATGGACTGTTACTTTCAACAAATATCATCGTGCTTGGGTTAATCCAACCTATACGGTTTTCTTACCAAGTGAGGTTAAGGATCCAACAGATATTACCATCACAAGAGAAAATGCCCATAGAAAAATTGTAGATACTAAGAAAGTTAGTCATACCAAATGGTCAACTCATTTCACCTCAAATCGTTGGCAGTTTGAAAAAGAATGGGATAAATACCCTGGCTATACAGCATATAGTCCAGCATTAGGACACTTTACGGATTTAAAAAATGAAGGTAAATTCGATGCTGTTTTGATTGAAGGAGATGGTGGTGACTTTACCCAGTATAATGATAAATTGGTTTGGAAATTCAAAACAGAGTTAAAAGATCAATTTAAAGGTCAAGGAGATAAAACAGCCTTTTTAGCTGGTATTCGTCAACACGTTAGATGGGGAGACAAGTCTCATCCAAACTTCAGAGGTGAATTTGGCGAAGATTAAGAAAAGCAATATTACTTATAGTCAAAAGAACTTTTTTGACTTGTAAGCGAGTTAGAAATGTAAGACATTAAGTGACACGTTGAGATTACTATTTGCCATGAGACGTAGAGGTAGTAGATGCTTTTGTATTCCTTATAATTATGGTAAAATAGATTATTAGATTAATTTGATAGAATTGGGGTGTTTGCGTGCGTTGTCCGAAATGTAACTATAATAAATCAAGTGTTGTTGACAGTAGACAAGCCGAGGATGGCAACACCATACGTCGCCGCAGAGAATGTGAGCAATGTCATTCGCGTTTTACAACTTTTGAGCGAGTAGAAGAACTTCCCTTATTGGTGGTCAAAAAAGATGGTACCAGGGAACAATTTTCGCGAGATAAAATCCTAAATGGTGTGGTGCAAAGTGCTCAAAAACGCCCTGTTTCTAGTACAGATATTGAAAACCTTATTTCACGAATTGAGCAAAAAGTCCGTACAGCTTATGAAAATGAAGTTTCAAGTACTATCATTGGAAATTTAGTGATGGATGAATTGGCTGAGTTAGATGAAATCACCTATGTTCGCTTCGCTAGTGTCTATAAAAGTTTTAAAGATGTTGATGAGATTGAAGAGCTTTTACAACAAATCACTAGTCGTGTTCGCGGTAAAAAGAAGAGTAGAGTAACAGATGAAACCCATTGATTCTTTTTCTTACGTTAAGCATAATAAAGTTTCTAAGGATTCTAGCAGTCTAATCCAATTGTATTTTCCAATCATCGGAAGTGATGCGGTAGCTCTTTATCATTATTTTTTGCATTTCTTTGATGATGGCAAAAGCCAATACAAATTCAGTGATGTCCTAAACCATTTACAGTTTGGGATGAAGCGCTTGGGAGATGCCTTGGTCATGTTGACAGCCATGGATTTGCTTGTTTTGTATCAACTGCCAGATTCCTATCTTATTAAGCTGAACCAACCCTTAAGTCATGAGGCTTTTTTTAATCATCCCCTTTATTGTCGCCTTTTGGAACAAAAAATTGGAGAGCTTGCCCTTTCAGACTTAAAAATGCAAATTCCTAGACAAGCTCGTGATATTTCAAAAAAATTCTCGGATGTCTTTGGTACAGAAGAGACAGTTTCACATAACTTGACTAGTGGAAAGAATCGCTTTGATATCGATAGTTTCCAAAACTTAATGTTACGTGATGGTTTGCAATTTGATGATGAGTCAAAAGATGTGATTCGCTTGTATAGTATCTCAGAAAAATACCAAATGACTTGGTTTGATACCTACCAATTAGCTAAGGAAACAGCTGTGAATGGCAGTATTCGTCCAGAACGTATGGTTATTCAGAAGAAACAAGCGAAAAGGTCTCTCAATCAGACTGATTTTTCTAAAGCAGAAGAAATTATTCTTAGAGAGGCCAAGCAAGACAAGTCTTTAGCTTTTTTGGAAAAAATCAAGAAAGCAAGAAGAGCGGCAGTAACAAAGGATGAACGGCAATTATTGATTACTTTAGCAGAGATGAATTTCTTGGATGAAGTGATTAATGTGATGGTTTTGTATACCTTTAATAAAACGAAATCAGCCAATCTGCAAAAAAATTACCTTATGAAGATTGCCAATGATTTTTCTTATCAACAAGTCACAAAAGCTGAGGATGCGATTTTAAAAATGCGTGCCTTCACGGAATCAAAAGAGAAGTCAAAAAAGGTTTCCAAATCAACTACTAGTAATGTTCCCAAGTGGAGTAATCCCGATTATCAAGAAAGCACTAGTCAAGAAGAACAGGCGAAATTAGATCAATTTAAGCAGGCGGCTTTGAAGCGTTTAGAAAAGCTCAAAAAGGACGGTGATTAGATGGAAAAGATTGGAAAGACCATGCAAAAGCTAGACCAGAGGGCGCGTGTGCAAAGTGAGCACTTGATGCAAGCCATTTTATCAGATCCAGAGATTGCCCAATTTATTAGCGAACACAAGCTTGATCAAGAGCAGATAAAATTAAGTCTATCGAAGTTTAATCAATTTTTATTGGAACGTAAAAAGTTTCAAACGAGTGACCAAACATACATTGCTAAAGGGTATCAGCCCATTTTAGTCATGAATGAGGGCTATGCTGACGTCTCTTATTTGGAGACCAAAGAATTAGTGGAAGCCCAAAAGCAAGTAGCTATTTCAGAGCGTATTCGCTTAGTCAATTTGCCCAAATCTTATCGCTCCATTCAACTATCAGATATTGATGTGAACAATACCAGTCGCATGCAAGTTTTCTCGGAAATTCTTGACTTTGTTGAAAATTATCCCCTAAATACTCAAAAAGGCCTGTACTTGTATGGTGATATGGGGATTGGTAAGTCTTATTTTATGGCTGCCATGGCCCATGAGTTGTCAGAGCGAAAAGGGGTGTCGACAACACTCTTACATTTTCCTAGCTTTGCTATTGATGTCAAAAATGCCATTTCGAAAGGTTCTGTTAAAGAAGAAATCGATGCCGTTAAATCCGTGCCAATCTTAATTTTAGATGATATTGGTGCAGAACAAGCCACATCTTGGGTACGAGATGAGGTCTTACAGGTCATCTTACAGTACCGTATGTTAGAAGAGTTGCCTACTTTTTTTACTTCCAATTATAGTTTTTCGGATTTAGAAAAAAAATGGGCTAATATTAAAGGAAATGATGAGACTTGGCAAGCCAAGCGTGTTATGGAACGGGTTCGTTACTTGGCTAATGAGTACCACTTAGAGGGTGCCAATCGTCGTTAACCTTATAGAAAGAATTAACAATAATTGACAAACAGTTATTGAGAGAAGGAGAATCATGGTTTTACCTACAGTTGCCATTGTTGGGCGTCCTAATGTTGGGAAGTCTACATTATTTAACCGAATTGCAGGAGAGCGCATTTCCATAGTTGAGGATGTGGAAGGGGTGACTCGTGACCGTATCTATACTACTGGTGAATGGCTAAATCGAAAGTTTTCATTGATTGATACTGGAGGGATTGATGATGTGGATGCACCATTTATGGAGCAAATCAAGCATCAAGCTCAAATCGCAATGGAAGAAGCAGATGTTATCGTCTTTGTGGTCTCTGGAAAAGAAGGGGTTACAGATGCGGATGAATACGTGTCAAAAATCCTTTATCGCACCAATAAGCCAGTTATTTTAGCTGTCAACAAGGTGGATAATCCCGAAATGCGAAATGACATCTATGACTTTTATTCGCTTGGTTTGGGAGATCCTTACCCAGCTTCATCTGTTCACGGGATTGGAACAGGTGACATTTTAGATACTATTGTCGAAAATCTTCCTGTTGAAGAGGCTGAAGAAAATGATAATATCATTCGTTTTAGTTTAATTGGACGTCCTAATGTTGGTAAATCAAGTTTGATTAATGCTATTTTGGGTGAAGATCGCGTTATTGCTAGTCCAGTTGCTGGAACAACCCGTGATGCCATTGATACCAACTTTACGGATGCTGAAGGCCAAGAATACACCATGATTGATACGGCCGGAATGCGTAAATCTGGTAAAGTCTATGAAAATACTGAGAAGTATTCTGTCATGCGTGCTATGCGTGCCATTGACCGATCAGATGTGGTTTTGATGGTTATTAATGCCGAAGAGGGCATCCGAGAATACGATAAACGTATTGCTGGTTTTGCACATGAAGCCGGAAAAGGGATGATTATTGTCGTTAACAAGTGGGATACTCTTGAAAAAGACAATCATACCGTGGCAAAATGGGAAGCAGATATTCGTGACCAATTCCAATTCTTAGCTTATGCCCCTATTATTTTTGTCTCAGCAGTAACCAAGCAACGTTTGAATAAACTGCCTGAGCTGATTAAACGTATCAGTGATAGCCAAAACAAACGGATTCCATCTGCTGTCTTGAATGACGTCATCATGGATGCTATTGCGATCAATCCAACGCCGACAGATAAAGGAAAACGCCTGAAAATTTTCTATGCCACGCAAGTTTCGGTTAAACCACCAACTTTTGTTGTCTTTGTTAACGAAGAAGAATTGATGCATTTTTCATACCTACGTTTCTTAGAAAATCAAATTCGAGCAGCCTTTACATTTGAAGGAACTCCTATACATTTAATTGCTCGTAAACGAAAATAAAGCGAAAACCACTAGTCTTGTACTAGTGGTTTTTGATATGATAAAGGTGTCTAAGTGAAAAAAACAGCTTGAATAAGGAAGGAAGTCTTATGTCACAAGCTAAAATGACGCGTCTTATCTTTACTACCTATATCTTCTTTTTGATTTGGTGTATTTTATTGAAGTTTAATCTACCTTTTCGTCTCCTGTTTTTTCAGAATTATCGGTATATTAACTGGATTCCTTATGCGGCCCCCCTCACCTTGAATGGTCAAGTAGTTCCTTTGGAAATGCTTTTTAATCTAGTAGTTTTTCTTCCTTTGGGAGCTTATTTAAAGCTGATGAAACCTAACTGGTCTCACCTTAAGATTGTCTGCAGTGGCTTCTTAATTAGTCTTTTGTTTGAGCTTCTGCAATATGTTTTAGCTATTGGGATGACGGACGTCACTGATGTGATTCATAATACTTTAGGTAGCTATTTAGGCATTTGGATTTACCAAGCCTTTGTTTTAGCTTTCAAAAGTAAAGCAGAGCAAGTTCTCAATAGTCTAGGGATCTTACTTGCCATAATTGCTTTCATTGTCTTTATGGTGTTTGGTTTTAATGGCTATTAGTAAACTAAGTTTTGAGATGAAATCCAATCAAAAACAGGATTTTTATCAGTCAACTCACTGGAATTTTGCTATAATAAAAGGATAAGCAAAAAGGTGGGACAGTAAATGGCTAGATTAATTCCAGGACGTGTGCGTAATCAAGGGATTGAACTTTATGAAGAGGGTTTGGTCTCTATTGTCGAAGAGACAGAAGGGCTTCTTAAGGCAGAAGTGGATTCTTATCAAGTTCAATATGGCATAGCAGATGATGATATTAAGTGTCAGTGTGACCTTTTTGAGCGCAAAAATTATTGCCAACATATTGCCGCTTTGGAGTATTACCTAAAAAATAATCAAGAAGGTCAAACAATTTCAAAACAACTGGCAGACCAGACTGAAAACCAGGAAGAAACGAAAAAAATGACCTCTTTTGGAAGTCTGTTTTTAGATAGTCTGAAAATGAATGAAGATGATACGGTTAAATATCGTATCTCGGCTTCAGGAACAAGAAGTCCCTATACTTCGGATTATTGGTGGAGCCTTAAAATTAATCGTTTACCAGATGAACGAACTTATGTCATTAGAGATATCAAAGCTTTTGTAAGTATTATTCGTAAAGAGGGATTTTATCAGATTGGCAAAAACTATTTTGAACCTTTATCGATTTTGCAATTTGATCAAGCTAGCCAGGAGCTGATTTATTTTCTATGGCGTTTGATACCGGATTCTGATAAATCAGAACAAGAACTACTTTTTCCTAATCATGCCAGGCATTTGAGACTACCAAGTGGTTTTTTTGAAGAAGGACTGTATTTACTGTCGGAGCTGTATGACTTTACCTTTGAAGGTGTGTCACAAAGCTATTCTAAAGTATATGTTCGTCCTTTAGATGGTGAATCTGGTCTTTTCACTTTCGATGTGGCTGTTCATCGTAAATCGATTGAATTAACGATCACAGAAAAAAATTGTCAGTACCTTTTTGGGAATCAGTGCCTTTTGTACTTAGATACCTTTTATCAGTTGACCTTGAAGCAACAAAAAATGATTCAAGCCATTCGTAGCCTTCCTATTCAATCTGATTTGGCTAAGCACATTCATTTTGATTTGGATGATCAGGCTAAACTAGCGGCTAATTTACTCGAATTTAAAGAGATTGGCCAAGTGAATGCACCAAAAAGTTTTACCATTCGAGATTTTGAGGTTAGCTTTTATTTTGATATTAATGAGCGTGGCAAACTAAGTTGTCAATTGCTCTTTGACTATGGCAATGTTCAGATTAAGGATAAGCACAGCTTGGATCAACTTCCTTTTGCTAGTCACTATAAAAAAGAAGAGAAAATTTACCGTGCCTTAAAACATTTTGGCTTTGCAGCTCAATTTCTATCACAAAAAGAGTTGGCAAAACCAAACGAACTTTATGACTTCTTTACGCAGACAGTGCCCTATCTGGCGCGTTTAGGAAAGGTTCATTTATCAGATGATGTGGAAGCCTTACGTTTTTCTGAAGCGCCACAAATTCATATTAATAAGCAAGGTGGGCTTTTGGATATTTCTTTTGATTTTTCAAGTGTATTTGAAAATGATATTGATGATGCCTTGGCTGCACTTTTTAATAATAAGCCCTATTTCTTTAGTGAGACAGGAAAACTGGTTGTTTTTGATGAAGATACCCAAAAAGTTAGTCACAGTTTACAAGAATTAAGAGCTAAGCAATTGTCTAACGGCCATATGCAATTGGATGGTATGGCTGCTTTACAGGTTTCGCAATTATTCTCTAGTAACGATTCTGTCCATTTTTCTAAAGAACTGGAAAACTTGATTTATGACTTGCAGCATCCTGAGGCGTTTGCCTTGGGAGAGTTAAGGGTTGAAGCTGAGGTTCGTGATTACCAAATTCAAGGAATCAAATGGATGTCTATGCTTGATCACTATGGCTTTGGTGGCATTTTAGCCGATGACATGGGATTGGGTAAAACACTTCAGACCATTGCTTTTTTGACTTCGCGTCTGACAAAAGATAGTAGGGTGCTGATTCTATCACCATCTAGTCTTATTTATAACTGGCTAGATGAATTTCATAAGTTTACCCCTTCCATAGATGCAGTGGTTTCTTATGGGTTGAAAACAGTGAGAGATCAGTTGATTGCAGAACAACATCAGGTAACTATCACTAGCTATTCTTCTTTTAGACAAGACTTTGATACCTATCAGGCTTTTGACTATGATTATTTGATTTTAGATGAGGCGCAAGTCATCAAAAACGCTCAGACTAAAATTGCTCAAAGTTTACGAGCTTTTAATGTCAAACATTGCTTTGCCTTGTCAGGAACTCCTATTGAAAATAAACTGCTTGAGATTTGGTCTATTTTTCAAATTGTTTTACCTGGTCTTTTGCCTTCCAAAAAAGCCTTTCTTAAAATGGATGCTAAACAGGTTTCTAAATGCATTAAACCTTTTGTTATGCGTCGTAAAAAAGAAGATGTCTTGCCAGAGCTGCCTGACTTGATTGAGATTAACTACCCTAATGAAATGGCAGACAGTCAAAAAGCCATCTATTTAGCGCAACTCCGTCAAATGCAAGACCGTATTTTGAAAGCTAGTGATGCTGAGATTAATCGTCAAAAAATTGAAATATTATCAGGTATCACACGCCTAAGGCAAATTTGCGACACCCCTAGTCTTTTCATGGATTATCAAGGAGATAGTGGGAAGTTAGATAGTCTAAGGACTTTGCTTGTGCAAATTAAGGAAAATGGACATCGTGCTTTAATCTTTTCACAATTTCGAGGTATGCTAGAAATAGCTGGTCAGGAAATGGAAAAGTTGGGACTTACCTCTTACCAGATTACAGGATCTACACCAGCCAATGAACGTCAAGAAATGACACGAGCTTTTAATAATGGATCTAAGGATGCTTTTTTGATTTCCTTAAAAGCTGGTGGTGTCGGTCTGAACTTGACAGGGGCTGATACGGTGGTCTTGATTGATTTGTGGTGGAATCCAGCAGTGGAGATGCAAGCCATTAGTCGCGCTCATCGTTTGGGACAAGAAGAGAACGTCGAGGTCTATCGTCTGATTACTAGAGGCACCATTGAAGAAAAAATACTAGAATTACAAGAAAGTAAGCGTAATTTAGTGACAACAGTTCTAGATGGTAATGAAAATCGTGCTAGTATGTCTATTGAAGAAATTAAAGAAATTCTTGGTTTGAATTCTTAAAAAAGTCAGTATTCCTAATGGAAACTGGCTTTTCTTATAGGAATACTTTGAAAAAAGCTGGTCTTTAGTTTATAATAGTGAGAGCTATAGGAAGGAAGGGGATAAAAAGGATGACGAAAAAGCAGTTTCCTCTGGTTGCAGATGGGGAGCCCATTATTGAAGTGGCAAAACAAATGGCCTTGTATGACAATGAGGATCTCATTACTAATATTCAAGGATTTTATCAGGAAAAAGATTACAATGATGTCACGAGAGATTTTCAGTTTGCTGAGAATCAAAAGCTAGCAAATACGTCACACGCCAACTCTTCCAATCGTCTTCAAACCATTAACGAAGGCCGTAACTATGCTAAAGAAGCTCGTCAAAAAGCTAAGCAAGATATTAAAGAGAAACGAAAAGCCTATATTACTAAAGAGATGGCTTATCAGCCAAAACAAACAGCCAAAAAGAGTCAATCACATAAAGCGAGTGCAAGCTTGAAAGAATCGAATTCTGAGTTAGGCCGTTTTACCGGTAAATTACAGCAAGAGGATTATATTTTAGCTGAATTACCGCGTCAGTATAAGGAACCAAAACCATCAGATCAAAAGGCAAGTCAAAAGAATAATTATGACTTTTTGAAACGTAGTCAAATCTATAACAATAAAGAGACCAGAGAAAATCGTGAAAAAACAATAGCTCAAGAACTAAATTTGAGTCGTTTTGATGATTTATCGTAATCAGGTAGTCAATTTAAGGGGAATAAGGGAAATAAAAGGAGTCAAAATGTCAAAAACTTATCATTTTATCGGAATCAAAGGATCTGGGATGAGTGCCTTAGCCTTGATGCTTCACCAAATGGGGCACCAAGTACAAGGAAGTGATGTCGAGAAATACTACTTCACACAACGTGGATTAGAGCAAGCAGGGATTACCATCTTACCATTTGATGAAAAGAATATTTCAAAAGATATGGAACTGATTGCTGGAAATGCTTTTCGTGAAGATAATAATACTGAAGTGGCATATGCTATTCATGAGGGGATTCCTTTTAGACGTTATCATGAGTTCTTAGGAGAATTCATGAAGTCCTTTATTAGCTTTGGTGTCGCAGGAGCTCATGGGAAAACATCTACTACTGGTCTATTATCGCATGTCTTAAAGAATATTACAGATACTTCTTATCTCATTGGAGATGGTACTGGACGCGGCTCTGCTAAGGCGCAGTATTTTGTTTTTGAATCAGATGAATACGAACGTCATTTTATGCCCTACCATCCCGAGTATTCGATTATCACCAATATTGATTTTGATCATCCAGATTACTTTACTGGAATCGACGATGTTTTTGATGCCTTCAACGACTATGCCAAACAAGTGACGAAAGGTCTCTTTGTTTATGGTGAAGATCCAGAATTGAAAAAAATTAGTTCAGAAGCACCTATTTATTATTACGGATTTGAAGATGATAACGATTTTGTTGCTTTTGATTTGACACGCACTACAAATGGCTCTGATTTTAAAGTGAAGCATGGTGATGAACTGCTTGGCACTTTCCATGTTCCTGCTTATGGCCGTCATAACATTTTAAATGCAACGGCTGTGATTGCTAATCTTTATATTGCTGGAATTGATATGTCTCTAGTAGCGGAGCACTTAAAGACGTTTTCAGGGGTTAAACGTCGTTTTACTGAAAAAATCATCAATGATACCATTATTATTGACGATTTTGCTCACCATCCAACTGAAATTGTTGCAACGATTGATGCTGCTAGACAAAAATACCCAAGTAAGGAAATTATTGCTATTTTTCAGCCACATACCTTTACACGAACCATCGCTTTGTTAGATGATTTTGCGCTTGCTTTGAATGATGCAGACAGTGTTTATTTAGCTCAAATTTATGGATCTGCGCGTGAAGTGGATAAGGGTGAAGTCAAAGTAGAAGATTTAGCAGATAAAATTGTCAAGCCTTCTCAAGTGATAAGTGTTGATAATGTATCACCACTTCTAAATCATGACAATGCCGTCTATGTCTTTATGGGAGCTGGGGATATCCAGTTATATGAACGCTCTTTTGAAGAATTGTTAGCTAATTTAACCAAAAATAATCAATAGAGCGTATCGGTTCTTATGATGAAGGGAGTAACCATGCTAATCAGACACGTTTCACAGGATGATTGGGAAGCAATTGCTCAGATCGAGAGGGAAAATTTTTCGATGCTGCTAAACCTGAAGTTATTAAGGAACGAACGCAATTGATTCCTGATACTTTTTTAGTAGCGGAGCTTGATCATTGCATTGCAGGTTATATTGAAGGGCCAGTTATTCAAAATGCCCTTCTTCAAGATCGTCTATTTCATAAGGTCTCGAAAAACCCTAAGCAAGGCGGTTACTTAGCCATTACTAGTTTATCAATTGCCTCTTCTTTCCAAAAGCAAGGTGTGGGAACGGCACTTTTAGCTGCCATGAAAGACTTAGTAGTAGCTCAAAAACGTCAGGGCATTATTCTGACCTGTCACGATTATCTGATTCCCTATTACGAAATGAATGGATTTAAGAACCAAGGCTTATCTGATTCCCAGCATGGTGGTACGATTTGGTATCAAATGTTCTGGGAGACGCCAAGTCGAAACTAAACTTTAGGATTTGTTAAAAAAGTGTAACAAAATGGGGCTTTTATTGCATTTGTTACGCTTTTAAGTTATAATGGCGGTTGATTAAGTTTAGGAGGATTGGCTTTGACCGATTTTAAAGATGATGAGCAAAGTGCTCAGCAACAAAAAAGTTTTAAAGAACAAATTCTAGCTGAGTTGGAAAAAGCAAATCAGATTAGAAAAGAAAAAGAAGAAGAGCTCTATCAAAAAGAACTAGAAGCCAAAGAAGCTGCTCGCCGTACAGCTCACTTATACGCAGAGTACAAAAGACAAGAAGCTCTTCAAAAAGAAGAAGCACAGTCGCCAAATGATTTAGTAGTGGATTCTTATTTGACATCATCAGATCAGTTTTCAGATGAAAGAGTTTCTGATGAGGAGATTCTTGAAGCTGTGGTTACCCCAGCTATCATGCCTGAAGTAGCAGAGGAGTCAAAAAGATATACGCAGGATCAGCCAGACGAAGAGCTAGTAAGGCAAAGAGAAGCTGTTCTTGACGAAAGCTTTGAGGAAGGTGATTCAGTGAAAAAACGAATAAGAAAAAGACAAGAAACAGATCGAATGGCAAAGAAGATATCAACGATTTTGATTTCATCGATTATTGTTGCTCTTTTGGCTATTGGGCTTGCTGGAACTATTTATGTTTATAGCGCTATCAATCCTGTAGATAAGAGAAATAATGAATTTGTGCAAGTGGAAATTCCATCCGGTTCGGGAAATAGGCTTATTGGACAAATTCTTCAAAAAGAAGGTTTGATTAAAAATAGCACTGTCTTTAGTTTTTACACAAAATTTAAAAACTTTACTAATTTTCAAAGTGGATATTACAACCTTCAAAAAAGCATGAGTTTAGAGGAGATAGCTACTGCATTGCAAGAAGGTGGTACGGCTGAACCGACAAAGCTTGCAGTAGGTAAAATTTTAATTCCTGAAGGTTATACCATTAAGCAAATTGCTTCTGCCATTGAGGTGAATAGCAAAGCTCATCACAAAAAAGGACAAACGCCATTTGACTCCAAGGCCTTTCTAAAGCTTGTTTCAGATGATGGTTTTATTCAAGAAATGGTAAAAAAATACCCTCGTTTACTGTCAAATATTCCAAGTAAAGAAGTGGCAGTTTATCAATTGGAAGGTTATCTTTTCCCAGCAACTTATAATTATTACAAAGAAACTGAATTAAGAGATTTAGTGGAAGAGATGATTGCTGCAACTGATGCAAACCTTTCACCATATTACGATGCTATTGCTGCAAGCGGTAAATCAGTGAACGAAGTACTAACTTTAGCTTCACTTGTGGAAAAAGAAGGTTCGACTGATGATGATCGTCGTAGTATTGCTAGTGTCTTTTATAATCGTTTAAATAATGACCTGGCCCTGCAATCAAATATTGCAATTCTATACGCTATGGGCAAATTAGGAGAAAAAACGACTCTAGCTGAAGATGCAGCTATTGACACAACCATTAATTCTCCTTATAATATTTATACCAACACAGGACTAATGCCTGGCCCGGTTGACAGTGCAGGAATCTCTGCTATTGAAGCAACCATTAACCCAGCTTCAACGGACTACTTATACTTTGTGGCCAATGTCCATACTGGTGAAGTCTACTATGCGAAGACATTTGAAGAGCATTCAGCAAATGTCGAAAAATATGTGAATAGTCAAATTCAGTAGAACAAACATGATGCTTAGGCATCATGTTTGTGTTTCTGATTAGTAAAAAAGAAAGAGAAATATCATGGCAGAAAAAACTTACCCAATGACCCTAACTGAAAAAGAGCAACTTGAAAAAGAATTAGAAGAGCTAAAATTAGTTCGACGTCCAGAAGTTGTTGAGCGCATTAAAATTGCTCGCTCTTATGGAGACCTTTCAGAGAATTCCGAATATGACGCAGCAAAGGATGAGCAAGCTTTTGTTGAAGGGCAAATTTCAACATTAGAAACAAAAATTCGCTATGCTGAGATTATTGATAGTGATGCAGTTGCTAAAGACGAAGTGGCTATTGGTCGAACAGTCGTTGTTCAGGAAGTTGGAACAAGTGATAAAGATACCTATCATATTGTAGGAGCTGCAGGGGCAGATATCTTTTCTGGAAAAATCTCTAATGAGAGCCCAATTGCACAAGCTTTGATTGGTAAAAAACGTGGTGATAAAGTTAAAATCGAATCACCAGCTGCTACCTATGAAGTTGAAATCATCAGTGTCGAAAAAACAAATTAATCATATAATGCTTAATGCTCGTCAGAAAGCAGAAGTCAAACTGACTTTTGTCTTCTGATGTTTTTTTATAGCTCTATTAAACTAGAGTAATAAAGAAAAAATAATATCGGCTAGCTTATATGCTAGCCGATATTATTTTTTAACGTTTGCGCTGTTTACCAGCGTTTCGGTTTGACTTGTTTTTCTTTGATGTCATAATCACTTGTGAGACAGGCTCTGAATCAGTCACATCTTTCCTAGGATTTGATGATTGATAAGCTTTAGGCGGATTTTTAGCAAAGTCTTGTTCAATTTGCTGACGCAATCGTGGCTTAATCACGTAAGTGGTGATCAATTGTTGGATAATACTAAAGAATCCACCAACAAACCAATAAAGTCCAACACCAGCTGGAAGATTAAATGACATAAAGACCATCATAATAGGCATGGTATACATCATTGTTTTCATTTGAGCACGTTGTTCCTCTGGCATGGCTTGCATGGATAGCCAAGATTGTACGAGATAAAGGAGTGCGATAACAGCTGTTAGTAATAAGCTACGACTGCCTAGATCAATTCCCATAAAGGTACTTGTGGCAATGCCTTTGGTATGCTGTGCTGCAAAATACATTGAAGAGAAGAAAGGCATCTGAATCAAAAGGGGAAGACACCCAATCCCACCTAATGGGTTAACACCGTTTTCACGTTGAGCAGCCATTAATGCTGTTTGAGCGGCCATTTTTTCCTCTTGAGTCGTAGCAGCTTTGATACGCTGATTAATAGGCTCAAAAACAGGCTTTAAGAATGCCATTTTTTCAGATTGATAGCTGGCTTTCCAAGACTGGTAGAGTCCTAATGGCAAAATGATTGTTCTAACGATGATGGTAACGATAATGATAGCAACACCATATCCTAGCCCAACATTATTAGCGAAGTAATCAATGAAGTACGACATTGGTTTTCCGAGGTAGTCCCAGATAAAACCTTTAGGATTTCCATGAGAATCTCGTCCAACACAACCTGTCAGGGTGAAGAGAATTGACAAAGCAAGCCCTGAAAAGAGAATGCGATTTAATTTTAGTTTCAATGTAAATTTCCTTTAATTTTTAATATACTTACCTATTTTACTGTTTTTTTCAGAAAATAACAATCCCGCGTTGTAAAATGAAGTGCAACAAAAAAGACATGTTCGTCTGATATACTAGAATTCCCCAATTCAGTATGGAAAGCAGATGAACATGTCCAACATTAATTCTACCAGAAAATCATCCTATTCTCATCTTTCAGCCACAGAACGGGGTGAAATTGCTGCTTATCTTAAAATGGGAAAGAAACCCGCTGAGATTGCTCGACTCTTGGGTCGTCACCGTTCTACAATCTGCCGAGAAATAAAACGTGGTTCAGTAGAACAGGTAAAGGATAAGAATGGAAAACAAACCTTCTTCAACGCCTATTTCGCTGATAGTGGGCAACGTGTCTATGAAACCAATCGTCAAAAGAGTTCTTATCTCAAGTTGAATGACTGCTCCGCTAGGTTCATTGAACAATTAGAATCTGCCTTGACGGCTAACATTCGTCTCCATAGTGTGGATAGTTTTGTTCAGACTTACAAAGTGAACCATCCTGAAGAAGTCGTCCCCTCTACCAAAACGATTTATCGTTATATCAAAGAGGGGGTATCAGCTATTAAACCAATCGATTTGCCTAAGATGGTTAGTATCAGAAAACGTTCTAAGAAAGTCATGAAGACGAATAAGAAGACTTTAGGTAAATCTATCGAAGAACGTCCAGAATATATTAATGATCGTTCTGAATTTGGGCATTAGGAGATTGATTTGGTTCTCGGCAAGAAAACCAAAGGTGAAGCTGTTATGTTGACTTTGGTAGAGCGCCAGACACGCTATGCACTAGGAGTTAAGCTGGAAGACAAGCAGTCCCAAACCATTAACCGTGCTGTCACGCATCTCATCAGTCAGTATCCTATTGCATCCATCACAGCGGATAATGGTTCTGAGTTTAGTTTACTCTCAAACTTAGAAGCTGTTGAAGTTTACTTTGCACATCCCTATTCTTCACATGAGAGAGGAACAAACGAGAACTTCAATGGCCTCCTCAGAGAATATGTCCCTAAAGGAGTCTCACTTAATCCACTAACCTCTGAAGAACTTGACAATTATATTACTGCCATCAATGAGCGCCCAAGACGACTTCTTCAATATCAATCCTCAAAATTCCTGTTTGAGCTATCCCGAACAGCTTAACATCTGGAACTCTAGTTATCTATGAACTGGTTGCACTTGACTTGACAACTTGCGAGAAAATAACAATAGTGCTATAGTCTGATTTTTAGTTGGTCATTTTAAAGTCTTCAAAGTCTTCAAAACGACCTAAAGTAACATCAACATAAGTGACTTTTGACCAATGAGAAGGTCCTTTTCGGATTTCTTGGATAAAGTTTGCTAACTTTTGAGGATTTTCTGACTGGGCTAAAATCTCAACAGTACCGTCCTCATTATTCCACACACGCCCAAAAATATCTCCCATTTTTTGTGCTAAGGAGTAGGTAGCATAACGAAAACCAACCCCTTGGACGCGACCAGAGACAATTAAACGTACTTTTTTCATCGCTAACCTCCTTTTATTCATTATAACATATGTGCTTGATAAAGCAGGGAAAAGGCTTGCTAAACAAAAATTGTTGTATTACAATAAAAATACAAATGTAACATAAATAACTTATTTAAGGAGAAAGTAATGATAAAAATAATTAAAAAACTCTTGCTTGTCGTACCACTTTTCTTATTAGTGGCTTGTTCCAACGATGAAAGTATTTCTAAAAACCCAGGTTTAGCAGCTGGTGATCAAGTGCCAAATGTAACTTTGCGAAATCAAGAAGGAGACGATATGCCTCTTTCTGATTTTAAAGGAAAAAAAGTCTATATTAATGTCTGGGCAAGTTGGTGTGGTCCTTGTCGACATGAAATGCCTGATTTAGAAAAGGTTTATCAAGAGGTTAAAGACCAAAAAGATTTAGTCTTTATCTCTTTAACTTCACCTGGAGATAAGGCATTTAATAATCAAAATCCTGCAGATCAAAGTAAAGAAACTATTTTAGAAGTTGCTAAAGAAGAGGGGATTAATTATCCTATTTACTTTGATACTAAGGATAATGCCATGAAAAGGCAACACTTTTCTGTACAACATTTATAAAGTGCTTTTTTCTTTAAGCAATTAATCTCCATGTCATGGGTGTCTGGTAGTTGAGACTGCCATGAATGCGATGGTAATTCCACCAGTGCACATAATCTTTCGTTTTAAGGATTAATTCTTCCAGTGACTGAAAGGTTTCTTGATGAATAAATTCAATTTTGAAAGCGCGATAGGTGCTCTCAGCTACCGCATTGTCATAGGGACAGCCTGCTTGGCTTAGAGAACGATTGATTCCAAAAGCTTACCAACATGTCATCAATCAGCTGATTATCAAACTCCTTCCCACGATCAGAATGGAAGATCTTGACCTTGGTCAGAGCGTAAGGGATGCTCTGAATCGCTTGTTTAACCAATTCGGCGGTCTTATGCCAACCAACTGACAAACCGATGATTTCACGATTGAAGAGATCAATAATCAAGCAAACATAAGCCCAGCTATTACCGACACGAACGTAGGTTAAGTCTGTTACTAAAGCATTTAGAGGCTTTTCTTGATGAAATTGTCTGGCTAAGTGATTAGGAATAGCTGCCACATTCTTCCCTTTTGAATGTGGCTTGAAGGCTGCTTTCTGATAAACGGATACTAAGTTGAGTTTGTGCATGATGCGACGAATCCGACGACGAGACAGCTGGATGCCTTCATTTTCCAAACATTTCTTGATTTTCCTAGCCCCGTATCTGGCCTTACTTTCGAGAAAAATAGCTTTGATATTTTCTTCAAGTTCCGCTTCAGAGACTGGTTTAACAGCCTTGTAGTAATAGCTAGAACGAGGAATGTTCAACCAACGACACATGGCTGAAATGCTATATTTGTCTTTATTAGCAGTGATTACTTCTCTTTTCGTGCCATAATCACCGCCGCTTGCTTTAGGATATCTAACTGCATTTCGAGTTCTTTATTACGCTTTCGGAGTTCAATCAGTTCACGCTGCTCATCTGTAAGATTATCAATAGTTTTAAAGGAACCAGTTGTTTTAGCCTGACGTACCCACTTATCGAAGGTTGATGGGGTTAACTCATATTCTTTGATAAGCTCACTTCGTTTCATCCCTGCATTGTGAAGGTCAACGATTTGTTGCTTAAAGTCATCGGTGAAGTGGCGACGTATTTTTCTAGACATAATATTCTCCTATTTTCTTTAGTGTAGAACACTTTATAAATTCTGTCTAGTTTAGTGTAACCTATTCACCATGAAAGCTTTTGCTATTCGCGCTTTTCCCACTCATATTATGATTAATAGTGATGGAACTTTGGCCTCAATCCAGCCTGGAGCTATCTCCAAAGATAGCTTAAAATCAAGGCTGAAGGCTCTCAAGTAGTTTCGCTTAGGAGAAGAAAGCTCTTTTTTTGGGAGCTAAAGGCTTTGTGGTATAATGATTTTATGATAATTACTTCAAAAGCAAATACACTGATAAAGCAAACCAAAAAACTGTTACAAAAAAAACACCGTAAAGACTCCTATTTAATAGAAGGTTGGCATCTTTTTGAGGAAGCTCAAAAATCCCATCAGATTTTTAAGCACATATTTGTGGTTGAACACATGGCAGATAGGGTCTCTAAATACCAATCTGTTGTTTTGGTAACAGATGAAGTTTTAAAGGAATTAACCGATTCTCCAAGCCCTCAAGGTATCGTAGCTGAAATTGCGCTTCCAGACCAGAAATTGCCAAAACACTTTCAAGGATCTTATCTGATACTAGAAGATGTGCAAGATCCTGGAAATGTCGGTACCATGATTAGAACAGCGGATGCAGCTGGATTTAAAGGCGTCTTCCTATCGGACAAGTCAGCAGATATTTATAATCAAAAAACACTCCGCTCCATGCAAGGAAGTCATTTTCATTTACCGATTTGGCGGACCAATCTTCAAGACCTTTGTCCTCTCATGCAGGCAGAAGATATCCGATTACTTGTAACAACCCTATCAAAGGACTCTGTCGATTATAGAGAATTGAGTAGGCAACCTAATTTTGCCTTGGTAATGGGGAATGAGGGAAGTGGTATAAGTGAAGAGATGGCAACTATGGCTGACAAACTGGTGCATATCAATATGCCAGGGCAGGCAGAGAGTTTGAATGTGGCTGTGGCGGCCGGAATACTCATTTTCAGCTTGATTTAAGCTTCTATGTTATAATATGAGCACGAGGTGATTATGATATGCATTATACAGAAGATACAGAATTTATGGAACATGTCGGTGATTTGGTTGCTCATCCTCGCTTCCAAAAGTTGCAGCACATTGTTCAGCACAACCATTCGACGCGCTTAGAGCACTCGATCAATGTTTCTTACTCAAGTTATAAATTAGCCAAAAAATTTGGCTGGGATGCCAAGAGTACGGCTCGAGGTGGTTTGTTACATGACTTTTTCTATTACGATTGGCGTGTGACCAAGTTTAATAAAGGCCATGCTTGGGTACATCCCCGAATTGCCGTAAGAAATGCTAAAAAGCTGACCATACTCAACAAAAAAGAAGAAGATATTATTTTGAAGCATATGTGGGGAGCAACTGTTGCTTTTCCGCGCTATAAAGAAAGCTACATTGTAACCTTAGTGGACAAATATTGGGCAGTTAAAGAAGCCGCAACCCCCTTACGTCAGAAATGGACCAACCGTCGTTTCTTACGTCGCAAGACCTTACAAAGTCATAACCGTTAGTCAAAGGAGTTTTATATGGATCAACAGGTGATTTACACACAAACTGATACAGGATTAAATCAGTTTTTTGCTAAAATATATAGTCTGGTAGGAATGGGAATTGGATTATCGGCATTTGTTTCTTATCTTATGCTCTTTCCTTTTAGGGATAATTTGGTGTCCATCATTTATAACCATCCTATGGTTTATTATGGAGCTGCTATTGTTGAGTTGATTTTAGTCTTTGTTGCCAGTGGTGCAGCACGCAAGAACACACCTGCAGCCTTGCCTTTATTTTTAATCTATTCAGCCTTGAATGGTTTTACCTTAAGTTTTATCATTGTTGTTTATGCACAAACAACGGTTTTTCAAGCTTTCTTATCTTCAGCGGCCCTTTTCTTTGCCATGTCTTTTATTGGAGCAAAGGTAAAAAAAGATTTGTCAGGTCTACGAAAAACCCTTTTAGCAGCTTTGATTGGAATTATTGTGGCTAGTTTGGTTAACCTCTTTTTAGCTAGTGACATGATGAGTTATGTGATTAGTCTGATTTCGGTTTTAATTTTCTCAGGCTTGATTGCTTCAGATAACCAGATGATTAAGCGTGTTTATCAGTCTACCAATGGACAAGTTGGAGATGGTTGGGCTGTAGCAATGGCACTTAGTCTTTATCTTGACTTTATTAACTTATTCATTAGCTTACTTCGTATTTTCGGACGAAATGACTAGTGATGTGACAGCGAGCGAAAGCTCGCTTTTTTAGCAAGTTAATTTCAAGTGACTCGGCTAGAGTCTTCCTATTCTTTTCTTTATGAAAGAAAACCATCCGCCTTTGGTTTGCTATTTGTAAACTGCTTTGATTTTTGATATAATGAGAAGAATAAAAAACGAGGAGAAACTATTAAACTATGTCTACAGCTATTTGGATTTTGTTGATTATTGTGGCGCTTACAGCCGGACTTTTTGGAGGCATTTTCATTGCTCGCAAACAAATTGAAAAAGAAATTGGAGAGCACCCACGTTTGACGCCAGAAGCTATCCGTGAAATGATGAGCCAAATGGGGCAAAAGCCAAGTGAAGCAAAGATTCAACAAACTTATCGTAACATTGTGAAACAATCTAAGGCAGCAGTTGCTAAAGGTAAAAAATAGTCTACTAAATGACCAGCTTTTCAAAGAAAAGCCTTATAGTCATTAAACGTATAGAGTGAACAGTCATTGATCTTAATAGTTCGTTTGGACTTGTATTATCAGTTAGATTTGTCAACTGTTCAGGGGTTAAAAGAGACTCGGTTGGCAATTTCCAGCTGAGTTTTTTATGTTTTGGATAAGGAAGTGCCAATGATGGATAGCAGACCGATAGGTTTTTTAGATTCAGGTGTAGGAGGCTTGACAGTTGTTAAGGAATTGATGCGACAACTTCCTCATGAAAAAGTCGTTTATATTGGTGATTCAGCTAGAGCTCCTTATGGACCTCGCTCTGTCCAACAAATTCGTGACTTTACTTGGCAACTGGTCAATTTTTTACTTGCCCAAAATGTTAAAATGATTGTCTTTGCTTGTAATACAGCGACCGCTGTCACCTGGGAAGAAGTTAAGGAAGCCCTTGATATTCCAGTATTAGGAGTGATTTTACCGGGTGCTAGTGCAGCCATTAAAGCAAGCAAAACAGGTAAGATAGGTGTTATTGGGACGCCCATGACGGTCTCTTCGGATATTTATCGGCAAAAGATACAACTTTTAGCGCCTTCCTTTCAGGTCACAAGTCTTTCATGTCCTAAATTTGTACCTATTGTGGAGTCGAATGAAATAAAGTCTAGCGTGGCTAAAAAAGTGGTTTATGAGAGCTTAGCTCCTTTGGTTGGAAAGGTGGATACCTTAGTTTTAGGTTGTACACACTATCCTCTCTTAAGGCCTATTATTCAGAATGTAATGGGACCAGAGGTTCAGCTGATTGATAGTGGGGCAGAGTGTGTTCGAGACATTTCTGTGCTTCTTAATTATTTTGAAATTAATGGTAGCCGACAAGAAGACAAAGTACAAAACTGGTTTTATACGACAGCAAGTCCAGAAAGCTTTCGAGAGATTGCGACAAGCTGGCTAAAAAGAGATATTAATGTGGAGCATGTAAACTTATGAATGACAATGTTTATGAATACAAAGATGAGAACAACTGGTTTTTAGGGAAATGGGAGTCTTTTAACTATTTTACCTATTTTGGTGATGATGAAGCCTATGATGCCGTTCGAGAGCTGTTTCATCAAACCGTAACAGCTTTACAAGTTGACAATCTCCAGATTCATGTCGTTAAGTTAGGCAGTAGCTATCACTTGGTCTCTTTTTTGGTTGATATGATTAATCAAGCCTTTCAACGTCAGATTCAACTTCGTCAACTTTCAGGTAGTCTATTACTTATAGAAAATGATCAATTATTAGCGGTTCATTTGCCTAAGAATGGTGTCGCAGTCAAGACTTTTTTTGAGAATCAAGAGACCAGTTTTGGTGATGTCATATTGATTGCTACTCGAAACGAGGGTAAAACAAAAGAGTTTCGCCATTTATTTGGTAAATTAGGCTTAAGGGTCGAAAACCTTAACGATTACCCAGACTTACCTGATGTTGAAGAAACAGGAACAAGTTTTGAAGAGAATGCTAGGCTTAAAGCTGAAACCATTTCAGCTTTAACTGGTAAAATGGTGTTATCAGATGATTCTGGATTGAAAGTAGATGCCTTAGGTGGATTGCCAGGTGTTTGGTCGGCACGCTTTTCAGGGCCAGAAGCGACAGATGCTAAAAATAATGCCAAGTTATTACATGAATTAGCGATGGTCTTTAAGCAAGAAGATCGCTCTGCCCAATTTCATACGACTCTAGTAGTAGCTGCGCCAGGGAGAGAAAGCCTTGTGGTAGAAGCAGATTGGCCAGGTTATATTGTGACACAACCAAAAGGAGAGCATGGCTTTGGATATGATCCGCTCTTTCTTGTGGGTGAAACAGGAAAACATGCCGCAGAGCTTGACGCGGAAGAAAAAAATAAGATTTCTCATAGAGGACAAGCGGTTAAGAAGTTGATAGAGGTATTTCCGACATGGCAAGCAAAACAATCATTGTAATGAGCGATTCGCATGGAGACCGTGATATTGTTCTTGCTATTAAAGAAAAGTATTTTGGTCAAGTCGATGCTATTTTTCATAATGGGGATTCTGAGTTACCTAGTTCAGATCCGATTTGGCAAGGCATTCAAGTGGTTGCTGGTAATTGTGATTATGATAGCGCCTATCCAGACGATTTGGTCACAGAAGTGGGGGATATTAAGATTGCTCAGACGCATGGCCACCTTTATCATATTAATTTTATGTGGGATAAATTGAATTATTTTGCACAAGAAGCACAAGCAGATATTTGTCTCTACGGACACCTCCATCGCCCAGCCGCTTGGAAGGAAGGAAAAACCATTTTTCTCAATCCTGGATCGGTGTCACAACCACGAGGTGAGGTCAATGAATGCTTGTATGCACGAATCATCTCAGATGATCGTATGATTAAAGTGGACTTTTTGACACGCCAACACAAGCTTTACCCATCACTTTCTAAGGAATTTAAACGATGATCGCAAAAGAATTTGAAACTTTTTTAATTAGTCATTTAGACAGTTACTTGATTCCTGCTGAAGATTTAGCCATTTTTATTGACACTCACAATGCCGATCATGTCATGTTATTATTGGTCAGCAACGGCTTTTCTAGGGTTCCTGTTATCACAAAAGATAAAAAATACGTTGGGACAATCAGTATTTCTGATATCATGACTTACCAGTCTAAGGGGCAATTGACTGACTGGGAGATGACCCAAACGGATATTGGTCACATGGTCAATACCAAAATTGAAACCATTAATATTACCTCAAGCTTAACGGAAATCATGCATAAACTAGTAGACTTTCCTTTTTTGCCAGTTGTTAATAATGATCAGCACTTTGTTGGTATCATTACGCGCAAGTCTATTTTAAAAGCCGTTAATAGCCTTTTGCATGATTTTACAGATGACTATCGTATTTTGAAAAAATGATTAGTGTTATTGAAACTTTTATTAAGAGTAAGCCCTTATCTGATAACAGTCAGAAATCCTATCGTTATGATCTGCAACAATTCTGCGAAGAGGTTGGCGAACGTATCACTCCAGAAAAATTGGCACTTTATAAGCAAGGCCTTAGCAAGCTGAGTTTATCAGCAAAAAAACGTAAGATTTCGACAGTTAACCAATTTTTATATTTTCTCTATCGGCAAAAGCTGATGGAAGATTTCTTGAAAATTGAGGAAAAAGTAAGATTAGCACCTGCTAAGACCCCAAGAGAGTTGATTCAACGTGAAGTTTTCTATCAGGAATCTTCCTTTCCTAAAGGACAATTAATTGCACTACTGATATTGGAGTTGGGGTTAATCCCAAGTGAGATTGCTCAGATTAGATTGGCTGATTTAGACTTGGAATTTAAGATTTTAAAACTTGAGAATGATCACTGTCGACGTGTCTTGTCGCTAAGTAGTGAATTGCTTCCTTTTTTGACGCAAGAGATCGTTAGTCAAAGAGTTTATCTTTTTGACCATAACGGAAAACCCTTTTCTAGGCAATGGTTTTTTAAGCAGCTCAAGTCTTTTTTAGAAAGTATTGGACAAGGGCAATTGACAGCTCAGAGTTTACGGGAGCAATTTATTATCAAGGAAAAGTCAAAGGGCAAGTCCATGATGGCCATTAGTCAGTCACTGGGCTTAAAAAGCCCTCAGACCATAGAAAAATATTTTAGAACATAATGGATATAAAAGTTAAGGATTTTGAAGGGCCACTAGATTTGCTCCTGCATTTAGTCTCTCAATATAAAGTGGACATTTATGAGGTTCCAATTACTCAAGTCATTGAACAGTACTTGGTCTACATTGAAACGGTACAAGCCATGCGATTGGAGCTTGCAGGCGAATATATGGTCATGGCCAGTCAATTAATGCTCATCAAAAGCAGACGACTTCTACCAAAGTTGGTTGAAAAAGGTTTCGAGGAAGATGACCTTGAACAAGACTTATTGAGTAAGATTGAAGAGTACAGTCAGTTTAAGCAATTAAGTCAAGAACTAGGTCAGCAACATGATTGCCGAGCTAAATTTTTTGCCAAACCAAAGCAAGAATTAATTTTTGAAGATACGGTCTTGCAAGAAGATAAGACTGTTATGGATCTTTTTTTAGCCTTTTCAAAAATCATGACCGCTAAGCGTGAAGCCTTTAAAAATAGCCATACCGTTATTGAGCGTGATGATTATCGTATTGAAGACATGATGATCAGAATTGAAGACCGCCTAGCGCATAAAAACGAAGTGACCTTAAGTGACTTATTTGATGATTGTCAGAACATCAATGAAGTCATTACTTTATTTTTGGCTACTTTGGAATTGGTTAAGGTTCATTCTGTCTTTGTGGAACAATCGTCTAATTTTGGTCAGATTATAGTGAGAAAGGATGTGTCATGACCTATTTATCTCAAATAGAAGCCTTGTTATTTGTAGCAGGAGAAGAAGGTCTCAGCTTAAGACAATTAGCGACCATGATTGATTTATCTCCCACGGCACTGCAACAGCAATTGGAAAAATTGGCAGAAAAATATCAAGCGGATTTAGACTCGAGTTTGTGTCTCCTAGAGACGTCAAATACTTATAAGTTGGTGACTAAAGATGCTTTTTCAGCACTCTTAAGAGATTATGCCAAAGCACCTATCAACCAGAGTCTTTCTAGGGCTAGTTTAGAGGTCCTAGCTATCATTGCTTATAAGCAGCCCATTACACGTATTGAGATTGATGATATTAGAGGTGTTAATTCTAGCGGTACTTTAAGCAAGCTGATGGCTTTTGAGCTGATTAAGGAAGCTGGTAAAAAAGAGGTGGTAGGCCGTCCAAACCTTTATGCCACGACAGACTATTTTCTAGATTACATGGGAATTAACCACCTTGACCAATTGGTTGATGCATCATCTCTAGAGATACAAGCTGAAGAAACAGCTCTGTTTCAACCTAATGATTAATAAGCAGCTTGACTTAAAGGGCAAGCCATTTGCAATAAGAAAGAAGAAAAAATGAGAATTAATAAGTATATTGCCCATGCAGGGGTTGCTAGTCGTCGCAAAGCAGAAGAGTTGATTAAACAAGGCTTAGTCACCTTAAATGGCCAAGTTGTTACTGAATTAGCTACTCTAGTTAAGTCTGGTGATGTGGTTGAAGTTGAAGGAAGTCCTATTTACAATGAAGAGAAGGTCTACTATCTTCTAAATAAACCTCGTGGAGTGATTTCAAGTGTCTCTGACGATAAAGGTCGCAAGATTGTCCTTGATTTGCTTCCACAAGTTAAAGAACGGATTTACCCAGTAGGACGTTTAGACTGGGATACTTCAGGACTCTTAATTTTAACCAATGATGGTGATTTTACCGATAAAATGATTCACCCGCGTAATGAAATTGACAAGGTTTATTTGGCACGTGTCAAAGGCATTGCCACTAAAGAGAACCTCCGTCCCTTAACTCGCGGGGTAGTGATTGATGGTAAGAAAACAAAACCTGCTCGTTATAACATTGTCCGTGTGGAAGCTGATAAAAATCGTTCTATTGTCGAATTAACGATTCATGAAGGGCGTAATCACCAAGTCAAAAAAATGTTTGAGTCTGTTGGCTTACTTGTGGATAAATTGTCTCGAACACAATTTAGTACTTTAGACCTAACCGGCTTAAGACCAGGTGAATCCAGACGTTTGAATAAAAAAGAAATCAGCCAGTTGCATAATGCAGCCACTACTAAAAAATGATTAAATCCTTTCTTATACTAACCGTTAAAGCTTATCAAAAATATATATCTCCTCTTTCTCCGCCTTCTTGTCGTTATAGGCCAACTTGTTCTGCCTATATGATTACAGCTATTGAAAAACATGGTCTAAAAGGGGTCTTGATGGGCATAGCCAGAATTTTGAGGTGTCATCCTTTTTTTGAAGGTGGAGATGACCCTGTACCTGATGTCTTACTCTAAGAAGGAATAAGAAGATGAAAAAATAAGAAAAAGCCAACTGGTTTGCAGAAAAATATTTGACATTAATGGTTAAAGTGTTATAATAGCAAATAAGCATTCGTTGGTTTAAATCAAACCTGTTATGATTTAAGTTAACGAGTCACCACCAACCACATTGTTTGCTGAGCATGACTCCGAGCGGTGTGGTTTTTTTGATGAATCCATGAGGTGAAAAGAAGATGACAAAAGAAGTTCAAGCGTCAAGCGCTAGTTTAAGCCAAAATCATGTGGTCCTTTATCAGCCGCAAATTCCTCAAAATACTGGAAATATCGCACGGACCTGTGCCGCCACCAACGCTCCTCTTCATATTATCAAGCCGATGGGATTTCCCATTGATGACCGTAAGATGAAACGAGCTGGCTTAGATTATTGGGATAAGCTCGACATTACCTATTATGATAGCTTAGAAGAATTTTTAAGTAGCTGTCATGGCAAGTTACACTTAATTAGTAAGTTTGCCAACAAGGTTTACAGTGAGGAGCAGTATCAAGATGATTGTTCTCATTATTTTTTATTTGGCCGAGAAGATACAGGGCTTCCTGAAGACTTCATGAGAGAGCATGCTGAGAAGGCACTTCGCATTCCTATGAATGATGAGCACGTAAGAAGCCTAAATGTTTCTAACACGGTCTGTATGGTAGTCTACGAGGCTCTTAGGCAACAAGAATTTAAGGGACTTGAACTCAGTCATACCTACAGTAATGATAAACTCAAGTAGTCAGCTAAGGGTCATAGAATAGCTCTTATCTTAAGGATTACAAAGATGTGTTACAACACTCTTTGTGATTCTTTTTTGTTTGTCTCCAAAAAGTCCGACAAAACTATTGCTATCTAGTGGTAAATCTGCTATGCTATAAGTGTCTTCAGGGCAGGGTGTAATTCCCGACCGGCGGTGACTAGTTAGCTAGAAGTTCGCGAGCGAAAGCTGATGTGGTGTGATTCCACAACCGACAGTAAAGTCTGGATGAGAGAAGACCGGGGTTTTTGGAGGGCTTTTTGTCTACCCAATAACGAAGGAACTTCTTTCAATTTGTAAAAATTGGAGGAATTTTTTAATGTCTAAGACACACAATATGGTCATGGTTGCCATTCTTTCAGCCATTTCATTTATTTTAATGTTTTTTAGCTTTGCTATTATTCCAGGTGCAGACTTTCTTAAAATTGAGTTTAGTGTGATTCCTGCCTTAATTGGCTTGGTCTTAATGGATTTGAAAAGTGCTTATGCCATCATTTTAATCAGGTCATTGCTGAAGCTTTTCCTAAATAATCATGGGGTAAATGATTTTATTGGCTTACCTATGAATATCATTGCATTAGGTTTATTTGTGACAGCCTTTGCTATATTTTGGAAAAGAAAACCAACTATTAAGCATTACTTTACCGCAAGTATTATGGGAACTCTGATGTTAACAATTGGCATGTTAGTTCTAAATTATATTTTTGCAATTCCCCTTTATGCTAAATTTGCTAATTTTGATATTGGCCTTTATATTGGTATTCTTAAGTATTTGCTAGCTATGGTGCTTCCATTTAACTTGGTTCAAGGGTTAATATTTGCAATTGCTTTTTATTTCGTGTATATTGCAAGTAAATCAATTCTAGAAAGATACTCCATTTAAGGCATGAAAAACAAACAAACTCATTTTCTCAAGTCATCCTTTGCCATGCTCTTCTTTGTGATGATTGGCTATACGGTTAAATTTTTTCCAGAGAGCTTGACGGCTATTGACAGTAGCATTCAAAGTACTGTTAGAGGCAGCTTGCCAGAAGGTGTGACGCAATTGTTTAAACTGATTACAGTTGTGGGAAATGTTAAAACACAAATCTTAATTGTTGCCTTAGCGAGCTTGTTCTGTGCTGTCCTAAAATGGAAAGCAGAAGCTTATTTTATCCTAGCCAATGGACTGGTTGCAGCGGTTCTTATTTCGGGATTTAAATTGCTTTACCAAAGACCAAGGCCAAGTATTAGTCATCTGGTTCATGCAGGAGGCTTTTCATTTCCAAGTGGCCACGCTATGGGCAGCATGCTCATTCTAGGAGCTTTGTTGATTATTAGTTATCAGCGACTAAGCTCAAAGGATCTTCAGATAACAGCTGTTATCTTCTTTTCTATTTTGATTGCTTTAATTGGCTTATCAAGAGTGTATTTAGGGGTTCATTATCCTAGTGATGTCTTAGCTGGCTTTATCTTAGGGTTTGGTATCTTACACTTACTTTTTCCTTTTTATGATCAAAAGCGATTTGAATGGCGCTTTCAGATGAAACAAGATTAATCACACAAAGAGTTCCTATGGATAAAAGGGACTCTTTTTTCTTTGTCTTATGTCTTGGGAGTGGGATTGATACAACTTATTCCAGATTCTCTGAATTGTGCTACAATAAGACATATGGAAAAAAGATATCGTACCTTAAATGACTATTACCGTCAGTTATTTGGGGAAAAAATTTTTAAAGTACCGATTGATGCTGGCTTTGATTGCCCCAATCGTGACGGCACTGTAGCTCATGGTGGTTGTACATTTTGTACTGTTTCTGGTTCCGGTGATGCTATTGTGGCTCCAGATGCTCCGATTCGAGAACAGTTTTACAAAGAAATTGACTTCATGCATCGTAAGTGGCCAGATGTTAGGAAATACTTGGTGTATTTTCAAAATTTTACCAACACCCATGATAAGGTTGAGGTCATTCGAGAGCGCTACGAGCAAGCTATCAATGAGCCGGGAGTATTAGGAATCAATATCGGAACGCGTCCTGATTGCTTGCCTGATGACACCTTAGATTACCTTACCGAACTAACAGAACGCATGCATGTGACACTTGAGCTAGGGTTGCAGACTACCTATGAAGAGACATCCGAGATGATCAATCGGGCCCATTCTTATGAGCTTTATAAAGAGACAGTCAAAAGGGTTCGGCAAAAAGTGCCCAAAGCTGAAATTGTCTCTCATTTGATTAATGGCTTGCCAGGTGAGACAGCTGAAATGATGCTTGAAAATGTCAGACGTTGCGTGACAGACAATGATATTCAAGGGATAAAGTTGCACTTGCTTCACTTGATGACGAATACTCGCATGCAAAGAGACTATCACGAAGGACGCTTGCAACTCCTCAGTCAAGAGGAATATGTCTCTATTATCTGTGACCAATTGGAAATCATTCCAGAGCATATGGTTATTCACCGGATTACAGGAGATGCGACACGAGATATGCTGATAGGCCCCATGTGGAGTCTTAATAAGTGGCAAGTCCTCAATGCTATTGATTTGGAAATGGCAAGAAGAGGCAGTTGGCAAGGTTGTAAAAGTGGGCAGTGAGAAATGATAAAGATATTACTAAATACAAGGGAATTGCAGATTCCTCATAACTTTGTAAAACTAGTAAAAGACAGTATGATTTATGATAGTAGTAGTTCTACAGCAGCATGTGTCTTTTTTATTGAGAAAGATCAAGGTTATTTCTTGAAGACAGCTCCAAAAGGTAAGTTGAAGAGAGAGTTTGAAATGACCTGTTTTTTTCATAAGAAAGGACTTGCTCCAGAGGTTATTGATTATCAAAGTTTAGACAGAGATTGGCTTTTAACTCAAAGAGTTCCAGGAGAAGGGGCTAACCAAATAGAGTACCTACGTCAACCCAAAAAGTTAATTAATATAGTAGTTGAGCAATTACAAAAATTACATGAATTACATTTCACAGAAATATCAGCGATTAATCGCACCGACTCTTATATACAGACAGTAGAATTAAATTACCAAAAAGGGGTTTTTAATCCTAATTTTTTATCAAGTCGTGACCTGTTTAAAACATCATATGACATATTTGATTATATTCAAGAAATAAAACCATTATTAGAGTCAGATACCCTTATTCACGGGGATTTTTGCTTACCAAATGTAATATTAAACAATTGGAAATTTCAATCAATGATTGATTGGGATTGTTCAGGTATGGGAGATAAGCATATTGATCTTTTTTGGCTTCTTTGGACATTTCAACATCAATTAAAGACAGCAACATTTAAAGACTATATATTAGATTGTTATGGTAGAGAAGCTATTGAGATGAGCATTTTAGAGGCAATACCATATTTTGAAGTTTTTGGCTAAGGAGATAACATGATAACAAGACCGATTCACTTATCGCACAGTTTTTTTAAAGAAGTCATCGATGATAGTAGTGTGGTTCTTGATGGCACCATGGGAAAAGGGAACGACACAGCCTTTTTAGCCAGTCTAGCTAAGAAGGTCTATGCCTTTGATGTGCAAGAAGAAGCTTTAGTGAAGACCCAAGAACGTCTGCAAGAGCTTGGTTTGACCAATGCCGATTTGATTTTAGACGGGCATGAAAACCTAGATAACTATATCGAGGAACCGATTCGCGCTGCTATTTTTAATCTCGGTTATCTTCCAAGTGCGGAAAAATCTCTTATCACAAAACCTGAGACAACCTTAATGGCACTGTCCAAAACGCTTGAAGTACTAGAAGTTGGTGGTCGTATTGCGGTGATGGTCTATTATGGTCATCAAGGAGGCCAAGAAGAAAAAGAGGCGCTTTTACATTTTGTTTCTCAACTGGATCAAAGATTAGTAACGGCTATGCTATATCAACCACTGAATCAAATAAATCGTCCTCCTTTTCTGATTATGCTAGAAAAGTTAGAGCCTATTGATAAGGGATTGTTTTTGGGAAAAGGAAGAAAAGAATAACCTTTAAAGGTAAATATGATATAATGAAATCACTATATTATTTCTAGGAGTTATTATTAATGGAAGACCCTGTGAGTCAGCCTTTGTTTATTCAATTTTTACTGTTATTGGTTTTGACTTTGCTCAATGCTTTTTTCTCAGCCAGTGAAATGGCCTTAGTGTCACTTAATCGCTCAAGGGTAGAACAAAAAGCAGATGATGGCGATAAACGTTATATCCGTCTTTTGCGTGTCTTAGAAGAACCAAATCATTTTTTATCAACAATCCAAGTTGGCATAACCTTCATTAGTCTCTTATCAGGGGCTAGTTTATCTGCTTCTTTAGGAAAAGTCATTTCGGGATGGCTAGGGGGTTCTGCGACAGCACAGACAGCAGGTAGTATTATTTCCTTAATCTTTTTGACCTATGTCTCAATTGTGCTTGGGGAACTTTATCCCAAACGGATTGCTATGAACCTTAAGGATAAGCTTGCTATTATTTCAGCTCCCATTATTATTGGCTTAGGTCGTCTAGTTAGCCCCTTTGTTTGGCTCTTGTCAGCTTCTACCAATCTTTTAAGTCGCATCACGCCAATGACTTTTGATGATGCCGATGAACGCATGACACGTGATGAAATTGAGTATATGCTAACCAATAGTGAAGCGACTCTTGATGCCGAGGAAATTGAGATGCTGCAAGGGATTTTCTCTTTGGATGAGATGATGGCGCGTGAGGTAATGGTTCCTAGAACCGATGCCTTTATGATTGACATCAATGATGATGCTTTTACTAATATCCAAGAGATTTTAAAACAAAGCTTTTCTCGTATCCCAGTATATGATGTCGATAAGGATAAGGTGATTGGCCTTATTCATACCAAGCGACTGTTAGATGCTGGTTTTCGTCAGGACTTTGAGAATATTAACTTGAGAAAAATCCTCCAAGAACCTCTCTTTGTACCAGAGACCATTTTTGTGGATGATCTTTTAAGGCAATTACGCAATACGCAAAATCAAATGGCTATCTTGTTAGATGAATATGGTGGTGTTGCAGGGCTTGTTACCTTAGAAGACTTGCTTGAAGAGATTGTTGGGGAAATTGATGATGAAACCGACAAGGCTGAGCAATTTGTGCACGAGATTGGGGATAACACCTATATTGTTGTGGGAACCATGACTCTCAATGAATTTAACGAATACTTTGATACGGAATTAGAAAGTGATGATGTAGATACCATCGCTGGTTTCTATCTAACGGGTATTGGAACTATTCCAAGTCAAGAAGAAAAAGAAAGCTTTGCTTGTGACAGTAAGGACAAGCACTTGACCTTAATCAATGATAAGGTCAAAGATGGCCGGATCAACAAGTTAAAAGTGATTATCTCTAATATAGAACAGAATATGGAGGAAGACTAGGGTAATACCTAGTCTTTTTAATGAAAAATGATATAATGAAAATGTAAAAACGTTTACAAGGAATGAGGAGATGCAATGGCTGAAATAGATTATGGACAAGTAACTGGAATGATACATTCAACAGAAAGTTTTGGTTCTGTAGATGGTCCAGGGATTCGCTTCATTATTTTTTTACAAGGCTGCAAAATGCGTTGTCAGTATTGCCACAATCCAGATACCTGGGAAATGGAAACCAATAATTCTAAGCTAAGAACTGTTCAAGATGTCTTAAAAGAAGCTTTACAGTACAAGCACTTTTGGGGCAAAAAGGGTGGGATTACAGTCTCTGGTGGTGAAGCCATGCTTCAGATTGACTTTATCACAGCACTTTTTATCGAAGCTAAGAAGCTAGGTATTCATACCACCTTAGACACTTGTGGCTTTGCTTATCGTGCCACTCCAGAATACCATGAGGTTTTAGATAAGCTGCTAGCAGTGACAGATCTTATTTTGTTAGATTTGAAAGAAATTGATGAAGAACAGCATAAGTTGGTCACACGTCAACCAAATAACAACATCTTAGCCTTTGCGCGTTACTTATCAGATAAGGGCGTGCCTGTCTGGATTCGACATGTCCTGGTTCCTGGATTAACAGATATCGATGATCATTTGATTCGTTTGGGAGATTTTGTCAAAACACTGAAAAATGTGGATAAATTTGAAGTTTTACCTTACCATACCATGGGTGAATTTAAGTGGCGCGAGCTTGGCATTCCCTACCCACTAGAAGGGGTTAAACCACCTACAAAAGAACGGGTTCAAAATGCTAAGGAGCTGATGAAGACAGAATCTTATACCGAATACATGAAACGTGTTCATCAATCATAATAGGGATAGAGTTGGGATGATTTCCCAGCTTTTTTGATCTACTTAGCTCTCGTTAAGCAGGCATTCTCCCTTTGATTTTAGGGCTTTTTTCTGCTAAAATAAGATGAATAAAGAGAATGAGGTAGAAATATTATGTCAAAAATTTTAGTTTTTGGTCATCAAAATCCGGATACGGATGCCATTGCATCATCCTATGCTTTTGATTACCTATGCCAGAAGGCCTTTGGTTTAGATACAGAAGTGGTTGCACTTGGTGAGCCAAATGAAGAAACAGCTTTTGCTTTAGATTACTTTGGTGTCACAGCACCGCGCGTGGTGACATCAGCTAAAGAAGAAGGAGCTGAAAAAGTTATTTTGACAGACCATAATGAATTCCAACAATCCATTTCAGATATCCGTGAGGTTGAAGTACATGGTATTGTGGATCATCACCGTGTGGCTAACTTTGAAACAGCAAACCCTCTTTATATGCGTTTAGAGCCAGTTGGATCAGCATCATCAATCGTTTACCGTCTTTTTAAAGAAAACAATGTTGACGTGCCAAAAGAAATGGCAGGCTTATTGTTATCAGGTTTAATCTCTGATACTTTGCTTTTGAAATCTCCAACTACTCATCCATCTGACCGTCAAGTGGCTCAAGAATTATCTGAGCTAGCAGGTGTTAATTTTGAAGAGTATGGTATGGCATTACTAAAAGCAGGGACAAACCTTGCTAACAAATCAGAAGTTGAATTGATTGATATTGATGCTAAGACTTTTGAGTTAAATGGCAATGCCGTGCGTGTCGCTCAGGTCAATACCGTTGATATTGCAGATGTTTTAGAGCGTCAAGAAGCTATTGAAACAGCCATTAAAGATGCTATGGCAACAGAAGGCTATTCTGACTTTGTCTTGATGATTACTGATATTGTTAATTCTAATTCAGAAATCCTTGCCTTAGGCGCAAACATGGACAAGGTTGAAGCTGCTTTTGACTTTACTTTAGAGAATAACCATGCGTTCTTAGCGGGAGCTGTTTCTCGTAAGAAACAAGTGGTTCCACAATTAACAGAGAGCTTTGGAGCCTAAATCACTAAAAGAGCTTATTGCATATGAAAAGTCACCTGTTGTTGCAGGTGACTTTTTGCTATAATAAAGGCATGATAAAAGCACTGAATCCTAATAAGCTAACTTGCCAACCCTTTTTTCAGAGTTTGATCAACTACTTGGCAACTAACCAAGAGGTGACCTTGCGAGCGATCAAAAAATCCTTTCCTCATGTCAAAAATGTAGATCGCTCTATTGAAGCTTATGTGCAGGCTAACTATATTCTTCGAGAAGAGAAGCGTTATTACCTTAATCTCCCTATGCTTGAACAGTTAGATGACCTTATCTTAGACCAGCAAGTGTTTGTTGAGACCAAAAGTTCTGCCTATCAAGATTTACTGCGATTACGTTTTGAGACTTGCCTGACCAATCAGACCAATCAAGTACTGATTAAAGAAATCACAGGTTTTGAGCGTGAGGAGCTGACTCTGGCAAATTATTTTTATCGCCTCAATCGACAAGAACCTCTTTCTGATGCTCAAAAAGTGCTCTATGACTTGCTTGGAGATGTGAATCCTCAATATGCCTTGAAGTACATGACTACTTTTTTGATGAAATATAGCCGAAAAACAGAGCTTATGCAAAAGCGTCGAGACATCTTTGTCGAAGCATTAGTTTTATTAGGTTATATTACCAAAAATGAGGCTGGAAAATATGAGTTGCTAATGGATTTTGACAGTGAGAGCTTGACCTTTAGCTCTCCGATCGAGTAGTTGTTGACGTCAAAAAGGAAGGTTCTTTGAATGATTAGAGAGAAATTCTTATGTCTTCTTTTCTTCTTTTTAACCAGTCTTTTGGTTTTAGGAGGCTGTTCCCAACAAGTGCCGAGTAAAGACTATGACATAGCCATTTTTGACCAAAAGTCAGTGATGACTTTTGCATTTGATAATGACAAATTGCAGCTGATCGAAAAGTTGAAGCGGCAAAAAAGTCTGGCTTTTGATCAGGAGAGTTTTCAAAAAGCTAAGGGAACCTATGTCGCTAAAACTAAGGAAGGGAAAGATTTTAGCACTTATCTAGCTAGTATTAACAGTTCTACCCTTCAAGAGACTTTTCGTAAAGCCAAAGCTGGTGAGGCTTATAGTTCAACCACAGATGGGACTTATTTTTACACCAGTCAGAATTCCTCAGATGGGATTGATTTTTACCGATACGATAAGGCCTTAAATGAAAAGAAACATGGCTCTATAGCGAGTGAGAATGCTGTGCTTGTCTGTTGTCATCAGATGCTTGTTATTGATGATAGTCTCTATGCTTTAATAAGTACTCTTAATACGGATACTCAACGTACTTCTACAGAAATTTGGAAACTAGATAAGTCTTTAGCCTTACTGGAAAAAATGGATTTGGAAGAAGAAGCTGCTTATATCCGAATGGTTAATGTTGGAAAGACCCTTTATCTGCCTGAGGCTTATAAAGCTAAGGATAGTCATGGTGAGCCTCAATCAGGAGATATACTCTTGGTTTATGATGTGGACACGAAGACCAAAGATTTTATCCCATTAGCTAATGCCTTTCCAAAGCGCATTGTCTATCAAGAAGCATCCCATCAGTTGCTGATAGAATATGACCACAATTCCAATGGGCAAACCGCATGGTCGACACTAGCTTTAGATACTTTAGCCGAAAAGCCTTTAACAATAGGGACTAAAAAAGATCAGTTATCAGCTTATCTGACGATTAATGGCCCGGATGTGTATTTTCTCTTTCCAGATAGACTTGTCTCTTATCATAGTCTGACTGGTAAAATCACAGATTTTTCTCTAGCAAAGTATGGCATGACAAAGGCTCATGCCATGATTATTAAATAAAAAAGGTTATCTCAAGTGAGATAGCCTTTTAATGTTGTTTTGTCATTTGCATCAGGTATAAGAAGTAGGGTGCTCCAATAATAGAAACCAAAAGGCCAGTTGGAATTGAATGTCCAACTAGAAAGACCCTTCCGATAGTATCTGCCGTTAGAAGCAGCAACATCCCCAAGAGCAGGCTAAAGGGTATCAGTCGTCGGTGATCATTTCCTAGTAGTTGTCGACTAGCGTGCCCTGCCATCAGTCCAATAAAAGTGATATTGCCAATTAAAAGCACACTTAGGGCAGCTAAAGCAGTAGCTAAAAGGAGGCAAATTTGTCGACTTTGCTTTAAAGGAAAGCCAAGTGAAAGACTAGTTTCATCAGATAAGGTCATCAGATTTAGTTGGTAACCTTGTGTCAATGTTAGTCCCCACAATAGGATTAAGAAAGGTCCCAAGAGACTTAAACTGTGCCAGTCATCTCCTTTAATCTGACCGCTTAGCCAGTTAATGACGTAATCGATTTTGTAACGATTGACATTCCCAACAAGAGCAACCATCAAACTGGCTAGCATGGTAGAGATACCAACACCACTGATAATTAACTTGGTAGGGTTAATGGAATGATCTGGATTAAGGGATAAAAGGTAAACAACTAAAATAGTTAGTCCTGACCCTAATAGGCTAAAGAGTGGAAGCCAGTGTTGGATTGTTGGATTTTCAATAGTACCAAAGGCAACTAAGACAGAGATACTAATGCCGGCACCGGTGTTGATACCTAAAATACCAGAATCTGCCAAGGGGTTTTTAGTTAAACTTTGCAGGAGCAAGCCAGATAGGGCTAATGAACCTCCTCCTAAGCAAGCTGCCAAGAGGCGTGGAAGACGTATCTTAGTAATGATTAAGGTCATGGCAGGAGATGATTTGCCTATCAAAACCTTGAGCACTTCTAGAAAAGAGAACTTTGCTTCACCAATAGAAAGTGATAAAATGATTAGACAAAGTAAGACAAGCGTCACGCTAACAAATAACATCATTTGATAAGTCAGAGATTTCAAGAACTTCCTCCTTTCTTCACCAGCCATAAAAAGCAAGGCAAACCAATAAGACTTACTAAAGCAGACAAAGGTGTTTCATAAGGTGGGTTTATGTTACGACAGGCGAAATCAACCCACAACATAAAACTAGCACCCAAAAGTCCGGTCAATGGAATCATTTGGCGATAATTTTTAGCACTATAGGGTTTAATCAAGTGAGGGATGATTAAACCGACAAAGGCAATGCTACCAGCAATAGCAACAGCAGCTGAAGCCAGAACTAAGACGAGGAGCATAAAGAAGCTAGTTATTAAAAAGGTTTTCTGACCAAGTGCTTTAGCATGATTGTCGCTTAAACTTAAAATCGTTAACTGATAAGAAAAAAGGTAAGCTAAGCTCAGCGCTATAAGGATGAGAGGGGCAATATAAGTTAACATTTTCCAATTAACACCAACTAGGCCACCAGCTTGCCAACCAATAATGGCATTAGCTAAATGAAAATAGTTAGTCAAGGCTTGTCCTAGAGCTGATAATAGGAGGGAAACCATAGCACCAGCTAAAATGAGTCGCATCTGCTGATAGCCACGTCCTCTTTGATGAGCCAGGCCAAAAACAAGGAGAGCAGATAAGGTAGATCCTGTCAGACATAAAGCCATAATAGCAGAATAATGAAGATGAGGAAAAAAGGCATAGCCCAGAACCAGAGCCAAACCAGCACCAGATTGGATACCTAATATACCAGGATCAGCAATGGGATTTCGTGTCAGTCCTTGCATGATTGCTCCAGAAACAGCTAAAGCAGCCCCTACTAAAGCAGCTGCCAACTGACGAGGTAAACGAATAGTCCAAAAGATCGTAGCCAGTCGACTGCTCCTATCACCTGTCAATAATAAGTGGAGTAGCGCACGATTTGAGATTGAAATAGCACCAAAACGACTGTTACAGTAGAGAGCTAATAAAAGACTGCTGCTAATCAGTATCAAAAGAAGATAAAAGCTGCGATTTGAAGGAACTTTGGCTTTATATTGGGAGCCTAGCTTAGTTTTTGCAGGTAAAGAATTAGGATTGGTTTTCACTTGAGAGGATAGCCTTTCGCAAGGTTTGAAGTTGATGTTCTAAAGACATGGGATCTGTAAAGTAAAAGACATTAGCATCTACTTTAATCACATGATTTGCTTTTACTGCAGGAATATTTTTCCAAAGTTGGCTTTCATAAAGTGCAGAGCCTGTTTTATCATCTTCTGCTGCAACAAGGACATAGTCACCGATGTAGTCAGGCAGCATTTCTTGGGAAATAGAGAGATAACCTTGTTTAAAAACGTCTTTTTGCACGGATTCAGGTGCTTGGTAGTGGAAAGCTTGATGGATAATTTCACCACCGCGTCCCCAATCTTTACCAAAGAGATAGACTTCTTTTTCGTATAGACCCATGATGGTAAAGGTTGCCTCTTTACCAGTAACAGCTTTGACCTCTTTTTCATAGTTAGCTGTTTTTTCTTTCCAATCTTTCAACCATTTATTGGTTGTTTTTTCTCGGTTAAAGATACGACCAAAATCAGAAAAGACCTGTAGGTAATCACGTTTACGGTATTCAATAGAGATAAGAGGAGAAATTTCAGCTAATTGCTTACTATTTTCTTCTGTTGAACCAACAATAATAAGGTCAGGTTTTAGAGCAGCAATAGCCTCAAGATCAGTGGCATCAACTTGTTTTGCTTTTTGAACAGCATCTTTTAAGACAGGATTCTTTTTATCATAAGAAGTAACGCCGACAAGAGGCATATCTAATTTAGCTAGATATCCTGTGTAAGTAGAGGCTAGGCTGACAATACGTTTAGGAGTAGCAGGGATGTCCCCATGATAAGTGACACCCGCAATTTTAGGTTGATGGTTTCTCTCTTCTTGAGTCGTTTGTCCTTGTGAGCAGCCGATTAGAGTCAATCCTGTCACACAAAGGGTTACTAATAGTAATAGTTTTTTCATGAATTCTATTCTCCTAGAATAATATTATATAAGCTGATAAGTCAGCAAGATAGGGCAATGATGAATGGGGTCTTCGACCACTTGAGCTTGAATATGGAAAAGGTCTCTTATCATCTGTGGGGTCATGATTTCTCTTACACTACCTGAGTTTAGGATTTTACCTTCTTTCATGGCAATAAGCATATCAGAATAACGTGCGGATAGATTTAAGTCGTGCAAGACCATAATGAGTGTTTTACCGGATGTTTGATTAAGGTTTTTGAGTAAATCCAGTATCTCAAGTTGGTGATTGATATCCAAATAAGTGGTTGGCTCATCCAAAAAAATAGTATCTGTATCTTGAGCCAATGCCATAGCAATCCAAACCCGTTGACGTTGACCACCTGATAGGGAATCAACACTCTGATTGGCGAAGGCTGTTACCTGTGTTGCCTCCATGGCCCAGTGAATCTTGTCTTTGTCAAGTTGGTTCAGATGACCTAAATAAGATTGGTGTGGATAGCGACCATAAGAAATAAGCTCATAGACACTTGTCCCTTCGATGGCTTCTTGACTCTGAGGTAAGAGTGCCATTTTTTTGGCAACCTCTTTAGTGCTTAAGGTAGCAATGTCATGACCGTCTAGATAAACCTGCCCTTTTGTGGTAGGTAAAATACGGATTAAAGCTTTAAGAAGCGTTGACTTGCCACAACCATTGGCACCAATAATAGTCGTTATCTTACCTTCTGCCAACTCAAGCGATAAATCAGAGATAATGGTTTTCTGACCGTATGAAATAGTGAGATCTTCCCCACGAATAATAGCCATTTATTCCTTCTTTCTAGATGCCTTTTGGGGCTAATCACTAAGATTAGTCTGGGCATTTTTATCAAATCTTTTTCATTATAGCATAGAAAAAAGGCCCTCAACAGCCTTTTTTAAGTATTATATTAATTTTTTCGAAAACGCAAGTTGTCAAGTCAAGTGCAACCAGTTCATAGATAACTAGAGTTCCAGATGTTAAGCTGTTCGGGATAGCTCAAACAGGAATTTTGAGGATTGATATTGAAGAAGTCGTCTTGGGCGCTCATTGATGGCAGTAATATAATTGTCAAGTTCTTCAGAGGTTAGTGGATTAAGTGAGACTCCTTTAGGGACATATTCTCTGAGGAGGCCATTGAAGTTCTCGTTTTTTCCTCTCTCATGTGAAGAATAGGGATGTGCAAAGTAAACTTCAACAGCTTCTAAGTTTGAGAGTAAACTAAACTCAGAACCATTATCCGCTGTGATGGATGCAATAGGATACTGACTGATGAGATGCGTGACAACTCGGTTAATGGTTTGGGACTGCTTGTCTTCTAGCTTAACTCCTAGTGCATAGCGTGTCTGGCGCTCTACCAAAGTCAACATAACAGCTTCACCTTTGGTTTTCTTGCCGAGAACCAAATCAATCTCCCAATGCCCAAATTCAGAACGATCATTAATATATTCTGGACGTTCTTCGATAGATTTACCTAAAGTCTTCTTATTCGTCTTCATGACTTTCTTAGAACGTTTTCTGATACTAACCATCTTAGGCAAATCGATTGGTTTAATAGCTAATACCCCCTCTTTGATATAACGATAAATCGTTTTGGTAGAGGGGACGACTTCTTCAGGATGGTTCACTTTGTAAGTCTGAACAAAACTATCCACACTATGGAGACGAATGTTAGCCGTCAAGGCAGATTCTAATTGTTCAATGAACCTAGCGGAGCAGTCATTCAACTTGAGATAAGAACTCTTTTGACGATTGGTTTCATAGACACGTTGCCCACTATCAGCGAAATAGGCGTTGAAGAAGGTTTGTTTTCCATTCTTATCCTTTACCTGTTCTACTGAACCACGTTTTATTTCTCGGCAGATTGTAGAACGGTGACGACCCAAGAGTCGAGCAATCTCAGCGGGTTTCTTTCCCATTTTAAGATAAGCAGCAATTTCACCCCGTTCTGTGGCTGAAAGATGAGAATAGGATGATTTTCTGGTAAAATTAATGTTGGACATGTTCATCTGCTTTCCATACTGAATTGGGGAATTCTAGTATATCAGACGAACATGTCTTTTTTGTTGCACTTCATTTTACAACGCGGGATTTTTTCGAAAAAACAAATTAAATTAGAATGGTTTTAGTTATTAGCGAGAATGGTTATTGATAAGGTCTACAAAAAGCTCTTAGCAACCTCTAAGTCACCAGGGTAGTCAGCTTTTTGCCCCTCGACAATCTGATAGGCATCCGCTCCCTTTCCAGCAATAATAAGAGCATCCTCTTTCTGATGGCAAAGAGACATCCCTTTTTGGATAGCTAAGGTGCGGTCTGTCATGATATCAACTTCTCGATTAATGTGAGCAGCAATTTCTTCAGAAATCGCCTGAGGGTCTTCAAAGTTAGGGTCATCAGCAGTTAAAATGACATTGATGTGAGGGTGCTGATTAATCACACGACCAAAATCAGCTCGTCGACTTTCACCCTTGTTACCTGGGGCTCCCAAAATAAGCGTCACTTCTCCTTTTTGATGTGTTTCGACCACGGTCAATAATTTTTCTAGGCTATCACCATTATGAGCGTAATCCACAAAAATTTTGGCTTGATTGGACATGGTCAAGACTTCCATACGACCAGGAACACGGGTCTTTGCAATACCTTTTTGAATATCTTCTAGGGAGGTTCCTAGGCGCAGACAAGCTAGTCCAGCAGCCATGGCATTTTCTTGATTGAAGTGTCCAATCAATTGGATATCATAGTGACCAGCCAGTTTGCCAGTTGCGGTGAAGGAAAAGGCATGACTTTGACAAATCTGATTGTCAGATTGACTACCGTAAAAATCATGGCTTTGATTGGCTACCTGTTCAGCTAAAATCCCAAAATGATCCATATCACTATTAATGACAACAGCTTTGCTATTAGCCATTAAAAGGCGTTTATGATAGAAATAATCTTCAAAGCTAGGATGCTCAATAGGACCAATATGGTCAGGGCTGATGTTTAAAAAGACCCCAACATCAAATCTTATACCGTAGACCCGGTCTACCAAATAAGCTTGACTTGAGACTTCCATAACCAGGTGTGTCATCCCATTTGAGACACAAGTTGCCATCATGGCAAATAGATCTAAACTCTCAGGTGTCGTGAGTTCTGATTTGAAGAAGATCTTGCCATCTAGGGTGGTATTCATGGTAGAAAGCATGGCTGGCTTATGTGACTCTTCTAAGATATTAAAGGCAAAATAAGCAGCTGTTGTCTTCCCTTTTGTCCCAGTAAAGGCTAATAATTTTAACTTTTCTTGTGGGTTGTCATAGAAAGCCATTGCAATTAGGCTCATGGCTTTTTTGATATCCGTTACCAAAATAACAGGAATGGCAACATCATAAGCAACCTCTGAAACGTAGAAAGTAAGGCCTTGCTCGATGGCTTTTTGAAGATAATCTAGCTTAAATTGACGTCCCTTAGCAAAAAAGAGCGTCTTAGCATCTGTCTGTCTACTATCATAGCTGAGCTTTTCAAAAGTGATGCCTGAGTAATCATAGTGGTATCCGTCTTGGTCAATGACTTCACGGAAATTATGGTTTTCTTTTAAAATGGTTAATAAGTGTTCAATGGTAATCATAACCTTATTCTATCCTTAAAGTTCTTGTTTTACAAGTAACAAGCAAAAGTTTATAATAAAGCTAATAAAAACTTTGAAAGTATAGATATGTCGACAGAAAAAAGAGAATTGACACAAGAAGAACTGATGGTTCAAGGCGCAGCCTGGTCCACAGCTGGGAACTTTATCAGCCGCCTTCTAGGCGTTTTGTATATTATTCCTTGGTACATCTGGATGGGAGAGCACAAGGTAGAAGCTAATGCCTTGTTTAATATGGGCTATAATGTATATGCCTATTTTTTATTGATTTCAACGACTGGATTGAATGTTGCCATTGCTAAACAAGTGGCCAAATACAACTCCATGGGGCAAAAAGAGCATAGTTATCAGTTGATTCGAAGTACCTTGAAAGTGATGGTAGTGCTAGGCATTATTTTCTCTACCATTATGTATATCGGCTCTCCTGTTTTTGCAAGCTTATCTGGAGGAGTTGATAAGCTAGTTCCAATCATGCATAGTTTGTCTTTAGCTGTCTTGGTCTTTCCGGTGATGAGTGTCATTCGAGGCGTTTTTCAAGGCTACAAAGACATTAAACCTAATGCCTTGAGTCAGATTGCAGAGCAATTAATCCGTGTGATTTGGATGCTTTTGACGACTTTCTTTATCATGAAGTTAGGGTCTGGAGACTACCTTAAAGCAGTTGTCCAATCAACCTTTGCGGCATTTATTGGGATGATTGCTAGTATGGTGGTATTAGGTTATTATCTTTGGAAACAAGGGTTGTTACAAGCTATTTTTGCAAAAAGTAATCACGATATTCCTATTGATATCAAGGGACTTTTGCTGGAAACCTTAAAAGAATCCATTCCCTTCATCATTACAGGAAGTGCCATTCAAGCTTTTCAATTGATTGACCAATGGACCTTTATCAATACCATGACCTTGTTTACGGCTCAAAGTAAGGCCCAATTATTGGTTTTACTTGGTTATTTTAATGCCAATCCTGCTAAAATCACCATGGTCTTGATTGCCGTAGCGGCTTCTATTGGTGGCGTTGGGATTGCCTTATTGACTGAAAATTATGTGAAGAGAGACATGAGAGCCGCGGCGCGCTTGATCATTAATAATCTTGAGATGTTAATGATGTTCTTGCTACCGTCTTTAACAGGTGCTATTATTTTAGCCAAACCCCTCTACACCATTTTTTATGGGGTTAGTGAACCTGAAGCAATTCATCTCTTTATAGCGGTACTTTTTCAGACACTCTTGTTAGCCTTATACACGCTCTTTGCACCGATGCTTCAGGCTTTATTTGAAAACCGGAAAGCCATTGTTTATTTCTTATATGGTGTAGTGGTCAAATTGGTCTTACAAGTACCTTTTATTTACTTCTTTCATGCTTATGGCCCACTATTAGCCAGTACCTTTGGATTGATGTTGCCCATCTACTTGATGTACCGACGATTGCATCAAGTGACGCGCTTTAACCGACGTTTGTTACAAAAACGATTGTTGTTAACATTTATTCAAACAGTTGTTATGGGGATTTTTGTCTTCTTCTTAAATTGGGCATTAGGTTTTGCCTTCCAACCTAATAGTCGTTTGACCAGTCTTTTATACCTCTTTATCATAGGAGGACTGGGAGGTTTACTCTATACATACCTCACCTTATTGACTCATCAGTTGGATAAGTTAATTGGTTCACGGGCTGTAAGCCTTCGTCAGAAATTATACTTAAAATAAGAATTGAAAAAATCAGGCAAGTCTATAACTCTTGTCTGATTTTAAATTAGTTAGTTGATATCAGTTATTTGCTATAAATGATTAAAAAAATAAAAAGTGGCAGAAAATTAACAATTCAATGAGTTATATTGACATTTTAAGTGTTTATTATTATAATTTTATGAAACTCACTGTTTGAATAGTAAAAGAGAATAAGATAGAAAAGATTTTTGCTTATTAAAAAAATAAAAGGCGCACTAGACGCCTTTTTCAGCGCTATTCAGATATAGAGGAAAAGAAATTAAGGATGGGGAAAATGACAACCAAAAAAACAGTAACACAAAGATTAACACGCTTAGCGCTCTTATCAGCAGCCTGCCTAACAATCGCAGCATCAGCCAGTTCGGTAAAAGCAGATGAGAATAATCAACAATTATTAGATCAAGCTATAGCTAAGGTTGAGGGATATAGAAATGTTTACAGAGACTAGGTTATTGATGCTATTAAAAATAAATTACATCACAAGTTAAATTCCCGTCGTTTTTTAGAAAACGCAGTAAATAATGATTATTTAATTTTACAGTTATTAATTTCAGAAAATCGAAGAGATCCAGGTTATGATTCAGAAGAAGCTGTTTCAATAACTGAAAATGAAGAAGTATCTATTAAGTCGAGAGATACAGATACAATAAGTGGCAACAGTCAAAGTAGAATCTATTACTCAAGTAAAAATGTTGCTAATACAGAAAATAGAAAACGTCATATTCGGCAACTTGTATTAAATGAAATAAATTCAGGAAAATATGATTTTATTGAAGGGTTTAAAGAACATAGAAAGGACAAGATTAGTGATGGTAAGCTTGCCCTAAGCTCTTTTTCTACTATTCCCTCCGCGGAAAGCAATATTTTTAATGAATTAAAGAAATTTATTAAGCGCAAGTTGTCAAGTCAAGTGCAACCAGTTCATAGATAACTAGAGTTCCAGATGTTAAGCTGTTCGGGATAGCTCAAACAGGAATTTTGAGGATTGATATTGAAGAAGTCGTCTTGGGCGCTCATTGATGGCAGTAATATAATTGTCAAGTTCTTCAGAGGTTAGTGGATTAAGTGAGACTCCTTTAGGGACATATTCTCTGAGGAGGCCATTGAAGTTCTCGTTTTTTCCTCTCTCATGTGAAGAATAGGGATGTGCAAAGTAAACTTCAACAGCTTCTAAGTTTGAGAGTAAACTAAACTCAGAACCATTATCCGCTGTGATGGATGCAATAGGATACTGACTGATGAGATGCGTGACAGCACGGTTAATGGTTTGGGACTGCTTGTCTTCTAGCTTAACTCCTAGTGCATAGCGTGTCTGGCGCTCTACCAAAGTCAACATAACAGCTTCACCTTTGGTTTTCTTGCCGAGAACCAAATCAATCTCCCAATGCCCAAATTCAGAACGATCATTAATATATTCTGGACGTTCTTCGATAGATTTACCTAAAGTCTTCTTATTCGTCTTCATGACTTTCTTAGAACGTTTTCTGATACTAACCATCTTAGGCAAATCGATTGGTTTAATAGCTAATACCCCCTCTTTGATATAACGATAAATCGTTTTGGTAGAGGGGACGACTTCTTCAGGATGGTTCACTTTGTAAGTCTGAACAAAACTATCCACACTATGGAGACGAATGTTAGCCGTCAAGGCAGATTCTAATTGTTCAATGAACCTAGCGGAGCAGTCATTCAACTTGAGATAAGAACTCTTTTGACGATTGGTTTCATAGACACGTTGCCCACTATCAGCGAAATAGGCGTTGAAGAAGGTTTGTTTTCCATTCTTATCCTTTACCTGTTCTACTGAACCACGTTTTATTTCTCGGCAGATTGTAGAACGGTGACGACCCAAGAGTCGAGCAATCTCAGCGGGTTTCTTTCCCATTTTAAGATAAGCAGCAATTTCACCCCGTTCTGTGGCTGAAAGATGAGAATAGGATGATTTTCTGGTAGAATTAATGTTGGACATGTTCATCTGCTTTCCATACTGAATTGGGGAATTCTAGTATATCAGACGAACATGTCTTTTTTGTTGCACTTCATTTTACAACGCGGGGAAATTTATTAAGGAAGAAAAAAGTGATGTTATCTTTGGAATTGCTGGTATCAATATTGATGGTGAGAAAGCAAATGCGTTTTCAAATGATATAATGCAAGCAAGTTCACTGGATGAAATAAGTAAAATTATTGAAGAAGCAACTAAAACAGGACAACGAATTGTTGAAGTTAGTGAACAAAAAGAAGAAGCGAAAAATAAAATTTTGAGCCACAAAGCAAAATATGACTCTATGTATGAGTATAGACTTCCTAATGAAGATTACCAAGAGGCTTTACGATTAGTTGAAGAAGCCAAATCTACTATTCAATTAAATAAAGCCCTTCAATACATTGAGGAAAAAGCAGATAAGAAGAAGGGTAGACGTCGCTATATTGCTTCTTATAACTTGTTACATACAGATTTCTGGGATCTTGGGGAAATAAAATAAAAACTTAAATCTCCCTTAGCCACCACTTTTGGCGGCTAAGGGTTTTCTTTTGAAAAAATCATGATTTTCTTAAGCCAAGGTTTACTATTTTTGGTATAATAGTAGAAGTGTAAAAAATTTAGAAGGAAGTATTTCAACATGGGAAAATGTCAAGTTATTTCACATCCGCTTATTCAGCACAAACTTTCAATCTTGCGCCGTCAAGATACTTCAACAAAAGATTTCCGTGAATTAGTCAACGAAATTGCAATGCTTATGGGATATGAAGTATCACGTGATCTTCCAGTCGAAGATGTTGAGATTCAAACGCCTGTAGCAAAGACTGTTCAAAAACAATTGGCTGGTAAGAAGCTAGCAATTGTGCCTATTTTAAGAGCTGGTATTGGTATGGTTGATGGTTTCCTTAGCTTAGTTCCAGCTGCAAAAGTTGGGCATATCGGGATGTATCGTGATGAAGAAACCTTAGAACCAGTTGAATACTTGGTTAAACTTCCTGAAGATATTGATCAACGCCAAATTTTCTTGGTTGATCCTATGCTAGCAACTGGTGGTTCAGCTATTTTGGCTATTGATTCCTTAAAAAAACGTGGTTCAGCTAATATTAAATTCATTTGTTTAGTTGCTGCTCCAGAAGGGGTTGAAAAATTACAAGAAGCTCATCCAGATATTGATATCTTCACAGCTGCCTTAGACGAACAATTGAATGATCATGGCTATATTGTCCCAGGGCTTGGAGATGCTGGCGACCGTTTGTTTGGTACAAAATAAAACTAGTAGTGATTTGCTTTAAGCAATCGCTTAAATGGATAAAAACTTTCTGGGTCACACTGGAAAGTTTTTTGGAAGTAAGTTTATTATTTGACCTTAATTGACCAATAGATTATAATAAGGTCAATTACTATAAAATCTGTCTGTTTTAAGGCTTTTAGCTGTTTTTAATAGTTATTAAGCGATGGTGGACAAACCTAGATTGGAGAAAGTTATGATTCCTGTTGTTATTGAACAAACAAGTCGTGGGGAACGTTCTTATGACATTTACTCACGTTTATTAAAAGATCGTATTATTATGCTAACGGGTGCTGTGGAAGACAATATGGCTAATTCTATTATTGCCCAGCTCTTATTCTTAGATGCCCAAGATAATACCAAGGATATCTACCTTTATGTTAATACACCTGGAGGTTCTGTGTCTGCTGGGTTAGCGATTGTGGATACTATGAATTTCATTAAAGCTGACGTGCAAACCATTGTTATGGGTATGGCCGCTTCAATGGGAACTGTTATTGCATCATCTGGTACTAAAGGCAAACGCTTTATGTTGCCAAACGCTGAATACATGATTCACCAACCAATGGGTGGAACAGATGGCGGTACTCAACAAACAGATATGGCAATTGCAGCAGAACATCTTTTAAAAACACGCCATCGTTTAGAGAAAATCTTGGCACAAAATGCTGGTAAAACTATCAAACAGATCCATAAAGACGGGGAACGTGATTATTGGATGACTGCCGAAGAGACACTTGCTTACGGCTTCATTGATGAAATTATGGAAAATAATGAGTTAAAATAAGCAAAGAAAAGAAGATTATTTAAATCTTCTTTTTTATTTTTAATAAAACTATTGAATCATTAACTTAAAGCTAATATAATTATATTATTAAAAATAAAAAAGGAGTTTACTATGTTTAGCTTAAAAAAGAAAACAACAGCAGTTGTATTAGCTAGTGGTCTAGCCCTATCGTTAGGTGTAGCTACTGATCTTTTATTAGGGCAATCACATCAAGTTCAAGCTGATACTCATCAATTGGAGGAGGATAATCCACTAAATATTTCTTATAATCAATATAAAACTGTTGAGAAATGGTACACTTATCAGGACTCTCTCATTCCGCTAACTTTTACTAATAAGGGTGATAAAACACTTACTATAACGAAAACAGAATTCGCAGATAGTCTTGAGGATTGGGATTCATTTTTCTTTGGTTTATCAGAGGAAATTGAAGGGAAAACAATAGCGCCGGGTCAAACATTAAAAGTTAATGTGTATCCAAAATTTGCATTAATTCCTAGCCTTTACAACTTTAACTTGAAAATTGATTACAGGGTAGAAGGACGTGATTGGGGTAACGATTATACACTTCATGGACAATTCGACGTGAAAGAGGCCAAGGACGAAAAAGAAGCATATAAGAGATGGAAAGCTTATAAAGATAGAGCAGCAGCTAAAAAAGTAGAACAAGCCACTGATGTAACATCTCAGTAAGTATTGAAACTAGTCAATCACTAAAAAGAGCCCTACAAGTGTAAGGCTCTTTTCTCTATACTTATTGAGAAGCATAGTGGTGGTGATTAGTTTATTTTGTTCAATTCTGCTTCTAATGAGGCAATAACTTCCATTTCTTGTGTGAGGGAAACTTTTAGAACAGCTTTTTCGTCAGCAATTGCTTGATCAATGACTGCGATTTCATCTTTAAAGTCCTTGGACTTGTTGTTGGCTTTGCCTTTTAAGCTAGCAATTAAGTCGTATAAGTCACGGTGGGAGACGATTTTACCAGTTCCCCAGAGAAGTTTTTCTTTTCCTGGTTTAAGGACATAGTCTGTGAAGTAGTTATAGACCTCTTTGTCAAAATCGTAAGCGTACCAGTTGTTGTCAACTTTGTAGAGTTCTTGATCAAGAGCTTCTTGAGCTTTGCCTTTTTGTAACAGGTCTCTTGCTTTTTCTAAGGCTTGAATATTGTTTTGAGAATGTTCATGAGCAAAGATTGGTTCATCTTCCCAAGTTAATTTCACTAATTGGCTTTCAGCCTTTTTAAAGATAGCTAGCAGTTCTTGGTTTTGTGACACCTGATCAGCCATTAATTGACTAGCCTTTTCAGGATTCTTGGCTTTAAGGATTTGGTAATCCTTATTGATGGCCTTAGCTTTTTTAGCAACCTTTTGGGCGGTCTTATTGGCCTGATCGAGTTTTTGGATCAAGCTTTGGTACTGGTCTTTAGGAGCCATGTCACTATCGGACTTGAGTGATGCTTTTAAAGCCTTAAAGCGCTCAGAGAAATCAAGTGGCAAGCGTGCTGTTTGATCGTGATAGATTCCTAGTAAGCCATAGAGATTTTGATGGTAACGAAGGGCTTTTTCATTATAAGTCTCTTCATTGTCAAACTGGGTATGGTAGTGGGTCTGCATGTACTTGCTATCTTGGAAATCATTACGCAAAGCAGGAATTCCAAGCGTGGCAAATGAAAAATCATCTGACCAAGTACGAAGAGGAGAGACCACGCGCAAACCGTCTTTATAGACTCCTTTTACCTTTGGCACATATTGGCTAAAGGTAAAAGGTAATTCTTTAGTTCATAGCTAGAACGTATCTCATCACGGCTTTCGTGCTCATAAGCTGGTAGCTCAAAATTGATGTTCATGAGAGCTTTTCCAACCCATTCAGGTCTAGCCTGATCAATTTGGAGGTAAGCGCCAGTACTCCAGTCGTAACGGGTATCTGACACGCCCCATTCCTCAGCAGCCAAGGCTGTGAAAACAATGGTACATTCTGGTTTGTAGTCAGAGTCAATCATGGCTTTAGCGATACTCATCATGAGAGCGACAGCCATGTTATTATCCTGGAAGCCGCTGAAATAAGCATCGTAGTGGGCAGAATAGACAATAAAGTGTTCCTTATCTTTACCTTCGATTTTTCCAGAATAGTTGTAGGTTTTTTGATTGAGATCAACCTTAGATTTGGCATCAAAAGTGACCTTTTGGTGTCCCTTGTCAATAGCTGCTTTTAGCTTATTGCGGTCATGCTTAGCAATCGAAAAAATAGGAGCATCAGCTGGCCCGCACATGTCTTGAGCGTTTAAAGCTTTATCACTGACTTCTGAGAAGCCAGCTTCTTGAGACACTAGAACTGCAGCAGCTCCCTTGAAGCGTGCTTGAAGAGCTGGGTAATTGACCCACCATTCTTCTTTTTGATTGATATCAATCAAAACCAATTTTCCGGTAACATCAAGTTGATCATAATCACTAGCTCTTCCTTTGCCAGTATAGACAACCTGGAAGTCTTTAGGGCCATTGGTATCAAAATTGACATGATAGCCTCCTAAAATAGCCTTTTCCTTCTTACCATTTTTGGCAGTAAAGGTCAGATTGGCTTTTTCAAATTCCCATTTATCAACGGAGATTTGATCAGCAGAGATATCCGTTAAGCCAATACGTTTCATCTCTTCTTCTAAGTACTTTCCTGCTGGGTATTCAGCAGAACTACCAGCAGTACGATAGCCAAGGTCTTTATTTTGTTTGAAAGTTCCGAGATGCTTACCAATGGTGTAAGCGCACCGGCTATCGACTTTAGCTAAATAGCGATCAAAGTCAGCATCATGAGCCATTTTAGCTTTGGGTGTTGGCTCAGGTGCGGTTTGTGGCTTTTGGCCACTAGAACAAGCCGCTAGAGTTACTAGACTCGTAGTAGCAGCAATGATCGTTAACAAGGTTTTTTTCAATCCTTTTTACCTCACTTATTTTTGATAACTTCTATATTAAACAATTTTTTAGCCTCTTTTTCAATCCCTTTTTGAAAATAAAATGACGGTTTGAAAAATCCTTTTTAAGACGCTCTTTTAGCCAGGCTTTTCTTGGCCTATGATATAATAATGATAAGAAAGAAGAGGACGTGAGATGCTGCCAGATGATAAGAAATACATTGAAGAACTTGAAGCAAAATATGATCAATTTAAACCTAAGTTAGACCAATTGCAGACAAGTCTTGAAGTTATGCAAGCAGCTTATCAGGACTATATTGACTTGAGGAATTTTTATGCGAGTCCTAAATGGTTTGACATGCAAGAACAGGATTACCAAGATGTCAAATGTGGTATTCTTAGTCAAGATCAGCTTTATGATTTGATTGGACAACATAATCATATCCTGGGGGAGCTCTTAGCCTTATCCTCTCAAATGTATAAACATCTATAGGAAGTCTTTGCCTTTGTAGCGGCAGAAGATTGGCTTCTTTTGAAAATATGGTATAATCGATGTATGTTAGTCATAAATGAAGAATTACTTGCTATTGAAGATGTTATTGATGACTTAGTGGATGCTATCAGACAGACCAGTCAGTTTCAAGCTTATGCTTTGGCTAAAAAAGCCTTTGACGAGGATGCTCTTCTAAAAAGTAAAGTGACCCACTTTCAAGAGTTGAAGCAAGTTTATGAAGTGTCTGAAAAGACTTTGGCTTATCACCCTGAAGGAAAAAAATGAGGCGGCAAGTCTTACAAGCAAAGCGTCAATTAGATTTAGATCCTCTTGTGAGTCAATTACGCTTGGCTCAAGTGGATTTACAAGCTATCTTGGCTAATATATCACAGGAAATTGCCAAAACTGTGTCCGAAGATATTTTTGTCGACACAGGTCTTCCCTTGGCAGCTAAAAGGCCTAAACATGGGTCTGGTCCTTATCAAAATATCAAAGAAAAGAGCCTATAATGTTTCAAAAAAAAGACCGAATTGGCTTGGTTATTTACCTTTACTATAACCGTGATGCCAGAAAAGTAATGAAATACGGTGATTTATACTACCACTCAAAGCGTTCGCGTTATTTAGTTATTTATATCAATAAAGAAGACTTGGAAGCTAAAGTGCAAGAAATCAGCAAGTTAAAATTTGTCAGAGAGGTTAAGCCTTCTGTGTTAGATACGATTGATTGTGACTTTGTCGGAAATTTGCACCGTGAAGAGCCAGAAAATCAGGCTGAATTATCGTAATAGTTAGAACAAACAAGCAAAGATTGACTTTGCTTGTTTTTAGTTGACACTAGCAAAATCAATCTGCTGGTAGAAATGGAAAAAGACATAGGGACAATGAAATTACCGTGCCTTTTCCCTCAAATTTTGGTAAAATAGAACTAATAAAAACAAAGGAAATAAGATGGTAAAAGGAAAACTAATCACATTTGAAGGCCCAGATGGGGCAGGAAAAACTACGGTATTGGAAGCTTTATTCCCCCGCTTGCAAGAAGGACTTGAGCAAACGGTCGTAAGAACCAGAGAGCCTGGTGGAGTTGCTATCGCCGAAAATATCCGTCATCTTATTTTGGATGTTAACAATACACAAATGGACAAGAAGACAGAGCTTTTGCTTTATATTGCTGCCAGAAGGCAACATATGGTTGAAAAAGTGCTACCAGCTCTGCATGCTGGGCAATTAATCTTGGTAGACCGCTTTATTGATAGTTCAGTCGCTTACCAAGGTGCTGGTCGAGGTCTTGATAAGTCAGCCATCCAATGGTTAAATAATTTTGCTACAGATGGCATTAGTCCTGATTTAACTCTTTATTTTGATGTGCCTTCTGAAGTGGGCTTAGCACGAATTGCACAAAATAAAGACCGTGAAATCAATCGACTTGACCTTGAACAGTTGGATATGCATCAGCGGGTTCGTCAAGGTTATCTGGATCTAGCTAAGGAAAATCCAGATCGCATCGTGACTATTGATGCGTCGCAAGCTTTAGAGTCTGTTATTTCAGATGCCTTAAAGGCTATTTTAAGACTTGTGGAGGCATAAAAGGAGAAAAGGAATGGATTTAGCTCAAAAGGCTCCAAAAGTTTATCACGCTTTTCAAGAGATTTTACAAAAAGACCGACTAAACCATGCCTATCTCTTTTCAGGAGATTTTGCGAATTTTGATATGGCTATTTTCTTAGCACAAGCCATTTTTTGTGACCAAAAAGAAGGGCCTTTTCCTTGCAAGCAGTGCCGCTCTTGTCAGCTCATAGCACAAGGAGAGTTTGCAGATGTTACCATCCTAGAGCCTACCGGACAGATTATTAAGACTGAAGCAGTAAAAGAGATGATGAGTCATTTCTCTCAGACAGGTATTGAAGGCAAACAGCAGGTTTTTATTATTCGTGAGTGCGAAAAAATGCATGTCAATGCTGCTAATAGTCTTTTGAAATACATGGAAGAACCGCAAGGTGATGCTTACCTCTTTTTGCTAACCAACGACGATAATCAGGTTTTGCCTACGATTAGAAGCCGCACACAGACCTTTTATTTTCCTAAAAATGACGCTTATCTGTGTGACTTGGCTCAACAAATGGGACTTTTAAAAAGTCAAGCTCAGTTATTAGCTAAATTATCCAAGAATGAGCAACAATTAGAAATTTTTGCTCAAAATACAAAAGTTTTAGATCTGGTGGCACAAACAGAACGCTTTGTGACTATTTGGTTGAAAGAAGAGTGGCAAGCTTACTTAGAACTGAATCGCCTAGTGCAGTTGGCAGCTGAAAAAGACGAGCAAGACATGGTTTTGACCCTGCTGACCTTGATTTTAGCCAAGGATTATCACAAAGAAAAGGTCTTACCGTTTTTGGATAAGGTCTATCAGACCAGGCTGATGTGGCAACGCAATGTCAATTTCCAAAATAGCTTAGAATATATGGTGATATCATGATAAGTGCAATCGGAATTAAATATAAAGAATCAGAACCTCTTAAATATAGTCAAACAGATGCCGATTTTCCAGAAGGAACATGGCTTCTTGTGAGAGATGATAAGGGAAGTCGCTTAGCAAAGGTCTATCAAAGCAAGACAGCCTTTAATCCTAAATCTCTTCCTAAAGATATGCCGACGGTTGCTCGGCAAGCCAATCAGATGGATCTAAAAGCACATCAAGAGAATCAGGAATTAGCTTTAGGGTCTTATGCCAGGGTATCTGAGTTGATTGCCCAGAATCAATTACCCATGAAGCTGATTGACATTGTTTTTTCTTTGGATCGTAATTACGTCTTGATTACCTTTTCTTCTGAGGAGAGGGTGGATTTTCGTCAGTTGCTAAGAGACTTAGCGGCTTATTTTAAAACACGAATCGAATTGCGTCAAATCAACAGCCGAGAGGAAGCTAAAATTTATGGGGGATTAGGCCCCTGTGGACGGCCTCTGTGTTGCTCTAGTTTTTTAGGAGAGTTTCCTGCTGTTTCGATTAAGATGTTGAAAAATCAAGGACTTTCCTTAAATTCAGGTAAAGGAACCGGCTATTGCGGTAGACTTTTATGTTGCCTTCACTATGAAGATCATTTTTATCAAGAAAGTAAGAAAAAATTTCCGGATTATGGTACCATAGTCCAGACAGCAGAAGGACCGGCTACTGTTGCTGGGATAGATCTATTTACAGATACTATTAAGGTGCGTTTTGCTGACAAAATGACCCTAATAACATATGCTTTAGAGGAGGTTAAAGTAGGTGAATAAAAAAGAATTATTTGATGCTTTTGATGGCTTTTCACAGAATTTGATGGTTACTTTAGCTGAAATTGAAGCCATGAAAAAACAAGTACAGTCTTTGGTTGAAGAAAATACGGTACTACGCTTAGAAAATACCAAACTGCGTGAGCGCTTGAGTCAACTAGAACATGAAGCACCTACTAAAAACAGCTCCAAGCAAGGAAAAGAACACTTAGAAAGCATCTACGATGAAGGCTTTCACATTTGTAATTTCTTTTATGGTCAACGTCGTGAAAACGATGAAGAATGCATGTTTTGTAGGGAACTTCTAGACAGAAAGTAGGCTTATGCAGGTTCAAAAAAGTTTTAAAGAAGAAAAAAGTTCTGGCACTCTCTATCTTGTACCGACACCGATTGGTAATTTGCAAGACATGACCTTTCGAGCTGTCGAGACGCTTAAACAAGTAGATTTTATCTGTGCTGAAGATACCCGTAATACGGGTTTACTCTTGAAGCAGTTTGCGATTGAGACTAAGCAAATCAGTTTTCATGAGCATAATGCCTTTGAGAAGATTCCGGATTTAGTGGCTCTTTTACAAGAAGGGAAGTCTTTGGCTCAAGTTTCAGATGCTGGCATGCCTTCGATTTCAGATCCGGGACACGATTTGGTCAAAGAGGCGATTGCTCATGATGTGACAGTGGTGGCTTTACCAGGGGCATCGGCTGGTATTACCGCTTTAATTGCTAGTGGGTTAGCTCCTCAGCCCCATGTCTTTTATGGCTTTTTACCGAGAAAAGCAGGGCAACAAAAGGCCTTCTTCCAAGAGAAAAAAGACTATCCAGAGACTCAAATTTTTTACGAATCACCTTTTAGGGTTGCTGATACGCTAAAAAACATGCAAGCTGTTTATGGGGACCGTCAGATTGTTTTGGTTAGGGAATTAACCAAACTCTTTGAAGAGTACCAAAGAGGTAGCTTGTCTCAGATTTTAGATTACATTCAAGAAGTGCCGCTTAAAGGGGAGTGCCTACTCATTGTTTCTGGGAATGACGGTTGTCATCAAGAGCAAGATTTGGCATCAATAGACCCGTTAGCTATGGTACAAGACTATATCTCAGCAGGAGATAAGCCCAATCAAGCTATTAAAAAAGTCGCTAAGTCACTGCAGCTCAATAGACAGGAACTATACGCTCAGTTTCATCAATTATAAGAAAAAAGAGGAAAATATATGAATGCAGAAGATTCAACTTTTATCGTTATCGCTTTAGTTTATGGTGTGATATTGTTCCTATTCTTGATATCTGCCTTATTATGTGTTATTGCTAACTGGCGCTTGTTTCGAAGAGCAGGCTATAAAGGTTGGTATAGCTTAGTACCCATATATGCCGGTTTTACCAAACAAAAAATTGCTTTTGGTGATGAAAATAAATGGTTTTATTTCATTGGTTGGGTTTTGGCAGCTTATTATTATTACACCCGTTTTGCTTTTGCTCGCGCTTTTGGGGGCTCAAAGGGGTTTGCTGTCCTTTCCCTATTCTTTCCAGGTATAACTAGTCTGGTACTTGCTTTCTCAGCTAGCTATCAAGAGACTGATTATCATCCGGTTTCACATGTTCTTAATTAAAAAAGGTTGTCATCCCATTGGGATGACGACCTTTTTAGATGATTTTGGTTCCATGAACGATAGAAGTACCGGTTAATTGGCTGAGTTCTTGACAGTTGTCACTTGTCACACCACCGCCAATCATGATTTCAATTCGTCCCTTAGCAGCTCTGACCAATGTTGAAATATAATCAATATTGTCATAAATGGAGTTAGCTTCTTTGGAACCGTGCAAGAGGATGCGCTCAAAGCCATAATCAATCAGCGCTTCTAGGCTTTCTAACTGTTGCTCAGGGACAATGTGGTCAAAAGCCATGTGAAAAACCAGTGGCAATCCCTGGGTGGCAGGTAATAATTGTTCAATAGCTTCGGTATCTAAATGTCCCTCATCAGTTAAGAGTCCTAGAACTAGACAATCACTACCAGCTTCGATAGCTTTTAAGATGTCTTCTTCCATAACCCTTAGTTCAATGTCATTATAAACAAAATCACCACCACGTGGACGAATCATAGTGGCAACACTGATACCCTTATCGTGTAAAAGTTGGCAGGCTTCTTTGATGACACCATAAGAAGGGGTGGTTCCTCCCACAGCTAGATTGTCACAGAGCTCAACACGTTGAATGTCTTGAGGATTGAGTTGGCTTAAGTGAGTTAGGTTTTCAGCGCAAAATTCTTTAATCATCTTTAGAATCTCCTTTATAATAGTTCTGTTATAACATGATTTGGTAGATGCTGCAGGCACTCTTTTTGTGAAAAGCCTTTTGCTATGCTATACTTTCTATATTGATTGGGAGGTCTACTATGGTTATTTTTAATTTTTCAGCAGGTCCAGCCCTCATCCCAAAACCTGTTTTAGAAAAAGCACAAAAAGCTTTGCTAGATTATAAGGAGAGTGGGATGAGCATTTTAGAGATGTCTCATCGTTCAGACCTTGTGGTAGAAATGATGGCGCAAGTTGAGAGCTTATTACGAGATCTAATGTCCATTCCGGATCATTACAAGGTCTTGTTCCTTCAGGGGGGAGCTTCGACTCAATTTACGATGATTCCCATGAATCTAGCACGAGGGAAAAAGGCCTATTATCATATTGGAGGAGTTTGGGGTAAAAAAGCTTATACAGAAGCGTTTAAGCTATCAGAGCTTATTGATTTTGAGCCTCAAATTCTTGCTTCTTCTGAGGATGTCTCTTACCAATATCTTCCTGTTTTTGATGCCAATAGGATAAATCCTGATGGAGCTTATCTTCATCTGACAACTAATAATACTATTGAAGGCACCAGCCTTTATAGCTTACCTGATAGTAATGGACTTCCTATTGTGGCTGACATGTCTTCCAACCTTTTAGCCTTTCCTTACAAGGTAGAAGAATTTGGACTGATTTATGCAAGTGCTCAGAAAAATTTGGGAATTGCAGGGTTGACTGTTCTTGTTATTCGAGAAGATTTAGTGGAAACTTGGTCTAGTCTCCCTCATATGATGGCCCATGAGACTCACATACAAGCCCAATCACGCTATAACACACCTCCTGTTTTTGGCATCTACATGGCAGGTTTGGTATTAGAATGGTTAAAAGAGGAGGGTGGTGTGCCAGAAATCACTCGACGCAATCACGAAAAGGCTGCATTACTTTATGACTGTATTGACCAATCATCTTTTTATCATAGTCCTGTTCAAAAAAGAGAAGAGCGTTCTTTAACCACAATTCCTTTTCGAACACCAAGTTCAGAATTAGATGAGCTTTTCATTCAAAAAGCAGAAGCTTGTGGACTCATGAATCTACGTGGTCATGCTAGTGTGGGAGGTATGCGAGCTTGTCTTTATAATGGTTTTCCTCTTGAAGGTGTCCACGCCTTAATCCAATTTATGGCTGATTTTGAAGCCATTTATCAAAAGAGATTGTGAGAGAAAAATAATGCAGATACGATTAGCCACCCCAGACGATCTCTCAGAGATTATGTTGATGATAGCTCATGCCAAAGAACAGATAGCTGCTTATGGGAGCGACCAATGGCAAAATGGTTACCCAAACGATCAAGTCATCCTTGAAGATATTTTGACATCTAGGGCTTTTGTTGGGCAAGATCAAATGGGTCACTTGTTAGCTTACACTGCTGTCATTTATGGCAATGAAACAGCCTATAATGCTATTTATGAGGGGCAGTGGCAGAATGATAACCAGCAGTATGTGACCTTTCACCGTATTGTCGTCGCCAAGAATTATCAAGGGCAAGGACTAGCTCAGCTCTTTTTACAAGGCTTAATTGAAGATTCTAAACATTGGGATTTTCGATGTGATACCCATGAGAAAAATGTGGCTATGCAAGCTCTTTTGATGAAGCTTGGTTATGCTTATTGTGGCAAGGTACCATTAGACGGTGTCCGACTAGCTTATCAAAAACTAAAAGAACTCTAAGGTGTTATGCTTTTATACGAGATAAAAACGAGATTGTTGGATTTTCAGATCAAAGCCTTTACTTAGCCAACTAAACTTGTCCATTGCTTTCCCCTTATCTTTTCTTTATAATGACAATAGATGTCTTAAAGAGAGAAAGGAGTTTTTGGGTGCCTTTAGTTGAGCAGTATTATCAGTCTCCCTTGGGTGTTATCTCTTTGGTGGCTTCTGAAAAAGCCTTAATTGGAGCCTGGTTTTTGGATCAAAAACATTTTCACCATGGTTTAGAAGAAGCGTGTGTGAAGGGTATTAATCCTATTCTAAAACAAGCAAGTGACTGGTTAGACGCTTATTTTAGAGGGGAAATTCAGCCTCTTCCTGATTACTTAATCCCAAATGGAACAGCTTTTCAAAAAGAGGTTTGGCAAAAACTCCTGACCATTCCTTATGGAGAGACCACAAGCTATGGCAAGATTGCTAAAGACCTAGGCTGTGCTTCTGCTCAAGCTGTAGGAGGAGCAGTTGGCCGTAATCCACTAAGCCTATTTATCCCTTGTCACCGTGTCCTAAGTGCAGATGGTGGCTTGACACAGGCTATGCGGGAGGCTTGGACCGAAAAGACTGGCTCTTAAGACACGAAGAAACCTATCAAAAGGAGACGACATGATTACGTTTTACCAATACCCTAAGTGCAGCACTTGTCAGAAAGCTTTAAAAGAGTTGTCAGCTCTAGGGCTTGATGTAGCGACTATTGACATCAAAGCCAATCCTCCTAAAGCAGAAATCATCAAAAAATGGATGATAACGTCTGACTATAGCATCAAAAATTTCTTTAATACCAGTGGTAATAGTTACCGACAACTTGGGTTGAAAGATAAAATCGATGGCTTGACGATCGATCAAGCAGCAGAGCTTTTAGCCAAAGACGGCATGCTCATCAAACGACCTATTCTGGTCAAAGATGATAAAGTCTTACAAGTGGGCTACCGTAAGCCTTATCAGGACTTGAATTTATAAGACTAAACACTCTTTCAATAACAGATAAAAGTAAACTAAAAAAGGATTCCGAGGAATCCTTTTTTAGTTTGTTATTTCCGTGTTTAATTGCCACATCATGCCAAATTGATCGGTAAAGTTGGCATAAGCAGGACTCCAAAAGGTCTCTTGAAGTGGTAAAGAAATGGCTTTAGCATTCACTGTTAACTTGTGATAAAGTTCTTTGGCTTCTTTCACATTGTCCACCATGATAGATGCGGTCATATTGACACCAGCTTGGTAATCAAAATCAGGGTTTTCATCAGAAAGGTCGAGGTGTATGCCATTGATATCTAATTGAGCGTTCATGACCAAGTCTTGACGTTCAGGAGGGCAGTCAGGAACAGCATCTTTCCAAAAGAGCAGGTTTTTAATGTCAGCATTGAAAGCCTCTTTGTAAAAAGCAAGAGCTTCTTTACCATTTCCATTTGTGACCAGGTAGACGTTAATTGCAGTAACCATGTGTGTTCTCCTTAATCATTGTGTTGACTAATAGCGATATAGTGGCCTTCGTTGTCGGTAAAGGTAAAATGGCGCATGCCTTGGTATTCCATAATGGGATTGATGGTAACACCAGCATCATCTAGCCTTTGGTATTCCTCTTCAAGATTGGCAACTGAAAAAAGTAAAGAAGGAAAAGCTAGAGGCATTCCTGGATTGGCCTTAGCAACTGTTTCTTTGTCATGAAGTCCAAAAGCAATGGCTGATTCAGCACTTGGCGCTACTTCGTAAGAAGTTGAGTCACCATTTGTTGATTGATCTATGAGAACAAACCCCATTTTTTCAGTCCAAAAGGTAAGGGCAGCTTTGGTGTCAGCGACGTAAAGCATGGTAGTAGATTTGATAATCATGTATTTCTCCATTTCTAAGAGCCATTTTGATAAGTCATTATACCTTTTGTTAATTAGATTAACAAAATATTTAACTGAACATCACCATTTTTTGAGTGACAGTTACTATCTTAATAAAAAGTCTGAGTCTAAACTTTGGTGCTGACAAGTTACTTGAGTGGCTAACTGAAAGGCGGTTTTTCCAAGCTCAAAACTATGGTTATTAACACTTGGGATTTTTAACAATTTCCCTGACAGTTGACTTTCTTGACTGACTATAAGAGGTAGTCGCAAACCTTTTTCTTGATAATAAGTTAGAAGGCCTGCAGCAACATCATCCCCATTGGCTATAATAGCTCCAATTTCTGAATCTTTTTCCAATAGTTTCGCTAAGTCATAAGCGTCTTGGTAGGTAGAAATATTTCCGTAGGTTTCAAAGGCTTGTTGCTTCCCAAAAACATTGTGAAAAGCCTTCATAGTCGCCTTGTAAGTGACACTAGTTTCTTTTTTGCGACTAAAAAGCAGAGCGCATTTTTTGATGTCTTGTTTTTTAAGCCATTGGCATAGAGCCATCAAACCTTGAGAGCGGTCAACAGAGATACTAGAAAGAAGGGGGGACTTTGAGGGTTCTAGTAAAACAATCTGTCCATATTTAGCGTAATTTTCAATGATAGACACAGGAATTTTACGTGAGCTGAAAATCAGACTATCAAATGCTTTACCTTTTAACTGCTCTAAATAGTCCTGTTCCAAGGCTTGATCATAATCGGAAGGTAAAAAGGTCAGTTGGATTGTGACTCTAATGAAGCTGCCATTAAACCACGAATAATATCGATAAAATAAGGGTGTTTGGTATGTGGAATAATCACACCAATGCGATGATTCTTACCTCTACTCAAGTCACGTGCTGTCAAGTTGGGACTGTAGTCAGAGGCATCGATGATGGTTTGAATCTTTTCTCCCGTTTTTTGAGAAACATAGCCTGATTGATTGAGATAACGAGACACTGTGGAAGGAGCAACTCCTGCTAAAGCAGCGATATCGCGAATACTAGTCATGAACCCTCTCTTTCATCAAATAAGTCCAGATGCCATAAGCTACTCCATCTTCTTCATTAGAAGTGGTGATATGATTGGCTTTTTTTAAAACGTCTAAATGAGCGTTAGCCATGGCAATAGAATGACCGACCTGATCAAACATGGCTAAATCGTTATGTCCATCACCAAAGGCAGCACAATCTTCTTTTGCGATACTCTCTTGCTTCAAAATATAGTCAATACCTCTCGATTTTTCGGCATCTTTATGGGTAATTTCCAAATAATAAGAGCCAGATTGTTGGATGGTAACTCGGTCTAAAGGTAATTGTAACAAATTTTCTTTAAGAGCTTGCATTTGAAGATCATCAAAAGTCATAATCATTATTTTAAAAATTTTTTCGGATGGATTAAGATACTGCTCTACTGGTAGGATGTGAGGCTCTTGTAGCGTCAGTTGTTTCTCGTAGTCGATTCCAGCATCTTCTTTAAAAGTGACCCATCGGTCACGGTGGTAGTAGGATTGGCTGAGGTCTGGGAAAGCTTCATGGATATGCTTGATTAAGATATGACTATCTTGCTCCTCCAAGGGAAGCTCAGAAATCACTTTTAAATTATCTTTTTCGAAGCGGTAAATAATACCACCATTGAATCCCACTTGAACCCCATCCAAATTTAGAGCTTCAACAGCTTCTTTCATCTCCATTGGAGCGCGTGCAGAAACTAGACTAATAGGGATTTCAGCGTCTTTGATTTGTTGGGCATTACTTGTTGCCACTCGTCCCCGGCGATTTAAAAGGGTTCCGTCCATATCTAGAAAAAGTTTTTTGATTGTCATTGCTTGAATCTCCTTTAACATCTAAGTAAAAGTAGTATAAGGTGTGGAACGCGTTCCATGTCAAGCAAAAAATTTAGAAGCTCTTGAAAGCTTCTAAATTGTTGATATCTTATAAATCAATTTCTAAAAGAATAGGCGTGTGATCTTGGCGTTCTCCAGAAGAAATCATCTCTGATTTCAGAATCCGCTCATCAAGGCGTTTAGACGTTAACCAATAGTCAATTCTCCAACCAGTGTTGTTAATTTTACTGGTTTTGCTGCGTTGTGCCCACCAAGTGTAGACATTTGGCACATGACCATGCATGAAACGAAAAGTATCGGTAAAGCCACGATTGAGAAGGTTGGTGAAACCTTGACGCTCTTCATCGGTAAAACCAGCTGAGCGGCGATTACTTGCGGGATTAGCAAGGTCGATTTCTTTATGAGCGACATTATAATCACCGGTTGCTAAGACCGGTTTTTGAGCGTCTAGTTGTGCCAAATAATCAGCATACTTTTGATCCCAAATCTGACGGTCATCCAAACGTCTCAAAGCATCTCCGGCATTTGGTGTATAGACTTGTGTCACAAAGAAATCATCAAACTCCAAGGTAATGATACGGCCTTCAGCGTCCATGGTAGTTGGAGCCCCAATTTCTGGGAAGGTAATAATGGGATTGAGTTCTTTTTTATAAAGAAACATGGTTCCAGCATAGCCCTTACGAGCTGGCTCAACCGATGATCGCCAAACATGTAAGTGATCAGGGAAGTAGCTGAGAAGGCATTCCAAATGTTTTTGGGTAGGTCCTTTAGCAGATAGTTTGGTCTCTTGAATGGCAATAATATCGGCATCTTGAACTACTAAAGTATCAAGAACTGCACGTGATAAGAGGGCACGAGGGGATTCTCCTGTAAGAGCAGCATTTAAGGAATCAATATTCCATGAGATCAGTTTCATTTGAGTTCACTTTCTAAAAGATAATCTTGATTTTATTCTAACAAAAAAGAGACGAGCAAGCGAGTGAAGACTATTTTTGATTTTTTTACAGGCTTATCTGATGTATAACAGAGCTTGATTTTATAGGCTTTTCCCTGACTGATTTCATCTATTTCGACTGAAAAAATTCACAAATTCCAATTTTTAAAAAAAGTTGTGAGCATTAAATTTGACGGGAGAGATTAGCTTTTATAAAATTAAACTATATTTGTAATCGCTAACAAATTAAAACTTTCACTTACTTTTTAATAGAGAGGTCATTATATAACAATGTTTCAGACAATACTTGCAATTATTCCTATTGCCTGGCTTATATTATCTCTGGCAGTATTTCGGATTCGAGGCGATTTATCGTGTTTTATCGGATTACTCTTAACCATTCTGATTAGTATACTTGGTTTTGATTTTCAGATTATGGACAGTTTAACGGCCGCTCTAGAAGGTGCATTGATGGGCTTTTGGCCTATTGTTTACATTATCGTAGCAGCAGTTTTTACTTACAATGTCACAACCGCATCAGGCGGCATGTCCGTTATTAAAGATTTGTTGACCAGTATTTCCAAGGATCAGCGTATATTAGTTCTCATTTTAGCTTGGGGATTTGGTGGTTTCCTTGAAGCAATTGCTGGATTTGGTACGGCAGTTGCTATTCCGGCTAGTATCTTAGTGGCTCTTGGCATGAAGCCAATGCGAGCGGCCTTGATTTGTTTGATCGCAAATACCACATCTACGGCATTTGGAGCTATTGGGCTTCCTGTTACCACCCTAGCACAAGTAACACAGCTGGAAGTGACACAACTGTCGGTTATTGTTTCTTTGCAGCTCTTTATTTTGATTGCTGCAATCCCATTTTTCTTAGTCGCTTTAGCAGGAAAAGGGGTGTCTTCGATTAAAGGAGTCTTTTGGATCACCCTAGCTTCTGGTTTAGCTTTTGCGGTTCCACAAGTTATCGTTTCAAACTACCTAGGGGCAGAATTACCATCTGTTGTTGGATCCCTTCTTTGTATTTTTGTTACCATCCTTTTAGCTAAAGTTTTTGAACGCAAATCAGAACAAGTAAGTAAAACAGATATTACTTTAAAACAAGGGATTATTGAAGCTCTGCCATTTATTTTGGTTTTTGTCTTCATTATCCTAAGTTCTTCGCTCTTCCCAGCCATTAATGAAAAACTAGCTAGTGTCACCACAAAAATCAGTGTCTACACAGGAGAACATGCCAAACCCTACAAAATCAATTGGTTGACCTCTCCAGGAACCATGATTATTCTAGCTACTATGATTGCTGGTTTGATTCAAGGACTATCCTTATCTCGTATTGGCCAGATTTTATGGCAAAGTATTAAGCAACTGACTAAAACAATGGTGATCGTAGCCTCTATTGTGGCTCTATCAAAAGTCATGAGTTACAGTGGCATGATTGGAACTATTGCCGTTAGTTTAGTAGCAGTCACTGGTGGATTTTATCCCGTCATTGCACCTATTATTGGCTCCTTAGGGACCTTTATTACAGGAAGTGATACTTCAGCCAATGTCTTATTTGGCGAACTGCAAGTTAAGGCTGCCAATAATTTGAACATGAACCTTTACTGGCTCGCTGCTGCCAATATGTCTGGTGCCACAGCAGGGAAAATGATTTCCCCACAAAGTATTGCCGTAGCTGCAGTAGCTATTGGACTAGAAGGTGAAGAAGGAACACTTTTAAAAGCAGTCATGAAGTTCTGTTTGCTTTACATCCTAATCACTTGCTTGGTGGTTTATGTACTTGGTAAAGTTTTAGGTTATATCTAAACAGACTATCATATTTTAAACATCTTATTATTATTAATCTTATTTAAAAATATAGTGAGCATATATTTTGACATAAAAAAATCATTAACATATAATTTATGTATAATTTGAAAGCGCTAACAAATCAATCTAAAAAAGAGGAGAATTTAAAATAGAATTTAAGACAGTTGTAACCGAAGAGAGCACAGACTTTGTCATGGACTATAAAACAAGTAGCGCTGAAGGCAGCGTTGACTTTATCAATGTCTTTGACTTAGAAAAAATGGCTCAACAAGTGATTCCTAAAGGAGCATTCGGCTACATTGCCAGTGGTGCAGGGGATACCTTTACCCTACATGAAAATATTAGATCCTTTAACCATAAATTGATCGTTCCTCACGGTCTAAAGGGTGTAGATAATCCAAGTACACAAATCACCTTTAATGGTGATACCTTAACCTCTCCAATCATTATGGCACCTGTCGCTGCTCACAAATTGGCCAATGAACAAGGTGAAGTGGCAACTGCTAAAGGGGTTAGTGAATTTGGAACCATCTACACAACTAGTTCTTATTCAACCACTGATTTACCAGAAATAAGCTCAGCCCTAAACGGAGCTCCTCACTGGTTCCAATTCTATTACAGTAAAGATGATGGCATCAACCGTCACATCATGGATCACTTGAAAGCTGAAGGGGTTAAATCAATCGTCCTAACCGTAGATGCGACTGTTGGTGGTAACCGTGAGGTTGACAAACGTAATGGTTTTGTCTTCCCAGTAGGCATGCCTATTGTTCAAGAATACCTGCCAAACGGCGCTGGTAAAACAATGGACTTTGTTTATAAATCAGCAAAACAAGCTCTTTCTCCTAAAGATGTCGAATACATTGCTCAGTATTCAGGTTTGCCAGTTTACGTTAAGGGACCACAATGTGCTGAAGATACACTACGTGCCCTTGATGCTGGTGCTTCAGGTATCTGGGTAACTAACCATGGTGGCCGTCAGCTCGATGGTGGACCTGCTGCCTTTGATTCCTTGCAAGAAGTGGCTGAAACAGTTGATAAACGTGTTCCGATTGTCTTTGATTCAGGTGTCCGTCGTGGTCAACACATCTTTAAAGCCATCGCTTCAGGTGCAGACTTAGTTGCACTTGGTCGTCCCGTTATTTATGGATTGGCTATGGGTGGAAGTATGGGAACTCGCCAAGTCTTTGAAAAACTCAATGATGAGCTCAAGATGGTTATGCAATTGGCTGGTACGCAAACTATCCAAGAAGTGAGAGACTTCAAGCTTCGCCACAATCCATATGACTCTTCCATTCCATTTGATCAAAATGCCTTAAAATTAGACTAAACAATTAAAGTTCCTTTGACACCAATGCTTCACAAGAAGTATCGGTGTTTTTTGATTGAACTTGCTTAGTTGAGGCAAATCACTGATGGCGGTTAATTCCCATAGAAGGGTGAAGTATTAGGGCTGCAATGTGGTATAATAGGGGTTAAGAAGCTAGGAGACACATTAAAGGAGATACTTATGACAAAACAGATACGACTAGGAGTCGGTTTAATTAGTTTATTACTGATTGCTACTTACTATTGGACCAAATTGCCCCCACTCAATATTTGGAGTGGCGCCTTTTGGAATTTTATCATCTTTCTTTTGATTCTATTAATCATCAATGTTTTTGTTGGCTCTTTTTCAAACTCTTTGTCTGATCTATTAAAGCAAGGGCCTAAGCAAGGTGGACGAAAAGATGTGACATCAAGATTTCGTTTTGGAGAGGTCAAAGGCCTTCTAAAAGCTAGTCTTTTGGCAATTGCCTTTATCTTTTTAGCGTTAAGTTTCTTGACCTTTATTAATAGTCGGATCTTTCGAGCAAAGTCATACGCCAATGTTATTAAGGTTAAGAATGCTGATTTTGTCAAGGATTTTCCTGAAACGGATCTCTCCACCTTGGCACTTCTTGACCGAGAATCAGCTGAAAAGATTGGAGACACCTATCTAGGAACTATTGACAAGGTTTCTCAATTTGGTATTTCAGATGAATATCGCCAAATTACCATAGGCAAATTGCCTTTTCGCGTTTCCCCTTTAGAATACAAATCCTTCTGGAAATGGGTAACCAATCGTAAAGACGGGATTGATTACTATATCAAGGTCAATCAAACAACTGGTAAAGCTGAGCTAGTGAAACTCAAGCAAGCCATGAAATATTCGCATTCGGAATACCTCTTTAGAGATACCTTAAGACACCTTCGTTTCCAACATCCTATGACTATTTTTTCAGACCCTTCGTTTGAAGTGGATGACGAGGGTAATCCTTATTACGTGGCAACCACTTATGCTCCTAAATTTGGCCTTTCTTCACCAGATCCGACAGGTGTCATCTTATTAGATGCGGTGACTGGAAAATCTAAGAAATACGATCTCAAGTCTGTTCCAAAGTGGGTGGACAGGGTTTACTCTTCTGAAAATGTTTTGGAGCGGGTCAATGACCACTATACTTATCAAAAAGGTTATTGGAACACCGTCTTTAGTCAGACCGGAGTCAAACAGACTACAGATAGCTATAATTATATTACGATTGGTTCAGATGTCTATCTCTATACAGGTATTACTTCAGCAACAGCAGACTCGTCAAATCTAGGCTTTATCTTGGTTAATATGAGAACCAGAGAAATCACCAATTATAAATTGGCCTCAGCGACAGAAAGATCAGCCATGAAGTCAGCTGAAGGGGAAGTTCAAGAGAAGAAATACCGTGCGACAGCACCAACCTTGGTGAAATTGAACAACAAGGCTTATTATTTGATTTCCTTAAAAGATGGTGCCGATTTGGTTAAGTCTTATGCTTTAGTGGATGCCGAAGATTACCAACAAGTTACTGTAAACAATGACATTCAACCTTTAATAGCTCAATTTACAGACAAAGATACCAGTAGTTTATCTATGAAGAATGGCTCTGCTAAGAAGGTAACCCTTATTTCTGGTCAGGTTGAGCAAGTGGTCAGTCAGATTATTTCAGGCACAACAGTCTATTATATTGAAAGCCAAGGGAAAATCTATAAAATCAAAGCTAGCAGTGACAGCCCAGATCGCTTGCCTTTCCTAAAAGCAGGAGATCATTTTGAAGCTGAACTGGGAGAGGAGAATTTCCTTAAAACTATCAGATTTATGGACGAAACGGTAGCAAATCAAGATTAATAAAGTATCCCGTAGGATAGCAAAAAGAGTGGTGAATATCTTTCGCCACTCTTTTTGCTATCTAGGCAGTTTTATCATGAACTTGTCAGAGGTTTTTTAAGGCTTCTTTTGAAAACTAATCAATTAGTTAATAAAACTCTTAAGCTTCTAAGGAGATGTCTCTCCTAAAAGACCATGAATAGAATAGTTTGATGTGCTATACTAAATAGGCATTTAAAGCTTGGACTCCTTAGTCGGATCAGGTTTTCTATAAGTGAGCAAATACTGTTGGTCAGTATTTTTTCTTTTCTATTAAAAAATGAAGAAGGGTTCGCATGTCCAAGAAAAAACGGAAAAAATATCAAGTCTATGAGGACTTACGCTGTGCCATGATGCTTTGTTTTATCAGTGGTTACGTCAATGCCTTTACCTATATGACGCAAGGTAAGCGTTTTGCCGGTGTCCAGACGGGAAATTTATTGTCCTTTGCCATTCGTTTATCTCAAAAAGAAGTTCAGGAGGCCTTGCAGTTTCTATTGCCTATGATTGTTTTTATGTTAGGTCAGTCTTTTACCTATTTTATGCATCGATGGGCTAAGAAAAATGGCTTGCATTGATACCTTTTGTCCAGCTTTATCTTGACATTAATTGCTTTAGTGACTTCTTTGTTGACGCCTTTTTTATCTTCTTTTTTCACGGTTTCTGCCTTGGCTTTTTTTGCTTCGATTCAGGTTGATACCTTTAAGACCCTTAGAGGTGCTAGTTATGCTAATGTCATGATGACCGGTAATATCAAGAATGCGGCCTATTTGCTAACCAAGGGTATTTATGAGAAAAACCAGGAGATGATTCACATTGGCCGCAACACGCTTATTATTATTTTGGCCTTTGCTTTGGGGGTAGTTTCTTCAACTGTTTTGTCTTTGACCTACAAAGAATGTGCCCTAGCTCCCATTTTGATCCCTCTTTTTTATGTTAACTATTTATTGGCCCAAGAATTTTACCTGATTCAATCGAAACTTAAACCAATTAGACGCTCTTAAAAGCTGATAATTGGTTTTTTTGCCTTTTAAAATATGGTATAATGGACTACTGATAACTGAGCAGGTCAGTGCCTGTTTGGTTAGGTCTCTTTGAGACGCCATTATAAAAAGGTTTCATTAGCCTTGAAAGGAAATTAAGATGACAGAGAAAAAATCCTTCTACATTACAACTCCCATTTACTACCCTTCAGGAAAGCTCCATATCGGGTCTGCCTACACTACTATAGCCTGTGATGTTTTGGCGCGTTACAAACGCTTGATGAATCATGAGGTTTTCTATTTGACTGGTCTTGATGAGCATGGTCAAAAAATCCAAACTAAGGCTGAAGAAGCTGGAATCACTCCTCAAGCTTATGTGGATGGCATGGCTAAAGAGGTCAAAGACTTGTGGTCACTTTTAGATATTTCTTATGATAAGTTTATTCGTACCACAGATGATTATCATGAAAAAGTAGTAGCAGATGTATTTGAACGCTTACTTGCCCAAGATGATATTTATTTAGGGGAATACTCAGGTTGGTATTCTGTCTCTGATGAAGAATTCTTTACAGAAAGTCAATTAGAAGAAGTTTTTCGTGATGAGGCTGGCAAGGTTACTGGCGGTATTGCACCTTCTGGACATGAGGTAGAGTGGGTCTCAGAAGAATCTTATTTCCTTCGTCTTAGCAAGTATGCTGATAGACTTGTTACCTTCTTTAATGAACATCCAGAATTCATTCAGCCTGATGGTCGTATGAATGAAATGCTGAAAAACTTTATTGAGCCAGGTCTTGAGGATTTGGCGGTTTCTAGAACAACCTTTACATGGGGTGTTCAAGTACCGTCAAATCCTAAGCATGTGGTTTATGTCTGGATTGATGCTCTTCTTAACTATGCGACAGCTCTAGGCTATGGTCAGGCAGATTCGACTGACTTTGAGCGTTTCTGGAATGGCACAGTTTTCCATATGGTTGGTAAAGATATTTTACGTTTCCATTCTATCTACTGGCCAATCCTTCTGATGATGCTTGATTTACCAATGCCAGAACGCTTAATTGCCCATGGTTGGTTTGTTATGAAAGATGGTAAAATGTCTAAATCAAAAGGTAACGTGGTTTACCCAGAGATGCTTGTAGAGCGTTTTGGCCTTGACCCACTGCGTTACTACGTGATGAGAAGTCTACCAGTTGGCTCTGACGGTACCTTTACACCAGAAGACTATGTGGGACGTATCAATTATGAATTGGCTAACGATTTAGGAAATCTTCTTAATCGTACGGTTGCCATGATTAACAAATATTTCGGTGGACAAGTGCCTTCATACGTGGAAAATGTCACTGAATTTGACCACGAATTGGCTGTATTAGTAGATGAAAAAATTGCTGATTACCACAAATACATGGAAGCAGTGGACTACCCACGTGCGCTAGAAGCGATTTGGTCTATTATTTCACGCGCTAATAAATACATTGATGAAACAGCTCCTTGGCTCTTGGCTAAAGAAGAAGGAGATAAGGATCAGTTAGCTTCTGTGATGGCTCATTTGGCAGCTAGTCTTCGTGTGGTAGCCCATCTGATTCAGCCGTTTATGATGGAAACCTCAAATGCTATTATGACACAACTTGGCTTAGCAGCTGAGTTTGATTTAGAAAATCTTGTACTAGCTAATATGCCAGATAATGTGACAGTTATTGCTAAAGGGCAACCGATTTTCCCACGCTTGGATATGGAAGAAGAAATTGCCTTTATCAAGGAACAGATGGCAGCTACTTCAGTAGCACCTGTCGAAAAAGAATGGATTCCAGAAGAGGTCGAGTTGACGTCAAGCAAGGACCAAATCAAGTTCGAAGACTTCGATGCAGTGGAAATTCGCGTAGCAGAGGTTATTGAAGTGGAAAAAGTGGAAGGCTCAGACAAATTGCTTCGTTTCCGCTTGGACGCAGGAGATGCTGACCACCGCCAAATCTTGTCAGGAATTGCTAAATTCTATCCAAATGAGCAAGAGTTGGTTGGTAAAAAACTTCAAATCGTTGCCAACCTCAAACCACGTAAAATGATGAAAAAATATGTCAGTCAAGGTATGATTCTATCGGCAGAACATGATGGCAAGTTAACTGTTTTAACAGTTGATCCTTCCGTTCCAAATGGTGCAATCATCGGCTAACTAGGATAGCAAAAAAGCCCTATATATTGTATATAAAACTATTGCCATATACTATATCTTGTGTTAATATGGTAATTGTAAAAAGTTAAGCATGCTTAACTATCGTGAGAAAGAACAGGTTTGTCCTGTCAATAAGGCAGTTGAAGAGGGCTCATAGAGGCCTTTTCAAGATATCTTTAAGGGTCAAAATCAAGCTTGTCATACAAGCTTTTTGAGGCTCGAAAAAAACGACTGACTACCTTTCTTAAGCCTCTTTTTAAAAGAGGACAGAAAGAGTAACTATTTTTGATAAAGGAGAAATCATGCCTTCAACTTATTACCGCAATTCCCAATCCCCAATTGCTTACGCCTTATCCAAGACCAAGACATGCCTACGATCTGTCAATTGGAACCAGCTGGATGACGACAAAGATTTGGAAGTTTGGAACCGTCTCACGCAAAACTTTTGGCTCCCTGAAAAGATGCCTGTCTCCAACGATTTACCTTCCTGGCGCTCACTTGGAAAAGATTGGCAAGACTTAATTACAAGAACTTATACTGGTTTGACGCTTCTAGATATGGTGCAAGCAACAGTGGGAGATGTGGCGCAGATTCCCCATGCTTTGACGGACCATGAGCAGGTTATTTACACCAACTTTGCCTTTATGGTGGGCATCCATGCAAGGTCTTACGGTACTATTTTTTCTACCCTTTGTAGTAGTCAGCAGATTGAAGAAGCTCATGAGTGGGTGGTGGCAACCGAAAGCCTGCAGGCACGTGCGCGTGTCTTGATTCCTTTTTACACAGGAGATGATCCCTTAAAATCCAAAGTGGCAGCAGCTATGATGCCAGGATTTCTCTTGTATGGAGGCTTTTACCTTCCTTTTTACCTATCAGCTAGAGGCATTATGCCAAATACCTCTGATATTATCCGATTGATTTTGCGAGATAAGGTCATCCACAATTATTATAGTGGCTATAAATATCAGCAAAAAGTGACTACTTTACCTCCTGAAAAACAAGAGGAGATGAAAACCTTTGTCTTTGATCTCTTAGACCAGCTGATTGACCTTGAGAAGGCTTATTTACGAGAACTCTATCAGGGCTTTGATTTGGCAGAGGATGCCATTCGCTTTAGCTTGTACAATGCTGGGAAATTCCTACAAAATCTAGGCTATGATTCCCCATTCTCGGAAGAAGAAACTAAAATAGCGCCTGAAGTCTTTACCCAGTTATCCGCAAGAGCTGATGAAAACCACGATTTCTTCTCAGGAAATGGTTCTTCCTACGTCATGGGAGTGACTGAGGAAACAGCAGATGAGGATTGGGAGTTTTAAGGGTATGGCAGCATTAGCACTCGTTTATTTTTCCTCCAAATCCAATAATACCCATCGCTTTGTGGCAAAGCTTGGCAGAGAAGCTACTCGTATTCCTATGGATGGTTCTCCCATTAGGGTAGACAAGGACTATCTTTTGATTGTTCCTACCTATGCCGCAGGCGGTGATGATTATAGAGGAGCTGTTCCGAAGCCAGTTATTCAGTTTTTAAATCAGCCTCAAAATCGATTCCACTGCAAGGGAGTCATCTCATCGGGCAACACTAATTTTGGTGATAGCTTTGCCATAGCAGGGCCTATTATCGCTCAAAAGTTACAGGTTCCCCTTTTGCACCAGTTTGAATTATTGGGGACTAAAAAGGATGTTACTCTTGTGAAAAGCATTTTTGAGACCTTTGGGTCACCTGTAAGCACCGACCAATAAGGTCCTAAAACAGAAAGGAATTACCATGACGACAAACGCTTCTTACCTCTCTTTGAATGCCTTGACACGCTTCAAAAAAGAGGACGGAACCTACCATTTTGATAGTGATCAAAAGGCTATACAAGCCTATTTAGATAGCGACATTTACCCTAATTGCTTGACTTTTAGAAGTCAAAAAGAAAAGATAGATTACCTGATTCAAGAAGGTTATTACGATCTTAAGTTATTTGAAAAGTATGACTTATCCTTTATCTTGGAGGCTTTTGCCTATGCGTATCAGCAGGATTTCCATTTTTTGAACCTGATGGGAGCCATGAAATTTTACCAATCTCACGCCCTTAAAAGCCTTGATGGCAAACATTATCTGGAGCATTATGAAGACCGAGTTGTTATGAATGCTCTCTTTTTAGCCAACGGACAGGAAAAAAGGGTTCTAGGATTAATTGATAGCATGCTCTTACGCCAGTTTCAACCAGCTACACCAACCTTCCTAAATGCGGGACGCAAACGACGAGGGGAGTATATTTCTTGTTACCTCCTTAGGGTAGAAGACAATATGGAATCCATTTCACGCGCCATTGGCACTAGTCTTCAGTTGTCAAAGCGTGGTGGTGGTGTTGCTCTGTGCTTAACCAACCTTAGAGAAAGTGGCGCTCCCATAAAGGGCATTGAAAACCAAGCGACAGGCATTGTTCCAGTCATGAAATTGCTAGAAGACTCTTTTTCTTATGCTAATCAGTTGGGACAAAGGCAAGGTGCAGGAGCCGTTTATCTCAATGTCCACCACAAAGAAATCTTGACCTTCTTAGACACCAAACGTGAAAATGCTGACGAAAAAATCTGCATCAAGTCTCTAGCTTTAGGATTAGTTATCCCAGATATTACCTTCCAACTGGCTAAAGACAATAAAGACATGGCTCTCTTTTCCCCTTATGATATTAAGCGCGTCTATGGCAAAGATATGTCCGATATTTCTATCACAGCTGAGTATGATAACCTCGTGGCTAATCCGGAGATTTCTAAGACTTATATTAGCGCTAGAAAACTCTTTCAATTAATCGCAGAACTGCACTTTGAATCGGGCTATCCTTACATGCTTTTTGATGATACGGTCAATGCCCGCAACCCTCACCCTAAAAAAGGGCGTATTGTCATGTCAAACCTCTGTTCAGAGATTGCTCAGGTTAGCACAGCAAGTACCTTTGCTGATGATTTGTCCTTTGAGAGCATGGGAGAGGACATTTGCTGTAACCTAGGTTCACTTAATATCGCTGAGGTCATGAAAGCGGCAAGTGACATAGAGACCATCATCGCAAGGAGCGTCAGAGCCTTAGATCAAGTGTCGCACTTGTCTGATTTATCTTGTACCCCATCGATTGAAAAGGGCAATGCCAACAATCATGCCATCGGACTTGGTGCCATGAACCTTCATGGCTTCTTAGCCACCAATCACATTTATTACGATTCCAAAGAAGCCCTGGACTTCACTGATATCTTCTTTCACACCGTCGCTTACTATGCCTTTAAAGCCTCTCATCAACTGGCTAAAGAGCTGGGCGCTTTTGTCGGTTTTGAAGAGTCTCGCTATGCTGATGCTTCTTATTTTGAGAACTACCTTAAAGAAGAAGCTAAGCCAAAAACGTTAAGAGTCGCAGCTCTGCTTAAGGATTATGGCTTTAGAATACCTAGTTTGGTTGATTGGCAAGCCTTGGTTTCAGAGATACAAAAAGACGGCATTGCCAATGCCCATTTACTAGCTATTGCCCCAACAGGCTCTATTAGTTACCTATCTTCTTGTACCCCTAGTCTTCAGCCTGTGGTGGCGCCATTAGAAGTACGAAAAGAAGGCACCTTAGGAAGAATCTACGTTCCTGCTTATGAGATTTCATCCCAAAATTATCCTTATTATGAAAGAGGAGCCTATGAGATAGGGCCAGAACCTATTATTGCCATTGCGGCCGCAGCCCAAAAGCATGTGGATCAGGCTATCTCCTTGACCCTCTTTATGACTGACAAGGCCACCACTCGTGACCTCAACAAGGCCTATATTCAAGCCTTTAAGTTAAAATGTGCCTCGATTTATTATGTCCGTGTGCGTCAGGAGATTCTAGAAGGCAGTGAGCACTACGAAGAAGATACGCTTTTGGCTCATACAAGCGGTGACACCTCAGCAGAGCTCTGTCTGAATAGGTTACACTAAACTAGACAGAATTTATAAAGTGTTCTACACTAAAGAAAATAGGAGAATATTATGTCTAGAAAAATACGTCGCCACTTCACCGATGACTTTAAGCAACAAATCGTTGACCTTCACAATGCAGGGATGAAACGAAGTGAGCTTATCAAAGAATATGAGTTAACCCCATCAACCTTCGATAAGTGGGTACGTCAGGCTAAAACAACTGGTTCCTTTAAAACTATTGATAATCTTACAGATGAGCAGCGTGAACTGATTGAACTCCGAAAGCGTAATAAAGAACTCGAAATGCAGTTAGATATCCTAAAGCAAGCGGCGGTGATTATGGCACGAAAAGAGAAGTAATCACTGCTAATAAAGACAAATATAGCATTTCAGCCATGTGTCGTTGGTTGAACATTCCTCGTTCTAGCTATTACTACAAGGCTGTTAAACCAGTCTCTGAAGCGGAACTTGAAGAAAATATCAAAGCTATTTTTCTCGAAAGTAAGGCCAGATACGGGGCTAGGAAAATCAAGAAATGTTTGGAAAATGAAGGCATCCAGCTGTCTCGTCGTCGGATTCGTCGCATCATGCACAAACTCAACTTAGTATCCGTTTATCAGAAAGCAGCCTTCAAGCCACATTCAAAAGGGAAGAATGTGGCAGCTATTCCTAATCACTTAGCCAGACAATTTCATCAAGAAAAGCCTCTAAATGCTTTAGTAACAGACTTAACCTACGTTCGTGTCGGTAATAGCTGGGCTTATGTTTGCTTGATTATTGATCTCTTCAATCGTGAAATCATCGGTTTGTCAGTTGGTTGGCATAAGACCGCCGAATTGGTTAAACAAGCGATTCAGAGCATCCCTTACGCTCTGACCAAGGTCAAGATCTTCCATTCTGATCGTGGGAAGGAGTTTGATAATCAGCTGATTGATGACATGTTGGAAGCTTTTGGAATCAATCGTTCTCTAAGCCAAGCAGGCTGTCCCTATGACAATGCGGTAGCTGAGAGCACCTATCGCGCTTTCAAAATTGAATTTATTCATCAAGAAACCTTTCAGTCACTGGAAGAATTAATCCTTAAAACGAAAGATTATGTGCACTGGTGGAATTACCATCGCATTCATGGCAGTCTCAACTACCAGACACCCATGACATGGAGATTAATTGCTTAAAGAAAAAAGCACTTTATAAATGTTGTACAGAAAAGTGTTGCCTTTTCAGTCAGTCGTGTATGATATAAGAGTTGAAAGGGCATAGCTGTCACCTTAACTTTTTAAAGCTAAATCCCAGTCCTAGGAAACATTTCCTAGGACTTTTAAGAGGGATTAAAAATAAATAGAAAGAATAATCAGAAAATTTTGAAAATCTATAGATTTTCAAAATTTTGCTATAATAAAAAACAACTAATCCAAGAAAGGGTTAAAAACGTGTTTCAAACAGGTTATTAGCTCTTGTTATGAGTTGGTTTGGAAAACGATATAAAGAAAGGGTGCAATCATTTACTTGCACAGTGGTAACTTATGCTTAAGAAGGGATTTTTAACGGGTCTGCTTTTATTTGGAATCTTTTTTGGAGCAGGTAATCTGATTTTTCCACCAGCATTAGGGGTTGCCTCAGGCAACAAATTTTGGTCTGCTATTTTAGGATTTTGTTTGTCAGGAGTAGGACTAGCTGTGGTAACTCTCCTACTTGGTACACTGACTAATGGTGGTTACAAAGAAGAAATGACTCAGAAATTTAGTTCTTGGTTTGCCTTGACTTTTTTAGTGGTCTTATACTTAACTATCGGACCTTTATTTGCTATTCCAAGGACAGCCTCTGTTTCTTTTGAGGTTGGATTGAGTCCTATGATTGGCCATAGTTGGTTAGCGCTTTTTATCTTTTCAGCTTTCTTTTTTGCGGCAGCCTACTTTTTAGCCGTTAGACCAAGTGGTATCTTAGATAGCGTCGGCAAGATATTAACACCGACATTTGCATTACTGATTCTCTTATTAGTAGTCATTGGTGCTGTCGTTTATGGAAGTCATGATAGTAGTCAAATTAGTGCAGAATATGCAGGAAAAGCTTTTGGAAGTGGCGTTTTAGCAGGTTATAACACCCTAGATGCCCTAGCAGCAGTAGCTTTTTGCTTGGTGGCTACAGAGACTTTGAAACAATTTGGCTTTAAGAGTAAGAAAGAATACTTATCAACCATATGGGTAGTTGGTTTGGTGACTAGTTTAGCCTTTAGCATTCTTTATATCGGCTTAGGTTATTTAGGAAATAAGTTTCCAGTGCCAGCTGATGTCTTAGCAGATCCATTCATCAATAAGGGAGCTTATGTCTTGTCTCAGGCTTCTTATCAGCTTTTTGGACCGTTAGGGAGCCTCTTTTTAAGTGTCATGGTTACTTTGACTTGTTTTACCACCACGGTTGGCTTGATTGTGTCGGTATCTGAATTCTTTGATAAGCATTTTTCTTTTGCTAATTATAAGGTATTTGCGGCTGTTTTTAGCTTTGTTGGTTTTGTCATTGCTAACTTGGGGTTAAACACGGTTATCACCTTCTCTGTTCCGGTATTAACCCTCTTATATCCTATAGTGATTGTTGTGGTCTTGATTATTTTATTAAATAAGTTTGTGCCCTTATCTAAAAAAGGGATGTCCTTAACTATTGCTTTGGTAACACTCGTATCTTTCTTAGAAGTCTTGGCTTCACAGATGAAAGTAGACGCTTTAAATGGTATGGTGGCTGCTTTACCTTTCCATGATATTTCTATGGGCTGGCTACTACCAACTGCTATTGGTCTTTTGGTTGCTTTACTTTTACCAGATAAGCAAAAAGGACAAGCTTTTAGCCTTGCTCAATTTGAAGAAGATGTCTAAAGAGAAATCCATTTAAAAGAGCTTTAAAGCTCTTTTTTGATATACTAAGCAGGATGATAGCAAGAGGATAACTACAAAAGAAAGGAAATCTAAGCAGACATGACAAAAATAGTCTATAGATTACTAGGCTTCTTATTAGTGACTGTCGTTTTGCTTATAGGAGGTCTTCGCTTTTTTTATCAATCAAGACCAAATAGGCCAAGTAGACATGTAACAACCACTAAACATCAAAAAAACACACCTACTAGTGCATCCAAGGAGAAAGATTCTCAGGAAGAAAACGTCATCCAGGAAGAAGATAAGCCAAAGGTTTATCCTGATTTGTCCCAGTATGAGCAGCTAGCTATTGAGGTTTCCACGCAAAAACAAGAGATGAGCATCAGCTCAAACCATCAGCTTATTTTTAAAACCAAGGTGTCAACAGGTGCTATCCAAAGTCCTACCCCTAAGGGGAACTTTGATATCCAAGCGGAGCGTGGAGAGTTTTTCTTCAATGCCTCCTCAGGTGAAGGAGCTCTTTACTGGGTCTCTTTCAAAGATCATGGTATCTACCTTTTTCATAGTATTCCCACAGATCAAGAGGGCAATGAGCTTCCAGATGAGGCAGCTAAACTAGGTAGCCCTGCTTCTCATGGCTGTATCCGAATGACTAGAGAAGATGCCAAGTGGTTTTATGAGTCAATCCCGAAAGGCACTAGTGTGACTATCCAGTAGTTAATGAGATTTTATAAAGCAAGAAGCCGTCCTAAAAGTGCTCAAACAAAGAACTTCCATGGTATAATAAGAGAAGAATTTTAAGGAAGAAAGGGTAAGAAATGACATTTGAAGAGATTTTACCAGGTTTAAAAGCGAAGAAAAAATATGTCCGTACCGGTTGGGGTGGGGCTGAGAATTATGTGCAGTTATTTGATTCCATTGAGCAAAACGGGCAGGCGCTTGAAGTGACACCTTATTTCTTGATTAATGTTTCTGGTGAGGGGGAAGGCTTTTCCATGTGGGCCCCAACTCCTTGTGATGTTCTAGCTGAGGATTGGGTTGAAGTCCATGACTAGGCGGGTGCTGATTACTGGTGTTTCATCTGGCATTGGCCTTGCCCAAGCTAAGCTCTTTTTGGCTAATGTCTATGAGGTTTACGGGGTTGATCGGTCTGAATGTCCTCCTTTATCAGGAGCTTTTCATTTTTTACAGCTAGATATCACGCAAGACTTGACAACCTTATTTGACTTTGCACCAGATGTGCAGGTTCTCTGTCACACAGCGGGGGTATTGGATGACTTTAAGTCTCTCCTCGAGATTAGTGATCAGGCTATCCAAGACCTCTTTCAAGTCAATTTTTTTGCTAATCTTCGAATTACGCGCTATTACTTGTCTAAAATGCGAGCAAGAAAGTCTGGTATCATCATTAATATGTGCTCTATCGCCAGCTTTTTAGCTGGAGGTGGCGGAGCTGCCTACACTAGTTCTAAGCATGCCTTAGCGGGCTTCACTCGTCAGCTAGCTTTGGATTATGCCAAGGATGGGATTCAAGTCTTTGGGATTGCTCCAGGTGCTGTGCAGACTGCCATGACAAAAGCTGACTTTGAACCAGGCGGTTTAGCAGATTGGGTTGCCACAGAAACGCCTATCGGACGATGGTTGCAAGCTGATGAGATTGCTGAATTGACTCTCTTTTTAGCATCAGGAAAAGCTGCCGCCATGCAAGGGGAAATTGTCAAAATAGATGGCGGTTGGAGTTTGAAATAAGACAAAGGAGGCTAACATGACAGCAGAAGAATTATGGAAAGCATACCAGACGATTAATCCAGAAATAGGAGATGAAGTAGGTGCTTGGGCCTTCGGGGCAAAGCCAGATGAATTAGCTGATTTAGTCTTAAAGGGGATCAAAACGGCTACTGCCTCAGCTTACGATCTCTATCAACTTGATCAGGAAGCCTTACCACAAGTGGGGACTTATGATGTGATTTTAAATGGCAAAGGAGAGGGTGTTTGTATCGTTCAGCTTACCAAAGTTTCTATCGTACCCTTTGATGAGGTCTCAGCTGAGCATGCCTATAAAGAAGGAGAAGATGATAGGACTCTAGACACTTGGCGTCAAGTTCATCAAGTTTTCTTTGAGCCTTATTTTAAGGCTGCTAACCTGGTATTTAATCAAAATTCTATGATTGTTTTAGAAGAATTTAAGGTAGTTTATCCAACGACAAAGAGATAATTCTTTAAGAAGAGAAGAAAAGGATGAGGCGTGATGCCTCATCCTTTTAGGATATCTTTGATGATTTAGCTGGTACCCAAATATAAAGAGCTTCATTTTCTTTGTGACTAAGCTGAGTGCTTGATTGTAGCTCTCGATTCAGAATATCATAGTGTAATAAGGTATTACCAACTAAAATAAGAATACTTTTATCATCGTACCTGCGAATATCTTTAATACGATGATTTTTAAAAGGAATCCCTAATTGCCCTAAATCTACAAAGAAAGAACTCTTATCTTTGGTATTAAAGAGACTGAATCCAAGTTTTCCAAGGTCGTTGCTTTCATGTTCGATAGCCAGATAGTCTTTGTCTAAATCGAAAATAGTAAAAGGGGCGATATCGCTTAGAGGGATAAGTTCTTTTTTCTTGGAACTTAAGTGATAATGGAACAGTTCCTTGGCAGGAAATTTTTCCTTGCTAGTTTTATGTCTGACACCATTTACCACAGCATAAAAATCATTTTGCTTTAAGAGGCTACCACCAAAAGAGTAGTTATAATCTGGGTCATTCAAAAGAGGTTCTTGGCTTTTCAGAGTTAGCTTGCCTTCTGGGCTTATGGTGACATTTACTAAGAAGGGTTGATAGCCACCTTTTACAGCTTTAACACTGGTAAAGTAAAGAGATTGACCGCTGATGGAAAAGTTATTGATAAAGAGAGAATCTTTAAAAATAAAATGATCTTTTTGCTTTAAGTCTTTGTCAAAAACCGCCAAAAAAGTACCTTCCGAACTTGCCTTCGAACTGAAATAGTAGGATTTGCTAGCGCCAGAAGAAGAGTAGGCATAATCTTTTGTCTTAAATTGTCTTAGTTTGCCCTCTAAAAAATCAATAGAAATCACTTTTCCTTCAATGCCAAGCGGGGGACCTTCTTCTGAAAAGAGTAAGTAACGATTAGCAATTGTGCGAGCTGGCACAGCTGTATTGACTTGTCCTTTGATGACGGGGAGCTTAGTCTCAACAATTTGCTCAGCTCTTTGTTTTGTTAACTTGAATCCACTAATACTATGACGTTTGACAATATAGAGGTCTGCCTTAGATGAAAGGCTGAAGTCTTTTGGAGCATTACTAAGGAATGATTTTTGGCTTACTAAAAAGATTAATAAACCTATCAAACAAGTCAACACGATGACTAGAGATCTTTTGTATTTGCTCAATATCAAGGACTCCTCTAACAATATTAATAAAATCAATAAAAATGAAAACGTTTTACCTAAACTAAAGCTAGCATATTTCCAAAAACGTGTCAATATCTCATCTCAATCCTTGCGATTTCTCAAAAGATAAAGAGTAGAGCTTGTCAAATGACACTTAAGCTAAAGTATTAAATAAGTCCATGTTCTAGTGTTTTAAAATGGGTTATGGCCCTAGGGTGTGATAAAATAATAAAGAACCTTATGATAATCACGTTACTCAAGTATTTGACTTACTTGAGAAGTATAAAGGAGATACCTATGAAATTAGCGATACTTGGAACAGGAATGATTGTGGAGGATGTCTTGCCTGTCTTGAAAGAGATTGATGGCATTGACTTGGTATCCATCGTATCGACGCCTAGGAGCATTGACAAGGCTGAAGCCTTGGCTGAGGCTTTTGGGATTGATCAGGCTAGCAGTAGTTATGAAGAGGTGCTTGACCAGGAAGCTATTGACACGGTTTACATTGCTACCCCTAATCACCTGCACTATGAAGGGGCTAAAAAAGCGTTGGAATCCGGGAAACATGTTATTTGTGAAAAGCCATTTACCATGACCTTGGCTGAGTTGGATGACTTGATTGCCCTTGCTGAGAAAAAAGGACTCATGCTTTTAGAAGCCATCACCAACCAATACTTAGGCAATAGCCTCTATCTCAAAGAACATCTGGCTGATCTAGGTGACATCAAAATTGTGGATTGTAATTACTCCCAATATTCGTCACGCTATGATGCCTTTAAAGAGGGCAAAATTGCGCCAGCTTTTGATCCTGCTAAAGGCGGAGGCGCTCTTAGGGATTTGAATATCTACAATATCCACTTGGTGGTTGGTTTGTTTGGACAACCTGAAAAGGTTCATTATTTGCCAAATGTGGAAAACGGTGTGGACACTTCAGGCATTCTGATGATGGACTACCCAGATTTCAAAGTCTCTTGTATCGGAGCTAAAGATTGTAGCGAAGCTATTCGCTCGACTATTCAAGGCAATAAGGGAACCCTAACCATTTTTGGTGGAACCAATACCCTACCAGAAGTAGCTTTAGCTATTCGAGGACAAGAAGAAGTTGTGGTGAACCACAACCAACACAGTCACCGCATGTATGAGGAATTCATTGCCTTCAAAGATATTATTGATGGAGCGGATACAGCAGCTAGCGCCAAAGCGCTTGAGCATAGCAGAGAGGTTATGGCTGTCTTAGAAGAAGCTGCTAAAGCACTTTAACCTTATCCTATTAAAAAGAAGCTGGTGACAGATGACTGTCATCAGCTTTTTGCTTGTCGCTTTTTTGAGGAGTTTGTCGGATAAGCTTACCAGTCGCTTCTGCAAAATCAAGCCATTTATGCTATAATGGAATAGCATTTTATAGAATACGAAATCATTAGAGGAAATTGTTTATGACAAATTACGCTATTATTTTAGCAGCGGGTAAAGGAACTCGCATGAAATCAGATTTACCAAAAGTCTTACATCAAGTCTCAGGACTTAGCATGGTTGAGCATGTCTTTCGCAGTGTGCAAGCTATTGCCCCAGAAAAAAAAGTTACTGTGATTGGGCATAAGGCAGAGATGGTTGAAGCGGTTTTAGCTGAGCGTTCAGACTTTGTCCTCCAAAATGAACAACTCGGAACAGGTCATGCGGTCATGATGGCAGAAGACTGTCTGGCTGGTTTAGAAGGTCATACTCTTGTGATTGCAGGAGATACCCCTTTAATCACAGGAGAAAGCCTTGAGAGCTTGATTGACTTTCATATTAATCATAAAAATGTGGCAACTATTTTAACGGCTACAGCTGAAAATCCTTTTGGTTATGGCCGTATTATCCGCAATACCCACGGTGAAGTGGTTAAGATTGTGGAAGAAAAAGATGCCAATGATTTTGAAAAGCAAATCACTGAAATCAATACTGGAACTTATGTCTTTGACAACAAACGCCTGTTTGAAGCCCTTAAAAGCATCACTACAGATAATGCTCAAGGCGAGTACTACCTGACCGATGTCATCTCTATTTTTAGGGAAAATAAAGAAAAGGTGGGTGCTTACATTCTCAAAGACTTTAACGAAAGTCTAGGGGTTAATGACCGCTTAGCCTTAGCCACAGCAGAAGGTATTATGCGTCAGCGCATCACTCAAAAACATATGCTTAATGGGGTCACCTTCCAAAATCCTGAAGCGACTTATATTGACAGTGATGTGACTATTGCCCCAGATGTGACTATTGAAGCCAATGTTACTCTTAAAGGTCATACCAAGATTGGTTCACAAACCATCTTAACCAATGGCGCTTACATTGTGGACTCAGAGATTGGCCAAGGCGCTGTTATTACCAATTCCATGATTGAGTCTTCAGTGATTGGTGATGGGGTGACAGTAGGTCCTTACGCCCACCTTCGTCCAGGTTCAAGCTTAGCCCAAGACGTTCACATTGGGAATTTCGTAGAAGTTAAAGGCTCACGTATCGGAAAAGGCAGTAAAGCAGGTCATTTGACTTATATCGGCAATGCGGAAATTGGTGCCGAAGTCAATGTAGGAGCAGGAACCATTACCGTCAACTATGATGGGCAAAACAAATACAAAACCATCGTTGGTGATCATGCCTTCATTGGAAGCAATTCTACTTTAATTGCGCCACTTGAAATTGGAGACAGTGCCTTAACGGCAGCAGGCTCCACCATTTCCAAATCAGTACCCGCAGACGGTATTGGAATTGGACGAAGTCGACAAGTCACTAAAGAAGACTATGCCAAACGTTTACCGCATCACCCAAGCAAGAATCACTAAGCCTATTGAAATGGTCTAGACAAGGAGGACAGGTATGGATTTTGAAGAAAAAACACTGAAGCGAGAGCTAATTTTTGACGGTCATATCATCAAGGTAGTGGTGGATGATGTCCAGTTACCAAATGACCTAGGGCAAGCCAAAAGAGAACTGGTTTTTCATAATGGAGCCGTGGCTGTTTTGGCTGTCACACCCCAAGATAAGATTGTCCTAGTCAAGCAATTTCGAAAAGCTATTGAAGACGTTTCTTATGAGATTCCAGCTGGCAAACTCGAACAAGGGGAAGCTAAAGAAAAAAAAGAAGCAGCAGCGCGTGAGCTGGAGGAAGAAACAGGCTACCAAGGCGACTTGGAAGAGCTTTATGACTTTTACACCTCTATTGGCTTTTGTAATGAAAAGATTACCCTCTTTTTAGCCAATAACCTAATAAAAGTAGAAACTCCAAGACCACAAGATGAAGACGAAGTCATCAGTCTCTTGGAGTTGACCTATAAGGAGTGTATGGACTTGGTCGCTCAAGGAAAGATTGTGGATGCTAAAACCATTACTGCCCTCCAATATTACGGCCTCCACCTAGGAGGTGACCGTTAAATGGGAAGACCCTTACTAACAGATGATATTATCGAAAAAGCCAAGCAGGGCCAAGACTTTGAAGCAGATGATTATGCCGATATGGAAACCAAGATTATTCATTTAGAGGATGACTCTGACCGTATTTACAAGAGCCGTCGTATCGAAAATGCCAAGCGCAGTCAATTTCAATCACGACTCAATCTCATCCTTATTGCTGTCTTTATCTTGATTGCTTTCTTGATTTACGCTGTTTTTAATCTCTAACAAAAGGAAGAACGATGAAAATTGGAATTATTGCCGCAATGGAAGAAGAGTTACTTCTTCTAGTAGAGGCCTTAGAAAACAGACAAGACCATGAGGTCTTAGCAAATACTTATCATACTGGCCGTTTAGGTCAGCATGAACTGATTTTGGTTCAGTCAGGAATCGGTAAAGTCATGTCAGCCATGACAGTAGCTATTTTAGTGGATCACTTCCAAGCAGATGCCATTATCAATACCGGATCTGCTGGGGCTCTAGCACCTGGATTGGCTATTGGAGATGTTGTGGTTGCTGATCGCTTAGCCTACCATGATGTGGATGTGACCGCTTTTGGCTATGCCTATGGCCAAATGGCTAGACAGCCCCTTTATTTCCAAGCCGATCCTGATTTTGTGGCTACTTTTCAAAAGGTTTTGGCTCAAGAAAAGACGAATAGCCAGATAGGATTGATAGCGACTGGAGACAGCTTTATCACGGGTCAGGAGAAGACAGATGCTATCAAGGCAGCCTTTCCAGATGTCTTGGCGGTGGAAATGGAAGGCGCAGCTATTGCTCAAGCCGCGCAAGCAGCTGGCAAATCCTTTATCGTGGTCAGAGCTATGAGTGATACCGCAGCTCATGATGCCAACATTACCTTTGACGAATTTATTCTAGAAGCAGGCAAACAATCTGCCAAGACCCTAATGGTCTTTTTGAAGGCTTTACCTCAGTAAGAGTCAACAACTCTATTATGAAAACCCCTAGGATTTTTCCTAGGGGTTTTTGTTTTGTAGCCTAAATAGCAGTGACATAAAGTTGCTTGGCGATATTTTCAGGGATAATTAATTCTTTGTCCCCGTAACTAATAGTATAAGTCTTAGCGAAGCTATCAATTTTGGTTAATGCTAGCTCTGTATTTATACTAAGGTGATGGGCTTCTAAATATTGAATCAAATCAAACTGGTCATGGACACGACTGAGGCGATACTTGCCTAGCTCTGTAATTGTATTGAGCGTGGTTTGGTTGATCTCCACCAATGGTTGATCCTGCCTAGGAATAGTACCACCGTGCGGACAAAAAGTAGGAAAACCGAGGGTTTCATCCAAGCGGTTGATAAAGGTATCAGAAACCGTATGTTCCAAGACTTCGGCTTCTTGGTGCACTTCTTGAGCGTTATAACCCAGTTCATTGATTAAAAAGACTTCAATCAGGCGGTGTTTGCGGTAGAGATTGGCAACCAATACCAAGCCTTTTTCAGTCAAATAATAGCCGCGAGCCTTTTCTTTAACAATCCAGCCCTGTGAAATCATTTTTTTGATCATTTCTGAAACGGCAGGAGCAGACACTTGCATGCGTTCTGCTACCATCTTGTTTGAAATCTTGCTGCCCTGCTCTCCAATTTCATAGATACATTTTAAATAATCTTCTTTATTAGGCGTCATTAGTGTAAGTCTTTCTCTTATTTATAATCATTATTATATATTATCGCAAGTTGTCAAGTCAAGTGCAACCAGTTCATAGATAACTAGAGTTCCAGATGTTAAGCTGTTCGGGATAGCTTAACATCTGGAATTTTGAGGATTGATATTGAAGAAGTCGTCTTGGGCGCTCATTGATGGCAGTAATATAATTGTCAAGTTCTTCAGAGGTTAGTGGATTAAGTGAGACTCCTTTAGGGACATATTCTCTGAGGAGGCCATTGAAGTTCTCGTTTTTTCCTCTCTCATGTGAAGAATAGGGATGTGCAAAATAAACTTCAACAGCTTCTAAGTTTGAGAGTAAACTAAACTCAGAACCATTATCCGCTGTGATGGATGCAATAGGATACTGACTGATGAGATGCGTGACAGCACGGTTAATGGTTTGGGACTGCTTGTCTTCTAGCTTAACTCCTAGTGCATAGCGTGTCTGGCGCTCTACCAAAGTCAACATAACAGCTTCACCTTTGGTTTTCTTGCCGAGAACCAAATCAATCTCCTAATGCCCAAATTCAGAACGATCATTAATATATTCTGGACGTTCTTCGATAGATTTACCTAAAGTCTTCTTATTCGTCTTCATGACTTTCTTAGAACGTTTTCTGATACTAACCATCTTAGGCAAATCGATTGGTTTAATAGCTAATACCCCCTCTTTGATATAACGATAAATCGTTTTGGTAGAGGGGACGACTTCTTCAGGATGGTTCACTTTGTAAGTCTGAACAAAACTATCCACACTATGGAGACGAATGTTAGCCGTCAAGGCAGATTCTAATTGTTCAATGAACCTAGCGGAGCAGTCATTCAACTTGAGATAAGAACTCTTTTGACGATTGGTTTCATAGACACGTTGCCCACTATCAGCGAAATAGGCGTTGAAGAAGGTTTGTTTTCCATTCTTATCCTTTACCTGTTCTACTGAACCACGTTTTATTTCTCGGCAGATTGTAGAACGGTGACGACCCAAGAGTCGAGCAATCTCAGCGGGTTTCTTTCCCATTTTAAGATAAGCAGCAATTTCACCCCGTTCTGTGGCTGAAAGATGAGAATAGGATGATTTTCTGGTAGAATTAATGTTGGACATGTTCATCTGCTTTCCATACTGAATTGGGGAATTCTAGTATATCAGACGAACATGTCTTTTTTGTTGCACTTCATTTTACAACGCGGGTATTATATATTATAACAAATAAATAGGAAAAAATCTTGACAAAAAACTGAAAAAAAGATATCCTTATACCATAATTAACTATACTTAATTAAATACATAACATATCTTAAGGAGATAAGTGATGAGAAAGAAACTAAGCCTGATTCTTGGGGCTATTTTATCAGTCTTTCTTTTAGTAGCTTGTGGCAATGCTGGCGACAAGAGTGCTAAAAGTGACAAACTCAAAGTAGTGGTAACCAATTCGATTATTGCTGACATGACTAAAAACATTGCTGGTGACAAGATTGATCTGCACAGCATCGTACCCATTGGCAAAGACCCACATGAGTATGAGCCACTACCAGAAGATGTTGAAAAAACCAGTTCAGCTGATTTGATTTTCTATAACGGTATTAACCTAGAAGACGGTGGTCAAGCTTGGTTCACCAAACTGGTTAAAAATGCTAAAAAGCAAAAAAACAAAGATTACTTTGCGGTATCAGACGGGATTGATGTCATTTACCTAGAAGGTGAAAGCGAAAAAGGTAAGGAAGACCCACATGCTTGGTTGAACCTTGAAAATGGTATCATCTACTCAAAAAATATCGCCAAACAATTGATTGCTAAAGATCCTAAGAATAAGGACACTTACGAGAAAAACTTAAAAACCTACGTGGCTAAATTGGAAAGCTTAGATAAAGAAGCAAAATCAAAATTTGATGCCATCGATGATGCTAAAAAACTCATCGTAACCAGTGAAGGTTGCTTCAAGTACTTCTCAAAAGCTTATCAAGTCCCTTCAGCATACATCTGGGAAATCAACACAGAAGAAGAAGGAACACCAGATCAAATTTCATCATTGATTGAAAAACTCAAAGTGACAAGACCATCTGCTCTCTTTGTAGAGTCTAGTGTGGACAAACGTCCTATGAAATCTGTCGCAAAAGACAGTGGTATCCCAATCTACGCTGAAATCTTCACCGATTCAGTCGCTAAAAAAGGTGAAGATGGTGATAGCTACTATGCCATGATGAAATGGAATCTTGACAAAATTTCAGAAGGCCTAGCCAAATAAGATAAGATCAAAGCACATCAACTTTTTAGTGCTGTGCTTTCTTTTGTTTGTTATCAGGAGGGAAATGTGATTATAACCAAAAACCTGTCGGTCACTTACGACGGCAGCCAAAAAGCATTGGATAATATTAATATCCAAATTCAAGGACCAGCGATTGTAGGCATTATCGGTCCAAATGGAGCAGGAAAATCAACTTTTATGAAAGCCATCTTAAATCTGATTGATTATAGCGGTCAAGTGACCGTGGATGACAAAGAGGGTCGCAAGCTCGGACACACCGTAGCCTATGTGGAGCAGCGAAGCATGATTGACTTTAACTTTCCGATCACGGTCAAAGAGTGTATCGCTCTTGGAACTTACACCAAGTTAGGGCTTTTTCGTCCCGTTGGCAAAAAAGAAATGGCTAAAGTCGATAAACACTTAAAAGAGGTAGGACTAGAAGGTTACGGAGACCGTCCTATCAAGTCTCTATCTGGAGGTCAGTTCCAGCGCATGCTAGTAGCTAGATGCTTGATTCAAGAATCAGACTATATCTTTTTAGATGAGCCCTTTGTGGGCATTGACTCAGTCAGTGAAAAGATTATCGTTGACTTGCTAAAAGGGCTCAAAGAAGCTGGCAAAACTATCTTAATTGTCCATCATGACCTCAGTAAGGTAGAATATTACTTTGATAAGCTTCTGGTCTTAAATAAAGAACTCATTGCCTATGGTACCGTAGGTGAAACCTTTAATGTCGAAACCCTCTCTAAAGCTTATGGTCAAAACCTCATCTTAGGAAAGGAGGCTCGCTAATGTTTTTAAAATTTTTCCATAGCCTCATGACCTATCACTTCTTGCAAAATGCTCTAGTGACAGCTATTGTCATCGGTTTTGTCTCAGGAGCGGTTGGCTGTTTTATCATCTTGCGCTCCATGTCGCTGATGGGAGATGCTATCTCACATGCGGTCTTGCCTGGGGTTGCTCTTTCCTTTATTTTAGGCATTAACTTCTTTGTGGGGGCTATTGTCTTTGGGCTCTTGGCCTCTGTTATCATCACCTACATCAAGGAAAACTCGGTCATCAAAGGGGACACCGCCATAGGTATCACCTTTAGCTCCTTTCTAGCCTTAGGGGTCATTCTGATTGGAGTGGCCAATAGTTCCACAGACCTCTTTCATATCCTTTTTGGGAATATTTTAGCGGTGCAAGACAGCGACAAGTGGATTACCATCGTGGTTTCTATCCTTGTCCTAGCGGTCATCGTTCTCTTCTTTAAGGAATTGTTAATCACCTCCTTTGACCCTATTTTAGCTAAATCCATGGGCATGAATGTCAATGCTTATCATTATCTCTTGATGATTCTATTGACCCTAGTATCCGTGACGGCTATGCAAAGTGTGGGGACTATTCTCATTGTGGCCATGCTGATTACACCAGCTGCCACGGCTTACCTTTATGCCAACAGCCTAAAGACCATGCTTTTGATTTCCTCTTGCTTAGGGGCTGGGACGTCCATTTTGGGTCTTTATATCGCTTATACCTTTAATATCGCGGCAGGATCAAGCATCGTTTTGATCTCAGCTATCCTCTTTTTAATCAGCTTTTTTATCTCACCCAAGCAAGGTTACCTCAAGAAAAAGAAGCTCAAAGACTAAAACCACGTCCTTAGAAACTCAAAAAAATCCACCATCAGGTGGGTTTTTTTATTTTTAAAAGAAAAATGTGAGAAGCTTAAAATAAAATTTCAAAAAAGTTTCAACTTATTTTCTTTGCATGACTATACATCTCTCATTTATCTTAATAAAATGAAAATGCTAAAAAGACAAAAGAAGGCGGATTTAAGCGAATAAATAGCTGTATATACTTAACCAATTAACATAAATAATCCAATTTTTTAATCATTTGCTTAAAAATATTAAAATAAAAGTGTTGACAAGATTATTTTTTAACTTAAAATGAACTTCGTTGTCTTAATTTTAGGGCAGAAAAATTAAAATAAAAGTGAGAGAGAAAATGAATAAGAAGTTTTTAAAATCATTAGCCATCTTAGGATTGGCCAGCACAGCATTAGGAGTCGCACAGCCAGTAGGAGCGGTGGTGAAAGATTATAAGAGAGCTGTTGAAGAATATGATAATATCTTAAAAAATCCAGAAAATGGTAAAGCCCCTATGATGGGCTTGCAACGAGCTGAAGAATTAGCACCGAATATTATTAAAAAACTTGATCTTATGCGTTATTTAATTACTAAAGAAGAATTTATAGATTTTGAATATAGTGCAATTACGGAGAAGCTAGAAAATATTGTGGCAGGTATTGATACATTTTTAAATACAAGAAAATTAAGTATAATAGAAGAGAATGAAATAAAGAGAATAAGAGAAGAAGATAGAATCGAAAAAACATATATTTATAAATTGTCTAAAATAACTTTAAATCAATACAATAAAATGAGAGAGTTGTTAGATATACAGTTGAGAGAGACTGCAAAAGAAATTATAAATGTTCAGTCTAAAAATAATAATCTTATATCATATCCGGTTTATTCCGAGATAGTAAACAATGACATTAGTGAATTTAAATCAATAATAACAAATGGTTACTATGATATGTTTTATACTGATTATCTACGTTTTTATTTATCACCAGTAAGAAATGAAATTAATTCAAAAAGTACGGAAACAAAGAAAAAATACTTTGATAAAATAAAAGAAATTGTAAAAATATCTGATGAGATAAAGAAAATTATATCTGATGGAGAGAATGAAAAAAGCGAGGAGCTCTCTCTTAAATTTAATATGATTTTAGATCAGAATAAAAAAAGTACAGATGTTTCCCCGTATGAAGTTTCTGATGTAAAAGAATCTGTAATTGATAATGTTTATTTTATTGAAAACTGTTTAATTTTTGCTGAAGAAATTCCTAATTTAAAGATTGCCGAGGAAAAACTAAAGAATTTACAATATATTCTTAATGAGTATAAAGATATTCCAAATGATGATAGAAGTATTTATGAAGATCAAATTAAGGTAGAGGAAGAGAGAAATCGAATAAATCAAGCTAGAAACATTTCAAAAAAAATCTAGAATGGAAATATAAACAAAAAAGTAAGAAAGAACTTCATTCTAAATCGAAAGAATTTTTGAAAGTAAGTAATATGATAAAATCTAACGCTTGGAGAAGATTAAACCAGAAAGATATTTCTCAGTTCCCAACTAAGGAGTTATTGATTGAAGATATAACTCCTTCGAAAAAATTACCAGTTTTAATCACGCAATCTATTAAGATGAAGCCTTTCTTTTCATCTCAATCGGAAGTACTTACTATTGGAGATAGAAAGATATTACGTGGAGTAGTTACTTCACCGTTACCTAGCATTAGCGGCTCCAATAATTTGCCATCACTGGGTGGTACCAATATTACTCCTTTAACTGGTTTAGAAGGTGGTAGTTCAATGCTGCTTGCTCGCTCTTCTAACTCAACTTCTGTTTCAGCACCAAATAGTACTTTGAGTGGGAGAGGTGTTGCTAACTTAACAGGGATTTCAGGTGAGTCAGATCTTATCGAAGTTACTTACAACACTAGCTCAAACGAAGAAAAGACAGTTTCTCAAGAAAATAGCGTTGAGACTTCAGCTCCACAAGCACAACCAAGTCAATCAGAAGTAAAAGCTACTGAGCTTAAAGTAATTGATAACAAATTTGATTCTTACTACAAACACGAGGCTGATCGTGTTATGGTTGAGTTTTCAGAGATGAGAAATAGCCTACATTTCTATGATTGGGATACTCGAGTGGAAGAGTTGAAGCAAAAAGGTCAAGAAACCTATAGAGAATTAGAAGCTGGCTTAGGTAACGTTAAGGAAATGAGTCAACAAGCCTTGATTAATGCTACTGACTACCTAAATGTTTTGCGTACTAATCTTGAAAAACGTAAGGAAGAGCTTGGTCGTCAAGAGATTAACAAGTTGAACGATGCTATTAGTGACTTTAACACAGCTTACAACAAGTTATATGGCTTTGCGGATGAGTCACGTTATGCTCAATATGAAGAAGCAAGCTCACAAGGTCATGCGATTACACAATACTTAGATAGACAATTATCAGAAGGAACTGTTGATTACACAAATGTTTTTGCAGCTCTTAACTTGAAAACTGAGCTAGCACGTTTGGAAGGTTTTACAAAGACTTTAACAGACCTTGCGCAAGTTAATAACTAGTAAGGGCTCATTCTAATAATCCCCTTATTAGGATTGACACAATAACTATTCCCTATAAAGACAAAAAAAGAAGTGCGGTTGCCATTAACCGTACTTCTTTTGATGTTTTTATTTAACAACCTCGATATGCTTGATGGTAATCTCTTCTTGAGGTTTGTCATTAGCGCCTACTGGGCTTTGGGCGATGGTATCCACCACATCCATGCCATCGATGACTTGTCCAAAGACGGTATAGCCACCATCTAGGCTTGGGTTTCCGCCATGCTCATAGGCTGAGATGATAGGTTTGGGATAGTTTTTAGCTGCTAGATTTTTGTTTTGCTTGTTTTTGTTTTGATTGATAAAGAACTGACTACCATTGGTGTCTGCACCAGCATTAGCCATAGCAAGGGCTCCTCTGATATTATAAAGGAATGGCGAGATTTCATTCGCAAAGCCTCTGCCTGAATCTTTCTTGGCATCCTTATCTTTCCAGATAGACTGTCCACCGGTTCCATCACCATTAGGGTCACCAGCCTGAATCATAAACTCATTGATGACACGGTGAAAACTAAGATTGTCATAGTAGCCTTCCTTAGCGTGGGTGACAAAGTTTTCAACGGCAAGTGGCGCATACTTAGGAAAGAGCTTGAGGGTAATAGCCCCCTTACTAGTGGTCATAATGACCTTAGTTTCGTCCTTGCCCACCTCTTTGTTTAGCTGTGGAAACTGGCTAGCATCTGCCTTAAGCGCCTTTTTAATATCATCTTCGTAGGCTTTTGAAGCGGCTTCGCTTTCTTTTTGAGCGATTTGCTGATCGACATACTTGTCTCCTTTAATGGCACGGTCGATGCTTTCACAAGCACTCAAAGTCAAAAAACTAATAGCAAGCAAACTAAGTGATATGATTTTTTTCATGTTGACTCCTTGAATCTCTTTTCTTTATTTTATCATAAGATGAGATGAAAAATAAAGTTTTCAGATAGTTATAGGATAGAAAAAATAGCTAACTTTAGTCTATCCTCCTTAAAAGCCATGCTAACACAGATTCCTTAAGCTTCCCTAAACTGAAGACAGAAGCTTATCCTAGCTATCATTCTAAGTAAAAAATGATATAATATTGCTATGATTAAAAGAAGACAAGGTAAAAAACGTGCGCCTAAGAAGCGCTTAACAAAGGTAGAAATAGAAAAGCAGCGAGCGATTAAGCGGATGATAGTGTCGCTTTTATTAGCGCTTTTGCTTATTTTTGCTATGATTCGTTTGGGTATTTTTGGCATCACAGCTTATAATGTGGTGCGTTTTATGGTAGGGAGCTTGGCTTATCCCTTTATGGTGGCTATTCTCATTTACCTCTTTTGTTTCAAGTGGTTACGTCAAAAAGATGGTCTCATTGCCGGTTTTATCACCCTCTTTTTGGGACTTTTGATTGAGTGGCATGCTTATTTATTTTCAGCGCCGCAAATGGCTTCTAAGGAAATCTTCACCGGTACAGATCGTCTGATTACCAGAGATTTATTAGCCTTTAAGGTAGACCAGTTTGTTGGTGGGGGCATGTTTGGGGCTCTCCTTTATAAGCCAGTCGCCTTTTTGTTCTCAAATGTCGGTTCTTATTTTATTGGCTTTTTATTCATCCTGTTGGGGCTCTTTTTAATGACGCCTTGGGATGTCTACGATGTCAGTCATTTCGTCAAGAATCTGGGAGACAAGTTAGCGCAATCTTATCAGATTAATAAAGAAAAGCGCTTCTTGGCACGAGAAGAGCGTCGTTTGCAGGAGGAGCAGGAGCGCCTAGAAGCTCAAGCCTTGGCGGAGCAAGAAGCCCTTTCGAAGCTACAGGTTGACCCAGAGACAGGCGAGATTTTAGAGGACGAGGTTCAAGCATTGCCTTCTAGTGCTATTCCTATGGCAGCAGAGCCTGAGATTATCGCTTACCAGTCTCACCCACAATTAGAAGACGAATTTGATGCTTTTTTAGATAGTCAAGAGATGCCTATACCTTCTTACCCTGATGAAGCGCCTCTCTTGCCTGAAAATCAAGTTCTTGAGATGGAAATGGCAGCTGATGAAGACTTAGATGAGCCTGTTGAGGTGGACTTTAGTCCCAAGACCCACTTGCTTTATAAGTTGCCGACCATTGATTTGTTTGCGGCAGATAAGCCTAAAAATCAATCCAAAGAGAAGAACTTGGTGCGCAAAAACATTAAGGTCTTAGAAGACACCTTTAAGAGCTTTGGGATTGATGTCAAGGTGGAGCGTGCTGAGATTGGTCCGTCAGTCACTAAGTATGAAATTAAGCCAGCAGTGGGGGTTCGTGTTAATCGGATTTCCAACTTGGCAGATGATTTGGCCTTGGCTTTGGCTGCTAAGGATGTCCGCATTGAGGCACCTATTCCTGGTAAGTCTCTAGTGGGGATTGAAGTGCCAAACTCAGAAATTGCGACCGTTTCTTTCCGAGAATTGTGGGAACAATCCAATACTTCAGAGGACAAGCTGCTAGAAGTACCGCTTGGTAAAGCAGTTAATGGTAGTGCCCGTAGCTTTGACTTGACCCGTATGCCACACTTGCTAGTGGCAGGTTCTACGGGTTCAGGTAAATCCGTAGCGGTCAATGGGATTATTTCAAGTATCTTGATGAAGGCGAGACCTGATCAGGTTAAGTTTTTGATGGTTGACCCTAAGATGGTAGAGCTTTCGGTTTATAATGATATTCCTCATCTCTTGATTCCAGTGGTGACAAATCCTCGTAAGGCAAGTAAGGCTCTTCAAAAAGTGGTGGATGAGATGGAAAACCGCTACGAACTCTTTAGTAAGGTTGGCGTTCGTAATATTGCAGGCTACAATGCCAAGGTAGAAGATTACAATAGTCAGACTGAGCAAAAACAAGTGCCTTTGCCATTGATTGTGGTGATTGTGGATGAGTTGGCGGACCTTATGATGGTGGCCAGCAAAGAAGTGGAAGATGCCATCATTCGCTTGGGACAAAAAGCGCGTGCGGCTGGTATTCACATGATTCTTGCCACTCAGAGACCTTCTGTTGATGTCATTTCAGGATTGATTAAGGCAAACGTACCTTCTCGAATCGCCTTTGCGGTCTCATCAGGGACAGACAGCCGTACTATCTTAGATGAAAACGGTGCTGAAAAGCTATTAGGACGAGGGGACATGCTCTTTAAACCGATTGATGAGAACCACCCTGTCCGCTTGCAAGGTTCCTTTATCTCAGATGATGATGTGGAACGCATTGTAAGCTTCATTAAGGATCAAGCTGAGGCAGAATACGATGACAACTTTGATCCAGGTGAGGTCAGCGAGTCGGATAATGGCTCTTTTGGAAGCTCTGGTGCCGCTGAAGGAGACCCTCTTTTTGAGGAAGCTAAGGCCTTAGTCTTAGAAACACAAAAAGCTTCAGCCTCTATGATTCAAAGGCGTCTATCAGTTGGTTTCAACCGAGCTACTCGTCTCATGGATGAGTTAGAAGAAGCTGGTGTGATTGGACCAGCCGAAGGCACAAAACCACGCAAAGTCTTACAAACCAATGCTAATTAAAAGTACTTTTTTAAAACAAAAACTACCTAAGCCTAGTGGCTCAGGTAGTTTTTGTTTTAAGGCATGATAAAGATAAAAGCGACTAGAATCAAGTAGAAAAAGCTGGTCACTAGAAAGCCAATTCGCCAGAATAATTTGTAAAAGCGAGCATAGTGAAAGCTTTCTGTGCGAAAAATCAGTAATAAGGTGATAACGATGGCAAGTAGTGACATGATAATCAGATAGTATGGGAGCAGATTATGGGTAAAAAATTTTCCTGAGACAAGGATAATCTCAAGAGCAAAAAGTGGTAGTGATAGATCGGGAAATTTGATGCCTTTTTTACCAAGCCTAAAGAGGGACACCATGATACTGGCAAAAAGAGGTGTCAAAAGAATAAAGGCTGCGGCGGTTAATTTGTATATAGTCATAGGTCTATTTTATACCCAAAAAGCTGACTTGTAAACTGATACTTGTCAGCTAGTCTTTTCTCTTTGTTGGAAGGGGGGGATTTTAGAAGCTTACAAAAAAGTCTTAACAAGTGAAAGCGAATTCAATAAAATAGAGTTACTTAAACGTTTAAGTTAGCTAGATATAGCTAATTGTAGTCGTCCACCCATAGGAAATGAAGGTCATTTTCTATCTCTTTTAAAAAAAGAAAGTCTGAGAGTTATCATGAAAAAAATCCCATCTCTTTTGCTTGCAGGAGCTCTTTGTTTTAGTTTTAACAGCTTGTTCAAGCTCAAATGACGCTAAAAAGTCTGAAGACAGTCAAAAGACCAGTCAAAATCAGATGAAAGTTACTTTCTATGACGCTGATGGAAAAACGGTTTTGAAGACTAAAGAAGTGGCTTCTTTGAAAGGGATTCAAGATTATCAGCCTAAAAAATCTGGTAAACACTTTGAAGGTTGGTACTTGAAACCTGATTTATCACGTAAGTTAATGTCAAAAGCTGAGTTGCGCCCAGATATGTCACTTTTTGCTGGTTTTTCTGAAGCCAAGGAAGACACCCGTGATTTTGTGATTGTCGGAAATGGCTCAAGTGATTTGTTAAAAGCCTCTAACTGGGGTGGCAATGTGACAGAAGCACACCAATTCAAAAAAGAATGGGACGGCAAGGTCAATACTTACACCTTAACGGCTAAACTAGCGAAAGATGATGAATTCCAGTTTGCCAAAAATGGTAAATGGGAGCATCAACGTGGCTTTGGTTACCTAGCAAGTGGTGATAAAGACGGTGAAACTTACTTGAGTAATTCTAGCGGACTTGGAGATGTCTCTCTTAAACAAGCTAATATTAAAGTTGCTAAAGCAGGGACTTACCGCTTTACCCTAATCACTCATCCGGCTGATGACCAATACGATACAAATTTGACAGCATAACTTGGGAATACCAAGGGGAATAAGCATAGCTAGTTAGTTTGGACAGCAAAAAAAGCTTGAGCAGAGCTTCAAGCTAAGGGTTAGACAAGAATGTTATGGCTACAAGCTGTTTCACGTTTGGTTGCCAAGTCAATGGCCTGAAACAGCTTTTGAAATTTCTCATCAGAGCTATTTGGCAAGTACAATTGGTTAGCCCGACTAGGCAAGATACTATTAATGGTATTGTCGATGATAAGAACATTGCCTTTTGAGACGGCTTCAAGATCTGCTAATTTTTCAACCCAAAGAATATCGTCGAAGACCTTTGATAGGCTTTGGACGATTTCTTGGTTTTGAATAGGCAGACTAACCAGCTGAAAAGGCTGGTCTAAGAAATGCTCTTTAGCCTTTAGATAAAGCCCTTCATGGTAACTATTGACCTGGAAAAAGAGGGGATCATCGATAATGCTATCAATGGCAATCAATGGCACAAAGTTACTGTTACCTATTTTATAAAACTCATCTTTATTAACCTCTAAGGTGACGATGACATCTGTCACATCATACTTGCCGATGTATTCTTGACTAAGGCAAATCAGATGATAATTCTTAGTATAAAGAAAAGCAGACAAGTGATTGATAAAGTGGAGTTGCTCAGCCTTTTTGAGGAAAGAGGGATGCTCTTTGTAATATAAAGCTACCATTTGTCTCTTTTGAGTGACCAATGATTTGGCGGCTTGATTGGGTCTATAATTCAAAAGGTTAATCATTTGTAAGACCTTATTACGTGTTTCGGGGCTTATCTTTTGGTCTTCTCTGTTATTAATAATATAGGAGACGGTGGCAACAGATACCCCTGCTTCACGAGCCACATCTTTGATGGTAACTTTCTTATTCATAGCAATGTTATATAAAAAAACAGTAAAAGTCAACAACCAGTTAAAAAGGAGTAGAAAAAGACATGAATGAAGCAGGAATGCTGCAGATTCCAGATTCCAGATATTGCTTTGCGACAGATCGCAATGACTTGGTCATTCACTTACGCATTGCCAAAGAAGACAAAGACGCTAAAGTCTTTCTGGTCTATGGGGACAAATTTGAATACCATGATAAGCAGTCTGAAAAAGAAATTGAGATTGCCTACCAAGATAAGACTTATGTCTATTATGAAGTCAAGCAGCATGTGACGGATCGCCGTTTTGCCTATATTTTTCGATTTGAGGTAGAGGGCAGAAGCTATTATTTCAGTGAAGATGGATTAACAGAAAGCTATGATTTTCCAAATAGTTTTTACAATTTTTTCCAGATGCCTTACATCAATGAGGTTGATATTCACCGTCCTATCCCTTGGTTGAAAGATGCGGTTTTTTATCAGATTTTTGTGGATCGTTTTGCCCAGGGAGATTTTGACAAAGACCAGTCCTATATTGACATGGCCTGGGGAGACAAACCGACACCGAGTCATTTCGCAGGTGGTGATTTGAAAGGTATCATCCAAAAACTCGATTACCTCTCAGACTTAGGAATCAAGGCCATCTACCTAACTCCTATTTTCTTGTCACCAACTAATAACAAGTATGATATTATTGATTATTATCGGGTTGACCCACAATTTGGAAGTCTTGAGGATTTAAAAACCTTAGTAACCAAGGCTCATCAAATGGGTATCAGAGTGATTTTAGATGCGGTTTTCAATCATTGCAGTGTGCTCGCTCCTCAATTTCAAGATGTTCTTGATAAGGGCAGAGAGTCAGTCTTTTATGATTGGTTTATGATTGAAGGGGATTACCCTAATCCAGACTTGCTCAATTATGAGACCTTTGCCTCTTGTCACTATATGCCAAAATGGAACACTTCAAATCCTAAGGTTCAAGACTTCTTAATTTCAGTGGGACTTTATTGGATAAAAGAGGCAGATATCGACGGTTGGCGATTGGATGTCTCAGATGAAGTTTCACATCAATTTTGGCGTGACTTTAGACGAGCTGTTAAGGCCACCAAAGAAGACTGCGTGCTGATTGGTGAGAATTGGCATGATGCTTACCCTTACCTAGCTGGTGACCAGTATGATAGCATCATGAATTATGCCTTTACCAAGGTGTGTTTGGACACTTTTGCTTTTAATCGTTTCTCAGCCGAAAATTTGTCTCATCAATTGAATAATATTTTGATGCGTAATACCGATGCCGTCAATCGGATGAATTTGAACCTTTTGGATTCTCATGACACGCATCGTATTTTTACCCAAGTTGGCAAATCAACTGAGAAACTATTGGCTGCCCTTGCCTTGGCTATGGTTTTTCCTGGTGTTCCTTGTCTTTATTACGGTACGGAACTAGCCATGGAGGGAGGCTATGACCCTGATTCGAGAAGAACCTTTAATTGGCAAAAAGAGGAGTGGAATATGGCCGTCCTTGAGCAGACCAAGGCGCTCATTAGACTAAAAGAATTAGCTGTGATTCAAGAGGGTGATATTCGCATCACTTATGATAAGGATCTTTTAAGAGTTAGCCGACTTGGAAAAGTGCAAAGACTCGACTTGCTTCTTAACTTGGGACAAAACCCACTTGGCATTGAGGTTAAAGATCAAGTAATCATGGCCAATGGCTTAGATCTTCAAAAGCAAGTCTTAGCCCCATTTGGATTTATCATTATAACAAAGGAGAAGACGCATGATTAACAAAAAAGCATCCCTAACAGGATTTATCTGTTTAAGTCTACTTAGCTTAAGTGCTTGTCAATCATCAAACCAATCTGAAAAAAATGCTGCAAAGGGAGACATCTTCACAGGAAAGCTTGAGAAGAAGGTTACCATTAAAGTTTTGGAAAATGATACTGCAATTTCCAAAGGTTATTTTAAAGAAATTATCACAGCATTTAATAACAAGTATGCTAAAGACGGTATTAAAGCTGTAGATGCCAATACAGATCAATTTGTTGATTTAGCAAAAGATGGTCCTTATGGTTATGGACCGGATGTTATTTATCAAGCTAATGACATCATTATGAAATATGCGGCAGATAAACACATTTACCCTTTACCAGTTGATCGCTTGGGCGCTTATAAAGAGACCTCAAAAGAAGCGTGGACAGCCTTCACCTTGAAAAAGGATGGCAAAAAATACATTTGCGGGATGCCTGTCAATGTGCAGATGCCTCTCATCTATTACCGCAAAGACTTGCTTCCAGCTGATTGGAAGAGCCAGTGGGATAAGAATAACAATGATCAGCCGGATATGTTAGAGAATTGGTCAGATATGTTAGCCTTTTCTCGTCAACGCCATCAAGAAAATCCTTCACAATATGGTTATATGCAATCCATCTATGATTCTTACTTTTCAAATGGCTTCTTGCTATCTTATGGGGCTTATATTTTTGGTAACCATAATACAGATACCAAAGATATTGGCCTATCAAAAGGACAGGCAGAAAAAGGGGCTCATGTTTTGCAACAGTTAGCTAGTGCTATGAATGAAGAAAGTATCAATGATACGATCCAAACCAGTGCTTATAGCAAGATCGGAAACGGCACTTATTTTGCAACCATGTCAACACCAGACGTCTATTCTACTTTCCTAGGTGAAATGACTCAAGATTACATGGCAAAAGGAAAATCCGAGGCTGAAGCGAAGACGCTAGCTAAGGAAAATCTAGGTTTAGCAAGCATTCCAAAATTGCCTAAGTCTGGTGATTTAGAAGATGGTAGTCAAGACTTGATTCCAACCAAGACCATGGGTGGTATTAGTGGATACGCCGTGAGTGCTTACACTAAGGCTCCTAATGCTAGTCTTGCCTTCATTGAATTTGCAACTAATTACCAAAATATTAAAAAACGTCATCAGCTCCTAGGGATTGTTCCGACACGAGTTGATTTGGTTAAAGAAATTGGTGGCTCAACAAAAGATGTGTACCTAAATCTGGAACAAAAAAACATTGTCCTTATGCCATCAAATGGGGCTGCTAGCCAAATTTGGACGCCAACACAAACTTACTTTGCTGACATCACCAAAGATGTCTTTAGACCAGAATCTGAAAAGAAATATCCTGATAACAAAGCTCTAAAAGAAGGCTTGAAAAAGGTAGACCAACAGATTCATGATGCCATTCATACCTTGGAATAGGAGAAAGTCATGGAAAGCAGACAAAAAAGAGATCTTAGCTCTAAGGGCTTGAGGCACTACTTGCCTTATGTCCTTATGGGCTCAGGACAATTTCAATATGGTCAACGCTTAAAAGTCTATTTTCTAGCTCTTGTTGAGCTTAGCTTTCTTAGCTATTTTGTGATCAGAGGCTTTAAGGATATGGTGGGATTTGTTACTTTGGGAGATCAAAAAGCTGATACTTGGCAAGGCATTAGTGGTGATAATTCCGTTATCATGCTTTTGATGGGTATTTTGAGTCTTATCTTTTTAGCCTACTTTGTTTACCTTTATGTGCTTTCTATTAAGGAATGGCGAGCTTTAGAAGAAGGGCCAAAGCTGGCAAAAGAACCACTTAGTTTAAAAGAGGAATTTCATCAGCTAGCAGACCAACATTTTCCACAAATGGTTTTGTTCTTCCCAATTTTAGGGATTCTCATTTTTAGTGTCCTTCCAATTGTCTTTATGATTTTGATTGCCTTCACTAATTACGGTGGGAAAATCGTACCGCCAGAGTTGGTAGATTGGGTTGGTTTGGCTAATTTCAAAAAAATTGTGAGTCTTTCCCAATTTGCGCCAATCTTTTTCAAAATCTTTCAATGGAATATGGTTTGGGCTGTTTTATCAACCGCTCTGAACTATTTTGCAGGACTAGTTTTAGCTCTCTTATTTAGCCATAAGAAACTTAAAGGAAGTGTCTTTTGGAGAGCTTTTCCGATATTAGCTTATGCTATTCCAGGATTTATTAGCCTTCTAGCCTTCAAGTTTATGTTTTCATATGGTGGGCCAATTAATTATTATATTCAGGCGATGGGGCACCATGCCGTTGGCTTTTTGGATGTGGATGCTAAATGGCTAGCGCGTGCTATTGGACTTTTTGTTAATGCTTGGATTAGTGTTCCTTCTATTATGCTTTTAGCTACGGGTCTCTTATCTAATAAAGATGAGAGCCTCTACGAAGCAGCTCAGATTGATGGCGCTAGCAAGTGGCAACAGTTTAGCAAGATTACCTTGCCTTATATGATTATAGCGACTACCCCTGTCTTGATTGGACAGTTTGTTGGAAACTTTAACAATTTTGGTATTTTCTATTTCCTTAGAGGTGGCCTCTACATGGATCATTATTTCTTAGCGAGTGATACAGATTTATTGATTAACTGGCTTTATAATTTATCTATTGCCAACAACTATTACAGTATTGGGGCTAGTATTAGCTTGATTATCTTTATTGTAATATCAATCATGTCCTTATTTGTTTATATCAGGTCAGCATCCTACAAGGAAGGGGGAAAAGTATAAAATGAAAAAGTTAAAAACTTTAGGTGATTTGTCAGCTCTGTATTTGGGTCTGATTCTTGTTAGATAATCTTCTTTTTCCCTTGCTTATGGTTGATTATGGCTTCCTTTTCCAAGTCAGGCACCATCTATTCCTTCCAAGGTTTCTTTCCAAAAGCTTACAGTTTCAACAGTTTTGTGACACTCTTTACGGATACCAAACTCTATAATTATCCCCAATGGTTTTTCAACACTTTGTTAATCTCCTCGGCCAGTTGTGTATTGAGAACGATTCTAGTGATTTAACAGCCTACACTATGTCACGTTTCCAATTCAAGTCAAAGAAGGCCTTGATGAAAGTGACTATGGTTCTAGGGATGTTCCCATCTTTTATGGGGATGATTGCTGTTTATATTGTCATGACTCAGTTTAATTTGATCAATCAATTATGGGGGCTAATCCTGATTTATAGTGCAGCGGCACCACTTGGCTACCTCACTCAAAAAGGCTTTTTTGATACCATTCCTTATAGTATTGATGAAGCCGCCCGTATTGATGGGGCTACTAGTTTTCAAATCTTTACCAAGATTCACCTACCTTTATCCAGACCAATCATTACCTATACAGCCTTAACCGCTTTTTCTTGGTCATGGAGTGATTTCATTTTACCTAAGTTACTTTTAGAAGAGAAAAATCTTTACACTGTAGCAGTTGGCTTAATGAATCTTGGTGAAACCGAATTTGCTCGTTTTGCTGCCGGCAGTGTCTTTATTGCCATACCCATTATTCTCCTCTATTTCTTACTGGTTAAACACATGGTAGAAGGCTTATCTGCAGGCGCAGTAAAATAAAACAAAAAATAACTCAGTTTTGAGTTATTTTTTGTTTTAACAATATTTTAAGATGGGAATGCTTTAAATAGCAGACTTTAATGATGTTTTAAAAAGGCATTATAGAGCTGAATACTAGGTCCTGAGAGACTAGTATCTTTGCTATAAATTAAGATATATTCTGCAAAAAGATTCAAGCGATCGATCCTAAAAATATTACAATTTTTGTTATCTAGGTAGCTTGAGACCAATCTCTCAGGGATGAAAGTTGCCCCCATCCCTGACAGGGATAGGTTAATAGCAGTTGGTGATGTGCTAGTTGTGATAACTTGGTTGAGTTTGATGTGTTGTTTTTGGTAATAGCGAGCAACAGTTTTGCCCATTCCGTATTCTAGTGGTGTTAAAATAAGCGGTTCATTTTCAAGCAATGACAAGGATTGTTTAAAAGGTGAGATTTGCCCGCAATTTGTGACATCAAAGAGCGCACTATCTTTAGGAACAAATAAGAAAAGCTCTTCTTTTTGGATAGTGGAATAGGACACTTTGCTATCATCGCAAACAGGTGACATTCCCACAGCTAAATCTAACTCTCCTTTAGCTACCATTTGTTCACTAACATTTTGATTGTTTTCAATCAGCTTAATATGAAAACCTTCATGTTCTTTTTTAAATTGAGGGATAACATTACCAAGCAATGATGAGGCAAGACCGGGATTAATGCCCAAGATAATTTCGCCTTTGTGGTTATTGCCAATCAAGAAGAGTTCACGAGTCATTTGCTTTTCAACTTCTTCGATTTTTTTGAGGTAATAAAGGTATCGCTTACCACCATAAGTGAGTTGAGTACGGTGGTAATTGCTTTCAAATAAAGTGATTCCAATATCTTCTTCTGTTTGTTTGATAAATTTACTCAAATAGGGCTGTGATAGAAAAAGTTCTTTGGCAGCACTGGTAATACTATTGTGTTTTTCAATGGTTTCTAAGTAAAGGATTTTTTGAAAAGTTTGCATGATTTAAGGTTATAACTTTCTGGTTATCTTTTTAGAACTGTTTTGTTATAGAATACGTGAAATCAGTCATCATTAACGATTTAATGAGTCTTTCTTTTACCACAATTATATCATATAAAAGTTAAAAACGACTATTATTCAAGCTCTTTGCAATAACCAAAAAGTTATGAGGGAGAGTCAAAAGAGTTATTTGTTAGAAGAGGTATGATAGGAGTAAACTAAATAAGTAATGAAGAAAAAGGAGTCCATCATGAAGCAATTCACAGATAAAGTGCTTGCTCGTTTAGAAGCCAAGCAAAGTCGTATGATTGAGATTAGGCGTTATCTTCATCAACGTCCAGAGCTATCTTTTCAGGAATCTAAAACTGCTAAGTATATTAGCGATTTTTATCAAGGAAAAGATTGCCAAGTTCAGACAAATGTTGGTGGTATTAGAGGAGTCGTCGTTGACGTTTTTGGAAGTAAGGAGAGTGCTAAAAAGCAACAGCATATTGCTATTCGTGCTGATTTTGATGCCCTACCGATTCAGGAAGAAACAGGCTTGCCTTTTGCCTCTGTGAATCCGGGCGTTATGCATGCCTGTGGTCATGATGCGCACACAGCCCATATGCTCATTTTAGCTGAGACGTTAATTGAGTTGAAATCAGAGTTTTCAGGTCACGTTCGCGTTTTACATCAGCCTGCCGAAGAGGTACCACCTGGAGGTGCTAAAGCAATGATTGAGGCTGGCTGTTTAGATGGAATAGATGCTGTTTTAGGAATCCATGTCATGTCTACTATGGAAGAAGATACTGTTCAGTATCATGCTGGTGCGGTTCAAACGGGTAGAGCGACTTTTAAAGTTAAGATTCAAGGAAAAGGTGGTCACGGCTCAATGCCACATCTAGCCAATGATGCCATTGTTGCTGCGGCATCTTTTGTGACATCAGCTCAAACCATTGTGAGTCGTCGAATTAGTCCATTTGAAACGGCTGTTGTGACTATTGGATCATTTGATGGTAAAGGATCTGCAAATGTGATTAAAGACAGTGTTACCTTAGAAGGTGATGTACGTGTCATGAGTGAAGAGAGTCGTCAGATTGTCGAGGAGGAATTTAAACAAATCCTTGAAGGGATTTGTCAAGCCTTTAAAGTCACTTATGAGTTAGATTATCTTAATGATTATCCTGTTTTAATGAATGATGCACATGTGACAGACACAGTGACTAAAGCACTGAGAGAACAAGCTATTCCAGAAATGGAAGTCCTTGAGTGTGATCCTCAAACACCATCTGAGGATTTTGCCTATTACGCGCAACAAATTCCTGCATGTTTCTTCTATGTTGGAGCTCATGAAGCCGGTAAAGCTTATTACCCTCATAATCATCCGAAATTTGAAATTAGTGAACAATCATTACTAATCTCAGCAAAAGCAAAAGCAATGGCAACGGCCTTGATGGCCTGTTTAGAAGAAGGAGAAGAGTAGATGAACACAACCTCAGCAGGTTTTAAAGGAAATAACAAGTTATTGGTAGGGATTGTATTGGCTGTGCTAGCCTTTTGGCTGTTTGCCCAATCCATTTTAAATATGGCGCCAGACGTTCAAAGGTCTTTAGGTATATCATAAGGATCTATGGACATCGGAATTTCGATTACAGCTCTCTTTTCAGGACTGTTCATTGTTGTAGCAGGTGGTCTGGCTGATAAATTAGGACGTGTCAAATTCACTTATATTGGACTTGCCTTTAATATCATTGGATCTCTTTTAATGATTATTACGCAAGGGGCTTTTCTCTTTATCTTAGGTCGTATCTTTCAAGGGCTAGCAGCAGCCTTTATCATGCCTTCAACGATGGCTTTGGTAAAAACCTACTATGACGGGGCTGACCGTCAAAGAGCTGTCTCATTTTGGTCGATTGGCTCATGGGGTGGTTCAGGTTTATGTTCCTTCTTTGGAGGAGCAGTTGCCTCAACACTTGGCTGGAGGTATGTATTTGTCTTTTCCATTATGGCTTCGGTTTTAAGTTTTGCACTTATTTTTGGTACTCCAGAAAGTAAAGTTGAGACCAAACAAAGAAAGTTTGACTTTATTGGTTTACTGATCTTTATTGTGACCATGCTATCTTTAAACATCGGTATTTCAACAGCTAAGGAAAATGGCTTTACCTCTCCGATGACTTTGCTTCTTTTCGCAATTGTACTAGTAGGTTTCACAATCTTTTATTTTGTAGAAACTAATAAGTCTGCTAGTTTTATTGATTTTCGTTTATTTGATAATAAATTCTTCTTGGGTGCAACGATTTCAAATTTCTTATTAAATGCTGTTGCGGGTGCCCTTATCGTTGTGAATACTTATATGCAACAAGGACGTGGTCTATCGGCATCAAAAGCTGGTATGATGTCACTTGGTTACTTAGCTTGTATTCTGATTACCATTCGAATTGGAGAAAAATTACTTCAGACATTTGGTGCGGCAAAACCAATGTTGTGGGGTGCTTTAGCCACACTCTTTGGAATTGTTTTAATGACATTTGTTAATGTCCAAGGTCCGTTGTATCTTGTTTTAGTTTTTGTTGGCTATGCTATTTTTGGTACAGGTCTAGGAATATATGCAACACCATCAACAGACACAGCTATTTCAAGTATTCCAAATGAAAAGGTTGGAGTAACTTCTGGTATTTATAAGATGGCAAGTTCATTAGGTGGAGCTATTGGAGTAGCGATGTCAATCGCAGTTTACCATGCCTTGGTGACACAAACGCAATTTGATAGAGCTGCATTTTATGGCTTATTAGTCAATGTTGTCTTTTGTACTTTATCTATTCTGTCAATCTTATTTGTCATTCCAAAACGTCAATAAGAGCGAGTTTTTAAAAGTGAGAATCCATTTACTTAAAATCCCGCGTTGTAAAATGAAGTGCAACAAAAAAGACATGTTCGTCTGATATACTAGAATTCCCCAATTCAGTATGGAAAGCAGATGAACATGTCCAACATTAATTCTACCAGAAAATCATCCTATTCTCATCTTTCAGCCACAGAACGGGGTGAAACTGCTGCTTATCTTAAAATGGGAAAGAAACCCGCTGAGATTGCTCGACTCTTGGGTCGTCACCGTTCTACAATCTGCCGAGAAATAAAACGTGGTTCAGTAGAACAGGTAAAGGATAAGAATGGAAAACAAACCTTCTTCAACGCCTATTTCGCTGATAGTGGGCAACGTGTCTATGAAACCAATCGTCAAAAGAGTTCTTATCTCAAGTTGAATGACTGCTCCGCTAGGTTCATTGAACAATTAGAATCTGCCTTGACGGCTAATATTCGTCTCCATAGTGTGGATAGTTTTGTTCAGACTTACAAAGTGAACCATCCTGAAGAAGTCGTCCCCTCTACCAAAACGATTTATCGTTATATCAAAGAGGGGGTATTAGCTATTAAACCAATCGATTTGCCTAAGATGGTTAGTATCAGAAAACGTTCTAAGAAAGTCATGAAGACGAATAAGAAGACTTTAGGTAAATCTATCGAAGAACGTCCAGAATATATTAATGATCGTTCTGAATTTGGGCATTGGGAGATTGATTTGGTTCTCGGCAAGAAAACCAAAGGTGAAGCTGTTATGTTGACTTTGGTAGAGCGCCAGACACGCTATGCACTAGGAGTTAAGCTAGAAGACAAGCAGTCCCAAACCATTAACCGTGCTGTCACGCATCTCATCAGTCAGTATCCTATAGCATCCATCACAGCGGATAATGGTTCTGAGTTTAGTTTACTCTCAAACTTAGAAGCTGTTGAAGTTTATTTTGCACATCCCTATTCTTCACATGAGAGAGGAAAAAACGAGAACTTCAATGGCCTCCTCAGAGAATATGTCCCTAAAGGAGTCTCACTTAATCCACTAACCTCTGAAGAACTTGACAATTATATTACTGCCATCAATGAGCGCCCAAGACGACTTCTTCAATATCAATCCTCAAAATTCCTGTTTGAGCTATCCCGAACAGCTTAACATCTGGAACTCTAGTTATCTATGAACTGGTTGCACTTGACTTGACAACTTGCGATTTACTTAAAATGGATTTTTTTAGATAAAACCTATTGATTTTTTTGAGGAATAAGGTATAATAGTAAGGTATGCAAATTGCATACCTGTGGGAGGTAAAAATCTTAATTACCGCCAAAACCACAACAGGAGGATTTTAAAAATGGCTAAAAAAGTCGAAAAACTTGTAAAACTTCAAATCCCTGCTGGTAAAGCGACTCCAGCTCCACCAGTTGGACCAGCTCTTGGTCAAGCAGGTATCAACATCATGGGATTCACTAAAGAATTTAACGCTCGTACAGCTGACCAAGCTGGTATGATCATCCCAGTTGTTATCTCAGTTTACGAAGACAAATCATTTGATTTCATCACTAAAACACCACCAGCTGCTGTTCTTTTGAAAAAAGCTGCAGGTGTTGAAAAAGGATCAGGTACACCTAACAAAACTAAAGTGGCAACAGTTACTCGTGCACAAGTACAAGAAATTGCTGAAACTAAAATGCCAGATTTAAACGCTGCAAACCTTGAGTCTGCTATGCGTGTGATCGAAGGTACTGCTCGTTCTATGGGATTCACTATCGCTGACTAATCAGTAACAATCCCTATTACCCGCACGACTTCATCATAAGATGAGTGACGTGGGAGATTTTAAATCAAATCGATATGACCACATTACAAGGAGAATTTTAAAATGGCTAAAAAAAGCAAACAAATGCGTGCAGCACTTGAAAAAGTTGACAGCACAAAAGCGTACAGTGTAGAAGAAGCTGTAGCACTCGCAAAAGAAACTAACTTCGCAAAATTTGACGCATCGGTTGAAGTTGCTTACAACTTGAACATCGATGTTCGTAAAGCTGACCAACAAATCCGTGGCGCAATGGTATTGCCAAACGGAACTGGTAAAACACAACGTGTTCTTGTTTTCGCACGTGGTGCTAAAGCTGAAGAAGCAAAAGCTGCTGGTGCAGACTTCGTTGGTGAAGATGACCTAGTTGCTAAAATCAATGGTGGATGGCTTGACTTTGATGTTGTTATTGCAACACCAGACATGATGGCTATCGTTGGTCGTCTTGGACGTGTCCTTGGACCTCGTAACTTGATGCCAAACCCTAAAACTGGTACAGTAACTATGGATGTTGCTAAAGCAGTTGAAGAGTCTAAAGGTGGTAAAATCACTTACCGTGCTGACAAAGCTGGTAACGTACAAGCTATCATTGGTAAAGTATCATTTGACGCTGATAAATTGGTTGAAAACTTCAAAGCTTTCCATGATGTAATGGCTAAAGCAAAACCATCTACAGCTAAGGGAACTTACATGACTAACGTATCAATCACAACAACACAAGGTGTTGGTATCAAGGTTGATCCTAACTCACTTTAAGCAAAAATTCAAAACTAGGGAGTGATTCCTAGTTTTATTTTATCAATAAAGTTAACTGATTAATTAATATTAACTTAACCTAATTATAAAATTAAGTCTATTGACTTTTGACTTATGCTGGTTTATGATGGTCTGTAGACGATGGGTCTTTTTGGAGAGAGAACTAGGGATAAACTGATTTGTATAAGGCGATTGGTTTATCTTTAAAGATTAATTTAGAACGATTTAGGTAGCGCCTAAATCAAAAGGAGATGATTGCAGCTGGCTTTATTAGTAACTTATAGTCAAAATAGGAAGGTATCTCTCATTAATCCCTTGACCATTATTTTGATTAATGCGGTTTTACCTCTTCTTAACACCTTATTTCCCTCAAACAAGAGCTTATTATTGTCATTTTTGTTAACAACTGTCATTTTTATGATTGGTGGTCAACTGATTCGGCTTTTTAAAGGACTTGTTTTTCTGATGATTTTTCTAGCCTTCTATCTTCTGTTCTTATGGTTAGAAAATGGAATTTTAGTCACCTGGTTTCGGATGACACTTCTGTTTTTGCCATGTTTTTTCTTAGCTTGGTTTCTTTATAGTAGTTCAGAAGTGCTAGCAGCTCTTCAGCGTTTACACTTGCCAAAATATTTTATTGTCAGCCTCATGATTTGCTTACGTTATATCATGACTTTTCAAAAAGAATATAGACTGATTAGAGATGCCTTACGTGTTAGAGGCATAGTTCTTTCTGTTAGACACCCCTTGAAGGCTTTTGATTACTTATTGGTTCCTCAGCTCTTTCGTTGTTTGACCTTAAGTCATGAACTTAGCATTGCTAGTTTAACAAAGGGTGTGACTGCGCCTCATCAGAGAAGTAGTTTTTACTATCAGGCTTTTACTTATGTAGATGTTTTGATACTCTTTCTACTTATTTTAGGCTATGGTTTTGTGATAGGAGGTGTGATATGAGTGAGGTGCTTGTTCAATGTAAGGACCTATCATTTACTTATGACGGTCAAAAGAATAAAACCCTAAAAGACTTGAACTTAGAGCTTGAAGAAGGTCAATTGATTTTTTTGACAGGTGCAAGTGGTTCGGGAAAATCAACTTTTTTAAATCTTCTTACTGGGGTAATTCCTGAAATTATAGAAGGGAACTTGACTGGTCAGTTAAGTATTTTGGGACAAGAACATCTTCCTATTCATGAAAGAAGTCGCCATTTTTCAACTGTTTTTCAAAATCCTAGAAGTCAGTTTTTTACTAATCATGTGATTTCAGAATTGGTCTTTGAAATGGAAAATATGGCTTTTAGCCAAGAAGAAATGCAAGAACGCTTAGACTGGCTTGATCAGAGTTTTCCTATTGCCACATTATCTGGAAGAACTATTGACTGTTTATCATCTGGGGAAAGACAACTACTTGCCTTAATGACGGCGCTCATCATGCAACCTAGACTTCTGATTTTTGATGAACCTTCAGCAAATTTAGATTATGGAAATGCCATGCGCTTACGACGACAGTTGCAAGCTTTGAAAGGAGAAGGTAAGACCATCTTAGTGGCTGATCATCGCTGTTTTTATTTAAAGGATTTGATTGACCAAGTTATTCTTTTAGATGACAACAGGGCTCAGGTATTTGATTCCCAAAGATCGTTTGACAAACATCATACTGGGTACGGCCTCTTGAACCTCTTTGATTTAGGCGATGACCACCGCCCTATTTGTCGGTCGAAAGATAAACTTTTTGAGATTCAAAGACTATCTTATCAGTCTGTGTTGGAAGATATCTCCCTTTCCTTTTATAAAGGAGAAGTCACAACTATTGTTGGAGTTAATGGGGTGGGCAAGACCTGTTTGGCTAAGTTAATTGCTAAGTTAGTAACAGCAGACAAGGGAGAACTTAACCTTGATGAGCAAGCCTTGTATTTGATGCAAGATGCTGATTTTCAACTTTTTGGCTCCTCTTGTTTCAAAGAGTTAGAGATGACTTGTTCGGATAGAGACAAGATTGTGAGTGTTCTTAAGTCTCTAAGGATAGAACATTTGGCTCATAAGCATCCCCATTCTCTAAGTGGTGGTGAAAAGCAGCGCTTGCAAATGGCTATTGCTATGCTTAGTCCTAGCCAAGTGATTATTATGGATGAACCAACTAGCGGTTTGGATCATCAATCCATGCTTGCAGTGGCTGAGCTGATTACTCGCTTAAGAAAAGATAAGTGTTTGATTCTTATTTCTCATGATTATGAGTTTATACGAAAGACAAGTGATCGCATTATTTATCTCAAAGATAAAGGTGTCGCAGACGATTTTTATTTAGAAAAAAATGCTATTAGTAAATTGAATAAGATTTATCACGAAATGGAGGCTTTTTATGAAACGAAACTTGAAAATTAATGATTTTCTCTTGATTGCACTCTTAACAGCTGTTTATATGATGATTTATTTCATAACGATGACCCTTAGTGCTCCTTTAGGGGCTTTTGGTCGGGCTATTAGTCCAGGGATTTGTGCCTTATTTTCTGGAATAGTTCTTTATTTTATGGCGCGAAAAGTTGGTAAAATGTGGCAATTTACTTTGATGACTCTCTTGGTTTTAACTATCTTTACCTTGATGGGTGGTGGCTATTTACCTTGGTTGATTAGTTCTGTGAGCATGTCTATTTTAGCGGATTTACTTGCCTCAAGCTCTAAGAAAATCTCTGTTTTAAAATTAGCTATAGCATCTGGACTCATGCATGTGGGTCAAGCATGGGGAGCCATTATTCCAGCAATGTTTTTTGTGGATCACTATAAGGAAGAATGGGTGAGACGTGGACAAAGAGCAGTGGATATGGACAATTATATTCGCTATACCTCAGGCCTTTGGGGTGTTTATTCCAGTATTATAGTCTTTGCTTTAGCGTTTGCAGGTATTTATATAGGACATGTCATTTTGAAGAAGCATTTTAAGGAGATCAATGATGACACTCTTTAAGCGACTCTTTTCTTACGCTCAAGAAAAAAAGACCTATTTGATTTTAGCCATGTTGCTTTCAGCAATGGCTACCATATTATCTTTTCTTCCTTATTATTATTTTTGGCAACTCTTAAAAGAGGTGACAGGAGATGTCAATAGTGTGATAATCAAGAAATTGTCTATGGGGATATTTCTAAGTACTCTATTGTATGCTGTCACTTATTTTTTCACTTTGATTGCCAGTCATATCTTTGCCTTTCGAGTGGAGTCTAATATGCGCAAAAAAGGACTCAGGCATCTCTTGAAAGCTTCCTTTTCCTTTTTTGATCAGCACTCATCAGGAAGAACACGAAAGATTATAGATGACAATGCCTCAAATACCCACACGATAATAGCTCATATCTTGCCTGATTCTGTGAATGCAATCTTCTTTCCCATTTGCTTGATTGGTCTTTCCTTTTGGACTAATTTTTCGATTGGAATTTTGGTCTTACTCGCCATTCTTTTTGCTCTTTTATGCTTTAAATGGATGTATAGCGATAAACATATGATGAAAGACTATATGGAGGCTCTAGAGGATATTAATTCTGAAACAGTTGAGTATGTTTGTGCTATCCAGGTGGTTAAAATTTTTAATATGGCGTTGGAGTCTTTTGAAAATTTGCATCGCTCGATTTTACGGTTTTCTAAGGTAGTCATTAAACAAAGTCAAGATTGCAAAAAGCCTTTCGTGAGTTTCCAGACGGCTATGATGAGTTTTAGTGCCTTGATTATTGTTATTGCTTATCAAGCTCTAACTAAGGGAGAAAACGTAGAAAAATGGCTAGCCTTAACGGTCTTTTTCTTAAGTTTTTCCTTATTATTATATCTAGCTTTTCAAAAAATCATGTTTTTTAATCAAAAGCTAGAACAAGCAAGAGATGCTGTGGAAAAGCTTGATGCTATTTTTGATCAAATGGCTACTAAAACGTTAAAGACAGGTAGCCTTGAGCAAATGCCAAATCACACAATTGATTTTTCACAGGTTTCTTTTGAATATGAGAAAGGAAGACCTGTTTTAAAAGATTTTGACCTTCATTTAGAAGAGAAAAAAACCTATGCCTTAGTAGGAGCTTCTGGTTCTGGTAAATCCACCATTGCCAAGTTGATTTCCGGATTTTACCCACTGACTTCTGGAGAATTAGCGATTGGGGGTCATGCTCTAACAGATTATAGTCAGGAATGCTTGGAGAGCTCTATTGCTTTTGTCTTCCAAAATGCCAAGCTATTTAAAACCAGTATTTATGAGAATGTTTTAATCGGAAAACCTAATAGTAGTTACCAAGAAGTCATGAGGGCATTGCAGTTAGCCAGATGTCAGTCCATATTGGATAAATTTGAAGCTAAAGAAGAGACCATCATCGGTAGTCGAGGGGTGCATTTATCAGGAGGAGAGGTACAGCGAATTGCGATAGCTAGAGCTATCTTGAAAAATGCTCCGATTTTGATTTTGGATGAAGCGAGTGCTGCCAGTGATCCTGAAAATGAATATGATATTCAAAAGGCTTTTCAAGTATTAATGCAAGGCAAAACAGTCATTATGATTGCTCATCACTTAAGTAGCATTCGACAAGTAGATGAGGTCTTGCTTGTTGCTAATGGGAAGGTTATGGAAAGAGGGAGTCATAACGATTTGATGGCTTATGATAGTCGCTACAGAAAGCTTCAAGAGCAGTACGCTTTAGCTAACGAGTGGAGGATTTCAGAATGATACGATTCTTACAAACTTATTTTTCATTATCTGAAACAGGTGCTAAAAATGTCTTGAAGGCGGCAGGAATGTCTTTTTTGAAATACCTTTCTTTTATGACACCGATCCTATTGGTCTTTCAGTTTTTGAATGATGTGATCTTAAATCAGCTCAAACCTCTTTATAGTTATCTGCTTATTTGGTTGCTTTTGGTAGTGGTGATTTTTGTCATTACTCAAAAAGAGTACAGTCTTACTTACGACACGACCTATCAAGAAAGCGCTGCGATGCGTATTCGAATTGCGAACAAACTAAAGGAATTACCTTTGTCCTACTTTTCCAAACATTCTGTTTCTGATATTTCACAAACGGTCATGCTAGATGTCAGCAATATAGAATCGACCATTTCACACGCTTTACCTCAAGCTATCGGATTTCTTTTCTTTTTGGGCTTGATTTCAGTCATGCTGATGTCAGCTAAACCTCTTTTAGGATTGGTAGTCGTTATGCCTATTTGGCTAACCATTATAATGATGTTTTTGTCACGAAATGCTCAGACCTATTTTGTCTCGCGTTATTATCAAAAACTCTTAGACAATGCTTCATCATTCCAAGAAGCCTTTGAAATGCAAGAAGAAATCAAAAGCTATTCCATGCAAAGGCAGGTTGAAGAGAGGGTTCTAAAGGATTTATCGGATACTGAAACCTTGCATATTAAGGCTGAATTCTTTATGGTCAGCTTTAGTGCTATTATTGCGATTCTCCCATTTTTATCGCCAGTACTAGGGGCTACTGTAGGAGCAAATCTCTTTCATGCTAAAAGTTTGGACTTATTGACTTATCTTGGTTTTTTGATGGCAGCTACTAATATTAGCGCTCAGTTTACTCAGTTGAATGAGATGTTGATGATGATTTTCTTCTTTAAAGATAGCTATAAACGTTTACGAGATTTGTATGCTCAGTCTCTGCAAGAAGGTCAAGATAATCCAAATATCACAGATTATGAAATTTCTTTTGAAGCGGTTACCTTTGCCTATGATCAAAGACCTGTCTTAAATCAGCTTAGCTTTCAAGCTAAATCAGGAGAAATTACCGCTATTGTTGGACCATCAGGTTGTGGAAAAACCACAATTCTGCGTCTATTGTCACGTTTATATGATTATCAAAAGGGACACATTCGACTTGGAGGGCGTGATATCAAGGGGATGAGTACAGATAGCCTTTGTCTTTCAAGATATTGATTTGTTTAATACTAGTATTTTGGAAAATATTCGAATGGGGAGACAAACAGCCACAGATGAAGAGGTTTTACGTGCGGCACGTTTAGCTAATGTGGATGCTATCGTGGCTAAGTTACCTCAGGGTTATCAGACTATCATTGGTGAGAATGGCTCTAAATTATCAGGTGGAGAACGGCAGCGCATCTCGATTGCTAGAGCCTTTTTGAAAGATGCTCCGATTATTTTACTTGATGAAATGTCAGCGTCGTTGGATGTAGAAAATGAAATGGCAATCCAAAATAGTATACGTCAACTGATTAAAAACAAAACAGTCATTACCGTCTCTCATCGCATGAAGTCCATTGAAAAAGCTGATCATATCGTCGTCATAGATAAAGGGAAGGTTCAAGCAAAAGGCAATCACGAGTCTTTACTTGTTCAATCAGAACTCTACCGAAATATGGTTATTAAGTCACGTCTCAGTGATGACTTTAGTTACTAAAAAAGTTCGTCTTAGAGTAGATTTAGCTGAAGTCACAAAAGAAAAAGAGAGGAGAAAGTAGCCTCTCTTTTTGGCTTTGTGTTTGACGTTAGAGGCAATCTTGACAAGATTAGCTTAAAATGATTTAATTAAGTCTACTTAAAATATAAATAAACATAAATTAAAAAATAAAGTTGGGTGAAAATGAAACGTTCGATACGAGTGATTTTGACTTGTCTAATAGCTCTTCCTTTACTAGCCTGTCAGGCTAAAAGTTCTCACAATCAAGAAAAAGAAAAGGATAAAGTAAGGCTGGCTTGGGGAGAAGATTTTGGAGACGTCAACCCTCACCGGTATAATCCTGATCAGTTTGTGATTCAAGATATGGTTTATGAAGGTCTGGTGAGATATGGCGACAATGGTAAGATTGAACCTGCTCTTGCGCAAAGTTGGCAGATTAGCCCAGATGGTAAAACCTACACCTTCACATTACGTCAGACCCAGTTTTCGGATGGTAGTCAGTTTGATGCTCAAAATGTTAAACGTAATTTTGATAGCATTTTTTCTCCTTCGAATAAGGGAAATCATAATTGGTTTAGTTTGACCAATCAATTAGCCTCTTATCGTGTTTTGGATGCATAGCATTTTGAGATGACATTGAAGGAGCCTTATAGTGCCACGCTTTATGACTTATCAATGATTCGTCCTATTCGCTTTTTGGCTGACAGTGCTTTTCCAGAAGGGGATGATACCACAAAGAACAATATCAAAAAACCTATTGGGACAGGGCAGTGGATTGTGACAGACAAAAAAGCCAATGAATACATTACCTTTAAACGAAATGAGCATTATTGGGGGAAAAAACCAAAACTAAAAGAGGTGACAGTCAAAGTGATACCAGATGCTCAAACGCGGGCACTAGCCTTTGAGTCTGGTGATATTGATCTCATTTATGGTAATGGCATTATTGGATTAGATACCTTTGTCCAGTATGCTAATGACAAGAAGTATGTAACTGATATTTCACAGCCCATGTCAACAAGGCTGCTTTTGCTAAATGCTAAGGAGCCTATTTTCCAAGATAAGACAGTAAGAAAAGCTATGAATCATGCCATCGATAAGTCTTCGATAGCAGAGAATACCTTCCGTGGTACAGAAATGGCAGCAGAAACCATTTTTTCAAAAGCAACACCTCATTCAGATGCAGGGTTGATTCCTTATGATTATAACTTGGACAAGGCTAAAGCCTTATCGGATCAATCAGGTTGGAAATTAGGTAAAGATAAGATAAGACAAAAAGATGGGAAGCCTCTGCGTTTGCGTCTTCCTTATATTGCAAGTAAAGCCACCGATAAGGATTTGGTCACTTATTTCCAGGGCGAATGGCGAAAACTTGGTATTGAGGTGTCATTGATTGCTATGGAAGAAGATGATTATTGGGCAAATGCCAAGAAAGGAAATTTTGATTTGATGTTAACCTATTCCTGGGGAGATCCTTGGGATCCACATGCATGGATGTCTGCTTTAACAGCCAAGACTGATCATGGTCATCCTGAGAATATTGCTCTAGAAGCCTTGCCAAGCAAGCCAGAAATAGATAGTCTTATCAAATCAGCCTTGGTAGATCCTGATGATGCAAATGTAGATAGAGATTATAAAAAAAGTCCTTTCCTTATTGCATGAGGAAGCGGTCTATATTCCGCTAACTTACCAATCCGTTTTATCTGTCTACCGAAAAGGCGATTTTAAAATGATTCGCTTTGCGCCAGAAGAAAATGCCTTCCCGCTAGCTTATATGGAACGATACCATGCTTCTTAGAGTTAGGCCTTTCCTTCTTAAATGCCTATCCACAGCTTCGGCTCTTTTAGTGATTTCGTTACTGACGTTTGCTTTAGTCAAGCTATCATCGGTTAATCCAGAAGAAAACTATCTTCGCCTTTCAAAAATTAGTCTCAGTCAAGAGGCTATTCAAGAGGCAGAGCACTATCTAGGTTTAGATAAGCCTTGGTGGCAGCAATATGGTATTTGGCTTAGTCGTGTTTTAAGGGGGGATTTTGGTCAGTCTTATCTTTTGAAACGTCCGGTTTTACCCTTGGTCTTAGAACGATTTGGCACGACATCACTGTTAGCTTTTTGTGCTTTTGTGCTGATTGTTTTAGTTTCAACGCCCATAGGTATCTGGAGTGGGCTTCATGAAGGGAGTCATTTGGATTCTGTCGTCCGTTTACTGACTTTTTCTAGCGTTTCTTTACCCAGTTTTTGGGTGGCTTATTTGTTAATTTTATTATTTTCAGTCAAGCTCAATTGGCTTCCATCATCAAGGGGACAAGAAGCAAATAGCTTGATTTTGCCGAGCATTACCTTGAGTTTTTCTCTTATCGGTCAATACATTGCCCTCATTCGAAAGGCTATCAGTGAACAAGCAAGGAGTTTGCATGTAGAAAATGCTAGACTGCGTGGAGTCAAACAGAGTTATCTTATTCAGAACCATTTGCTGAGAAATGCGCTTCCTGCTCCAGTCACTGCTATGAGTTTAAGCTTTGTTTATTTATTGACAGGTTCCATCATTGTGGAGGAAGTCTTTTCTTGGAATGGTATTGGACGCTTGTTTATTATGAGTCTAAGAGCCTATGACCTCCCGGTCATACAAGCCTGTATGTTACTATTTGGAACGCTATTTTTGCTCAATAACCTTGTGACCCAATGCTTGGTGAGCTGGATTGATCCGCATTTGCGACAAACAAAGGAGGTACCATGTCAAAACGATTAGTCATCCCCCTTTGCACCATGAGCATTTTGCTAATGAGCGCTCTACTTGCTCCTTTCATGGCTCCCTATGACCCTCGGGCTATTGATATCTCTCATAAACTATTAGCACCTAGCCCTCATCACTGGTTAGGGACAGATCAGTTAGGAAGAGATATTTTTTCGTGTCTCCTTCACGGTGCCCGCTATTCGATAGGGATAGCTCTAATCATCAGTAGTCTTGAGTTGGGAATCGGTGCTTTTGTGGGGCTTCTCGTGGGTTGGTTTCAAGGAAAAACAGAAGGTCTCTTTTTGTGGTTAGCTAATCTGATTTCAGCTTTTCCTAGTTTTTTATTGTCTTTAGTTACGGTTGGCATTTTAGGTCAAGGGTTAGGCAACTTGGTGATTGCTATTGTAGTTGTGGAATGGGTTTATTATGCTAGATTAATGACTAATTTAGTCAAAAGTGCCAAAAAGGAAGCCTATGTTATCAACGCACAAATGATGGGGCTTTCCTTTTGGAATATTCTCAAAACTCATATTCTCCCCTTTGTCTATCAACCCATTTTAGTCATGGTCTTTATGAATATAGGCAATATCATTTTAATGATTTCTGGTTTTTCTTTTTTAGGAATAGGGGTACAACCTAATGTGACGGAATGGGGAATGATGCTACATGATGCTAGAGCTTATTTTCGAGTGGCCACCTGGATGATGATCTCACCAGGAATAGCTATTTTTATAACTGTTTTTGTTTTCAATAGCCTAGGAGAAGCGCTTGACCAAAAAGATAGGATGATAAGATGGAAAAATTAATTGTTAACAACGTGTCCTTAAATTTAGGGGACATTGCTTTCTTGAAAGACTTTAATTTTGAGTTAAATAAGGGAGAGTCTTTGACTATTATCGGAGAAAGTGGATCAGGAAAGACGCTGTTAACCAAGCTATTGCTTGGGTAATACCCGCAAGAAATGACTTTAAAAGGAGATATTCATTATCAAGGGATTAATCTGAGGCAATTGACTTCTAAAGAATGGCAAAAAATCAGAGGTCGACGGATTGCTTATCTAGTTCAAAATCCAATGGCCATGTTTAATCCTTTTCAAAAAATTGGAAGTCATGTGCTTGAGACCACTTTAAGCCATGAGCAAAAATCAAAGAAAGCTTGTTTAACACAAGTCTTGGATTGGATGCAACGCTTGGGCTTACAAGATGCAGACGCTCTGTTTAAAAAGTACCCTTTTGAGCTTAGTGGTGGTATGCTACAACGTGTCATGTTAGCCATTATCCTTTGCCTTGATCCACAAATGATTATTTTAGATGAGCCGACGTCGGCACTTGATTGTCATAATTGTTCAAATCTGTTTACGATTTTAAAAGAATTGCAAGATAGAGGCAAAACCTTGATTACCGTAACTCACGATTTTCAGTTAGCGCAAGCTTTAGGTGGACAGTTGATGGTCATCAACAAAGGTCACATAGTAGAGCAAGGATTGACAGAAGCTGTCTTTAGTCAACCTAAAGAGGCTTACACCAAGTCTTTGCTGAACCAATCACGAATATGGGGAGAGATTAGCTATGCTAGTTTGTAAGCATGTTGGAAAACGCTATGGTAGTGAGTGGGTTTTAAAAGACTGCAACTTTCGCTTAGCACAAGGACAAGTCATGGGCATCATGGGGAAAAGTGGTTCTGGCAAGACTAGCTTAGCTCGTCTTCTTGTTGGGTTGGAAACAGCGACTTCAGGTAGCATTTTAGTTGATGATAAGCGCTATAACCCAAAAGTGGATGGTCCCAAAATTCTTTTGGTTTTTCAGGACGCTCTTAATGCAGTTAATCCACGATTTAGCGTTTCGCAAGTTCTTAAAGAAGCCTTGCCAAGTCAAGTTCAGGACCAAGCTTTAAGAGATATCTTACAAGCTGTTGGATTAGATAAGGTTTGTTTAAGTCAAAAAGCTAGACAGCTTAGTGGAGGGCAGTTGCAGCGGCTGTGTATCGCAAGAGCATTACTCTTGAAACCAAAAGTCATTATCTTTGATGAATCTTTAAGTGCATTGGATCCTTTGACACAAGTGAAATTGTTGGAACTCTTAGATGAGCTAAAGAATCGCTACCAGCTTAGCTATATTATGATTTCTCACGATCCTAAGATTTGTCAGGCTATTTGTGATCAGCTTTTCGTCATGAAAGACGGCATGCTTGTCGAAAATCATAGTTTCTTGAAATCGGTTTGTTCCAGTTCTTGTTTGAACTTTAGTTAATAAAGACTTGCTTTTACCCTTTTATTTGTCTAAAACTTATCAAGCAATCCAGAAAGAAAACGTTTAAGTGGCTGTCATTGCCCTATTAAAATTTTTGCTTTTGTGGTAGAATAGTAAGGACAAAATAAGGAGAACATAATAGTGGAACCTAAATATCAACGCATATTAATTAAGTTATCTGGTGAGGCATTAGCGGGAGATAAAGGTGTCGGTATTGACATTCCTACCGTTCAATCGATTGCAAAAGAAATTGCTGAATTGCATGATTCAGGTGTTCAGATTGCACTTGTTATTGGCGGCGGAAACCTTTGGCGCGGAGAACCTGCTGCAGAAGCTGGCATGGATCGTGTTCAAGCAGACTACACGGGTATGCTTGGGACAGTGATGAATGCTCTTGTCATGGCAGATAGCTTGCAACATTATGGAGTTGACACGCGGGTACAAACCGCTATCCCTATGCAAAATGTGGCAGAACCCTATATTCGTGGGCGTGCCTTGAGACACTTGGAAAAAGGACGTATTGTCGTCTTTGGTGCTGGTATTGGCTCACCTTATTTTTCAACGGATACGACTGCTGCGCTACGTGCTGCTGAAATTGAAGCAGATGCCATTTTAATGGCTAAAAATGGTGTTGATGGTGTCTATAATGCAGACCCTAAAAAAGATGCTAATGCCGTTAAGTTTGATGAGTTAACCCACGGTGAAGTCATCAAACGTGGTCTAAAAATTATGGATGCTACCGCTTCAACCCTTTCCATGGACAATGATATTGATTTGGTTGTCTTTAATATGAATGAAGCTGGCAATATCAAACGAGTGGTCTTTGGTGAGCACATCGGAACGACCGTATCAAATAAAGTTTGTGATTAAAGCAAAAATGACATAGAAAAAGGAGAGTAACCTACCATGGCTAATGCAATTATTGAAACAGCTAAAGAACGCTTTGCACAATCACATCATTCCCTTTCACGCGAGTACGCAAGTATCCGTGCTGGACGTGCGAATGCTAGTCTCTTGGACCGTATCAAAGTGGAATATTACGGCGCTCCAACGCCATTGAACCAATTGGCATCCATTACAGTGCCAGAAGCGCGTGTGCTATTGATTTCACCATTTGACAAATCATCTATCAAAGATATTGAACGTGCTCTTAATGCTTCTGATTTAGGAATCACACCAGCTAATGATGGTTCTGTGATTCGTTTAGTCATTCCAGCATTGACGGAAGAAACGCGTAAAGAACTGGCTAAAGAAGTGAAAAAAGTGGGTGAAAATGCTAAAATTTCCATTCGTAACATCCGCCGCGATGCTATGGATGATGCTAAAAAGCAAGAAAAAGCCAAAGAAATCACTGAAGATGAATTGAAAACTTTAGAAAAAGATATTCAAAAAGCAACTGATGATGCCATCAAAGAAATTGACAAGATGACAGCTGACAAGGAAACAGAACTACTTTCTGTTTAATCCCAAAAGCCTTTCCAAAAGCTTGTGATTGAACTTAAGTAACATAGCGTAAGGAAAGGTAGGCGACAAAGCCAGAAGCATTTGTTTTTGACTTGTCCCTGCCTTTTTTAAAGAAAGATGAAAGATATGAATGATATACTGGCAACCGTGATTACTGGCTTAATCCGAGAAGAAAATGACAAATCTTATTTTGTCCAAAAAGAAGGCTTCATCTTTGCCTTGGCAAAGGAAGAAGGTGAGCACAAGGTAGGCGATATGGTGACAGGCTTTGCCTACACTGATATCAAACAAAAAGGACGCTTGACCACAAAAGACATTAAGGCTACTAGAACCTCTTATGGTTGGGGCGAAGTCACTGATGTCCGTCGTGATTTAGGGGTTTTCGTGGATGTGGGTATCCCAGATAAAGAAATTGTCGTTTCCTTGGATGTCTTACCAGAAATGAAAGAGCTTTGGCCTAAAAAGGGTGATAGACTTTACATCACCTTGACCGTGGACAAAAAAGACCGTTTGTGGGGCTTGCCGGCAGAACCAGAAGTATTCCAAAAGTTAGCTAGTCCAGCTTACAACAATATGCAAAACCAGAACTGGCCAGCTATTGTTTACCGCCTCAAATTGACTGGAACCTTTGTCTATCTTCCTGAAAATAACATGCTTGGATTTATTCATCCAAGTGAGCGTTTTTCTGAGCCACGTTTAGGACAGGTTTTAGACGCTAGGGTTATTGGTTTTAGAGAGGTTGATCGTACTCTTAACTTATCCTTGAAGCCGCGCTCTTTTGAAATGTTAGAAAATGATGCTCAAATGATTTTGACATACTTGGGGTCAGCCGGTGGCTTTATGACCCTTAATGACAAATCGTCACCAGAAGACATTAAAGCCACTTTTGGTATTTCAAAAGGCCAATTTAAAAAAGCTCTTGGTGGTTTGATGAAAGCTAAGCGCATCAAACAAGATGCTTCAGGAACCGAATTAATCTAACCAAAAAGCTTTGCCTCAGGCAAGCTTTTTGGTTACAATGAGACCACAAAAGCAAGTTTAAAAGAAATGGAGTGTAGAGTTTGGAAAGAGCGATATTTGCAGGTGGCTGTTTTTGGTGTATGGTACAACCTTTTGAAGAAAAAGAAGGCATTTTATCTGTCAGAAGCGGTTATACAGGAGGTCATGTGCCAAATCCGACTTATGAAGCAGTTTGTTCCAAAACAACAGGACATACAGAAGCCGTAGAAATTATCTTTGATCCTGAGAAAGTCAGTTTTGCTGAATTGGTTGAGATTTACTGGGCGCAGACAGATCCAACCGATGCTTTTGGACAATTTGAAGATCGCGGAGATAACTACAGGCCTGTGATTTATTATTTCGATGGTCGCCAAAAGACTATTGCAGAAGCTTCAAAGGAGGCTTTGTCAGCCTCAGGTCGATTTGATCAACCCATTGTCACTACGATTGAGCCAGCAGAGCCTTTTTACCCAGCAGAGGACAGACATCAAGGGTTTTATCGTAAAAATCCATGTCGCTATGAGCAAAGCAGTGCGATTCGTCACCGCTTTTTGGAGGAGAACTGGTCATGAGAAAATCTTTTTACACCTGGTTGATGACGCAACGTCATGCCAAGTCAAATCCACCAAGTGCCATTTTAGCTGACTTGGCCTTTGATGATACCACTTTTCCAAAACATAGTAGTGACTTTGAAACCATAAGCCGTTATTTAGAAGATGAGGCTCGTTTTTCGTTTAATCTAGGAGACTTTGACCGTATTTGGGAAGATTATTTAGCCCATTAAGTAGCCGATAGCTGAAAAATCCATGCCTTTACACATGGATTTTTGTTTTGCTTTTTCTGTAACAAAAGTCTCTAAAGATTACAGGTTGACATCACTTCCTTTCAATAGCATGACATCCCCTTTTTAAGGGAAAATTTATGGTATTATGTATAGCAGAAATAAGATAACTAAAAAGGAAGATATCATGATTTTTAATAAAAAGAGTTTATTTGCTTCAACCCTTGTATTATCAATGGTTCCCCTAGCAACTGCAGAAGCACAAGTATGGACGCCACGTACTCTTGCTGAAATTAAAGCAGAAGTCAAAAACGAAAATGGGACACAGACCTATGTGGTCAAATATGGTGATACCCTTAGTACTATTGCAGAAGCTATGGATATTGATGTTCATGTCCTTGGAAATATCAATAATATTATCAATATTGATTTGATTTTCCCAGATACAGTCATTACAGCTAGCTACAATAATCAAAAAGAAGCGACTTCTTTAACAGTAGCTCCACCATCAGCACAAGAAGCTACGGCTCCAGTAGCAAGTGCAAACTTAGAGACTAATCAAGTTACATATGACAATACTACTGTTCAGGTAGATGACTTGCAATCACAAGCTCCTCAAACCACGCAGGTGACAGAAGAAGTCCCAGTAGCTGAGCAAGCTCCAAGTCAAGAAGAAGCAACAAGCTCTGAAGTCATTGAAAATCCAGCTCAAGCAGCAGATCAGTCTGGTGAAGTTCCAGCTGAATTGATGGCTGGAGAAGAGCCAGTTGAAGCTTCAGTGGCTCCAGAAGTCCCAGCTGAAGTCCCAGTAGAAGAAACTACTGAGGTAGAAGCTGTAGCTACAGAGCCAGCAGCACAAGAAGCTCCTGCTCAAGAAATGCCAGAAGAAGCTGCGCCTGAAGCTGAAGTAGCAGCGCCAGTTGACACAACTGCAATCGCAACATCAAATGGACTAAGCTATGCTCCAAATCATGCTTACAATCCAATGGATGCTGGCTTACAACCACAAACAGCTGCCTTTAAAGAAGAAGTGGCATCAGCTTTTGGCATTACCTCATTTAGTGGTTATCGTCCAGGAGATCCAGGAGATCACGGAAAAGGCTTAGCTATTGATTTTATGGTCGAAAATAGTTCTGCTACAGGAGATAGTGTTGCCCAATACGCTATTGACCATATGAGCGATAAAGGGATTTCTTATGTGATTTGGAAGCAACATTTCTATGCGCCTTTCCAAAACATTTATGGACCTGCCAATACATGGAATCCGATGCCTGATCGTGGTGATCAAACTCAAAACCATTATGACCATGTTCACGTTTCTTTTAATGGCTAATAGGTTAAAGAAAGCTTTTGGTTAGGAAGTAAGTTTTCAAATGAAGACTCTTAATCAGGATATTTGATTCATTTTAAAATCACGCTTAGGCGTGGTTTTTTCTTTTTAGACAGTTTTGTCACACTTTCTAAAAAAGTTCAAAGATGACAGTTTTCGTTAGCACAAGTTCTTAAGAAGGAGTAAAATAGGCAGTATTAAAGGGGAATAAAATCCGAACTTCTTGTGAGTAGGGGATTATTCTCTAAAAGTAAGGATAATCTTTTAAGAGGGGTAATCGTACTTGAGACTTTAGCCATTTAAAGAAACTCAGGTCACGATTTTTCCTATCATCATTAGATTCTTTTGTTTCGTTGAGTGATTCAAGGAGGTCTTAAGATGTATTATAGTAGTGGAAATTATGAAGCATTTGCTAATCCTCGTAAACCAGCAGGCGTTGATCGTAAATCAGCTTACATAGTGGGTTCTGGATTAGCTGGTCTAGCAGCAGCGGTCTTTTTAATCCGAGATGGACAGATGCAAGGTGACCGCATTCATATCTTTGAAGAATTGTCGCTATCGGGTGGCTCCTTAGATGGAATCAAAAAACCAGAACTAGGATTTGTGACACGTGGTGGTCGTGAAATGGAGAACCATTTTGAGTGTATGTGGGATATGTACCGTTCTATTCCATCACTTGAAATACCAGGAGCATCCTATCTTGATGAATTTTACTGGTTAGATAAAGATGACCCAAACTCATCTAATTGTCGTCTGATTCATAAAAGGGGCAATCGTGTAGATGATGACGGCCAGTATACCTTAGGAAAACACTCTAAAGAGTTGATTAATCTCATTATGAAGACAGAGGATTCTTTGGGAGACCAAACCATTGAAGAATTTTTCTCAAAAGAATTCTTCCAGAGTAATTTTTGGATTTATTGGGCAACCATGTTTGCTTTTGAAAAATGGCATTCTGCTGTTGAGATGCGTCGATATGCTATGCGTTTCATTCATCATATTGATGGTCTTCCTGATTTCACATCATTGAAATTTAATAAGTACAATCAATACGATTCAATGGTTAAACCTATTCTTGCTTATTTGGAATCACACGGGGTGACTTTCCAATTTGATAGTAAGGTAACTGGTATAACGGTTGATCTTGAAGCAGGTCAAAAAGTTGCTAAATCCATTCAATTAACCGTCTCAGGAGAGGCTCAAAAAATCGAATTAAGTCCTGATGACTTGGTTTTTGTAACCAATGGCTCTATCACTGAAAGTACTAATTATGGTAGCCACCATGAAGTGGCTAAACCTAATAAAGAATTGGGTGGCTCTTGGAATTTATGGGAGAACTTAGCAGCGCAGTCAGATGAGTTTGGGCATCCTAAAGTCTTTTATAAGGACCTTCCTGCAGAAAGTTGGTTTGTATCAGCCACAGCAACCATCAAGAATCCAGCTATAGAACCTTATATTGAACGGTTGACGCATCGTGATTTACATGATGGTAAGGTCAATACGGGCGGTATTATTACCATTGTTGACTCCAATTGGATGTTGAGTTTTGCCATTCATCGTCAACCACATTTTAAAGAACAAACAGAACAAGAAAGCACTGTTTGGTTATATGGACTATATTCCAATGTCGAAGGGAATTTTGTGCATAAGAAAATTGAAGAGTGTACGGGACAAGAAATCACTGAAGAATGGCTCTATCACCTCGGTGTGCCAGAAGAAAAAATCAAAACACTGGCTAGTCAAGAGTCTATTAATACGGTTCCAGTTTACATGCCTTATATTACCAGTTACTTTATGCCGCGTGTGACAGGTGACCGTCCTAAAGTCATTCCAGATGATTCAATCAACCTCGCTTTTATTGGTAATTTTGCAGAATCACCATCACGCGATACCGTCTTTACTACAGAATATTCTATTCGTACAGCCATGGAAGCTGTTTACAGTCTTTTGAATGTGGAAAGAGGGATTCCTGAAGTCTTTAACTCCATTTATGATGTTCGTGAGCTCTTGAAATCCTTCTATTATCTCAATGATAAAAAAGCCCTTAAAGAGATGGACCTTCCAATACCTGGTTTAATTGAGAAGATTGGTTACAAGAAGTTACAGGGAACTTTTGCGGAAGAATTACTAAAAGAAGCGCATTTACTTTAAGTCATTTTATCTTGACCTACAAAAAAACACATCCCTCAAGGGGTGTGTTTTTGATTTTTGTCTTATTCTTTAACTAATTCTTCCTCGTGTTTCGCTAGAAGAAGGTAGCCTACTGCAGAGAAAGCAGAGAGGCCTGCAACGACAACGTATGACCAGAACCAACCAAAACTATCCGTTAAGATAGGCATTAACCAGTTAGCTCCCATATTACCAATAAGGTAAGCTGTTACACCAACGAATCCTATAGCCGTTCCAGCTACATTTAAAGGAACAAAGTTTGAATAGGTTACACTAAACTAGACAGAATTTATAAAGTGTTCTACACTAAAGAAAATAGGAGAATATTATGTCTAGAAAAATACGTCGCCACTTCACCGATGACTTTAAGCAACAAATCGTTGACCTTCACAATGCAGGGATGAAACGAAGTGAGCTTATCAAAGAATATGAGTTAACCCCATCAACCTTCGATAAGTGGGTACGTCAGGCTAAAACAACTGGTTCCTTTAAAACTATTGATAATCTTACAGATGAGCAGCGTGAACTGATTGAACTCCGAAAGCGTAATAAAGAACTCGAAATGCAGTTAGATATCCTAAAGCAAGCGGCGGTGATTATGGCACGAAAAGAGAAGTAATCACTGCTAATAAAGACAAATATAGCATTTCAGCCATGTGTCGTTGGTTGAACATTCCTCGTTCTAGCTATTACTACAAGGCTGTTAAACCAGTCTCTGAAGCGGAACTTGAAGAAAATATCAAAGCTATTTTTCTCGAAAGTAAGGCCAGATACGGGGCTAGGAAAATCAAGAAATGTTTGGAAAATGAAGGCATCCAGCTGTCTCGTCGTCGGATTCGTCGCATCATGCACAAACTCAACTTAGTATCCGTTTATCAGAAAGCAGCCTTCAAGCCACATTCAAAAGGGAAGAATGTGGCAGCTATTCCTAATCACTTAGCCAGACAATTTCATCAAGAAAAGCCTCTAAATGCTTTAGTAACAGACTTAACCTACGTTCGTGTCGGTAATAGCTGGGCTTATGTTTGCTTGATTATTGATCTCTTCAATCGTGAAATCATCGGTTTGTCAGTTGGTTGGCATAAGACCGCCGAATTGGTTAAACAAGCGATTCAGAGCATCCCTTACGCTCTGACCAAGGTCAAGATCTTCCATTCTGATCGTGGGAAGGAGTTTGATAATCAGCTGATTGATGACATGTTGGAAGCTTTTGGAATCAATCGTTCTCTAAGCCAAGCAGGCTGTCCCTATGACAATGCGGTAGCTGAGAGCACCTATCGCGCTTTCAAAATTGAATTTATTCATCAAGAAACCTTTCAGTCACTGGAAGAATTAATCCTTAAAACGAAAGATTATGTGCACTGGTGGAATTACCATCGCATTCATGGCAGTCTCAACTACCAGACACCCATGACATGGAGATTAATTGCTTAAAGAAAAAAGCACTTTATAAATGTTGTACAGAAAAGTGTTGCCTTTTCAGTTGATGGTTAAAATGTTAACAATTAATTGAGGGCCATAGATAAGTGATCCTAAAATACCTGAAATGATTAACAAGAAGAGGTAGTCAGGTGCCCCGCTAGCTGTGATGTATTCGTAGACAAAGACAATACCAGACATGGCAAAGAGTCCAATAACACCAATCTTAGCCATCTTATTAGGGTATTTAACGGCTAACCAAGCAAAAATCAAAGATCCTGGGATAGTAACCCATTCTAAAATGGAGATCGCAAAATGAATTTTAGCCTCTGGCAGGTTAGCGACTTCGGTGAGATAGATAGGCATCCAGTCTTCGATACCAAAGCGAACGAAGTATAGTGCCACATTCACAGCAGCTACTAATAGTAAGGATGGGTTACAAAAAACGTATTTCCAAATCAATTGCCAATAGCTGAGGTTACCTTTTTCTTCTTCAGAAGCCACATTTGACTCCCCTGCTTCACCAAACATTGTTCGTAAAGAGTCCAGACCTTCGGTTTCAGGGTTATCTCCACCAAATTTCCAACAAATAGCAGCAAAGGCTAAGACAAATAGCCCAGGAATTAAGAAAGCTAATAAGATATTTCCTGTTTCTGGAACAACCAAGCCAGCACTAGTGAATGACGCAATGGTCAAAGGTAAGAGGGCAGAACCGGCATTTTGTGAAATGTTCCAACCAGCAATGGCACCACCGCGGGTTTTATTAGGAAAATAATTAGCAATCATAGCTTGAGAAGCTGGAGCCAAGGCTCCTTGCACCACACCACAAAGAAAAAGCAGAATCCCTAGTGTCAACATAGAGGTGTGGAAAAAAACCAATCAAGATACAAATTAAGGCACTAGCCCCTAAGCTAGTTGCAAATAATTTGCGTAAACTAACACGATCTCCCAAAGCTCCCATGTAAAACTTCGCTAATCCATAAGAGACGGTCAAGCAAGATAGGAGGGTAGCGATTTGTGACTTATCCCAACCGTTAGTTATCATAATGGTATTAGACATTAACTTAAAGTTATTACGTACCAAATAGGCACAAACATAACCAAAAAAGGCAATTAAGAAAACGACTTTTTGGCGTTTTAAAAATCGAGCAAAGGTCTCAGGGTGCTCTTGTTCATAGTGGTGAATCATAACTTACTCCTCGTTGTTTTGGTGTATCATCAATTGATAAATTTTTATTAAAGTATCATAACAATTAAATAGTCTAACAGAGAAAACTATAATAGTCAACGCTTTCATAAAAATAAAATGAGAAAGATGCAAGTGAGCTAAAAGGTGAACTGAAGATAAAATCCTACATTTCAGTAGATTTTTGTTATAATACTAGGTAGAAAATAAAGAAAGAGGGACTCTATTTGCAAGAGTATTCTGTTGATACAACACTAAATCACCCAGATGATGTCTTGGCTTTGTTTGGGACTAATGAGCGACATCTAAAAGTAATGGAAGATCATTTAGGAGTGATTATTCATGCCAGAACGGAACGTGTCCAGATTATTGGAGATGACCAATCTTCGGTTGAGCTGGCAAGACAGACCATTCAAGCCCTCCTTATATTGGTTGCTCGAGGGATGATTGTCAATACTTCTGATGTGGTCACTGCCCTATCAATGGTTGAGTCTGGTCAAATCGACAAGTTTGTTACCCTTTATGAAGAAGAAATCATTAAGGATAATTTTGGAAAGCCTATCCGTGTTAAAACGCTAGGTCAAAAAGCCTATGTTGACAGTGTCAAACGTCATGATGTGGTCTTTGGGATTGGTCCTGCGGGTACCGGTAAGACCTTTTTAGCCGTTACCTTAGCGGTTACTGCTTTAAAACGTGGTCAAGTTAAGCGTATTATTTTGACGCGCCCTGCTGTAGAATCGGGTGAGAGCCTTGGCTTTTTACCAGGTGACCTGAAAGAAAAAGTAGATCCTTACTTGAGACCAGTCTATGATGCACTTTATCAGATTCTAGGAAAAGAGCAGACTACGCGTTTGATGGAACGCGACATTATTGAAATTGCTCCTTTAGCCTATATGCGTGGGCGTACCTTGGATGATGCCTTTGTCATTTTGGATGAAGCTCAAAACACAACCATCATGCAAATGAAAATGTTTCTTACTCGACTTGGTTTCAATTCTAAAATGATTGTTAATGGTGACACCAGTCAGATTGATTTACCGCGTCAAGTCAAATCTGGTCTGATTGATGCTGCTCAAAAATTAAGTCACATTAAAGCCATTGATTTTGTGTATTTTTCAGCTAAAGATGTGGTCAGACACCCCGTTGTGGCAGAAATCATTAATGCCTATGAGGATAAAGCAACAAAAGAACTTCAAAAAGCTATTGAAGAAAGCAAACCCAAATCTGCTTTAACTAGCTACGAAGTGATTGGTGAATTGCCAGAAGATGATGACAAGTAACTCCAGTTTTTGAGGAGAAATTGCTATATAAGGAGAGTGATATGGATGCTATTTGTCAAGCGATCATGTCAGACCCAGATAACCAGTATTATACAAAAAAAGGGATAAAGCCCCTCTACACGGCTCCAGAAACAGCCAAAATCCTTGTTGTGGGACAGGCTCCTGGGATTGTTGCTCAAGAAACAGGACTTTATTGGAATGATAGAAGTGGTGTCCGGCTTCGAGAGTGGCTTGGCGTAGATGACAAGACATTTTATAATTCTGGATTATTTGGTATTTTACCAATGGATTTTTATTATCCAGGTAAAGGAAAGGCTGGGGACTTACCTCCTCGTAAAGCATTTGCTGCCAAGTGGCACCCACCATTATTGGCAAAAATGCCACAATTAGAATTAACTATTCTAGTGGGGTGGTATGCTCAGCGTTACTATCTGATGGACCAAAGCTACAAAAATCTAACAGAAACGGTCCATCATTTTCAAGACTACCTACCAAATGTCTTTCCCCTCGTTCATCCATCGCCTCGCACCCAGATTTGGTTAGCTAAAAATCCATGGTTTGAAAGAGAGCTTTTGCCACATTTACACAAGAGAGTTGCAGGCATTATACAGAAATAATCTTGTCAGTCACTAAAGGCTTATGAGAAGGGATGGGGTACCATTCCCTTTTTTTATTGCCTTGTGGTATAATGGAAGTTAGAACTATCAAAAGATTATTGAAAGGATGAGAAGATGATGGCTTAAGCCTTTGGCTGATGAGGTATATTGACATACACAGTTTAAAAGTTATCTTCTAAAATCTGATATTATGTATATTGAGATGATTGACGAAACGGGACAAGTTTCGCAAGAGATTATTGAGCAAACCATTGATTTGCTCAATTTTGCTGCTCAAAAAACCGGCAAAGGCAAAGAAGAAAAAGAAATGTCTGTTACCTTCGTGACCAATGAAAGAAGTCACGAATTGAATTTAGAATACCGTGATACGGATCGTCCGACAGATGTGATTTCTTTAGAGTATAAGCCAGAAACACCTATTTTATTTGACCAAGAGGACTTAGAAGCAGATCCTGACTTGGCAGAAATGATGTCTGAGTTTGATGCTTATATTGGAGAATTATTTATTTCTGTGGATAAGGCGCAAGAGCAAGCAGCAGAATACGGCCATTCCTTTGAACGTGAAATGGGTTTTCTTGCGGTGCATGGCTTTTTACACATCAATGGCTATGACCATTACACCCCTGAAGAAGAAAAAGAAATGTTCACCTTACAAGAAGAGATTTTGACTGCTTATGGCCTTACACGACAATAACACTAAGCGTAAATGGAAAAACAGAACCGTAACGGCTAGTTTGGAATTTGCTCTGACAGGAGTTCTAACGGCCATTAGAGAAGAGAGAAATCTAAAAAGTCACCTGGTATCAGCCGTCTTAGCAAGTTTAGCAGGGATTATTTTTGGGATTTCAGCCATAGAATGGCTCTTTCTTTTGTTGGCTATTTTTTTAGTCATCACCTTAGAAATTGTCAATTCAGCCATTGAAAATGTGGTAGATTTGGCTAGTGACTATCACTTTTCCATGCTAGCTAAAAATGCCAAGGATATGGCAGCAGGAGCAGTACTTGTCATATCGTTTTATGCTGTTCTTACTGGAATTATTATCTTTGCTCCAAAAATTTGGGGCATCTTATTTGGAAACTAAAAAGGAAAACTTATGGGATTTAAATCAGGCTTTGTAGCCATTTTAGGGCGACCAAATGTTGGAAAATCAACATTTTTAAACTATGTCATGGGGCAAAAAATTGCCATCATGAGTGATAAGGCGCAAACAACGCGTAACAAAATCATGGGGATTTACACCACTGAGACCGAACAGATTGTCTTCATTGATACACCAGGTATCCATAAGCCTAAAACGGCCCTTGGAGATTTCATGGTTGAATCAGCCTATAGCACCTTGCGTGAAGTTGAAACGGTGATTTTTATGGTGCCAGCTGATGAAAAGCGTGGTAAGGGCGATGATATGATTATAGAACGCCTAAAAGCTGCAAAGATTCCCGTTATTTTAGTCATCAATAAGATTGATAAAATCCACCCAGATCAGCTCTTAGAGCAAATTGATGATTTTCGTAGTCAAATGGATTTTAAAGAAATTGTTCCTATTTCTGCAACACAGGGCAACAATGTTAACCGTTTGATGGAAATCTTGAAAGCCAACTTAGAAGAAGGTTTCCAATATTTCCCAGAAGACCAAATCACTGATCATCCTGAGCGTTTCTTGGTATCAGAAATGATTCGTGAAAAGGTCTTGCATCTAACCAAGCAAGAAGTTCCCCACTCAGTTGCAGTAGTGGTGGAATCCATGAAGCGAGATGACGAAACTGATAAAGTACATATCAGAGCGACTGTTATGGTTGAACGTGACAGCCAAAAAGGAATCATCATAGGCAAGCAAGGTGCTATGTTGAAAAAGATAGGTCAAATGGCCCGTCGTGATATTGAACTCATGCTAGGTGACAAGGTCTACTTAGAAACTTGGGTCAAAGTCAAGAAAAATTGGCGAGACAAAAAGCTAGACTTAGCTGATTTTGGTTATAACGAGAAAGAATACTAAGAGAGTTTTGAGTTACTATGAATGAAAATAAGACTAATATTTTTCTTGGTTTTTTGGATTAGGAGTTATTGCGACAGTAGCATATCTTAGTCTTGAATGGTTTTTGAGATTGCTATCCATTTTGAAAACATACGATGCAATTATTATAGCTGCTATTATTACAGGATATTTTGCCTATAAAGCTTCAGGTGGCTGAGTATGGAGAATTTTTTGCTAATCATCATTTCGATTTTTCAAATTTATTTGATTTATTTATCACTAAAAGGTTCTGATAAACATAATAGAATTATTGAAATTACTGGAATAAACACTTTCTTTATTCTCTTTTTAATTTATCATCACATCAATTTCTTCTTTATGGGATATATCATTTTACCCATGGTGCTAGTTAATTTCAAAATATCTCAAATTGTAAGCTAGTATGATTTGTTCAATCCTCAATTGCAGCCCTGTCATGCCCCTATCCAGTGTTCGTTCCATATCAAAAAGGGAACAAAGTTCTGAAAATCTAGTCTCAATGGTTCGTCTCATAGCCATTAGTTTCCAATGATTATGCTGTTTAGCCCCTTCCATATTTTGACGCAAGGGAGTCCAGAGGTGATAGCCATTTTGCTTCAACTCATCTTTCAGCTCACGGTTAAGGTAACCTAAGTCTGCTAAAATGACGGATTGTTCACACCTTTCTAGCAACTCGTAAACTGCCTTAATATCATGAACAGAGGCTGGGCTGACAACATAATTCAGAATGTAGCCTGATAAGGTCACTAGCATGTGAACCTTAAAACCGTAAAACCACATATGTTTAGAGGCGGTGTAACCAATATTAGCTATCCCATTGAAAAGTCTGACCCTGTGGTTACGAATAGATTGACAAAGTGGCAAAGGAAAGCTGTCTATAATAACAATGGTATTGGGAGAAATTTGAGTGTTCATTGCCTGACGAATCACTTGAACCAGCCAAATCAACTGTCTTGCACGCCTATTAAAGCGACTTCTTTCTAGTAATGTACCGCAGGGAAATAGCTGACAAATCCTATAAAAGTGACGTTGTGATTTAATACCTAGTTCAGCTTGTAATAGCAGTAAAACTAGAAGAGATTGGTCTGAAACTTTGGACAGACAGACGTTACGACGGTGTTTGAAGTCTTCCGGACAATAATCTTGATAAAACTGAGAACAAATTTTTGATAGTTGACGCATATTCCATTGTAAGTGATGGGATTTAGCTGTATACTGTAAGTGGCTCATTTGGACTAACCTCCTGTTTGTGTAGGCACTTACAGTATAGTCCTTTTGGGCTTTTTATTGTATTTTGAGATTAACTAGCACCACGGGTATCATTTTTGTTATTTTCATATTAGGATTATATAGAAAATCGTAAGAGTTCTCGTGGTGAAATCAATTCTTTTTTGTTGAGACTTGAGATGACATTATTTTTTGAGTGGTATGGTAGGGGCAGCTGAAGGAGTAACATTTTGTGCTCAAGGAGACTCATATGAAGTTACTAAAACTTTTTTTCTTGATTTTTTTAACAATCTTACTAAGTTTGGTGATTCAAATTCCAACTTATTTGGGAATGAATTATTTTGAAAACAATACTGTTTGCAAAATCCTGATAGGATTAGCAGTTTTTTTATTAATATTTGGTGTATTGTCTCTTATTAGAAGGAAATGTTTTCCCAATATCCCTAGAAATCAAAATATATCTTTAAGAACCACACTGCAATGGACAGTGTTGTCGTTCCTTCTAGTTATTGGTATAAACTCAAGTTTACTGGCTATGGGATTTGATGTGCATTCTGCCAATAATGAAGATATTATACAGGAACTCTTCTCTGCCAATATGTGGTTTATGATGGTTGGTATTCATATGTTTGGACCAATTTTGGAAGAGATGCTTTTTAGAGGAATTTTTCTGGAGAGTTTGATAAGGTTGTATCCAGATAATAAATACTTCAATCTGTCTCTCTCGGCATTCATTTTTGCATTTGCTCATACCTACACCGTCTCCTTCTCCCTACTTGATTATTTTGTAGGTGGCTTATTGTATAGTGTCTTATATTATCGTTCAAGAAGATTGAGAGACAGTGTAATTGCTCATATATTGACAAATATCTTAATCACAGTAATATTAATGGCAAATTTGCTGATGTGATGATTGAATGAAAAAATTGAAGAATCAAATGACTAATAAAAAAGTTAAACCATTAACGACAACTGATTTGAGCCACGTAACAAGTGGCGATAATGAAGCTTATGATTTTTGGTATAGAGTAGGCAAAGGTATCAGAAAAGTATGGATACAGCTGGAAAAGCAGTTTGTGGTGTAGCAACATGGTGTTAATTGATATTTTTAAAATGAAATCATAAATTTTGTCGGAGTATGATTTGATCAAAAAACAAGACGATTGGTAAATGTTAAATAGGAGTAAATAGAATGAGTGGTGTCTTTAAGAAGTGTCTTACCTTTATTATGTCAATGATATTCTTTATATTTATGACTATTTTTATTCAAACTCCGGTTGTTGCTACATTTAATAATGAACGGATTAATCTTAGTCCAGGGATCGATGGAGATTTTTTAAGAGTAATAATTTGCATTGTTTTTATAATGCTTTGCCTTTATTTACTATCACTCTTAGCGAGATGCTTTGGTGTAGATTTGAGTATCGATCAGTTTAAGGAAAAAGAGATAGCGTATAAACCTTTAGTGATATATGTATCGGTAACACTTTTAGTAACGTTACTCTATTTAATGCTTTTATTTATTGGGAATGGTTATAACGTAGGATTTGTACCAGACCAAATTTCAGAAATGTCTTATCAGCCAGTAAAATTCATATTATTTCTTTTACGACTGTAGTTTCTCAACCAATCTTGGAGGAGCTTTTATTTCGAGGAATATTGCAAGAAAAGTTATCACGCGTTTCCTTTTGGTTAAGCATCATTGTGACATCGGTGATATTTTCGTATATTCATGGAAATGACTCTATATTTAATACTCAATTAATCAGTTCTTTGTTATATGGAATAGCTTATCAAACAAGTAAGGATTTAAGATTTCCTATTGTTATCCATTCTCTGCAGAATTTAATAGTACTTCTTACAGTTGTTTTGCTAAAGTAAGTAGTGAGAATTAATAAAAATAACCGGGATAATTATAGTAATGAAAAGATTTTGACAATGACAAAACAATAATAAATATGACTGAGCTAACAAGTATTTCAGGTGGCTCCCAAAAAAGTTATTGTAATGGTCTAATTACAGGACGCATCTGGAAGAAAAAGCTTCTTAGGCAAAAAAATGTAGTTTCAGATTATAGTTTCCCTTAAAGCTATAATGAAGACAATTAGTAAGTAAAATGAACAGTATAGTTATCTCAAGCATTTTGATGGCGTCTTAGAATCAAAATGCTTTTTTTGATATCCAAGCCATTTTGTAGTCAAAAAATATAATAGAATTTATCTATTAAATAAGAAAAAGCATTGTCTTAAAGGAGAGGTCGCTATGGAACTGGGTGAAAGTTCTCTAGAAAGCTGTTTCCTCTCTTAAAATCTGTTTTTAGGTATTGCTTGTTCGTAAATCTAAACAACATGTTTTGAATGTCTTAATGAATATAACTCTTAGTTAATAGGACTCAAGGAGTTGTTACATAAAGATATTCCAAGACTAAGATTAAAAAATATTGTACGTTATAAAAGTATTGTTGCCTTTATAAGGCTATGATAAAATATAATTAAAAAAAGGCTTTCAATGAAATAAGGAAAGGTTTTGAAGCTCAAAAAAGTAAGTTTTGTGACATACTCGCTTGAAAAGGCAACACTTTTCTGTACAACATTTATAAAGTGCTTTTTTCTTTAAGCAATTAATCTCCATGTCATGGGTGTCTGGTAGTTGAGACTGCCATGAATGCGATGGTAATTCCACCAGTGCACATAATCTTTCGTTTTAAGGATTAATTCTTCCAGTGACTGAAAGGTTTCTTGATGAATAAATTCAATTTTGAAAGCGCGATAGGTGCTCTCAGCTACCGCATTGTCATAGGGACAGCCTGCTTGGCTTAGAGAACGATTGATTCCAAAAGCTTCCAACATGTCATCAATCAGCTGATTATCAAACTCCTTCCCACGATCAGAATGGAAGATCTTGACCTTGGTCAGAGCGTAAGGGATGCTCTGAATCGCTTGTTTAACCAATTCGGCGGTCTTATGCCAACCAACTGACAAACCGATGATTTCACGATTGAAGAGATCAATAATCAAGCAAACATAAGCCCAGCTATTACCGACACGAACGTAGGTTAAGTCTGTTACTAAAGCATTTAGAGGCTTTTCTTGATGAAATTGTCTGGCTAAGTGATTAGGAATAGCTGCCACATTCTTCCCTTTTGAATGTGGCTTGAAGGCTGCTTTCTGATAAACGGATACTAAGTTGAGTTTGTGCATGATGCGACGAATCCGACGACGAGACAGCTGGATGCCTTCATTTTCCAAACATTTCTTGATTTTCCTAGCCCCGTATCTGGCCTTACTTTCGAGAAAAATAGCTTTGATATTTTCTTCAAGTTCCGCTTCAGAGACTGGTTTAACAGCCTTGTAGTAATAGCTAGAACGAGGAATGTTCAACCAACGACACATGGCTGAAATGCTATATTTGTCTTTATTAGCAGTGATTACTTCTCTTTTCGTGCCATAATCACCGCCGCTTGCTTTAGGATATCTAACTGCATTTCGAGTTCTTTATTACGCTTTCGGAGTTCAATCAGTTCACGCTGCTCATCTGTAAGATTATCAATAGTTTTAAAGGAACCAGTTGTTTTAGCCTGACGTACCCACTTATCGAAGGTTGATGGGGTTAACTCATATTCTTTGATAAGCTCACTTCGTTTCATCCCTGTATTGTGAAGGTCAACGATTTGTTGCTTAAAGTCATCGGTGAAGTGGCGACGTATTTTTCTAGACATAATATTCTCCTATTTTCTTTAGTGTAGAACACTTTATAAATTCTGTCTAGTTTAGTGTAACCTATTCATTTTGTGACATACTCGCTTTTTATGAGTTTGTGATAATATTTTCTTAGACTCATAGGTTTATAGTGCTTACAGTTAATAAAGCAGGGGATTTGATATTATAATATGATCTCTCTCAAAAATGATGTGTCTATGTATTCTACATTGAGGAGTGCTTATGAAAAGATTCTTTGTTATGTTATCCAACTTGCTAACTAGTTTATTTTTAGTTTGGATGTTCACTATTTGGTCTGATACGTATGTTTCCCATTACTACCCGAGTGTATCAGTTCATACTTCCAAGACAGAGGTAAGTTTTGAAAAGCTTGCAGATAGACTATCATATTTAGCGAAAGAAACAGATAGTCTCATTGCCATGCAGCATCAGGAGCCTGACGCTGAGGGAAAGACAGTCTTTACTTATACCGTATTTGGACAAGGAAAATTACCTGAGCATCTTTCTGAAAAAAACCACAAAGATGCTACTAGAAGTAGTCTTGCCACTAACTATTTTATCTTCCGAGGCAATCTTACTGTTGAGCGTTTGACTAGTGTCCTTAAGCATGCAGGGTTGGAACATTTATACCCCAATCTTCCTTCCAGTCTTAGTGTATTAGCTTCTGTCTTTAGTAGTGGCTTTCAGTTGATTGCCTTATTGATTTTTCTACTAACCTTCGGAGTGCTTAGTCTAATCAGTCAAATCCTAAACTTACGAAGTGCTGGGATACGGCTGATATCTGGTGAAAACAGATGGAACATTTTTTTAAGACCTTTTTCTCAAGATCTTATCCATACCTTAATAGGATTGGTTCTTGGATTGCTCTTTGCCGTTCTTTTAAAACCGTTTTTCCCATTTCCTTTGATAGCCCTTAAGACCCTAGTCACTGGATTAATCCTCTATAATAGTTGTCTTCTCTTTATTAGCTTATTTTTTGTAGTACTATTTGCGACTAGCATCACAAAAATCCCTTTGATGCAGGTCATTAAAGGCCAAATTCCAGTTAGAGGCATTATCAGCCTTATTTTAATAGGTCAATTGTTAGCTGTTATTATCGTTTCTATCGGGGTTAGTCGAACCTCTATTTATTCCAAGGCTTGGCAAAAGCAAGAACAGGGGCAAGTAGCTTGGCGTCAAGAAAGTTCCTTGATTACCTTGTCTCTGGGTCGTGATGGTGTGGACCCACGACAAAGTCAGGAAGAAATCACTCGTAAGCAAAAAGTCTAGTTTAATCTCTTAAATCAGGCAATTTCAGAAAATCGTGCCTTTGTATCACAGCATCAGTTAGTGGAAAGAGTTATGAAAAACGGGATAAGCTCTGCGAAAAGCGTTACTTCTTCGACGAAATGGCATGATTATAGTCCGCAAGGTAATGTCTTAATGGTCACACCTCAATACTTGAAACATCAAAAAATTGACCTTTCACCTAAAATTGAGCATAAACTGAATCAATTAACTACGGGAGAGTTTGTTTTCCTCTTACCCGAAAAGCTTCGTTCAAAAGAGAAACACTATCAATCAGTTTTTGAAGAAGAGATAAGTCGTCGTATGTCCAGCCAAGAGAAGCATCAAGAGATGCTGGCTACTGTATCCTATCTAAGAACTGGTCGTGATAGATTTGTCTACAACACAACTCCGATCTCTTATCAGCAGTTTTTAAGAGATCCAATCATTGTTGTTTTCACACCTCAATCAACAGGAGAGCAATCTTACGGTTACTGGGAAAAACTTCTAGGGGATTACATCTTTTTTGAAAACTTAAAGGATGCCAAAGCGCTTATTAAGCAATATGGAATTGATAATTGGGTTGGAGAACTAAAATCGGGTCATGAGATTCACCAAACTTTGTTGGATAATCTTAAAAGAGAAAGCTGGATAATGCTTGCTGGAGCTGTGCTTGGGATAGCTACCTCCATCTTGTTGTTTCATACAATGAATCGACTCTACTTTGAAGAATTTAGACGGGTCATTTTTATTAAACGCATTTCTGGGTTAAGGTTCTTAGAAATTCATCGACACTATCTCTTAGCTCAGTTTATGGTATTCTTGTTTGGTTTCTTTATCAGTATTTTCTTTCGAGTAGGGATAATACTGGCATTTTTAGTCTTGCTATTATTTATTGGGCTATCGATTTTACAGTTACATATTCAAATGAAAAAAGAAAACAAGATGTCCATGATTATTTTGAAAGGAGCATAAGATGATTCGATTAGAAACAGTAAGTAAGCAGTTTGGTGAGCGTTATTTATTCTCAGAACTCTCTATGACTTTTGAGACCGGAAAGGTTTATGCCTTAATCGGCTCAAGTGGCAGTGGCAAAACGACATTGATGAATATGATGGGGAAACTAGAACCCTATGCTGGCAAGATTTTTTATCGTGATAAGGAGCTGGGGCAATACAGAGCTAGTGATTTTTTCCGTCATGAATTAGGGTATCTCTTTCAAAATTTTGGTCTCATCGACAGTCAAACTATCGAGGACAATTTAAAGCTAGGTCTGATTGGAAAAAAGTTAAGTAAGTCTGAACAACACAAAATGGAAAAAGAGGCTCTAGAAAGAGTGGGCCTGTCATATCTTGGTCTTGATAAACGAATTTATGAATTATCTGGAGGGGAATCCCAAAGGGTTGCTCTAGCCAAAGTGATCTTAAAGAATCCTCCCTTTATTTTAGCGGATGAACCAACAGCCTCGATTGACCCTGAAACGTCAAAGATTATTATGGACATTCTTCTCTCGTTGAGAAATGAAAATCGACTTATTATTATTGCAACGCATAACCCATTTATCTGGGAAATGGCTGATGAGATTATCTCAATGGATGAGCTTAGATAAGGTTTACTGTTAATAGTTCACTATCTACATATCTATGTTTTTATTTATTTTATTAGTTAAGTGCAAGTTTATCTACTCTTAATAGCAAAAGTTGATAAAGAGAAAAAAACCGACTGTAAACGTTAAGTTTACAGTTGGTTTTACTGTTTTCTATAAATAGGTATTTCTTATAGAGTTGAGCTTTAATCTAAAGAAATTATCACCGTTTCGCTTTCCATCTTGATTTGAGGTTTGATGACAGCATCGGTGTGAGGTTTTGCCTCTGCTTTTGGATGAGAAGGGTTGTCATTTGGGGTGACAGCTTTGGACTTTTCCTCTTTTGTAACCATCTTTTCTTTTCCTTTCTGTACTTTATTAAAGTGAGGTGTTTTGGAGTAAACGATAAAGTAATAATAGGAGCAGATGAGAAGGAATCCTAAATATAATAGCTTTCTAGTCATTAAGAATCCTATCTATAGCTTAAACCAAAGTAATTATATTTGACGGTAGCTTGCATTTGGGATTGAGCTAGCTAAGTCATTGTATGCTGGGTCTAAAGTATGTTCTTCGTCAGTTACTTGTTTTCCAGCAAGGAAGTATTTGTTGGTGCGAGCAGTATCATTCCATGTAGCATCTACATAATAGTTAGTACCGTCGATCTTAACAATATTCCAAGCATGGTTACCACTGACAGGGTCACCAATAATATCTGCCTTACCTGTAACATACCAAGCATCTAAACCAGCAGCAACTGCCATGTCTCTAAACATTACAGCGTAAGCTTGGCAAACGCCACGTTTGTCTTTATAAAGAGCTTCTGGAGCATGGACACTGATACCGCTAACGGTTTCGTGGGTTGTTTGTAGCTCTTCAGTAGCATATTCGTAAGAGTTGACAATGTGATCATGGATGATTTTCGCTTTTTCATAATCACTTGTGATATTTTTGTCAGTAATGTTTTCTTTAACAAAGTTAGCTACAAAGTTCTTGTACTCTTTTGATAAGGCAACTTGATCTTGTTTGATGGTATACTCGATAGCAATGTCACTGCTTACCAGCACACGCTCAACTTGACCACCTCGTTGGAATAAACTGATTTTTGTTTGAGCTGAGAATTGTGTTGTTGTACCAAAAAGGTTACCCAACTCGCGAAGGATATCACCAAGTTTTTGTTGGTAAACTTGAACTTCTTGCTCTGATTTCAATTCCATATTAACCGTCATAGTTGGGACACGGTTATCAACTTTATCTTTCAAAACGGCTTTTAACTGATCATAGGAAGTGACAGTATTGTTAGCTGCTTTTTCAGTTTCTTCAGGTTTTGTGTAATTAGCGTCTGTTTCAACGACAGGTTTTTTGTCTTCAGTTTCGACAGGTTTTTCCTCATCGGCATTTTCAACAAGTTGAGAATCTGATTTCAGTGGTTTAACTTCAGCAGCTTCTTTATTTGTTAGTTTAGCGATCTCAGCTTCTAAAGCTGGTGAAGGGTAGTTGTCTAATTGAGATTGTAAGTCAAGAGCTTGGTTCTTGTAGGTGATAATGTTTTCCACCAAGGGATTAACACGGTCAGCAAGTTCTTGAAACATTGCTTTGACTTGGTCGACACTACCTGTTCCGTCAAAATGGATGGTTTTAAGAAGGGTGTTAATCTGGTTAACCGCTTGATTTCTTTGATTGACAAGGGTATTGTATTCTTGTTGAATACCATTGATTTTTGCGGATTCTTGATTAACAAGATTTTGAATATTTTTATGGATTGTATTTCTACGCTCAATAGCGTCATTATATTCTTTAGGGCTTAGCTTTTGGCTTTGTAGCTGTGCTACGAGTTGGCCAGCGGCTTGTTTGGCTAAAGCTACTAAGCGGTTAAGCTCTTGGCTGGCCTTTTGTGGTGATAGAGTAACGAACTCATTGACATTTGACATGATGTAGTCATGAAGCGAGTGGTGTTGTTCGTTAAAATAGTTAATAGCCTGATATGGATTATCTGTCTCAGTAACATAGTAACCAGCTTGATTACCAAATTCATCGGCTTTAACCTGATGGTCAATGAGAGTTATCGATATCGCTAGTAATGTAGCCAAAAGGCTACTGATAATCTTCTTATTTTTCATTTGTCCTCCTAAAAATAATAAAAAATGAAAGATTTCTTCTAGTAGAAGCATCCTATCTTACCTTAGTTTGATCTAAGATGAATAGGTTACACTAAACTAGACAGAATTTATAAAGTGTTCTACACTAAAGAAAATAGGAGAATATTATGTCTAGAAAAATACGTCGCCACTTCACCGATGACTTTAAGCAACAAATCGTTGACCTTCACAATGCAGGGATGAAACGAAGTGAGCTTATCAAAGAATATGAGTTAACCCCATCAACCTTCGATAAGTGGGTACGTCAGGCTAAAACAACTGGTTCCTTTAAAACTATTGATAATCTTACAGATGAGCAGCGTGAACTGATTGAACTCCGAAAGCGTAATAAAGAACTCGAAATGCAGTTAGATATCCTAAAGCAAGCGGCGGTGATTATGGCACGAAAAGAGAAGTAATCACTGCTAATAAAGACAAATATAGCATTTCAGCCATGTGTCGTTGGTTGAACATTCCTCGTTCTAGCTATTACTACAAGGCTGTTAAACCAGTCTCTGAAGCGGAACTTGAAGAAAATATCAAAGCTACTTTTCTCGAAAGTAAGGCCAGATACGGGGCTAGGAAAATCAAGAAATGTTTGGAAAATGAAGGCATCCAGCTGTCTCGTCGTCGGATTCGTCGCATCATGCACAAACTCAACTTAGTATCCGTTTATCAGAAAGCAGCCTTCAAGCCACATTCAAAAGGGAAGAATGTGGCAGCTATTCCTAATCACTTAGCCAGACAATTTCATCAAGAAAAGCCTCTAAATGCTTTAGTAACAGACTTAACCTACGTTCGTGTCGGTAATAGCTGGGCTTATGTTTGCTTGATTATTGATCTCTTCAATCGTGAAATCATCGGTTTGTCAGTTGGTTGGCATAAGACCGCCGAATTGGTTAAACAAGCGATTCAGAGCATCCCTTACGCTCTGACCAAGGTCAAGATCTTCCATTCTGATCGTGGGAAGGAGTTTGATAATCAGCTGATTGATGACATGTTGGAAGCTTTTGGAATCAATCGTTCTCTAAGCCAAGCAGGCTGTCCCTATGACAATGCGGTAGCTGAGAGCACCTATCGCGCTTTCAAAATTGAATTTATTCATCAAGAAACCTTTCAGTCACTGGAAGAATTAATCCTTAAAACGAAAGATTATGTGCACTGGTGGAATTACCATCGCATTCATGGCAGTCTCAACTACCAGACACCCATGACATGGAGATTAATTGCTTAAAGAAAAAAGCACTTTATAAATGTTGTACAGAAAAGTGTTGCCTTTTCAAAGATGTGTTGGTTTAAACCATAAGATTGAGTCTAAAAAGACTCAATCTTATCCGCCAACAATAATAAGGATGTCCATAATTAGCGCGAAAATAAGAGATTTACTTATTTTTCCCATGGTGTTTCCCCTTTCTGATTTAATAGTTTATACTAATATTATATAATAGTCCTATTAATTTTTATTTTTTGTTGTGAAAGTGGGAAAAATGGAAACTGAACTTGGAAAAACATTACGAGAATTGCGAAAGGGAAGGCAGATTAGCATTAGTGCTTTGGCTGATGAGCACTTATCCAAATCTCAAATTTCTAGATTTGAGCGAGGGGAATCTGAGATTTCCTGTAATCGACTCTTAAATTTGTTAGACAAGCTTAATATTACCATAGATGAATTTCTATCCATACGTTCGGCCAAGCATACGCATTTCTTTACGCTATTAAATCAGCTCCGAAAATATTATGCTGAGCAGAATCTAGAAGAATTATTTAACTTGTTGGAAGACTATGGTCAAAAGCCCTATGAGGCGACCATGATTAAAGCGGTTATTTTTTCGATTGATCAGTATACCAAACCAAGTGAATCGGAAATTAATCAATTAACCGATTATTTATTTAGAGTAGAACATTGGGGATGTTATGAGATTATATTATTAGGGAATTGTTCTCGTTTAATCAATTATAATACTCTTTTTTTGTTGACAAAAGAAATGGTAAATTCTTTTGCTTACTCGGAACAAAACAAAACCAATAAAATATTGGTAACGCAACTGTATATTAATTGTTTAATCATTAGTATTGACCATGATTTTTTTGAAAACAGTCGCTATTTAATCACTAAGATACAAGCGCTTTTGAATGATGAAATTCATTTTTATGAAAAAACCATCTTTTTATATGTTCACGGTTACTATAAGTTGAAACAAGGTGATTTGGTTGGAAGAAAAGAAATGCAAGATGCGCTAACCATCTTTAAATTGCTAAAAGAAGATGCTTTTTACTATGCTTATCAAGAACATTATCAAGCACAAGTTCCTGATGAGACAAAAGAAGAGTAGGTTTTGGCTTTTAAAGTTGTCTTCTTCTTAGATTATTCGTAAAATAGATAAGAAAGATGTGCTGGCTGTCTGATTCAGCTTTGACAAGACAAATAGAGAGAAAAAGTTTCTTTCTTAACAAAACATTAAGAGTGGGGGGAATAAAACTCATATGCCTGAATTACCTGAAGTGGAAACGGTCCGATCCGGTTTAGAACAATTAGTCTTACATAAGGTCATCAGCAGCATGACCATAAAGGTTCCAAAGATGGTAAAGACAGATTTGGAAGCCTTTTGTCTCACGATACCGGGACAAAAAATTCAAGCTATTGGGAGACGTGGCAAATATTTGCTTTTTGATTTTGGTCAGTGGGTTATGATTTCTCATTTACGAATGGAAGGCAAGTATCTGCTTTTTGAGGATCAAGTGCCTGACAACAAGCATTTTCATGTTTTTTTGCACCTAAATGATGGGAGCACATTGGTTTATCAAGATGTGCGTAAGTTTGGTACCTTTGACTTAATCGCAAAAGAAGAGCTGGATTATTTTTTTAAGCACCGCAGTATTGGGCCAGAGCCAACTGCTGAAGCCTTTGATCAATCCCTTTTTGAAAAAAGACTCTTAAGCTCTCGAAAACCGATCAAACCCTATTTGCTTGATCAGAGTTTGGTTGCGGGCTTGGGGAATATCTATGTTGATGAAGTCTTGTGGGCAGCTCAAATTCATCCGGAACGTCGTTCGGATAGTTTAGAAGTTTCCGAAATAAAAAGGCTTCACCGTGAGATTATCCGAATCTTACAATTAGCAGTACAAAAGGGAGGCTCTACCATCAGGACCTATCGCAATGCCTTAGGAATGGATGGAACGATGCAAAATTACCTGATGGTTTATGGCCAAAAAGACAACCCCTGTCCACGTTGTGGACATCCTATTACTAAAATCAAAGTCGGAGGGAGAGGAACCCATTTATGTCCAAATTGTCAAAGGAAGTAGCCACAGTTATCGGGATTACAGGAGGCATTGCCTCAGGAAAATCAACGGCTGTAGCCATCATTAGAAAGGCAGGCTATCAGGTCATTGATGCTGATGCGCTAGTTCATAAGCTCCAAAAAAAGGGAGGGAAGCTATATGAGGTTTTGCTGTCTGCCTTTGGAGAGAGTATACTTGGAGCTAATGGAGAGTTAGATAGACAAAAACTATCTCAGCTTATCTTTTCTAACCCTGACAAAAGAGTAGAGTCTGCAAATATCCAAAATGAGATGATTAGAGCAGCCTTAGCAGAAAAAAGAGATCAATTAGCTAAAAGCGAATCTCTCTTCTTCATGGATATTCCTTTACTTTTTGAACTAGGTTATCAAGATTGGTTTGACGCCATTTGGCTTGTGGATATTGATGAAGAAACCCAGCTCAATCGCTTGATGGCACGTAATCAGTTGACTCTGGAGCAAGTTAAAGAGCGAACGGCTTCTCAGATGTCTTTATCTCAAAAAAGAGCTATGGCAGACCTCATCATTGATAATCGAGGAGACTTGAAAGACCTTGAACAAGAAGTTGCTAGAGCACTAAAAACATTAGAAAAGTAAACAAAATTAAAGCATCACAACAGTTAGAGTTTGACTCTAGCTGTTTTTTTAATTAGTTGAGGGAAAATTTTTATCATTTTTAATTCAGATTATCTTGAGATTAAAAGAAGAATAAGCTACAATGATGTCAAGATAAGACAAAAGGAGCAGAGATGGAACTAGTCATTGAAGGAATTGCAAAAACATTTCAGGAAAAAGAAGTCCTAAAAGGAGCCAGTGCTCACTTTAAAAAGGGAGAAATTACGGGTCTCTTGGGGCGAAAAGGTTATCTTATTGGATGAGCCACTTACTGCGGTAGATTTGGTATAAAGCATAGCCATTAAGCGTTTCTTATTAAGCTTGAGAGATGATCATATTCTGATTTTATCCACTCATATAATGTCTTTGGCAGAAGACCTTTGTGACCGCGTCCTTATCCTGGATAAGGGAGAGCTACAAGAAATGGACAGTTCAGCCAAGGGGCAAGATTTTGAAGCTAACCTTCTAGAAATATAGCAAGGAGAAGGCCATGAGCATTGCTAAGTTAATAACACTCTTGTGGAAAATTGAAGGTGTAACCTTTTACAATCAACGGATTTATCGTTTGCAAAAGCTGCCTTTAATTGGTAAAAGGATTCCTAACCGTTTTTATCACGCTGCTACTGTCAAAGGGCTGTTATTACTGATTCATATCTTTTCAAGCCCCTTGAAAATACTGACCTTGAGGCTTTGCTATGTTGTCCTGTGTTTAGGCTTGGGACAATTGACCACAGTCATACTTGCAGAATATCGTTGGTATCAGAAACCAGACAGCTTGTCTCAAACGCTAACTTACTTTATTATTTTTTCCCTACTGTTATCACCAGCTCTTTCAATTAAGCTCTTTTCGGTGGATGATGTGAAGCAAATAAAAGCTATTCGCCAGTTTCATATTCTACCGAGAGACTATTTTCAAGCTAATCAATTGCTAAGTTTTGGGCAAGCGTTTCTCTTTCATAGTTTTACCTTAGGTCTTTTTTTAGCCTATTTCGGTTTTGCTTTTTGGCATGGCATAAGCTTTACACTATTAGTTTTGGGCTTGAACTTAGGCCTTAAATGTCTTTTCTTACCGCTTTATCAAGTCAAAAAAAGTAAGAAAGAAGACCTCCTAAACAAAGCTATACTTGTTACCCATGGTGCTAGTTAATTTCAAAATATCTCAAATTGTAAGCTAGTATGATTTGTTCAATCCTCAATTGCAGCCCTGTCATGCCCCTAGCCAGTGTTCGTTCCATATCAAAAAGGGAACAAAGTTCTGAAAATCTAGTCTCAATGGTTCGTCTCATAGCCATTAGTTTCCAATGATTATGCTGTTTAGCCCCTTCCATATTTTGACGCAAGGGAGTCCAGAGGTGATAGCCATTTTGCTTCAACTCATCTTTCAGCTCACGGTTAAGGTAACCTAAATCTGCTAAAATGACGGATTGTTCACACCTTTCTAGCAACTCGTAAACTGCCTTAATATCATGAACAGAGGCTGGGCTGACAACATAATTCAGAATGTAGCCTGATAAGGTCACTAGCATGTGAACCTTAAAACCGTAAAACCACATATGTTTAGAGGCGGTGTAACCAATATTAGCTATCCCATTGAAAAGTCTGACCCTGTGGTTACGAATAGATTGACAAAGTGGCAAAGGAAAGCTGTCTATAATAACAATGGTATTGGGAGAAATTTGAGTGTTCATTGCCTGACGAATCACTTGAACCAGCCAAATCAACTGTCTTGCACGCCTATTAAAGCGACTTCTTTCTAGTAATGTACCGCAGGGAAATAGCTGACAAATCCTATAAAAGTGACGTTGTGATTTAATACCTAGTTCAGCTTGTAATAGCAGTAAAACTAGAAGAGATTGGTCTGAAACTTTGGACAGACAGACGTTACGACGGTGTTTGAAGTCTTCCGGACAATAATCTTGATAAAACTGAGAACAAATTTTTGATAATTGACGCATATTCATTGTAAGTGATGGGATTTAGCTGTATACTGTAAGTGGCTCATTTGGACTAACCTCCTGTTTGTGTAGGCACTTACAGTATAGTCCTTTTGGGCTTTTTATTGTATTTTGAGATTAACTAGCACCACGGGTACTTGTTATCTTTTCAGCCGTCTTTTTGTTAAGTTTCTATCTGGTCTATTTAGGTAGTCGCTTTAATCCTTATCCTTTCTTTTCATTCTATGCTGGGCTTATTGGTTTTGTCTTATGGGGAGTAGCTTTTCAAACAATAAAAACCTATCCCAACTTGAATCAATTAGCTCGTAACGTTTTAAGACACGAGACCATGAAAGAAAGAACAGCTAATGTTGAAGACATCAATATCACAGCAGTCAGGGTCGATGATAAGGAAATAGCGTTAGCAAAAGAGCTTCCCTTAACCTACCAATCGTTAAAAGGAATTGCATACTTGAACGCTATTTTCTTTTATCGAATGGGAAAACAGCTAAGAAAACATATTCGAAGACGTCTAGCAATCATTGCACTCATAACAGTTATCCTATGGTTTATCTGGCATTGGGATGGACAGGTTGATAAAGTCAATCACTCCTATTATGTGCCTGTTCTTTATGCCTGCCTAATTTCAGGCTATCTCTTTTATGTGGGTGAGCCCTTTATTAAATTTACTTTTTACCATTTAGACCGACCGTTACTGAAATACAAAGAGTACCGAGAGAGGCAACTTATCCTTGAAAGTTTGAAAAAACGCTTTTGGTCTTTGATTAAGTATAATCTGCCTATTTTTTTAGTGCTGACCTTTTTTAGTTGTTCTCTTTATTACAATCTTTTTGAGTGGGTTTGGTATGAAGTCCTCATTTTAGTATTAGTGCAATTGGTTTCTTTAGCTTTTTTCACACTCTATTTTTTGTATTTATATTATCTTTTGTAACCTTTTACAGAAGGGTTAGCTTCTAAGAGTTGGCTCTACAATCTCTTGACAGGGGTTATGACTATTTTTGGTTACCAACTTTTTAGATTTACAGAACATATGACGCTCCCTTATTTTGCTTTGCTCATTTCAGGGATGTTGGCCTTTTTGATTTTTGGTTTTGTTTTGGTTTATTGTTTGGCTTCAAAGACTTTCCGATTAAAATAAAGCTTCTCTTTATGATATAATGACAGTAAGTAATAGCATTGAAGTCTAAGAAATGATAGACTTTTACAATCTTTTTTGACAATGACGTCTCATAGAAAAGAGGGAAGACATGGCAACCATAACAATCGCTAAAGGTAATGAGCCTATTGAGATGCAACTCGCAATGCTTAACCGTCATGGGCTAATTGCAGGAGCTACCGGAACAGGAAAAACGGTGACCTTGAAAGTTTTGACCGAACAGCTCAGTCTAGCTGGAGTGCCTGTCTTTTTAGCCGACATTAAAGGAGATCTTTCTAATTTAGCTAAAGAAGGACAAGTGACTGAAAAATTATCAGCTCGCTTGCAAAAAATGGCTATCACAGATTATAAACCACAAGCTTTTCCCGTCAGATTATGGGATATTTTTGCCAAAGAAGGTCAACCATTAAGAACGACTATCTCTGAGTTAGGACCGATGATTTTATCGCGCTTGTTGGGCTTAAATGATACGCAAACAGGTGTTTTGACCATTGTCTTTAAGATTGCGGATGAAAAAGGATGGCTGTTGATAGACTTAAAAGATTTACAAGCCATCTTGAAAGAAGTTTCCCAACATGCATCAGACTATTCTGAACAATATGGGAACATTGCGAAACAATCAATAGGTGCTATCCAAAGAAGTCTTCTTACCTTAGAACAAGAGGGAGCTGAACAATTTTTTGGAGAACCAGCTCTTGATATAGCTGATTTTATTAGTCTTGACCCTGCTAGTGGTCAAGGGGTAGTTAATATCTTATCAGCGACTCAGCTTTTCCAATCTCCAACCCTATATACGACCTTTCTTTTATGGCTTTTATCAGAATTATATGAATACTTGCCTGAAGTAGGTGATCTGGATAAACCCAAGTTAGTTTTCTTTTTTGATGAAGCTCACTTGCTATTTAAGGATGCTCCAAAAGTGTTTGTGGAAAAAGTGGAGCAAATGGTTCGTTTGATTCGTTCAAAAGGTGTGGGAATCTTCTTTGTAACACAAAATCCTCTGGACTTACCAGAAAGCATCTTAGCGCAATTAGGGAACCGTATCCAGCATGCTTTACGGGCTTATACACCTAAAGAACAAAAAGCTGTTCGTGTAGCTGCGGATACTTTCCGTCAAAATCCAGGTTTGGATGTAGCCACACTTATTACAGAATTAGAAGTTGGAGAGGCTTTAATTTCAGTCCTTAATGATAAAGGTCAGCCAAGTGTGGTTGAGCGCGCTATGATTATGCCTCCAAAGAGTACTTTTAGCCTATTATCAGAAGAAGAGGTGCAAGGGCTTGTTCAGCAGTCTCCTTTAGCGGCAAAATATGGTTATAGCATAGACAGCGAATCTGCTTATGAATTATTAGCCTTAAAAGTTTTGGAAGAAAATAAAGCGAAAGAAGAAGCTCTCTTAGCTGATCAGCAAGAAAAAGCTGCTAAGGAATTGGCCAAACAATCAGCTCAAGCACAAAAAGCTTCAAGAAGGCCTGTGGGAAGGCCACGTAAAACAGTCGTCGAAAAGGCTACCGATGCCTTTATCAGCACAACAGTCAGAACCATTGGACGAGAATTGGTAAGGGGATTACTGGGAAGTCTCAAAAAACGTTAGTCAAACCCCTTTTGCAATAAGTGTCTACTCACTCTTTCTCTAAAGTATGGTATAATAATCTAAGGTATTCTGTGGAAAAGTCAATGACTTTTACCAAATCAGATAGCAAGGTTAAAAGGTCAACTGAAAACAAGATTTGAAAGTAGCTTGGCTCGGTAATTTCGTCACTGAGGCAAGCTTTTCACTTCCTCTACCTATTAGACGGTGAGATGAAAGGGATGTTTTTCCTTCCATTTGTCTGGATGAGCAGTTCGTGTCCTTGGGTCATGTCATTTGGGGCTAGAGCCTTTTTGAAAAATTGTAATATTAAGGAAATGGTGTGAGAGTAAAAATTAATTTAGAATGCAGTGAGTGTGGCAGTAAAAATTACTTAACAAGTAAGAATAAAAGCACTCATCCTGAAAAAATCAAAGTTCCCAAATACTGCCCTAAAGAGAGAAAAGTAACCCTACATGTTGAATCTTAATAAGATTTATGTTAGAATAATCAAGACTATAATGGAGGAAACAACATGTACAACTTACTACTTATCATGTTGCTAGTGTTATCAGTATTACTTGTGATTGCGATTTTCTTACAACCACAAAAAAATCCTAGCAGCAATGTTTTTGATAGCAGCGGTTCAGAAGCCTTGTTTGAACGTACTAAAGCTCGTGGTTTCGAAGCTTTTATGCAACGTTTTACAGCAATTCTAGTATTTTTCTGGCTAGCGATTGCGCTTGTGCTTGCCATTTTATCAAGTAAATAAGGAGTGAGCTTGACGGAGTTAGTCTAGCTCATTTTTTTATCAATGAGTCGCTAATAGAGAAACAGAAATAGAAATCAGGTTTTATGAAAGAAAATATTATGACTTATTTAAAGGAGCATGGCAAATCAAATGTTAATGATTTGGCAGCTGCTTTAGATATGGCTGGGGCAAAAAAATTCCCAAGTTTAATTAAAGAAATTTCTAAAATGGAGAGTCAAAGGCTCTTGCGTTTTTCAAATGATGGGAGTTTGTCGCTAAGAAAGCCAAAAGAAAGTAAAAAAGAAATCACCATACAAGGGACATTTCGTGCTAATAAGGCAGGTTTTGGATTCTTACATGTGGATGATAACGAAGACGATATGTTTATTGGTCGCAATGATGTGGGCTATGCCATTGATGGAGACCTAGTAGAAGTCGTTGTGAAAAAACCAGCTGACCGCCTTAAAGGAAGTGCAGCTGAGGCTCGCGTGACAGGGATTGTAGAGCGTTCCTTGAAGACTGTTGTCGGAAAATTTGTCTTAGATGACGAAAAACCTAAATATGCTGGCTATATTAAGTCAAAAAATCAAAAAGTTCAGCAAAAAATTTACATCAAAAAAGAGCCAGTTGTCTTGGATGGTACCGAAATCATTAAGGTAACTATCGATAAATACCCTACTCGTGGGCATGATTATTTTGTGGCCCATGTTCGTGATATTGTAGGGCACCAAGGTGATGTTGGTATTGATGTCTTGGAAGTTTTAGAATCCATGGATATTCATTCAGCTTTTCCAGATGAGGTGATAGCAGAAGCTGAAGCAATCGCTGATGCACCCAGTGCTAAGGACTTGATTGGACGCGTGGATCTTCGTCAAGAGACCACCTTTACCATTGATGGCGCTGATGCTAAAGACTTAGATGATGCCATTCACATTAAGAGATTAGACAATGGGCATTTTGAGTTAGGTGTTCATATCGCAGATGTTTCTTATTATGTGAAAGAAGGGTCAGCTCTGGATCGTGAAGCAGTGGCGAGAGGAACCTCTGTTTATGTGACGGATCGGGTTGTGCCTATGTTACCAGAACGTTTATCGAATGGCATTTGTTCGCTTAATCCTAACGTGGACCGTTTGACCCAATCTGCGATTATGGAAATCGATGGCAAGGGACATGTGGTGGCCTATCAGATTTGTCAATCTGTGATCAAGACCCGTTTTAGGATGACATATAGTGCTGTCAATGACATGATTGCTGGCGATGAGGAAGCTTTAGAAAGCTATGCTCCCATTTTAGAATCCGTTCAACTAATGACAGCCCTTCATAAGATTTTAGAGAAAATGCGTCTTAGACGTGGTGCCCTTAACTTTGAGACCCAAGAAGCTAAAATTATCGTCAACGATAAAGGCATGCCAGTTGATATTGTTCTTCGTCAGCGAGGGATCGCTGAGCGAATGATTGAATCCTTTATGTTGGCAGCCAATGAATGTGTTGCTGAGCATTTTGCTAAGGCTAAATTACCCTTTATTTATCGTATTCATGAAGAGCCTAAGGCTGAAAAAGTTCAAAAGTTTATAGATTATGCTAGTATCTTTGGGATTAAAATCCAAGGAACAGCTAATAAGGTCTCTCAAGAAGCCTTACAAGAAGTTATGGCAAAAATAGCAGACCAGCCAGGTTCTGAGGTTTTAAGCATGATGCTTTTACGCTCCATGCAGCAAGCTAGATATTCAGAGCATAATCATGGCCATTATGGATTGGCTGCTGATTATTATACGCACTTTACCAGTCCGATTCGTCGTTACCCTGATTTATTGGTGCATCGTATGATTCGTGATTATCAGCAAGTGACCCAAGAAAAAATGGATCACTATGCCAGTCGTATTCCTGAATTAGCGTCATCTTCTTCTCAATTAGAACGCCGAGCTATTGATGCTGAGCGTATGGTCGAAGCCATGAAGAAAGCTGAATATATGGAAGAATATGTTGGTGACGAATTTGAAGGCATTGTCTCTAGTGTGGTGAAATTTGGTCTCTTTGTCGAGTTACCAAATACCATTGAGGGATTGGTTCACGTGACCAGTCTACCAGAATATTTCCATTACAATGAGCGCACCATGACTTTACAAGGCGAAAAATCAGGGATAGTCTTTAAGGTCGGTCAGGCCATTCGAGTCAAATTGATTAAGTCGGATAAAGAAACTGGGGCAATTGATTTTGAATTTTTACCAAGTGATCTTGACAGAAAAGAAAAACTTGCTAAATCAGAAAAACCAAGTCGCAGATCAAATCGTTCGTCTGGAGTAGATAACAGCAAATCATCAGGAGATAAAAAAGCAAGCTCTAAGGGTAAGGATAAGGCAAAACGGAAAGGGAAAAAACCTTTTTATAAAGAAGCTGCTAAAAAGAAAAGTCGTAAAAGGAGTTAAGTATGGCGAAAGGTGAAGGGAATTTACTAGCCCAAAACAAAAAAGCAAGACATGATTATCATATTGTTGATACTGTTGAAGCGGGTATTGTCTTGACCGGGACTGAAATCAAAAGTGTTAGAGCTGCACGCATTCAGCTCAAAGACGGCTTTGCTCAAATCAAAAATAATGAAGCTTGGTTAGTCAATGTCCATATTGCTCCTTTTGAACAAGGCAATATTTGGAATCAAGACCCTGAGCGTACTCGTAAATTATTACTAAAAAAACGAGAGATTCAACATCTGGCAAATGAGCTAAAGGGCAGTGGGATGACGCTTGTTCCTCTAAAGGTTTATTTAAAAGATGGTTTTGCTAAAGTTTTAATCGGTTTAGCTAAAGGGAAACATGATTATGACAAGCGTGAAACGATTAAACGTCGAGAGCAAGAGCGCGACCTTAAAAAACAAATCAAACAATATAATGCGAGGTGAGTTGGCACAATGATCAAAAAAGGTCAGGTGAGTCTAGTACGAACCTATGCCTATGATAGAGACTTATATACCCAGGGCTTAGAAGTATTCAGTCCAAATGAGGTCTTAATTAGCGCGGGACGTTATGGTGCTTCCAAGCTAGGTCTTTATCAACTCGATGAGGAAAGATTCGACATCAAAAAGCAGTTTCCAGAAACCATCTTTGCAGAAGGCTTGACTTTGGTGACAGATTTTTTCTGGCTACTTACCTATAAAGAGGGTCTAGCCTACGATAACAATGAGAATTGTTTGTGGATGACTAGTTGCAATGCTTATCTGCAAAAACGTGATCCACAAGACTTCAGCCTTTTAGAGACGGTTTTAGTAGCTATTGATGGAGTCCCCATCTCTATGCTTAATGAGTTAGAGTATGTGGATGGTTATCTCTATGCTAATATTTGGCAGACGACTACCATTGTCAAGCTTTTACCTGCTAGTGGTCAAGTTGTGGCCACTTATGATCTGGGCTTCTTACTAGACCAATTGAAGCTCAATAAGGAAAACTATCCCGATTTAGATGTCTTGAATGGGATTACACACCTTTCAGACAATCGCTTTTTAGTCTCGGGGAAATTATACCCATTGATGTTAGAAGTTGTTTTGGAAGACTAAAAGGACTAAATCATTACTAAGGACAGCAAAAAAACCAATAGACTGCAAAACAGTCTATTGGTTTTTTATGTTTAGTGAGTTTCGCCACCGATTGCTTTTAGGTCTGAGCGGTCATTGTAATCAACGATAGCTCCGATTGCAGCTTCGATACCTCGTGTAATGTCATCCAGATTCATTGCAGCAGTATTAGGTTTGTCAACCACTTGTGCCATCATAAATGGGATATGCATGAAGCCAGCTTTGGCATTTGGCAAATGTTTATCAACCAAGTAAAGGGCTTGATACATCAAATGGTTACAGACAAAAGTGCCGGCAGTATTTGAAACAGAGGCTGGTAAGCCCGCTTTTTGAATAGCTGCTACCATAGCTTTGATTGGCAATGTGGAGAAGTAGGCAGCTTTGCCATCTTCACGAATTGGGGTATCAATGGGTTGATTCCCTTCATTATCTGGAATGCGCGCATCATCTTGATTGATGGCAACACGTTCTGGAGTCAGTCCTGTTCGGCCACCCGCTTGTCCAATACAAAGAACGACGTCAGGTTTGAAATCTAGTAGTTGTTTTTCAAGCACATCAGCAGACTTTTGAAAGACAGTGGGAACTTCTACCCATTTTACTTGAGCGCCATGGATAGTAGCTGGTAATTGTTTAATGGATTCTAAGGCAGGATTGATGGCTTCGCCTCCAAATGGGTCAAAACCAGTAACTAAAATTTTCATAGTTCTTATCCTTTCCATAGTTTTATAAGAACTAAGTCTATTGTTTTAACTTATCAAAAAACTTAATTGAAGGCAAGTAAATACATTAAAGCAATGTGAATGATGATTAAGACAAAGGCAACAGGAGCTTGTTTTTTAATGACAGCATTTTGGTCTTGAATTTCCATCAAAGCAACTGGCAAAGCATTGAAGTTAGCTGCCATTGGAGTCAGAAGAGTTCCACAAAATCCAGCAGTCATGGCAAGGGCACTGGCTACAATAGGATCAGCTCCCAAGGCAAAGACGAAAGGCACCCCGATACCAGAAGTGATAACGGTGAAGGCTGCAAAGGCATTTCCCATAATCATTGTAAAGATAACCATACCAAGCACGTAAGCGACAACACCAAAGAACCGACTATCAGCAGGAACAATGCTACCAATCATAGAAGCGATGACATCGCCGACACCAGCTGTAGTAAAGATAGCACCTAAGGCACCTAAAAGCTGAGGTAAAATACCGCTAGTGGAGACTTGTTGGTTCATGCGATTATTTTCAGCCAGTAATGCAGAAGCTTTTTGTCTTGTGATTACTAAACAAACAAGAGTAGCTATGATGGCAGCAATTCCGATAGCACTCTTGCTGAAGTCTGGGAAGTAGAAGGCTAATAGTAAGGCAATTGTTGCCATTAACATAACAGGAAAGAAAATCCAGCTTCCAATACGACGGGCACTTTCTTCAGCTTTTTGCTCATCAAAAGTCGGTAGCTTACCAATACGAACTTGTTTAAATAGGGTGAGCATAGCCACAACCATCACAATAAGTCCTGTGACGATATTAGGAAGAAAAGCACCACCAACAAAGGTAACCCCAAGCAGTCCCCAAAAAAGAGCTGTTCCAAGGTAGACAGGATTACTTTTGTCTTTAAAAGCACAATAAGCCGTGTGGAAGAGTTGTAATCCGATAATAACAAAAATAATTTCTAAAACAATTGATGCCAGATTAGTCATTACTTGTCTCCTTTCTTATGCTGACGTTCCATTTTCTTCTCAAAGAGATGATTGTAGATGGCTACTACAAAAATCGTGATAATAGCAATAGCAAGAGAAGCAAAGGCGATAGCCCCTGGATTACTTTTATAGCCAAGTTGATCTAAGGTTCCGGCAATCAGCAAGACGCCACCCGCACCAACAAAGGTATTTTGAGCAAAGAAGTTACCAAAGTTTTCATTAGCAGCTGCCATGGCTTTGATATCATCTTTTTCTTTATCAGATAAATCATCACCAACTTTGGCTTTAGCTGCAGCTTCACCCATAGGTTGAATGAGGGGGCGCACAAATTGAGGGTGCCCTCCAAGTCTGATGGAGAAAAGTCCTGCAATTTCACGAATAATAAGGTAGAGGGTGAATAAGCGTCCAACTGTAAGAGCTTGTACTCGCTGAATCAATTGGGTAGCTCGGTGTTTAAGGCCGTAAGTTTCTGACAAGCCGATAAGAGGTAAGGTGATAAAGAAAATAGTCAGCAAACGCTGATTCGTAAATTCTCTTCCTAAAATTTCTAGAAAGTCAATAAATGAGATTCCTGAAACTAATGCAGTCACAAGTCCTGCAATGACGACGGTAGCGATTGCGTCAAATTTAAAAATAAAGCCTAAGACAATAATCACAATACCGATTAATTTAATCCATTCCATGATAAACTCCTTTTTTAATAATAAGAAAATTATAACATTCGAAGCTAACAATTGAAAGCTGCTTAAAAAGTAAAAAGACTAGCTATACTAATCTCTTTCTTTGATAATATAGACAGGTCTTTTTTTGGTTTCTAAGAAAATTTTGGAAAGGTACTTGCCAATGATACCAAGACAAAGGAGCTGTAGTCCCCCCATAAATAAAATGATCGAGACGGTACTGGCCCAGCCAGAAACGGGATCTCCAAATAGTAATTTACGAATCACAATAAAGCTAATGGCTAATATTGCTAGTAAAAAACTAATGGTTCCTGTCCAGGTTGCTAGTGTTAGAGGGACTTCGGAAAAATTGATAAAAGCATCTAAAGAATAGTTAAAAAGGTCCCAAAAGCGCCAGCTGCTTTTCCCATGTTGGCGTTCTCTATTTTCAAAGCTAATATAGGTAACCTTATAGCCTACCCAAGAAAAAATCCCTTTTGAAAAACGATTGACCTCTCCCAACTCTAAAATGCTATCAAGGACTTGGCGGGTCATTAGACGATAATCACGGACACCATCAACAATGTCAGTGTCTGATAACTTATTGACCAAACGGTAGAAGGACTTGGAGAAAAAAGAACGAAGGCGAGGTTCTCCTTGACGATTTTGCCTTCTTGTTCCGACCACATCATAACCTTCTTTTAAAGTAGAAAACATGAGGGGTAAGAGTTCAGGAGGATCTTGTAGATCCACATCCATAACGGTAATGTAGTTTCCTTTAGCTTCTTCTAAACCTGCTAAAATACCGGCCTCTTTTCCGAAATGGCGTGATAAGGCTAGATAATGAATATTTGAACGCTGTTTTGATAATTGTCGCAGCAGATCGAGGGTTTGATCAGTTGAGCCATCATCAATAAAAAGGTATTCAAAGGACAACTCTTTAGCCATTGCCTCTTCAATTTGTTGCATTTCCTCGAGAAAAGGAAGGATAGTCTCTTCCTCGTTAAAACAAGGAACAATCACAGAAAGTAAGGTCATAGGCGTCCCTTTCTAGTCTTTTGACAAATTGTAACACAAAAGTTGAGATATTTCAAAAAGCTAACAAAAAGAGCGTTTAAGTACTATAAGTAAAAAACTGCTTGGGATAATCCCAAGCAGTTTTTGTATTAGTTGATTGGCTCTGAACTAGAATGTTTTTTACCTCTGTTTAAAGCTTCTTGTTCAGTCATTTCCATGACTCTATCTAAATTTGCTGATGATGGCATATTTTCCTTTTTGTACCAGTAGACATCAGAACGCCCATTGCTTGCTACGTAAACAGTTGTTTGAGAAGCTGCATCACTTGCTGTTTCAGCAGTTGCTTCTTCAGTCGTGTCAGCAGCATTTGTGTCTTCAGTTTCGATAAGTTCTTCAGCGTTATCTTGGATACTTTCATTATCAGTTTCTACTGGAGCAGTTGCTTCAGCAGCGTCTACAAGAGTTGCTTCAGATAATAAGCCACCAGCTTGGTAATTGATGTTAAAGCCATTGGCAGTATTGAAAACGCGAACAGTTTCGTCAATCACGCCATCAGATGATAAGGCAGAAACAAGAACATGACGAGGGATTAATTCAGTTCCTACATAGACAGGCACTGCTTTATAGTAAACATGAACAGTAGGGTTTTTCTTGATATGGTCCATGACTTTATTTTCAATATATTGCATGCCACCTTTACGGTCGTTGTTGCCAACATTTTGAGTTCGTGTGCCAGTCACAAGATTGTTTCGGTATGGGCGACCACCTATGCTATCAGCGATTAGGTGGCTGCGGTCAAAGAGGTAACCATTACGAATTTTCCCATTACTTAAAGCGATGCTTACCATTTGGTTGTTTGGTAGACGTTTTACTTTTCTTGGGCTGTGTTTATAGTCAGCTTCTGTTGCAGCAAGACCAGTCTCTTTAAATTGGTAAGAGTACCAGCCGCTTGGGTTGTAGTCTTTTTCCCATTTCTCACGATAGCCAGCTGACATGTCAATCATATCTTTGGTAATAATCCCGTAGGCGGTTCCAGAACGTCCATACCCATCTAAATCAGAATAATGAATTTCAGAAACTTTTACAGGTCTTGTGCTAGTTCCGCTTTTTCGATAGACTTTTTCGGTAGTTTTTTGCAACTCAGGAAAAGTTTCTTTTTGAAGATTAGCTTTTCCTTCAATGACGTAGTAATCGGGATGCTGAGCCAAACTCCAATTTTGAGAGAGCTGAGCTTCTTGAGCATAAGTAATCCTGTCGCTAGTTCCATTAATAGGAATAAATCCTAAAGATGGAACGGGAAAAGAACTTCCCTCTTTGTTTAGACATTCTGAGTCCTCCTTTTTTTGTTTACTAGTTAAGTATATCACGGTTGATGATAAAAACTATAAATTTAATAAAAATAATTTTTATACAATTTAATTTTAACTAATAGGTCTGAATCAGTGACAAAAAAACAAAAACAAGATAAATAATAAGATAATAAATGAAAACTCATTTTTGAAAAACCTGTAATAATAGTGTTTCAAAGAAAATTAATAATTTTATAGTTATTTTAATTTAATAAAAATAAGAAGTCGAAAAAATGTTGAAAAAACTTTTTTCTTTTAAGTCTGAGACAGTTTAGTTACTGATAGCATATAAAAAAACAGAAGCTTGAGCTTCTGTTCTCATGATTATTTGTTTAAATCAATCACTTCAATCTTGTAACCATCTGGATCTTGAACGAAGTAGTAGCGCGCTGATTGATCAGTTAAGCCTTTAATATCAGTGACTGGAAAGCCTGCTTGACGATGTTTTTCATGGTCTGCTTCAAATTGGTCAGAACCAAGAGCGATATGCCCATAGCCATCTCCTAAATCGTAATCACCGTGCCCATAGTTATAAGTTAATTCTAACTCATAGCTTTCTCCCTCTAATGCCAAATACACCAAAGTAAATTGACTGTCTGGGAAATCTCTGCGACGCGTTTCTTTGAATGGAAAAGCGCTTGTGTAAAATGCTACGGATTTTTCAAGGTCTTTAACGCGAATACAAGTGTGCAATGCTTTCATAATAGCCTCCTTATTTAGCTACCGAAATCACCTCTTCTCGAGGTTTACGGACTTGAGCATGTTTAGGGTCTCTTAGGCGATAACCTAAAGATAACATGCTAGCAATACCTTCTTTGTCTTTATTAATGATACCATGATTTGCCAAAATAGTGTCAACTTTTGCATAGTCAAAGCCTTCAATTGGGCAAGAATCAATGCCGATAAGAGCAGCAGTCATCATCATATTGCCAAGGGCAATATAGGTTTGCTTAGCAGTCCAATCAAATAAAGCTCGGGGACTATCAGCCATTTCCATATCATTTTTTTGGAAGGATTCATAAAGCTTGATACGGCTATCTAGCCCTTTACCTTCTTCAATACCACGTCTTAATAAGCTATTTTTAATAGATAGACCATCATAACGTGCATTTTTTTCAGCAACTAGGAGAATAAAGTGGCTAGCAGTCTCAAGTTGATATTGGGCACCCCAGGCAACCTCTTTAATTTCATTTTTGACAGCTTCATTTTCTAATACGATGAAACGCCATGCTTCAAGGCCGACAGATGAAGGGCTTAGCCAGGCAGCATCTAAAATTAGCTGCAAGTCTTCTTCAGGGATTTTGTGGTCATTGTAGACGCGAACAGCTGTGCGAAATTTGAAAGCATCTTGAAGTTTTTGTGTCATGGATTCTTTTGTCATGTGAAATTCCTATATTTCTATTTATTACTAAAGTGAGTGATGATAAGTTTTTGAATGAATGTTTGAAAAAGTTTTACAATAATAACAAATCTAATTAACCTTCAAAATAAAGCAGTTCTTTAGGAGTATGAGTAAAGACTTCAAAGCCATTTTTAGTCACGTGACCGCAATCTTCAATACGAACGCCTACTTTTTCTGGTATGTAAATGCCAGGTTCAACAGAGAAGCACATGCCTTCTTCAAGAACTAAATCATTTCCTGCCATAATTGATGGGAATTCATGTACATCCATGCCAATACCGTGTCCTAAACGGTGATTAAAGAAATCACCATAACCAGCTTTTTCAATGACCTGTCTTGCGGTCGCATCAACTTCTGCAGCTGTAACACCTGGTTTGATAAAGTCAAGGGCCGTTAATTGAGCTTCTAAGCACAGCTTATAAATGTCTTGCTTGAATTGATCGGGTTTACCAATAGCCACGGTACGGGTCATGTCACTGGTATAGCCTAGGGTTTCGATCCCTAAATCAAAAAGTAAAAGAGCGTTGTTTTCGATGGTGTTGGTTCCTGGAATGCCATGAGGGTTGGCAGCGTTATTGCCAGTTAAAACCATGGTTTCAAAGCTCATTTTAGAAATGCCTTGCTTTTTCATCTCAAATTCAATTTGAGCAATGATATCTGTTTCTGTTGCTTTCAAGGAAATGGCATCAACCCCTACTCGAACAGCCTTATCAGCAAACTCCCCAGCAATGATCATTTTTTTGATTTCATCTTCTGATTTCATCAAGCGCATGCGTTGCACATAGGGAGTGAGGTTTTCAAAGTGTCCTGAAAAAATGCTTTGCAAGCCTTGGAATTTTGACACATTGAGATGATCAAACTCAGCAAAGATTCTTGAAGCATGGGTGTTTGGAAGTACAGAGCGAATCTTTTCCCAAGGATTTTCAGAATCCATATAGCCAAAAACAGGAAAAGAGACTGTTTGGCTAGCTCTAGTAACTTCCAATGCGGGAACAAAGAGGACAGGTGCTAAATCTTGGTAGACGAAAAGAAATAATTGCCTTTCATGAGGGTCACAGAAAAAGCCTGTTAAATAATTGATAGTGACAGGGTCAGAAAAGATAGCTAATTGTGCTTCTTCTTGAGTAAGGTATGAGCGGATTTGATCTAATTTTGTCATAGAGAAACCTTCTTTCTGACTACTATTTTTTCAAATTCTTTTTAAAAAATCAAGCTTATGGGCAATATTTCCTATAATTGATGAAAACCTTTTCTAAAGTGACAAAAAAGCGCATTTTAGAAGTCAAAAAGAAAGTAGTATAGGCTTATTTAGTCATTTGCTTTACTTTTATCTTAGTTTGTGTTAATTTTATAATCATAAATTTATAAGGTAAAACTTTTCACTTTATAGACCATTAGTAAGTTTTCAAAGAACAGGAGAAAAAGATGCAACACATTATTAAAGAAACCCCTCTCAAAGTCACTCGAGTTATAGTTGCCTTATTACTGGCAATTCTAGCCTTGTTAAGCCTAATTCAAAGTGATGCTCCAATAGCTTTTTTAAGTCACTTTTTTGGAAGCTATGAATCTTTGGATCACTTGTTGGTGCTTTGCTATTTGGACTTATGCATTATCAAGCCTTTGAGGGGAATCTCTATCAATGTTTGGTGGTGACAGGTATTGGACGCTTGCCTTTTACCTATCTATGGTTTAAAACAGCTAGTTTAAGAGGAGGCATTTATGCTCATATCTGCTATGATTATTTTTTATTTATAGCAGTCTTGCTTTTTCATTTTGGGCATTAAATGATATCGGTTCAAAGTCAAGATTTATTCTTGGCTTTTTTAATGGAAATCATGATGAGGCTGTATAAAGTTTCACATTTTATCAAAAGATTCTTAATTTTCATATTTTTTGACAAGAAAATGCTTTGTCATTGTTATGAATTTGACTTGTTAGACAAAGCTTTGAAAACTTTTTCAAAAATTAACTTTTAATACTTGAAAGTGTTTACAATTCATGCTAAAATAATTTTTGAAAGCGTCATTTTCAATTAGAAAGGAAGACAACTAATGAATACAGATGATACAATCACGATTTATGATGTCGCCCGTGAAGCAGGGGTTTCCATGGCAACCGTCAGTCGTGTTGTGAACGGTAATAAAAACGTTAAAGAAAACACGCGTAAGAAAGTCTTAGAAGTTATTGATCGATTAGATTATAGACCAAATGCGGTTGCACGTGGCTTAGCCAGCAAAAAAACAACAACAGTTGGTGTTGTGATCCCAAACATTGCTAACAGCTATTTCTCTATTCTTGCTAAAGGGATTGATGATATTGCAGCCATGTATAAATATAATATCGTTCTTGCTTCAAGTGATGAAGATGATGACAAGGAGGTTAATGTTGTTAACACCCTATTTGCCAAGCAAGTAGATGGTATCATTTTCATGGGACACCATTTGACTGAAAAAATCCGTGCGGAATTTTCACGTTCACGTACACCGATTGTTTTGGCAGGAACCGTTGACTTAGATCATCAGCTACCAAGTGTTAACATCGATTACAAGGCAGCTGTTTCAAATGTCATTGATATTTTAGCTGAAAATCATAAGAGCATTGCCTTTGTCTCTGGTCCATTAATCGATGACATTAATGGGAAAGTACGTTTGATTGGTTACAAAGAGGGACTTAAAAACAATAAGCTTGATTTTAAAGAAGGTCTGGTTTTTGAAGCCAACTATTCTTACAAAGATGGGTTTGAATTGGCACAGCGCATGATTAACTCAGGAGCAACTGCCGCTTATGTGGCTGAAGATGAGTTAGCAGCAGGTCTTTTGAATGGCTTGTTTGAAGCTGGAAAATCAGTTCCAGAAGACTTTGAAATTATCACTAGCAATGATTCGCCAGTTGTTCAATACACACGTCCAAACTTGAGTTCTATCAGCCAACCTGTATATGACTTGGGAGCTGTCAGCATGCGCATGTTGACGAAAATCATGAACAAAGAAGAGTTGGAAGAAAAAGAAATTCTATTGAATCACGGCATCAAAAAGCGTGGGACTACCAAGTAAAATCTGCCCTACAGGCAGATTTTTTTAGGAGAAAAAGATGAGCAATCCTCTATTAATGCAAGCTTTTGAATGGTACTTACCAGCTGATAGCAATCACTGGAATTACCTCAAAGAACAAATTCCTGAGTGGCAAGCTTTAGGGGTGGACCAAATGTGGCTACCACCAGCTTTTAAAGCAACAGGTGTAAATGATGTTGGCTATGGCGTTTATGATTTGTTTGATCTTGGTGAGTTTGATCAAAATGGTACTGTACCAACTAAATATGGGAATAAAGATCAATATCTTGATTTGATTGCATCCTTAAAAGAAGCTGGTATTAAGCCAATTGCAGACATTGTCCTTAACCACAAAGCCAACGGGGATCATAAAGAAGTTTTTTCGGTCATTAAAATGAACCTTCTCAATCGTCAAGAAGCTTTATCGGAGCTCTATGAGATTGAAGGTTGGACAGGCTTTGATTTCCCAGGCAGGCAGGATCGTTATAATGATTTTAAGTGGCATTGGTATCACTTCACAGGTCTTGATTATGATGCTAGAACAAATGAAACAGGCATCTACATGATTACCGGAGATAATAAAGGTTGGGCTGCTAATGAGCTCATTGATGATGAAAACGGTAATTTTGATTACTTGATGTATAATGATATCGATTTTAAGCATCCCGAAGTGATTAAAAACCTTCAAGATTGGGCTAAGTGGTTCATTGAAACAAGTGGCATAGAAGGTTTTAGATTAGATGCTATCAAACATATTGATTCTTTCTTTATTCAAACTTTTATTAATGATATCAGAAGTCAAATCAAACCTGATTTAGCGGTTTTTGGGGAATATTGGAAATCTGATAAGAGTTCAGTGGAAGACTATCTTTTAGCTACCAATGCTCAATTTTCGTTGGTGGATGTGGCTCTTCACTTGACCTTTTTTAGGGCTAGCCAAAGTGGTCGTGATTTTGATTTGACCACTATTTTTCAAGGAAGTTTGGTGGCTAGTAGACCAGATTTAGCAGTAACTTTTGTGGATAACCATGATACTCAAAGAGGGCAAGCGCTTGAATCAACAGTAGAGGAGTGGTTTAAGCCTCTAGCTTATGGCTTGATTTTATTGAGACAAGAAGGGTTGCCATGCCTTTTTTATGGTGATTATTTTGGGATTTCAGGGGATTTTGCTCAGGATAGCTTCAAAGACGTCATTAGCAAAATGGCTCTTCTTCGTCAAAAGCTAGTTTATGGTCAACAGGTCGATTACTTTGACCATGCTAATTGTATTGCTTGGACTTGTCTTGGAGACGAGGAGCATCCAAATGCCTTAGCTGTTATTCTATCTAATGGAGATGAGGGATGGAAACGCCTAGAAATCGGGCAAGATTATAGTGGTCAACTTTTTGTTGATTACTTGGGAAATTGTTCTGAGGAGATTCAAATTTCAGAAGATGGATGGGCTGACTTTAAAGTAGAAGCAGGCTCTATATCGGCTTGGATTCCTAAAAGTCTTACTCTTTAAAAAACAAAATCAGTCTAAGGGCTGATTTTTTGTTGCTAGAGTGAAAAATCCTTTAAAATAGGCTATAATAGACAGTATGAAAGTCTTATTGTATCTAGAAGCAGAAAATTACTTAAAAAAATCTGGTATTGGTCGTGCTATCAAGCACCAGGCAAAAGCCTTGTCCCTTCTTGGGCAAGACTACACCACAAATCCTGATGACGATTATGATCTTGTTCATTTAAATACCTATGGTTTAAAAAGCTGGTTATTGATGAATAAGGCGCAAAAAGCAGGGAAAAAAGTTATTATGCACGGGCATTCTACAGAAGAGGATTTTAGAAATTCATTTATCTTCTCAAATGCGATTGCTCCTTTGTTTAAAAAATATCTCTGCCGTTTTTATGAAAAGGCAGATGCTATTATCACGCCAACGCCTTATTCCAAATTTCTAATTGAGCAGTATGGGATTAAAACGCCCATTTTTGCTGTGTCAAATGGGATTGATTTGGCGCAATATGGGTCTAACCCTGAAAAAGAAGCTAGCTTTAGACGCTATTTTGATATCAAAGAGGGTCAAAAAGTTGTCATGGGGGCTGGTCTCTTCTTTTTAAGAAAAGGCATTGATGATTTTGTAAAAGTTGCGCAAAGCATGCCAGATGTGCGATTTATTTGGTTTGGAGAAACCAATAAATGGGCTATTCCTTCAAAGGTTCGTCAGATTGTGAATGGTAATCACCCTGAAAATGTTATCTTCCCAGGCTATATCAAAGGCGATGTTTACGAGGGCGCTATGACAGGTGCAGATGCCTTTTTCTTTCCAAGTCGTGAAGAGACAGAAGGAATTGTTGTTTTAGAAGCCTTGGCTAGTCACCAACATGTGGTTTTACGTGATATACCAGTTTATCAGGGATGGATAGATGACGAGTCAGCGGAGCTAGCTAGTGATATTCCAAGTTTTAAAGTGGCTCTAGAGAAAGTTCTGGCTGGTGACAGCCAAAAAACAGATGCTGGGTATGAGGTGGCTAAAAGTCGACGGATTGAGTCGGTTGCCCATCAGCTAGTAGCTGTTTATCAAAAAGTAATGGAGTTATAAGATGCGTATAGGGTTATTTACCGATACCTATTTTCCGCAAGTATCAGGTGTTGCGACTAGTATTCGCACCCTGAAAGAAGAGTTGGAAAAGGAAGGTCATGAAGTCTATATTTTCACCACGACAGATCGCAATGTCAAGCGCTTTGAAGATCCGACCATTATTCGACTTCCTAGCGTTCCGTTTGTGTCCTTTACAGATCGACGTGTGGTTTATCGTGGCTTGATTTCATCTTACAAGATTGCTAAACAGTATGATTTGGACATTATCCACACTCAAACAGAATTTAGTTTGGGATTACTTGGAAAGATGATTGGAAAAGCCCTGCGTATTCCGGTTGTTCACACCTATCATACCCAATATGAAGACTATGTTAGCTATATTGCGAATGGTAAGATTATTCGTCCAAGTATGGTAAAGCCTTTACTAAGGGGATATCTGAAAGATTTAGATGGTGTCATTTGCCCAAGCCGTATTGTTCTTAATCTGCTTGAGGGTTATGAAGTCATGATTCCTAAGCGTGTCATTCCAACTGGGATTGCTTTAGATAACTATTGCCGAAAAGATATTCTTTTAGAAGATGTTGAAGCCTTAAAAGACGACTTAGGCATTAAGGCTAATGAAACGATGTTGCTTAGTCTCTCGCGTATTTCCTATGAAAAAAATATTCAAGCGATTATCAATCAGTTTCCACAAGTATTAGCAGAAAATCCCTACATCAAATTAGTTATTGTAGGGGATGGTCCTTACCTTCAAGACTTAAAAGATTTGGCTTCTAGTTTAGGTGTCAATGATCAGATTATATTTACTGGAATGGTTCCACATGATAAAGTAGCTTATTATTATAAAGCTTGTGACTTTTTTATTTCAGCTTCTACTAGTGAAACCCAAGGCTTGACCTATATTGAAAGTATCGCGAGTGGCAAGCCTATCATCGCACATGGCAATCCTTACTTAGATGATCTAATTACTGATAAAATGTTTGGAACTCTCTATTATTCTGAAAAAGAATTAACCGATGCCATTATTGATGCGACGTTAGAGACACCGACCATGAGTAATGACTTGTTGGAAGAAAAACGCTATGAAATCTCTGCCCAGCATTTTGGAAAGTCAGTCTATACCTTTTATCTTGATACTCTTATTGCTCGAAATAGCAAAGGCAATCAAAAGTTGAGTCTCTATCTTAATGGCAATGAAAAAAGTGGTTCAATGAAATTAGTTCAAGGAGCTATTCACTTGCCAAAACGCGCAGTCAAAGCTACTGCCTTAACATCAGTCAAAGTTGTTAAAGCGCCTATAAAGTTGGTTAATGCCATTCGTGATTTTTTAGAAGACTAAGGCACTGTCTTGAGTCAGAGTCAGGCTTTCTAGCTTAACTCTTGGAAATACTTTTTTCGACCGCTTTAAAAGCTGTTTTATAATACTCTAGCTAAGGTTTCTAAAAAGCTCTTACTTTTTGCATCAGGTTTTCTCTTAAACCTTTCTGAAAAAATGGCTTGAATTATTTTCAATTATTGCTATAATAATCTTGAAGACATGTTAGATTAGACTTATCTGTTAAGCGAGTGCTTGTTGGTGGAAAGAGCACACTGATGACTAATGTAATACTCCTTCCTCGGTTTTTATGTAAACATAAAAGGGTGGCTCCCTTATCGCCACTAGAGGTGCATGGCAGTTTTTTTGTCTTGCATAAATTAAGGTGGAACCACGTAGTCTTTACGTCCTTTAGGACGTAAAGACTCTTTTTTTACACAAAAGGAGGCTGTCCTTGAAAAATACAGACGATATTGCTATTCACATCGGTTTTGGGCTTGTAGGAGATTAGTGTAATACTAACAGTTATTAAGAAAAGGAGAGACATATGATTAAGATTTCATTCCCAGATGGCGCTATTCGCGAATTTGAATCTGGCACAACAACTTTTGACATAGCGCAGTCTATTTCAAATTCTTTAGCTAAAAAAGCTTTAGCTGGTAAATTTAACGGACAACTCATTGATACCACACGTCCAATTACAGAAGATGGGGCTATTGAGATCGTGACACCTGACCATGAGGATGCCTTTGAGGTATTACGTCATTCAGCTGCCCACTTATTTGCTCAAGCGGCTAAACGTCTCTTTCCAAATCTCCGTTTAGGGGTTGGACCAGCTATTGCTGAGGGATTCTATTACGATACAGATAATGAAGACGGGCAAATTTCAAATGAAGACCTTCCACGTATCGAAGAAGAGATGAAAAAAATTGTTAAGGAAAACTTCCCATGTATTCGTGAAGAATTAACAAAAGAAGAAGCCTTAGAACTCTTTAAAGACGACCCTTATAAGATTGAATTAATCAATGAACATTCAGGTGATGATAATGGCTTAACAGCCTACCGTCAAGGAGAATTTATCGACTTATGCCGTGGTCCTCACGTGCCTTCGACTGGTCGTATTCAAGTCTTCCACCTTCTAAACGTGGCTGGTGCCTACTGGCGTGGTAATAGTGACAATAACATGATGCAACGTGTTTATGGGACTGCTTGGTTTGATAAAAAAGACCTCAAAGCTTATTTAACACGTCTAGAAGAAGCTAAAGAACGTGATCACCGTAAGCTTGGTAAGGAACTTGACCTCTTTATGATTTCTCAAGAAGTCGGACAAGGCCTACCTTTCTGGCTACCAGACGGTGCAACAATTCGTCGTACCTTAGAGCGTTATATCACTGATAAAGAGCTAGCTTCTGGTTACCAACATGTTTACACACCACCATTAGCTTCTGTAGAACTCTACAAAACGTCAGGTCACTGGGAGCATTACCAAGAAGATATGTTCCCAACAATGGACATGGGTGATGGCGAAGAGTTTGTACTTCGTCCAATGAACTGCCCTCACCATATTCAGGTTTATAAAAACCATGTGCATTCTTACCGTGAATTGCCAATTCGTATTGCTGAACTTGGCATGATGCACCGTTATGAGAAATCAGGTGCACTATCAGGACTTCAACGTGTGCGTGAGATGACACTTAATGACGGTCACCTCTTTGTTACACCAGAGCAAATTCAGGAAGAATTCCAACGCGCCCTTCAGTTGATTATTGATGTTTATGCTGACTTCAACTTGACTGATTACCGTTTCCGTTTGTCATACCGTGACCCTAATGATACTCATAAATATTATGACAATGATGAAATGTGGGAAAATGCGCAAGGTATGCTTAAAGCTGCCCTTGATGAAATGGGTGTGGACTACTTTGAAGCAGAAGGAGAAGCAGCCTTCTACGGTCCTAAACTTGATATCCAGGTGAAAACAGCTCTTGGTAACGAAGAAACTTTATCTACTATCCAGTTAGACTTCTTATTACCGGAACGTTTTGACCTTAAGTATATTGGAGCTGATGGAGAAGAGCATCGTCCGGTTATGATTCACCGTGGTGTTATCTCAACCATGGAACGTTTCACTGCTATCCTTATTGAAACTTATAAGGGTGCCTTCCCAACTTGGTTAGCACCTCATCAAGTAACCGTTATTCCAATTTCTAACGAAGCTCATATCGACTATGCTTGGGAAGTGGCTAAAGCCCTACGTGACCGTGGGGTTCGTGCAGATGTGGATGACCGTAATGAAAAAATGCAGTATAAGATTCGTGCGTCACAAACAAGCAAAATTCCTTATCAATTAATTGTTGGTGACAAGGAGATGCAAGAAGGTGCGGTTAACGTTCGTCGTTACGGCAGCAAGGCAACTCACACTGAAAGCCTGTCAGAATTTATCGAAACCATCTTAGCAGATATTGCTCGTAAATCTCGTCCAGATGTGGATGCTAATTAATATTTTTTTAGAACAGGAAACGACTTAGTCTCTTTTGAGACTAGGTTTTTTAGATGTCTAAAAAGGATTAAAAAAGTTTGAGCAAGCGATTGCATCCTTCTTTTTAGCGTGTTATAATGGCCTAACAATAGCGTAAAATGCAAAAATGAAAAGAGAAAGCAAGAGGAAAAGACATGACCATGATAGAAGTTTCTCATTTGCACAAGAACTTTATTAAGACCGTTAAAGAGCCTGGCTTAAAAGGGGCATTGCGTTCTTTTGTCAAACCTCAGACGGAAAGTTTTGAAGCTGTTAAGGATTTGTCTTTTGATGTGCCTAGGGGGCAGATATTAGGTTTTATTGGGGCGAATGGGGCAGGTAAGTCAACCACCATTAAAATGTTAACGGGTATCTTAAAGCCTAGCTCTGGCTTTTGTCGCATTAATGGGAAAATTCCTCAAGAAAATAGGCAAGATTATGTTAAAGACATTGGAGTGGTTTTTGGGCAGCGCACTCAACTCTGGTGGGATTTAGCTTTACAAGAGACCTATACGGTTTTAAAAGAAATCTATGATGTGCCAGAACAAGATTTTCGTAAGAGTATGGCTTTTTTGAATGAGGTCTTGGAATTAAATGACTTTATTAAAGATCTGGTTAGAACCCTTTCTTTAGGCCAGCGTATGCGAGCTGATATTGCAGCTTCATTACTTCATAATCCAAAGGTGCTTTTTTTAGATGAACCAACCATTGGTTTAGATGTCTCTGTCAAAGATAATATTCGTAAAGCCATCAAACAAATCAATCAGGAAGAAGAAACAACGATTTTATTAACTACTCACGATTTAGGTGACATTGAGCAGCTCTGTCATCGTATTGTGATGATTGATAAAGGCGAAGGGATTTTTGATGGGACTGTTGGTCGATTGAAGGCCGATTTTGGAAAAATCAAGCAATTGCGTTTTGATTTAGCGCCTCATCAAGACTATAAAAACTCGCGCTTTGAAGGAAGTGAAGGCATTAGTCTTCTTCGACAAGATAACTTGCTGGAATTGCAATACGATAGTAGTCTTTATCAAACGGCTGATTTGATTCAAGCAACCATGAGTGATTTTACGGTGAGGGATCTCAAAACAGTTGACGTGGATATTGAAGATATCATTCGTCGCTTTTACAGAAAGGAGCTTTAAATGATCACTTTTTGGAGACGTTACAAACCCTTTGTTAGTGCTGGCATCCAAGAGTTGATGACTTATCGGGTCAATTTTATTTTATACCGTGTGGGTGATTTAATTGGTGCTTTTGTGGCTTTTTACCTCTGGAAAGCTGTCTTTGATACCTCTCATCAGGCCTTGATTGAAGGTTTCTCCTTGTCGGATATGACCCTTTACATTATCATGAGTTTTACGACCACCTTCCTCACCAAATCAGATAGTTCCTTTATGATTGGCGAGGAAGTTAGAGAAGGTAGTATTATTATGCGCTTGCTGCGACCGGTTCACTTTGCAGCTTCCTACTTATTTGTGGAAATTGGTAGTAAACTATTGATTTTCTTATCTCTTGGCTTACCTTTTCTCATCATTTTACTTAGCTTAAAAATCCTTTCTGGAGTCCCGGTTTTAATGGCTATAGCTTCTGTTTTTGCTTATGTCATTAGTCTATTATTGGCTTTTTTGATTAATTTTTATTTTAATATTTGTTTTGGATTTTCGGCTTTTGTCTTTAAAAATCTATGGGGATCCAATCTCTTGAAAAATACTCTAGTTTCATTCATGTCAGGTAGCTTGATTCCTTTGGTCTTTTTTCCAAAGATTCTTGCTTCTATTTTAGGGTTCTTACCTTTTTCATCCCTTATCTACATTCCTATTATGATTGTGATTGGTAAGTTTGATAGGACACAAATTTTAGAATCTTTAGGTCTACAAGTTTTTTGGTTAATAGTGATGTTTGCCTTATCTCAGTTTATTTGGAAGAAGGTTCAATCTCATTTAACCATTCAAGGAGGATAAGATGTCAAAATTAATGAGAATGCACGCTATTTTTATTAAACAGTACCTGAAACAAATCATGGAATATAAGGTTGATTTCTTTGTGGGAGTTCTAGGTGTTTTCTTAACGCAGGGCTTAAACCTTCTTTTTTTGAAAGTTCTTTTTCAACACATTCCTAGTTTAGAAGGATGGACTTTTGAGCAGATTGCTTTTATTTATGGTTTTTCTCTGATTCCTAAAGGAATTGACCACCTCTTTTTTGATAATCTCTGGGCCATTGGACAACGTTTGGTTAGGCGTGGTGACTTTGATAAGTATCTAACACGTCCCTTAAATCCTCTCTTTCATGTACTGGTTGAAACCTTTCAAGTAGACGCTCTAGGAGAGTTATTGGTAGCTGTTTTGCTTCTAGTATCCACTTATTCTAGCGTAGAGTGGACCTATCTTAAAGTTTTTCTCTTTCTGGTCACGATTCCCTTTGCCACCTTGATTTATACCTCTTTGAAAATTGCAACGGCAAGTATTGCTTTTTGGACTAAGCAATCTGGAGCAGTAACTTATATTTTTTACATGTTTAATGATTTTGCCAAGTACCCCATGTCCATTTACCATCCGATTTTACGTTGGGTGATTAGTTTTATGATTCCATTTGCATTTACAGCCTATTATCCAGCGGCCTACTTTTTAAAGGGTCAAGGCCTTCTCTTTAATATTGGTGGACTAGTTTTAGTTTCACTATTGTTCTTAGGACTTTCTCTAAAAATTTGGCACTTAGGTATTGATGCTTACGAAAGTGCTGGTTCATAAAAAAGAAGTTGGGGTTTTCCCAACTTCTTTTTGACTCGTTTAACTTACCAAGCAAAGGCATTGGTAGGAGCTTGCAAATAATCTAACCATTTTCTGTTTTTGAGACAGCATAGGGTCACAGAGATACCAGTCATATCAAGGCTGGTAATGAACTTACCATTTTTGATAAAAGGAAGGTGGAGCCCCTCTAATTCTAAGAGTTGACGGATATCGTTTAGGAAAATACCTTGCTCTAAATCTGTGGTAGTGCCTAAATTATTGACTAAGAGGATGAAATGTTCATCTTCTTGCCAGTGAAATTTGATCTGCAGTTTATTGATAATTTCAACGGCTAGATGCTCAGAAGAAAGAAAAGGAACTGTACGATAGCCCTCTTCCCCATATATACCAATACCATAGGAAATGTGATTGTCATCTAAGTTAAAGAGAGCTTTTTGGGTATTAGGCAAGCTGGCTGATTTTGTTGCAAAACCAATGGTAGCAATTTCTGTAGTCAATTCAAAAGCCATCGCTTCTAGTTGGTCTAAGTTGGCTCCTTCTTGGGCGGCAGCACCAAGGATTTTGTGTAATAAGATGGTGCCAGCTAAGCCGCGGTGTCGCATGCGAAATTGCTTTTTAGGTTCGACAGAAATATCATCGTGCGAGACAATGTAGCGTATATCAAGTCCTTCCTTTCGGGCTTCATGGATCGCTTCTTGAAATTCCTTCAAATCAGCTTCAAAATTTTTGACAATAACAAAGACACCTTTGCCCTTGTCTAAAAAACGGAGCGCTTCTAAAATGTCAGGGGCTTTTGGTGGGGTAAAAAGGGCTCCGTAGATAGCTGCTGACAGCATGCCGTCGCCGACAAAGCCTAAATGAGCAGGCTCGTGACCTGAGCCGCCTCCAGAAAGAATTGGGATAAGATTGGCATCTTGATGGCGATTGTAGATGAGAGGTAGATGAGGAACAGTTGCTAGGTGTGGGTGAGCAGCTAAACTACCTGAAATATATTGTGAAATACTATTACTATCTTGATTTAAAATGGTGACCAAAAAAGTGACCTCCTTACTGAATACTTGTCATAATAATCTGCTTGATATGGTCTAAAGAGGGCGGCTGATTCCCTTGAGCGATGTAGTTTTTGATGATATCAGCTAGGGCTCTAGCATGGTATCGGGTGAGAAAATCAAGGTAGTCAGGCTTCATTTGTAAGAGTCCTTGACCTTGGTATTCGGAAATAATTTTGTTAATGAGCACTTGACAGTAGTCACAAAAGTAAGAATAAAAGTCATTTTGTCCTTTAATATCAAAGAGTTGGGCATAAAAAGGCTTATTACGCTCAAAATAAAAGAGCAATTCTTCTAATAGTTGAAAACCACTGATATAATTGAGGTTATTGGTAACTTGTTCTTGCAGTTCGGTTTCAAAAATCCAGTCTAAAAGCTCGTACTTATCCACAAAATGATTGTAGAAGGTTTGTCTTCTAATCTGAGCTTGATCCATAATATCCACAACTGAAATTTTGTCAAAGCTCTTTATCTCCATTTGCTTTTTAAAGGCTTTAGCAATTGTTTTTTTGGTGATGAGAGAAGTTGCCATCTATTATCCTTTCTTTTAATGATCTTCTGCCATTATACCTTATCAAAGCTTTTTGACAAAGAAAAGGGACATATTTGAAGTTTTGTCCCTTAACTTTCAAGCAAAAGTTTTCTATAATGAAAGCGTAAACAAAAATTGGAGGTAACAGAGATGAAAAAAATTATGAACGATGCCACACAGATTGTTGATGATATGTTAAAAGGATTAGCCTTTATGCATGATGATTTGGTGGAACGCTTAGATGGCTTTGATGTCATTGTGCGTAAAGCTGATAAATCAGGAAAAGTGAGTATTATTTCAGGTGGTGGCTCTGGCCATGAACCTTCTCATGCTGGTTTTGTCGGCGAAGGCATGTTGTCAGCAGCTATTTGTGGAGCTGTCTTCACATCTCCAACACCTGACCAGATTTTAGAAGCGATTAAAGCAGCAGATGAAGGTGCTGGCGTCTTTATGGTTATTAAAAACTACTCTGGTGATATCATGAACTTTGAAATGGCTCAAGAATTAGCTGAGATGGAAGGGATTGATGTCGCTAGCGTTGTGGTAGATGATGATATTGCTGTTGAAAATAGCCTTTATACTCAAGGTCGCCGAGGAGTTGCTGGAACCATTCTTGTGCATAAGATTCTAGGGCATGCAGCGCGTGAAGGAAAATCTTTATCAGATATCAAAGCCTTAGCAGATGCTTTGGTTCCAAATATTAAAACCATTGGACTAGCTTTATCAGGGGCAACCGTTCCTGAAGTGGGTAAACCAGGCTTTGTCTTGGAAGATGACGAGTTTGAATACGGTGTGGGTATCCATGGCGAGCCAGGCTATAAAAAAGAAAAATTACAATCTTCAGCTGTCCTCGCAAAAGAATTGGTTGAAAATGAAAAGGCAACACTTTTCTGTACAACATTTATAAAGTGCTTTTTTCTTTAAGCAATTAATCTCCATGTCATGGGTGTCTGGTAGTTGAGACTGCCATGAATGCGATGGTAATTCCACCAGTGCACATAATCTTTCGTTTTAAGGATTAATTCTTCCAGTGACTGAAAGGTTTCTTGATGAATAAATTCAATTTTGAAAGCGCGATAGGTGCTCTCAGCTACCGCATTGTCATAGGGACAGCCTGCTTGGCTTAGAGAACGATTGATTCCAAAAGCTTCCAACATGTCATCAATCAGCTGATTATCAAACTCCTTCCCACGATCAGAATGGAAGATCTTGACCTTGGTCAGAGCGTAAGGGATGCTCTGAATCGCTTGTTTAACCAATTCGGCGGTCTTATGCCAACCAACTGACAAACCGATGATTTCACGATTGAAGAGATCAATAATCAAGCAAACATAAGCCCAGCTATTACCGACACGAACGTAGGTTAAGTCTGTTACTAAAGCATTTAGAGGCTTTTCTTGATGAAATTGTCTGGCTAAGTGATTAGGAATAGCTGCCACATTCTTCCCTTTTGAATGTGGCTTGAAGGCTGCTTTCTGATAAACGGATACTAAGTTGAGTTTGTGCATGATGCGACGAATCCGACGACGAGACAGCTGGATGCCTTCATTTTCCAAACATTTCTTGATTTTCCTAGCCCCGTATCTGGCCTTACTTTCGAGAAAAATAGCTTTGATATTTTCTTCAAGTTCCGCTTCAGAGACTGGTTTAACAGCCTTGTAGTAATAGCTAGAACGAGGAATGTTCAACCAACGACACATGGCTGAAATGCTATATTTGTCTTTATTAGCAGTGATTACTTCTCTTTTCGTGCCATAATCACCGCCGCTTGCTTTAGGATATCTAACTGCATTTCGAGTTCTTTATTACGCTTTCGGAGTTCAATCAGTTCACGCTGCTCATCTGTAAGATTATCAATAGTTTTAAAGGAACCAGTTGTTTTAGCCTGACGTACCCACTTATCGAAGGTTGATGGGGTTAACTCATATTCTTTGATAAGCTCACTTCGTTTCATCCCTGCATTGTGAAGGTCAACGATTTGTTGCTTAAAGTCATCGGTGAAGTGGCGACGTATTTTTCTAGACATAATATTCTCCTATTTTCTTTAGTGTAGAACACTTTATAAATTCTGTCTAGTTTAGTGTAACCTATTCAAAAAATTAGCTAATAGTTTTGAATTAACAGAAGGTCAAAACTATGGTGTCTTGATTAATGGCTTAGGGGCAACTCCTTTGATGGAACAGTATGTTTTTGCTAATGATGTGGCTAACTTACTGGCTGAAAAAGGTGTTAAAGTAAGCTTCAAGAAAATTGGTGATTACATGACATCAATTGACATGGCAGGTTTGTCATTAACTTTAATTAAACTAGAAGATGAGATGTGGGTAGAAGCGCTTCAATCAGCAGTTACTATCCCAGCATGGTAAGGAGGAGAAGATGCAAGCGCAAAAAGCAATCCAATGGATGACACTTTTTAATGAAAAGATTCAAGTGAATAAAGATTATTTGAGTCAATTGGACACTCCTATTGGGGATGGAGACCATGGTGGTAACATGGCTCGTGGTATGGCTGCTGTGATGGAAAATCTTGAAGGGAAAACATTCGAGAATGCCTCAGATGTCTTTAAAGTAGTAGCTATGCAACTCTTAGGAAAAGTAGGTGGTGCTTCTGGACCTCTTTATGTCTCTGCCTTCATGGGACTGTCTAAGTCTATTGATCAGATGTCTTTAGCAGACGCCTTGCAAGCGGGGATTGATATGGTTCAAAAACGCGGTAAGGCAGAAGTGGGCGAAAAGACCATGGTGGACGTATGGACTCCAGTCATCAAATCCTTGAAAGAAGAAACACTCATAAAAGATGCTGTGGAAGAAATGGTTCTAGCAACCAAAGCAATCCAAGCAACTAAGGGACGCGCTTCTTATGTTGGTGAACGTTCTGTAGGTCATATTGATCCAGGCTCATTCTCTTCAGGTCTCTTATTTGAAGCTATGATAGAAGCAGAGGTGATTTAATGTCAGATTTAGGAATTATTATTGTATCGCATTCTAAGAATATTGCTCAAGGTGTGGTCGATCTTATCTCAGAAGTCGCTACAGATGTAGCCATTACTTATGTTGGTGGCACAGAAGATGGCGGTATCGGTACTAGCTTTGATCAGGTTCAAGCTATCGTTGAGGAAAATCCAAAAGATGAGCTCTTAGCCTTTTTCGACCTTGGTTCAGCTCGCATGAACATTGAGATGGTTTCTGACTTTTCTGATAAAGAGATCATTCTGAATGTTGTTCCAATCGTTGAAGGTGCCTACACAGCAGCAGCTCTAATTCAGGCTGGTGCTGATAAAGAAGCCATCTTAAGTCAATTGCAAGAATTAGCTATTAATAAATAGCAAGGAGATTATTATGAACTTTATTGGAGAATTGTTAGGGACATTTATTCTTGTATTGTTAGGTGATGGGATAGTATCAGCTTGTATCCTAAACAAAACCAAGGCACAAAACAGTGGATGGATTACCATCGTTTTGGGATGGGGTGTTGCAGTAACCATAGCAATATACGTCAGTGGTTTCATGAGTGGTGCTCATTTGAACCCAGCTGTGACTCTTGCCATGGCAGCTACAGGCGCACTAGCTTGGTCACAAGTAGGGGTATATCTACTAGCTCAATTCTTAGGAGCTATGCTAGCGGCATTAGCTGTTTACTTACATTACTTCCCACACTGGAAAGAAACCAAAGATGCAGGGACTATCTTAGCTTGTTTCTCAACTGGTCCAGCCATTCGCCACACTTGGTCAAACTTATTAGGTGAAGCTATGGGGACCGCTGTCTTGGTAATTACGGTTATGGCTATCGGTCCAAGTAAGGTATCTGCTGGTTTAGGTCCGATTATCGTTGGCTTGGTAGTAGTAGCTGTAGGTTTCTCTCTTGGAGCAACTACTGGCTATGCCATTAACCCAGCTCGTGACCTTGGTCCTCGTATCATGCACGCTATTTTACCAATTCCTAATAAAGGGGATTCTGATTGGTCTTACGCTTGGATTCCAGTTCTTGGTCCAATCCTTGGCGGAGTGGTAGGTGCTTTGATTTACCAAATGGTTTTAAACATGATGTAGCAGTCAAAAAAGAGTTGATATCAACTCTTTTTTTGTTTTTAAAAGGTGTTTTTTAGGATTGCTCTGTTTGAAGCTCTATTTTTTAGTATAATATACCCATGGTGCTAGTTAATTTCAAAATATCTCAAATTGTAAGCTAGTATGATTTGTTCAATCCTCAATTGCAGCCCTGTCATGCCCCTAGCCAGTGTTCGTTCCATATCAAAAAGGGACAAAGTTCTGAAAATCTAGTCTCAATGGTTCGTCTCATAGCCATTAGTTTCCAATGATTATGCTGTTTAGCCCCTTCCATATTTTGACGCAAGGGAGTCCAGAGGTGATAGCCATTTTGCTTCAACTCATCTTTCAGCTCACGGTTAAGGTAACCTAAGTCTGCTAAAATGACGGATTGTTCACACCTTTCTAGCAACTCGTAAACTGCCTTAATATCATGAACAGAGGCTGGGCTGACAACATAATTCAGAATGTAGCCTGATAAGGTCACTAGCATGTGAACCTTAAAACCGTAAAACCACATATGTTTAGAGGCGGTGTAACCAATATTAGCTATCCCATTGAAAAGTCTGACCCTGTGGTTACGAATAGATTGACAAAGTGGCAAAGGAAAGCTGTCTATAATAACAATGGTATTGGGAGAAATTTGAGTGTTCATTGCCTGACGAATCACTTGAACCAGCCAAATCAACTGTCTTGCACGCCTATTAAAGCGACTTCTTTCTAGTAATGTACCGCAGGGAAATAGCTGACAAATCCTATAAAAGTGACGTTGTGATTTAATACCTAGTTCAGCTTGTAATAGCAGTAAAACTAGAAGAGATTGGTCTGAAACTTTGGACAGACAGACGTTACGACGGTGTTTGAAGTCTTCCGGACAATAATCTTGATAAAACTGAGAACAAATTTTTGATAATTGATGCATATTCCATTGTAAGTGATGGGATTTAGCTGTATACTGTAAGTGGCTCATTTGGACTAACCTCCTGTTTGTGTAGGCACTTACAGTATAGTCCTTTTGGGCTTTTTATTGTATTTTGAGATTAACTAGCACCACGGGTATAATATAGTTAACTACATAAAACAAAAAGGGTGACAACTTTGTATTTCTTCGTTTTATAAGGTTGAAAAACTTTTCATTTTATAATTACATGGCTAAAAGGAGAACAGATATATTGTCTCAAGTCTATATTCAAGCTGGCTTAAGAAGCCCCATTGGTATTGAAGGCAAACAATTTGCCAAGCCCAGACCAGAACATTTAGGGGCGGAGCTCATTAACCAATTATTAAGGCAAGCACTAGGAGCTATTGATGAGCTTATCTGTGGTAATGCGCTAGGAACTGGCGGGAATATAGGTCGTTTAATGACCTTATACTCTGACTTAGCTCAAACAGTCCCTGCGGTAACGCTTGATATGCAGTGTGCTTCAGCTGGAGCAGCCATTCAGACAGGTTACGCTAACATAAAAGCTGGCTTGGCGGAGCGCGTGCTGGTCGGAGGAATCGAAAGCTCTTCTTTACAACCTGAGAGACGCTATGCACTAGGTGATGATCGTCAAGGGGCTTACCGTGTGGCTCAATTTTCACCAGATTTTTGGGATTCCCTCGTCATGTTTCGAGGTGCACAAGAAGTTGCAAAGCGTTATCAATTCACTAAAGAGGACTTAGATAGCAAGGCTTTTATTAGTCATCAAAAAGCCATTAAGGCTCAAGAAGAAGGTGTCTTAGATAGTTTAATCATGTCACTTGTTAATAAGAAAGACCAGGGCATTCGAGCTAAAATAAGCCAGAAGATGCTAAGGAAAATTCCTCCTATTTTAGGACCGAAAACAGTCATTAGTGCTGGAAATGCCTGCTTGACCCATGATGCTGCAGCTTTTCTCATTCTAGGAAAAGAGAAGTCAGCTTTTCGTATTTGTGATATGGTGACCCTGGCTGGAGATCCTCAAAAGAGTCCACTAATGATTTTGAAAGCCAGCCAAGAAGTGTTGAAGCGACAAAAGCTAAGCATGTCTGATATAGCAGCGATTGAGTGGAATGAGGCTTTTGCTGTCATGGATAGTCTTTTTGAACACCACTTTCCAGAATCTCTTGACAACTACAACATTTTTGGCGGCGCTTTAGCTTATGGCCATCCTTTTGGAGCGTCTGCAGCTATAAATGTTTTGCATCTTATGAAAGCTCTAGAATACAAAAAAGGACGCTTTGGATTAGCAGCAATTGCTGCCGCGGGTGGACAGGGATTTGCTATTTTGATTGAATACATGAAAGGAAGTGCCAATAATTGCTAAATTAGCTTATTGGGCAAGACAGCAACCTGATCAGGTCGCTATTAGTTATGGGCAGACGAGTTTGACTTACAAAGAACTCTTTGAACAGTTAAGCAGTGGCAGTGATCAGGAAATCACGAATCAAATTCAGCCTATTCATGATAGTTGTCCTCTTAGGCAATTGTTGTCTTTTTTAGCCTGTCTCAAGCAAGGCACCAAGCCACTTATCTTACACCCAAGTATCCCTAGAACCTCCTATACTAATATTTTACCTACTAAGCTTAGTGAAATCCCTGAAAAGGCTGATTTTGGTGTCTTGAGTTCCGGTACTGAAGGAGTGGCTAAAGTATTTTGGCGAGCTTGGTCCTCTTGGTCTCAAGCTTTTTGTGAAGTAGAGAGAGTCTTTAAGCTTAGTCGAGATAGTCGCCTTTTTTGCTATGGTAGCCTTAGTTTCACAGGTAATTTAAATCTAGCTTTGACTCAATTATGGTTGGGTGGTACTTTGATTTTGTGTCAGCAACCATCTTTTTTAGCCTGGACTCAAATTTGGCAAGAACGTAAGGTCACGCATCTCTATCTTTTGCCTAGTTTTTTAAAGCGACTTTTGCCTTACGTGACAAAAATAAGTATGACAGGGCGTTACCTCATTACTTCTTCCCAGCATATGCCACAAGAAATTTTAAAAACTTACTACCACAAATGCCTTAGTTTAAGTATTTTCATTTTTTATGGAGCTAGCGAGTTGTCTTATGTGACTTGGTGCGATGGAAAAGAGGTTTTAGCGACAAAAGGATTAGTGGGACAGCCTTTTTCGGACGTTAACCTTACCCTCCGCGATGGCAAGATTTATGTGGATAGCCCCTATATGGTGGAAGGTCTTTCTTTACCTTATAGTGTAGGGGATTTTGGAGAGTGGACTGAAAAAGATTTGATTCTAAAAGGACGTGACCAAGATTGGGTTAATCAATATGGTCTCAAATCTTATTTACCGTCACTTGTGGAAAAAGTATCGCAATTACCTCAGATAGTAGATCTAGCAGCTATGGTAGTTGGTAAAGATAGTGTGGAAGAACACTTGGTCTTATGTCTTGTCTTAAGGAAAAATGTCAGTCTAGCAAGTGTTAAAGAACTTCTGAAGACTATTTTGAGTCCAGCAGAACGTCCAAGACGCTACCTTTTATTAGAAAGATTACCTCTGAATGATAGTGGAAAGGTCGATTATAAGTATTTGACTCAATTGCTTTGAGTAAGGTTTTAACTCATGAATATGATATAATAAGGGCAAAAAAATGGAGGTAAGCTATGGGTCAAGATATTATGAGTCGTTATAAGGCTCTTAAAGGCTTTGAAAAAGCAGGTTTTTCAGTTGCTAGCTTAAAGACTTTATCAAAGACTCCCTTGATTGATGTGCGCCTTGGCTCCCCATCTTTTTTTCATATCTGGAGACGTGAGCTAGAACTCAAAAATCCCAAAGAAGCTCTAAGATTAGTGCTCAATTTAGCTCGCATGCCCATAGAACTATCTGGAGATTTGGAACAAACACAAGAGTTGCTCACACATTTTCATCCTGATTTAGCTCCAGATCACCCTTTTTGGTCTGAATTTTCAAGCTTGGTTGATCGTGCCTTTCCTGAAAGGACTTTAGGAAGACCTGGTCAACTGGAAAGACGCTTGCATCAGTTTCGTTATGTGATTTCTAGTCAGCAAGCTCAGTATATTCGTCATCGTTTCAAAACAGAACAGATGACAGATGCCCAAGCCTTGGCTCAGTTTTTAAGCCCTAAAAAGGGTCCCGCCTTTTGGAGGTCTAAGCCGGATTATAGTTTGATGGATTCGGCTAGATTACATAATAAGCTAAAAATTGATAAGGATAGCATTGTATTTCCAGATCATGAGATTTCTTATAACATTAAAGTTTTAGTTGATTTTCACACGGAGTTTATTTTAGATAGTCAAGGAAACTTCCTAAATGAAGTCGATGGTGAGAGAGTAACAGAAAAAGGAGTGGTCAATGGTGCCTCCTTTAACTTTGGAACAGATGGCCCAAGGCATTGGGATTTAGATGTGGATCCTATTAGACGACACGACCCGGAATTTAGACGTCAACTATCAAAGGGCTATCGCTCTCCTAGTCGTGTTTTTAAACAGTGGTTTAGGCGTCATCTGACTGACTATGACTTGTCCTATTTTAACAAAAAAAGCCCTTATGCTAGAGGTAATCGCAGTAGCTTTAGCTTAGTCAAAAAAGAAGTTAAAAAGTTTAAAAAGCAAATCAAGGCATGTCGACAGTCCTCTTTCTGGTTATAAAAGAAAAGCCCACAAGTTATCAATCCTTTGACGTAAGGCAGATAGCTTGTGGGTTTGATTTTAAATGATATGAGACTCTCTCAGAAAAGGCACACTAGTTGGCTTGAGCCCATTTACGCGCCAAGCGTCTTGAAAAGAGTGAAATCATAAAGTTGATAACAAAATAAATAGCTGTAATCAGGAGATAGAGAGCAAAAACCTCTTTGGCTTCAAAGTAACGTCCCATAAGAATTTGACTTTTTCCAAATAGTTCTTGAATAGCGATAACGGAGTAAAGAAGAGAGGTGTCTTTGATGACCGTTACGAATTGAGAAATAATGGCTGGTAACATCTTACGAAAAGCTTGTGGAAAAACGATATGGACAAAAACTTGAAGATGAGTCATTCCCTGTGACAGCCCGGCTTCAGTTTGCCCATGAGCCACGCCATTTAGGCCACCACGGATAATTTCAGCTAAAGCCGCAGAAGTAAAGACAGTGAATGAGGTAATACCAGCAGGAGTTGATTTCATTTGAAAAACAAGGAAAATGATAAATATCCACAAGAGGTTGGGAACATTTCTAACAAATTCAATGTAAATGCTAGCTAAGATTCTAAGAAATTTTTGCTTGCCGTTTCGCATAACAGCCAATAAGGTACCAAACAAGGTTGATAAGAGAATGGAAACAAAGGAAATGTAAAGGGTCAAGCCTAATCCTTCTAAGATAAAAGAAAGATTTGTAGTTGTGAATAAGTGTGACATGCGTCTTTCTCCTTCCTATAAAGAGTAGGTTTTTTTATTACTTTCTTCCTTGTGTCTTGCCCAAGTAGCTAGCGGGAAGCACATGGTGAAGTAAAGTAGGGCAGCGCCAGCAAAAGCAGGGACGTAATGAGTCGTATCATAAGCCCAGGCTTTAGCTGTAAACATAATATCTGCCCCTGAAATAATAGCGACAATAGAGGTGTTTTTAATCAAGTTAACGACTTGGTTGGTCATTGGAGGTAAAATGGTGCGTAAGGCTTGTGGAAGCACAATCATGGACATGGTCTGATAATAGGTTAATCCTTGACTTAAAGCCGCTTCGGTTTGTCCTTTTGGAACAGCTTCAATACCAGAACGGATAACCTCAGCGATATAGGCTCCGTGATAGATTCCCACACAAAGAACAGCTGTCATAAAGGTTGATATCATAATATAGCTATCTGAGATAATAGCCAATCCATAATAAATAAAGACAAATTGAACCAGTAAGGGGGTATTTTGATAGGCTTCAACATAAATACGAGCTAAAAAGCGTAAGCTTTTGTGTTTACTTGAAGACATAGCACCAAAAATCGTACCTAATAGAAGTGCTAATAAGAGTGCACAGGCAGAAATAGCTAAGGTGTAGCCAAAGGCTTTAACAAATAAGCTAGAGTGCTCAAAGAAGGCTATCCATCTTGACAAGGCAAATGGACTTGTTGTCAGTGTCATCGTCATAAGTGCTCCTTTCTTAATGTTTTGCTTTAGCTGGCTTGAGATGGTGGGTGCGATAAATTTTATCTAAAGTCCCATCTTTGGACCATTGGTTAATTAGGCTATTGATGTAACGTGTCAAGTCATGCTTGTCTTTTTTACTGGCGATCCCATAGGCTTGCTGATTAAAGCCATCTGTTAGAATTTTGGTTTTCTTGCTGGTATAACCTGTCAAAATCGATTTATCAACTGAAAAGGCAGCGATACGTTTTGAATATAGGGAAATAGCCAGTTCTGGGTAGGAACCTAGTTGCGTAAAGGAAAAATTAAGGCCATGCTCTTTTCCATAGGCTTCGATAGCTGTTTTGGTAGTGGAACCTTGAGCTACCCCGATGACTTTACCATCCAAGTCTTTGATGGATGTGATATGACTGTCTTTATTAACTAAAAAACCGACCTCATCTAAATAATAAGGCTTTGAAAAGGAATAGTTTTTCTGACGTTCTGGTGTAATGGTATAGGTAGCGATAATCATATCTAATTGCCCGTTATCCAAGAGAGCTTCACGGGTTTGAGCAGTAACAGCCGTAAATTCTGGTTTGACTTTCAAAGAAGCTGCAATTTTTCTGGCGATATCAACTTCCATACCTTCATAACTTTTACTATCAGCACTGTAATAGCCGAAATTAGGAACATCTTGTTTGACACCAACGCGAAGGACGCCTGATTTTTTAACATCTTTGATAGCTTTAGTATTTGACAGGTGGCTTAAATCGGCATGGACTTTAGCCTGAGAAAAAGTCAAGACGAAAAAAGCCATCAAAAAGGCTAAAATGGTTTTTTTTCTCATCATATCTTAGCCTCCATTGCTTGTTTACGCTCTTTCTTTTTAGCTTGAACGCGGTCGCTAGTATGATTGATAATTTTGCTTAAAAATTGTTGAGCTCTAGGTTCTTTAGGATGATCAAAGAAGCCAGCTACATCTGTAGTATCTTCTAAAATCTCACCATCAGCCATGAAGATGATACGATCTGCCACCTCACGCGCAAAGCCCATTTCGTGCGTCACTACCACCATGTTCATCCCATCAGCAGCAAGGTTTTGCATAACGGCAAGAACATCACCGATGGTTTCTGGATCAAGAGCAGAAGTCGGCTCATCAAAGAGTAAGAGTTCTGGGGTCATAGCTAATCCGCGTGCAATAGCAATACGCTGTTTCTGACCACCAGATAGCATAGAAGGGAAAGAATCTTTTCGATCCCACATGTTAACGAAGGTTAAGTATTTTTCTGCTCTTTCAATAGCTTCTGCCTTTGATAGACCAAGAACCTTGATAGGGGCTAACGTTACATTTTCTAACACAGTTTTATGCGGGTAAAGATTGAAGTGTTGGAAAACCATTCCTACTTCTTTACGTAGCTGCACCAAATCTTTTGATGAAGCGTTGACCAACTCAATACCGTCTACTTTCAAGCCTCCTGTTTCAATCGTTTCAAGAGCATTGATAGTGCGAATTAAGGTTGATTTTCCTGATCCAGAAGGCCCTAATAGAACAACAACTTGTCCTTTTTCGATACTGAGATTGATATTTTTTAGTGCGTGAAAATCACCATAGTACTTTTCAACATTTTTAAATTCAATAAGTGGCATAAGAGTCTCCTTTGTGAATTATGTTATATTTTCTGACATAATAATGAGTGTCTTATTTTATCATAGGTAACTATTCTTGTCAATATTGTCTGAAAATTTAGATTTCATAGAGCTTTACCTGTCCCATATAGCAGTAAATTGTCAATTAAATAAAATTTTTGGTATAATCATTAAGACATTAAATGATAGAAAGCAACCTACTTTAAATCTTATCATGATTAAGGGATAAGACACCAAAATAAAGCTTATAGAAAAACTTTCTGAGGTATAACAAATGAAAAAGATACTTATTGTCGATGATGAAAAACCAATTTCTGACATTATTAAGTTTAATTTAACAAAAGAAGGCTATGACATTATTACTGCCTTTGATGGTCGTGAAGCAGTCACTGCTTTTGAAGAAGAAAAACCTGATTTAATTATATTGGACCTCATGTTGCCAGAGTTGGATGGCTTGGAAGTAGCTAAAGAGATTCGCAAGACAAGTCATATTCCAATTATCATGTTATCTGCCAAAGATAGTGAATTTGATAAGGTCATCGGCCTTGAAATTGGAGCTGATGACTATGTCACAAAACCCTTTTCAAATCGTGAGCTCTTAGCGCGTGTCAAAGCTCATTTACGTCGTACAGAAACCATAGAAACTGCAGTAGCAGAAGAAAATGCTTCTTCTGGGTCACAAGAGCTGACTATCGGCAACTTACAAATCTTGCCAGGTGCTTTTGTGGCTAAAAAACACGGTCAAGAGGTTGAATTAACTCATCGTGAGTTTGAATTGCTTCACCATTTGGCTAATCATATGGGGCAGGTAATGACTCGTGAGCACCTTCTTGAGACCGTCTGGGGCTACGACTATTTTGGAGATGTCAGAACTGTTGATGTGACTGTTCGTCGTCTTCGTGAAAAAATTGAAGACACGCCTAGTCGTCCAGAGTATATCTTGACCAGACGTGGTGTGGGCTATTACATGAAATCATATGACTAAAGATATCATTGGAAATTTATCAGCTTTTGAACTGGCTATTCTTTTGCTGCTGGTCTTTGTCGCTTTTTACTTTATTCATCTAGCTGTTAGAGACTATCGGAATGCCCGTATTATTCGTATGATGAGTCATAAGATTCGTAATTTGATTAATGGGCGCTACACGGACATGATTAACGAGAAGGCTGACATTGAGCTAATGGAGTTAGCCGATCAATTAAATGATCTTTCAGATGTCTTTCGTTTGACTCATGAAAATCTCGCTCAAGAAAAAAACCGTCTGGCTAGCATTTTGGCCTATATGTCAGACGGTGTTTTAGCGACTGACCGCTCAGGTAAGATTATCATGATTAATGAAACGGCTCAAAAGCAACTTAACTTGACGCGAGAACACGCGCTTGAGAAAAATATTACGGACTTGTTAGATAGCGACTCACCTTATAGTTACCGTGATTTGGTCTCCAAAACGCCTGTGGTGACGCTTAATGGGCGTAACGAGATGGGAGAATTTGTTTCACTTCGCTTACGGTTTGCTTTAAACCGTCGAGAGAGTGGTTTTATTTCAGGTCTTGTTGTGGTACTACATGATACAACCGAACAAGAAAAAGAAGAACGGGAACGTCGACTTTTTGTTTCCAATGTAAGTCACGAGTTACGTACCCCACTAACTTCTGTTAAATCTTATTTAGAAGCTTTGGATGAGGGAGCTTTAAAAGAGGACATCGCGCCTAGCTTTATCAAAGTATCTCTGGATGAGACTAATCGTATGATGCGTATGATTTCAGATCTTTTGAATTTGTCTCGGATTGATAATAAAGTCACCCAGTTGTCCGTAGAGATGACTAACTTTACTGCTTTTATGACCTCAATTTTGAATCGATTTGATTTGGTCAAAAGTCAGCACACCCTTTCTGATAAAGCTTATGAGATTGTTAGGGATTATCCGATCACTTCAGTCTGGTTAGAAATCGATAACGATAAAATGACGCAAGTGATTGAAAATATCTTAAACAATGCGATTAAATATTCACCAGACGGTGGTAAGATTACAGTTAGAATGAAAGCGACTGATACCCAGCTGATTATATCCATTTCAGATCAAGGACTTGGGATTCCAAAGAAAGATTTGCCTCTTATTTTTGACCGATTTTATCGGGTTGATAAAGCCAGAAGTCGCGCACAAGGTGGTACTGGGCTAGGTCTAGCTATCGCTAAAGAAATTATTAAGCAGCATCACGGCTTTATATGGGCTAAAAGTGATTATGGCAAAGGGTCAACCTTTACCATTGTGCTTCCTTATGAAAAAGATGCTGCCATTTATGATGAATGGGAGGACGATATAGATTAATTGATGACTGAAAAAGGCTTTAAATATAGCGTGCTTGCTTCTGGGTCGACAGGAAACTGTTTTTATCTAGAAACACCGAAAAAGCGTCTCTTGATTGATGCTGGTTTGACGGGGAAGAAAATCACCAGCTTACTAGCAGAAATCGATCGTAAACCAGAGGATTTAGACGCTATCCTCATCACGCATGAGCATTCGGATCATATCAAGGGTATTGGAGTATTGGCAAGAAAGTACCATTTGGATGTTTATGCTAATGAAAAAACCTGGCAGATGATTGAAAGTCGCCAGATGATTGGTAAAATCGATAGCTCTCAAAAACATGTCTTTCAACGTGATAAGGTCATGACCTTTGGTGATATTGATATCGAAAGTTTTGGTGTGAGCCATGACGCTGCTGATCCCCAATTTTACCGCATGATGAAGGATAACAAGTCTTTTGTCATGTTGACAGATACGGGTTATGTTAGTGATCGCATGACAGGTATTATCGAAAATGCAGATGGTTATTTAATTGAATCTAACCATGATATCGAAATTTTACGGTCGGGCTCCTATCCATGGAGCTTAAAACAGAGAATCTTATCTGACATGGGACACTTGTCTAATGAAGATGGAGCGGGAGCTATGATTATAAGTCTTGGTAATAAAACCAAGAAAATTTATTTAGGTCACTTGAGTAAAGAAAACAATATCAAAGAATTGGCTCACATGACCATGGTTAATCAACTAGCGCAGGCAGACTTAGCTGTCGGTACTGACTTTACAGTGCACGATACATCACCAGATACAGCTTGTCCTTTGTCTGATATTTGATAAGAGATACTAAAAATATAAGAGAATAAGTAAAATGCTCAAGATGGAAAAATCTTGAGTTTTTTGCATTTATAATAGTCAACATCACTCATCACTATTAATCTCTTTTCTATTGGAAGTTTTAGGTGTCAATAGCTGTTGAAAAGAAGAGTTCTTTCTATGCTCTTAGTCATTGCCTTGAATTTATGAGAAAATCCCCCTTGGACTAAGTCTTCTAGGGGATTTTTTGATATAATAGAATGGTCTATTGACCAAAAGAAAAGGAGTTTTTTTATGAAAAAGCTTAAAGAGTTGCTTAAAGAGTCTTTTGCCATTTCCTTTACTGATAAGAGTTTACTGGAAACGGCGTTTACCCACACTTCTTATGCCAATGAACATCGCCTCCTAAACATTTCACATAATGAACGTTTGGAATTTTTAGGAGACGCCGTTCTTCAATTGATTATTTCAGAGTATTTGTTTGATAAATACCCTAAAAAAAACGAAGGTGACATGTCAAAACTGCGTTCTATGATTGTTCGTGAAGAAAGTTTGGCAGGTTTTTCGCGTTTTTGTTCTTTTGATACCCATATCAAGCTTGGAAAGGGTGAGGAAAAATCGGGTGGCCGTAATCGTGATATGATTCTAGGCGATCTCTTTGAGGCCTTTTTAGGTGCTCTGCTTTTGGATAAAGGGGTAGATGAAGTGCGACGCTTTTTGAATCAGGTTATGATTCCTCAAGTTGAGCAGGGAAACTTTGAGAAAGTAAAAGATTATAAAACGTCCCTTCAAGAATTACTTCAGTCTAATGGCGATATTACGATTGATTATCAAGTGATTAGCGAGAGTGGTCCAGCTCATGCCAAACAGTTTGAAGTTGCTATTTTTGTCAATGATAGCATCATTAGCAAGGGCTTGGGCAAGTCAAAGAAAATGGCAGAGCAAAATGCTGCTAAAAAAGCGCTGGCTCAACTTAGTGAGGTCTAAATGTTTTTAAAAGAAATTGAAATGCAAGGCTTTAAGTCTTTTGCTGACAAAACTAAAATTGAGTTTGACAAAGGTGTCACTGCCGTTGTAGGACCAAATGGCTCTGGAAAAAGTAACATCACAGAAAGTTTGAGATGGGCACTGGGAGAATCCAGTGCCAAAAGTCTTCGTGGCGGTAAAATGCCAGACGTAATTTTCGCGGGAACCCAGAGCAGAAGTCCTCTTAATTATGCTCAAGTGGCTGTCGTTCTAGATAACTCAGATGCTTTTATCAAAGAAGCCAAAGACGAAATTAGGGTAGAAAGACATATCTATCGTAATGGCGATAGTGATTACTTGATTGATGGTCGTAAAGTTCGCTTGCGTGATGTTCATGATTTGTTTATGGATACAGGACTTGGACGTGATTCTTTTTCAATTATCTCACAGGGGCGTGTTGAGGAGATTTTTAACAGTAAGCCTGAAGAAAGACGAGCTATCTTTGAAGAAGCGGCTGGCGTTTTAAAATACAAAACACGCAAAAAAGAAACGCAAAGTAAATTAAACCAAACACAGGATAACTTGGATCGTCTGGATGACATCATTTATGAACTAGAAAATCAAGTTGGTCCTTTAAAGAAGCAAGCAGAAGTGGCAAAGACCTTTCTGTCTTTGGATGCTCACCGTAAGCAATTACAACTCGATATTTTGGTAACAGATATTGCTTTAGATCATCAACAGCAAGAAGAAACTAATCGTGATTTAGAGTCTCTCAAAAATGATTTAAAGGACTATTATGCTAAGCGTGAAGCTATGGAAGCTGAGCACCAAAGGCTTAAAAGAAAACGTCAGGATTTGTCTCATGAGTCTAATCGTAAGCAAGAACAGCTTTTAGAATTGACTACACTTTTGTCAGAACTTGAAAAACAGATTCAAAAGCTTACCTTTGATAGTCATCAAAAAGAAGAGAAAAAAGAAGAGGCTAATCAACGCCTTCAAGAACTGCAAGGCCAAGAATCTAAAGTACAAGCCCAACTAAAAGAGCTAGAAGCTAAGGCTAGTCAAGTCAGTCAAGAACTAGCATCAGTAACCTTACAAATAGAAGATTTGTCTGCACAGTTGGCTAAGTTCTCTAACGATCCTGATCAATTGATTGAATCCCTGCGTGAAGATTTTGTCTCCTTAATGCAACAAGAAGCGGATTATTCCAATCGCCTAACAGCTTTACAAGCTCAGCTGGATAAAGAAAATCAAGACCGAAAAAGTCATGCTCAAGAAGAACATAGCCTTCTTGAAAAAGTAACCTTGCTTGAAGAAGAAGCAAAAATCAGTCAAAAAGCTTTGCAAGAAAGTCAAGCTCAAGTTAGTACTCTTTTACAGGATTATAAAGCTTTAGATGAGAGCATCAAAGGAGAAGAAGCTGTCTATGAGAAAAAGCAAGAGAAGTACTTTGCCATTTTGGATCGTAAAAAGGCTAAAGAAGCGAGACAACATAGTCTAAAGTCCATTCAAAAAAGCCATAGCCAATTTTTTGCAGGGGTCAGATCCGTTCTCCAATCAGCAGACCAACTAGGTGGTATTTTAGGGGCAGTTAGTGAGCACTTGAGTTTTAACAAAGCTTATCAGACAGCTCTTGAAGTGGCCTTGGGAGCTAGTAGCCAGCATATTATCGTTCAAGATGAAGCAGCTGCTAAAGGCGCTATTGCCTTTCTTAAGCAAAATCGTCAAGGGCGTGCCACTTTCTTGCCATTAACAACGATTAAGGGACGTTTTTTAGCTTCCCAGCAACTTAGTCAACTAGCCAACTATCCCGGATTTCTAGGAACGGCAGAGTCTTTAGTGACTTATAACTCAGAGCTTACAGCGATTTTTCAAAATTTATTAGGAAATACTCTTATTTTTGATACCATTGATCAGGCCAATCAAGCTGCCAAAGCCTTACAATACAAGGTGCGTATTGTAACCCTAGACGGGACAGAGCTTCGTCCTGGTGGGTCGTTCTCTGGAGGGGCTAATCGCCAAAATAATAGTACCTTTATCAAGCCTGAGTTGGACATGCTAAAAAAAGAGCTCGACCAATTAGACTTGGATTTAAAAGAGGCTGAAAAAGAAGTGGCAGATTGCCAGCGTCACCTGCATGCTCAAAAAGCAGAGCAGGCTCAGCTGACCTTAGCTGGTGAAGAAGCGAGATTACTAGAACAAAAACAAGTCTTAGCTTATCAACAAATTGAGGAGCGCTTGAAAGATTCTAAGGCTTTGTTAGTATTGATGACCGATCAAGATAAAGGGGATCAAAGAGAAAATCTCCTTCTTGAGCAAAAAGAGTTAGAAAATGCTTTGCAAGAATTGGTAGGACAAAAAGAAAAGCTTAGTCTTGAGATTGCTCACATTAAGGAAAATAAAGATCTGATTAATCAAAAGAAAGAGATCTTAAGTAAAGACTTATCGCAAGCGTGGTTGAGAGAGCGAGAACTTTTAAGCGAAGGGAAATTTGAAAAGGCCAATCAGGAACGCTTACTTGAAACGCTAGAGCAGATTCAAGATGAGATGGCTGACTTAGAAGGCTTAGTCCATTATCAAATTAATCAGGAAAGAAGAGAGCAACTTCCTGATTTGCAAAAGCAATTAGCGGATGCCAAGAGTCGCAAGCAAGCAGAACAAGAAAGCCTGGTGCAGATTCGTTTTGAAGCAGAAGATTATGATGCGCAGTTGGAAGAACTTGAAGTCAAAATGGCTAAAGAAAGTCAAAAAAATGATAGTTTTATCCGTCAACAAACCAATTTGGAGACACAGCTAGAGCAGCTTGCTAATCGTTTGCGTCTCCATGCTAGAAGCCTCTCAGAAGATTTTCAAATGAGTTTAGACCAAGCTAAGGATAAAAGCAATGCCCTTGACAATTTGGAAGTGGCTCGTCAAAATTTACAAGATTTACTCAAACAGATTCGTCTTCTTGGCCCAATTAATAGTGAAGCTATTGCTCAATTTGAAGAAGTGAGTCAACGCCTTGATTTCTTAAATGGTCAAAAAACTGATTTAACCAAAGCTAAAAACATGTTGCTAGATACTATTGGTAGTATGGATAGCGAGGTTAAGGCACGCTTCAAGGTAACTTATGAAGCTATTCGAGACAGTTTTAAAGAAACCTTTAAGCAGATGTTTGGTGGAGGAAGTGCTGATTTGATGTTGACAGACGGGGATCTATTATCAGCTGGTATTGAAATCTCCGTTCAACCACCAGGTAAGAAAATTCAATCCTTAAACCTTATGTCAGGGGGAGAGAAAGCCTTGTCGGCTTTGGCTTTACTCTTTGCCATTATTCGTGTGAAGACCATTCCTTTTGTTATTTTGGATGAGGTGGAAGCAGCTCTTGATGAAGCCAATGTCAAACGTTTTGGTGATTACCTCAATCGTTTTGATAAAAACAGTCAATTTATTGTGGTTACTCACCGTAAGGGAACAATGGCAGCGGCAGATAGCATTTATGGAATTACCATGCAGGAATCAGGTGTTTCTAAAGTCGTATCTGTCAAATTGAAAGACTCTAAGGAGTTAGACTATTTATCATAGTCAAGTCTTTGACGTTATGAAAAGGAAGTAGACAATATGAAAACGAGATTAATCGCAACAGATATGGACGGTACCTTTTTAGCTGAGGATGGTAGCTATCAAAAGGAAAGATTAGCTAAGTTATTGCCTAAGCTAGCTGAAAAAGGGGTTATTTTTACCGTATCTAGTGGGCGATCATCCTTAGCTATCGACCAGTTATTCGAACCCTTTTTAGATCAAATTGCTGTGGTTGGTGAAAATGGTTCTTTAGTCCACTACCAAAATGACATCCTTTTTGCCGACTGTATGACAGCAGCTCAGTATCATGAGGTCGCTGAAACCATTCGTGAAAATCCCTACTATAATGGTGATGGAATGCTTTTTTCAGGGCAAAAGGCTGCTTATATTATCAAAGGAGCTAGTCCAGAATACATTGAAAATATGTCTTATTATTATCAAAATGTCACAGTGGTTAATAGCTTAGATGATATTGTAGATGATACTATCTTTAAAGTAACTACCACTTTTACAGGAGAGACAGTCCTAGATGGATGCGACTGGCTTAATCAATCCTTAAGTTACGCTTCAGCTGTGACAACAGGGTTTGATTCCATTGATATTATCCTAAAAGAGGTGAATAAGGGCTTTGGAATGGCTCATCTTTGTCAAAAATTGGGTATTTTACCAGAAGAAACCATTGCCTTTGGGGATAATTTCAATGATTTACAAATGCTGGGCTATGCTGGACGGGCTATTGCGACTGCAAATGCCAGGCCAGAAGTCAAAGCTGTGTGTGACCAAGTGATTGGTCATTGTAATGATGGCGCTGTATTAAGTTATTTAGAAGGATTGGTAGAATGACAAGAATAAAATTATTGGCACTTGAAATAGGAATAAAGTGGATAATACAATAAAAGTTCTAAATAGCTTGAAACAAAGGGACTAGGAGTTTGAGTGGGAGTTTTAATACTCTAGGGTAATTTTATGTAGAGTATTTGAAAATAATAACGTTAAAAAGTTAGTAATCGTTAAAGAATTTAAAATAAATTGCAATAGTTTATCGCTTGTTTTATCGCTTTAAGAACGAGCGATAAATTTATTTTTATGGTATAATAAGAAAAAAGATTGTAAGGAGAAAATGATGAAACCACCTTTTACAGTTACGAATACCATGTTAAATAAGGTAGTAGAGATTTCTAAAATTATTGGTAATTTAGAATTACAAGTACAGAAAGATTTAAAATTAAGAAAAGAAAATCGTATTCAGTCTATTCACTCATCACTCGCTATTGAACAAAATTCTTTAACAGTAGAACAAATAACAGCCATTATTGATGGGAAAAGAGTGTTAGGGAACCCCCGTGAGATAAGAGAAGTAAAAAACGCTTATGAAGCTTATGAAGAAATTTTAACGCTAACTCCCTATGATGAATCACATTTTTTAAAGGCTCATGGATTACTTACTGCTGGAATTGTAAATGCAACAGGCAAGTATAGAAGTAAAGACGTAGGAGTTTATGATGAAGCGGGAAATGTTGTGCATATGGGAGCAAGACCACAATTTATAGCAGAACTAATGAGAGAGTTATTTAATTGGGGAAAGACAGATGATACGCCAGAAATTATTAAAAGTTGTGTATTTCACTATGAAATAGAGATGATACACCCATTTGAAGATGGAAATGGACGAATGGGAAGACTATGGCAAACGGTTATTTTGGCAAATTGGCATCCAATTTTTGCATGGATACCGATTGAAACGCTTATTTATGAGAATCAAAAAGCATACTATGATGCGTTAGGTAAGGCAGATAAAGAAAATTCTTCTAATACATTTATAGAGTTTATGTTAGATATTATTTTAGAAACTCTTAATTTATATAAAATGACTACTCTATCGGATGTTGTAGATTTACCAGAGAATTTAACACAGACAGAGGAAAAAGTTTATCTTTTGATTCATAAATATATGAAAAATCACACGAGTATTACGGCTGCTGTACTTAGTAAGCTGATAGGGAAATCAGCTCCAACAGCTAGAAAATATTTATCGAACGTTGTACTATTAGGTCTGATGGAGGCACAGGGTAGCAATAAAAATAGAACGTATACTTTAACAAAATCATAACTTTGGCACTTGTAAATGCAAATGTCTTTTTTATTTAATGTGTAATTTCTTAGTGAGAATGTAAAATGTAGTGAAATAATGGTAGGTACATTTTTCAAGTGATTGATGTACATTTGTCAATGATGTGAGACAAAAAGGGCAAAGAAAAGAACAAAGCTCTTATTCTACAGTTCAATTTATCGAAATGGCTATTGCTTATTTTGGATATAAACCAAAAGTAATTCAAACTGACAATGGTTTTGAATTTACAAACTTTAAAGAAACGAAAAGAATACATCCTTTTGATGTCCTGTTTGTCTTACATCTATTGTAACGTAACAATACCACTGTACAGAATTATATAATAATACCCATGGTGCTAGTTAATTTCAAAATATCTCAAATTGTAAGCTAGTATGATTTGTTCAATCCTCAATTGCAGTCCTGTCATGCCCCTAGCCAGTGTTCGTTCCATATCAAAAAGGGAACAAAGTTCTGAAAATCTAGTCTCAATGGTTCGTCTCATAGCCATTAGTTTCCAATGATTATGCTGTTTAGCCCCTTCCATATTTTGACGCAAGGGAGTCCAGAGGTGATAGCCATTTTGCTTCAACTCATCTTTCAGCTCACGGTTAAGGTAACCTAAGTCTGCTAAAATGACGGATTGTTCACACCTTTCTAGCAACTCGTAAACTGCCTTAATATCATGAACAGAGGCTGGGCTGACAACATAATTCAGAATGTAACCTGATAAGGTCACTAGCATGTGAACCTTAAAACCGTAAAACCACATATGTTTAGAGGCGGTGTAACCAATATTAGCTATCCCATTGAAAAGTCTGACCCTGTGGTTACGAATAGATTGACAAAGTGGCAAAGGAAAGCTGTCTATAATAACAATGGTATTGGGAGAAATTTGAGTGTTCATTGCCTGACGAATCACTTGAACCAGCCAAATCAACTGTCTTGCACGCCTATTAAAGCGACTTCTTTCTAGTAATGTACCGCAGGGAAATAGCTGACAAATCCTATAAAAGTGACGTTGTGATTTAATACCTAGTTCAGCTTGTAATAGCAGTAAAACTAGAAGAGATTGGTCTGAAACTTTGGACAGACAGACGTTACGACGGTGTTTGAAGTCTTCCGGACAATAATCTTGATAAAACTGAGAACAAATTTTTGATAATTGACGCATATTCCATTGTAAGTGATGGGATTTAGCTGTATACTGTAAGTGGCTCATTTGGACTAACCTCCTGTTTGTGTAGGCACTTACAGTATAGTCCTTTTGGGCTTTTTATTGTATTTTGAGATTAACTAGCACCACGGGTAAAAAATAATTTTTAAGCCTTGTTGGATTATTCCGCAGGGCTTTTCTTATACCCAAATGGAGGTGAGAGAATGCCGACTAAACCAAAGCGACCATGTTCTCATCCAAACTGTCCAAAGTTAACCGTTGGACGTTACTGTGAGGAGCACCAACGTGAAGAAAACAAACGCTACGAGAAGTACGACAGAAATCCTGCTGTACGCCGTAGATATGGACGAGTATGGAAACGAGTACGAGATAGTTATGTAAAGGAACATCCTTTTTGTGAGCTGTGTTTTAAGAATGGAATCATGAAAGAAGTAGAAGAAGTTCATCATAAACAACCACTGGCTGAAGGTGGTACGCATGATAGAAATAATTTGATTTCTTTATGTAAAAGCTGTCACGCACGAATTCATGCCACAAATGGTAGCAGATGGAATAAAAAGAAAGACGGGTAGGGGGCTAAAAATCTCTAAAATGGATCCCACAGGATAACGGGCGCCTCCCTTCACGCACAAAAAGTTCAATTCAAACAGGGTATTAAAAAAATGAAAGGAGAAATACATGGCAAAAGATGGAACGCACCGTGGTGGGAGACGTGTGAAAGCAGGTACAAAACCACAATCAGCCGTGGATAAAATCCAAAAAGGAAGAGAAGTTCGAGTGATGTTAAACAATCTTCCAGAATTGGAAATTACAGATATGACGGCAGTAGATTTACCAGAAGGTGTCTTACTAGAAGGGGCAGACATGCCAAGACATGGCGAGTATTTGTCAACGAAGCAAAAAGATGGGAAACCACTCGGTGCTGATGATATATACAAAGAAACATGGCTGTGGCTAAAAGAACGTAAGTGTGAGAAGTTAGTGAATAAACGGCTAATCGAATCCTACTCACAGGCTTTTGCACGTTATATTCAGTGCGAAGAAGCTATTTCAACTTATGGGCTACTGGGAAAACACCCCACAACTGGTGGTGTGATTACCTCACCGTTCGTTCAAATGGCTAGTCAGTTTCAAAAGAGCGCCAATTTAATTTGGTATGAAATTTACGACATCGTTAAGCAAAATTGCACAGATGTCTATGTTGATACAAGTGACGATTTGATGGAGAGACTACTCCAATCAAGGAAAGGAAGATAAGACATGATTGAAAAAGTAAACCCCTCGCATCCAGATAAGGTCGCCGATCGTATTGCTGGAGCAATTGTTGATTTAGCATATAAGAAAAATAAAGAACCAAAGGTGGCAGTTGAAGTACTGATTGGGCATGGGACGTGCCACGTCATTATTGAAACCACAGTAAAATTCACTAAAAAATCTATTGAAAATATCATTACACGTATCGCAGGAGAAATAAAAACGGATATTACCATTGTTCCACAAGACGTTCATTTAGCTGATAATCAATCAGGAAAAGTACGCTGTGGGGACAATGGTATTTTTAAAGGTGTACCACTTACAGAAGAACAACTAGAACTATCAAAAATTGCTCGTGGGATTTATGGGCAATATCCAACGGATGGGAAATATATCCTTACAAAAGATAGACTGATTATTTGTCAGAGTCATGCACCAAAAGATGAACTGTTGATGTTTTATCAATCCAGTTATTATCGACCGTGAATACAATATTATCGCAGGACACGGAAGAATCATGGCTGCAAAAGAAGAAGGAATCGAAAAAGTCCCTTGTGTTTTTGTGGAGCATTTGACCGAAGCGCAAAAGAAAGCCTACATTTTAGCGGATAATCGAATGGCATTAGATGCCGGCTGGGATGAAGAGTTACTTGCGATTGAGTTATCAGAGTTAGAAGACTTTGGTTTTGATTTAGGTCTAACTGGATTTGATGAAAAAGAATTATCTAGTATTTTTGATAGTGATAAAGACATTGAAGATGATGACTTTGATGTGGAAGAAGAATTGAAGAAACCAGCATTATCAAAACAAGGTGACTTATGGCTGTTAGGTAAACACCGATTATACTGTGGAGATTCCACTAAGTCAGAAAGCTACGAGGTTGTGATGAATGGTGTGAAAGCCAATCTAGTCGTAACGGATCCACCGTATAACGTCAACTACGAAGGAAGTGCAGGAAAAATCAAAAATGATAACATGGATAACAACTCATTTTATGAATTTCTATTATCTACTTTTTCTAACCTAGCACAAAATATGGCAGATGATTCTAGTATTTATGTGTTTCATTCCGATACAGAAGGCTTAAACTTTAGAAAAGCATTTAGTGAAGCAGGATTTTATTTATCAGGTACATGTATTTGGAAGAAACAATCGATTGTGTTAGGACGTAGTCCTTATCAATGGCAACATGAACCTGTCTTGTTTGGTTGGAAGAAAAAGGGAAAACATCAATGGTACACAGGGCGTAAGGAGTCTATAATTTGGGAGTTTGATAAACCGAAGAAAAATGGAGAGCATCCAACAATGAAACCCATCCCTTTATTAGCTTATCCAATTAAAAATTCAAGCATGACGAATTCTGTCGTACTCGACCCATTTGGTGGCAGTGATTCAACTTTAATCGCTTGTCAGCAGTTAGACAGTGTGTGTAACATGATTGAACTTGATGAGAAGTTTTGCGATGTGATTGTGAAACGCTATATCGAACAAGTCGATTCTGATGAAGAGGTAACACTTATCCGTGACGGTAAGGAATACGCTTATAAGGATGTGGTGTCTGATGAGTAGATTGACACTCGGTAGTTTATTTGATGGTTCTGGGGGCTTTCCACTGGCTGGCTTACAAGTTGGGATTGAACCTTTGTGGGCAAGTGAAGTGGAGCCTTATACTATTCTTATCACTCGAAAAAATATCCCATCCATGAAACATCTAGGAGATATTACTAAACTTAGTGGTTACGAAATAGAGCCAGTTGATATCATTACCTTTGGCTCACCGTGTCAAGATATGTCAATAGCTGGGAAGCGTGACGGATTGAATGGAAAGTCATCTAGTTTATTTTATGAGGCTATCCGAATTATAAAAGAAATGAGGTGTAAAACAAATGGACAATATCCACGATTTATTATCTGGGAAAATGTACTCGGCGCATTCTCAAGCAATAAAGGAGAAGACTTCAGATGTGTCCTTGAAGAAATCGCAAAAGTCACAAATGAAAACCTATTTATTCCTAAACCTAACAAATGGCAACCAGCAGGAAGTGTTGTGGGAGAGTCACTCTCCATTTGTTGGCGAGTCTTGGACGCACAATATTTCGGAGTACCCCAACGAAGAAAAAGAATCTTCCTTGTCGCAGATTTTAATTCAAACCGTGGAGGAAAAATACTATTTGAGTCCAAAGGCATGTCGTGGGATATTACAACGTGCCAAGATGAAAAACAAAGTATTACCAGAAGTACTACGTCTAGCATTGGAGAACAGAGCGAATGCTTAATGTTTGAAAACCATGGGCAAGACACACGTTATAAAGGACCACTTGAGGTGAGTAATACCGTGTCTTCTACCTATGGGACTGGTGGCAATAATCAACCGTTTGTAGTAGAAAACTTTGACGTCAGATTAACATCGGAGAATACAAAAAACGCAAGGGCCAACATTTATAAAACTGAAACGTCACGTACGATTGATACAGGTGGCAATAACCCTGACCGTAATCAAGGTGGTGTGGCGATTGTGACCAAGTCTTATGGAATTAGTCGCACGACTTATAATCAAAGTCAAAAGGGGAATATGAGTTTTAACATTGAGGAAGAACAAAGTGCCACGATGTTATCGACTGGCCCCAATGCAGTAGCTCAGCCAACATACTCAACGAGTAAGAACTCACACCACACAATAGCGGTCAAAGAACAAGCAAGTACCTTAGTCGCAAGTGATTATAAAGATCCACCGATTGTCAATACTGTGTCTTATGTGGTGAGGCGACTTACACCACTTGAGTGTGGTAGGCTACAAGGATTCCCTGACTATTGGTGTCAAAATTTAGCTATTTCAGAACCAACGGCTGAAGATATCGAGTTCTTCCGTGAGGTGTTTGAAATGCACAGAGTTATCAATGGCAAGAAAAAATCAAAAACCGACAAACAAATTATCAAATGGCTACAAAATCCATATTCTGATACTGCTGAATATAAAATGTGGGGTAATGGTGTGGCACTACCTTGTGTCGTTTACGTTATGCAAAGTATTTTAAAATTTATCGAGAAATAATGCAGAAAAGACTTGATATCACTCTCGTTTAGAGTGATATATAGTGTAACGAAACAAGCAAAGGGGTACAAACAGATGAATACGAAAGAAAATGCAAAAGAGTTATTACAAGTTGAAATGAACTGGGTAAACAAGTTCTCACAAAAGGTGAAAGAGCATGTCGATGCCAAAGAAAACCGTCTAGCCACTTCATATGTTGAACGCTTATGCATGGCAAGAGAATGTTTAAGCCAAGCCCACACAGAGTTGTGGGAAGTAAGTGAAGGAAAGCTAACGGATGAAGAATTTGAACTCTTATCAGACGCAGAAATCGCCTTACACGAATCAATGAAAGTTTTAGCATACTTTAAGGAGAATGTATCATGCAACAGAAAATAAAAGAACAACAGCTCACACGATACCCAGTTGAGACAAGGGTAATCTTAGTTCAGATGGATGATATTCAAGCACCACCCATTGGTACAAAAGGAACGGTACACGGAGTAGATGACATTGGATCACTCCTTATTCATTGGGATAACGGTAGTCGATTGAATGTACTCTATGGATTAGATAAAGTTAAGAAAGTGGAAGAAGAGAGCTGAGTCTCTTTTTCTCGTACAGTCGCTATAGGCGGCTTATTTTTATGCTTAAAAACAGGAGGTGAGAGGCATGAAGAAATACAAACCAACCAAGTTTAAACGAAAAACATCTGTCTACAACGAAGAACTAGCAGACTATGCCGTGAACTTTATTGAATGTCTCTCACATACTAAAGGAACGTGGGCAGGTAAGCCATTTAAGTTACTTGACTGGCAAGAACAAATTATTCGTGACTTATTTGGAGTCGTAAAGCCAGATGGTTATCGTCAGTTCAATACAGCCTATATTGAGATTCCTAAGAAGATGGGCAAGAGTGAACTAGCCGCTGCCGTAGCACTCCTGCTTTGTTGTGGGGATGGTGAAGAACGAGCGGAAGTGTACGGCTGTGCTGCAGACCGAGGGCAAGCGACGATCATATTTGATGTTGCGGCTGACATGGTAAGGATGTGTCCAGCACTCAATAAACGAGTAAAAATTCTAGCGTCACAAAAACGGATTATCTATTTACCAACCAATAGTTTCTATCAAGTTCTATCAGCTGAGGCCTATTCGAAACATGGCTTTAATATTCATGGGGTAGTATTTGATGAACTGCATACCCAACCGAACAGAAAGCTCTTTGATGTCATGACTAAAGGGAGTGGGGATGCACGAACTCAACCACTTTATTTTCTCATTACAACAGCAGGGACGGATACCAACTCTATTTGTTATGAAACCCATCAAAAGGCTAAAGATATTATGAGTGGTCGAAAAATAGATCCAACTTTTTATCCTGTTATTTATGGAGCTGATGAAGAAGACGACTGGACAGATCCAAAGGTTTGGAAGAAAGCTAATCCATCTCTTGGAGTAACAGTTGCATTAGAAAAAGTACAAGTAGCGTGTGAGTCAGCAAAACAAAATCCAGCTGAGGAAAACTCGTTTAGACAATTACGTTTAAACCAATGGGTGAAACAATCCGTCCGTTGGATGCCGATGGAAAAATGGGATAACTGTTCCTTTAGTGTAAATGTGGAAGAACTAAAAGGTAGAGTATGTTATGGAGGCTTGGACTTATCTTCTACAACCTATATGACAGCCTTTGTGTTGGTTTTTCCACCGATTGATGAAGAAGATAAGTTTATCGTACTTCCTTACTTTTGGATACCAGAAGATACCTTAGAACTTCGTGTAAGGCGTGACCATGTACCGTATGATTTATGGGAGAAACAAGGGCATCTTATGACAACGGAAGGAAATGTTGTTCACTACGGTTTTATTGAACAATTCATTGAGAAGTTGGGAGAAGAGTTTAATATTCGTGAGATTGCCTTTGATAGATGGGGAGCCGTTCAAATGGTTCAAAACTTGGAAAATATGGGTTTTACGGTTGTACCATTTGGACAAGGATTTAAGGATATGAGTCCACCAACAAAAGAATTGATGAAACTCACACTTGAAGAAAAATTAGCACACGGCGGACATCCAGTTCTTCGGTGGAATATGGACAATATTTTTATCAGAACTGACCCAGCAGGAAACATCAAAGCGGATAAAGAAAAATCAACAGAGAAGATTGATGGAGCTATTGCGACTATTATGGCGCTGGACCGTGCGATTAGATGTGGCAATATCAGCGAAGAAAGTGTCTACGACTCTCGTGGACTGTTATTTCTATAAGAAAGGAGAAATCAAATGGGACTATTATCAGGACTATTCCGTTCAAGAGATAAACCACAAAACAGACTACAAGGTAGTCAATATCGTTTTTTAGGTGGCATGACAACTAGTGGTAGTCGAGTAAACGAAAAGACGGCTATGCAGATGACTGCTGTGTACTCATGTGTGCGCATCTTGTCTGAAACATTAGCGAGTTTGCCACTCCATGTATTTGAACATACAGAGAATGGAACGGCTAAGGCAGTGAACCATTCGCTGTACACGGTGCTCCATGATGAACCGAACAAAGAAATGACCAGTTTTATCTTTCGAGAAACCTTAATGACTCATTTGTTGTTATGGGGGAATGCTTATGCACAGATTATTCGAAATGGTAAGGGAGAAGTCATTGCACTCTATCCACTCATGCCAGACAGAATGAAAGTAGACCGAGATGAACAAGGTCAGCTTTACTATGATTATACGGTGAATGACACAGATGCTAGTATTACTGGTGGTGGAATTGTTCGCTTACAACCAAGTGATGTGCTCCATATACCAGGACTAGGGTTTGATGGTTTAGTGGGATACAGTCCCATTGCGATGGCAAAAAATGCGATTGGGATGGCGATTGCGACTGAAGAATACGGTGCGAAGTTCTTTCAAAATGGAGCTACACCAAGTGGTATTTTGGAATATCCCGGTACCATTAAGAACCCTGAACAAGTCCGTGAAAGTTGGACTAGGGGATTTTCTGGTGGGAATAGCCATAAGATTGCGGTGCTTGAAGAAGGAATGAAGTACACACCGATTTCTATATCGCCAAACGAAGCACAGTTTTTAGAAACACGTAAATTTCAATTGAATGAGATAGCTCGAATTTTCAGAGTACCACCACACATGGTAGGTGACCTTGAAAAATAGAGCTTTTCTAATATTGAACAACAATCACTCGAGTTCGTGAAGTACACACTCGACCCATGGGTAAGTCGCTGGGAACAAGCTATCACAAGACGGTTACTCCGAGAAGATGAGAAGAAGAAATACTACGTGAAGTTTAACGTAGATGGGTTACTTCGTGGGGACTATCAAAGCCGTATGAGTGGGTATGCGACTGCACGTCAAAATGGATGGATGAGTGCCAATGATATTCGAGCACTTGAAAATTTAGACCTTATCTCTAAAGAAGATGGGGGAGATTTATATTTAATCAATGGCAATATGCTCCCACTAAAAGACGCTGGAGCATTCGCAAAGAAAGGAGAACACAATGAAGAAGTTTTGGAACTGGAAGACGATACAAAACAATAAAGACGAACCTGAACAGGTATTGTTTTTAAATGGCATGATTGCTGAAGAATCATGGTTTGATGATGACGTGACACCTAAGCAGTTCAAAAAAGAACTGGATAAGGTAGAGGGCAACATCACAGTTTGGATTAACTCACCTGGTGGAGATTGTATTGCGGCTGCACAAATCTACAATATGTTGATGGACCGTAAAGGAGATGTCATGATTCAAATTGATGGGATAGTAGCCAGTGCTGCGACAGTGATTGGGATGGCAGGTACAAGTGTCAAGATGAGTCCAGTCGCTATGTTTATGATTCATGATCCGATGATGAGTATTTTTGGCAACTCTAAAGAAATGGAACAAGCTATCTCTATTTTAAAAGAAGTAAAAGAATCCATTATTAATGCCTATGAAATTAAGACTGGGTTATCAAGGGCGAAAATTTCTAAATTGATGGAGTCAGAAACATGGATGAACGCACGAACTGCCATCAACTTAGGTTTCGCAGATGAGGTAATGAAACGAGATGATTTGTTAGATATGGAACAATCAGAAATGGTAGCACTGTATTCAACGCTCACACTTCAAAACACACTGTGTGATAAGATTCTAGCGAAGTGTCACATTCAACAACAAACATCTACAAGTCAAGGTGTAAAAGCAAATGACTTAATAGACAGACTAAATTTAATGAAAAACTGGAGGGACTAGCAATGTCAAAACTATTAGAAATGATTGAAAAACATAACGAGGCATGGAAAGGCGCAAAAGCCTTTGTGGATAGTAAGAAAGATAAAGACGACTTATTGTCTGAAGAAGATGCCAAAATTTATGATGAAATGGAGAAAAAGGTGAAACAATACTCTGCAGAAATTGAACGTCTGCAACGAGTAGAGGCAATGGAACAAGAACTTGCAAAACCAGTCAATACACCAATTGTCGCAAAACCAATGAAGATGGAAGCAACTCAAGAAGTAACACCAACTAAACAAGGCCGTGCCAAAGACGAGTATAAAACGGCTATGTTAAAAGCCATGCGTACACGCTTTAAACAAGTAGAAAATATTCTACAAGAAGGTGTCGATACGGATGTGGGTTATTTAGTACCAGAAGAATATGATAGTCGTTTAATTCAAACGCTTGAGAGTGAAAATATCATGCGTAGCTTGGCGACTGTCATTTCAACTTCTGGGGACCATAAAATTAACGTTGCCTCAACAAGCCCAGCAGCTGCTTGGATTGATGAAGGCGCACAGTTAACCTTTGGAGATGCAACGTTTAAACAAATCTTACTAGATGCACATAAATTACATGTAGCCATCAAAGTGACTGAAGAACTCTTGAATGACAGCGCCTTTAACTTAGAAAGCTATATTTTAGAACGCTTTGGTAAAGCATTGGCAAACGCAGAAGAAGATGCCTTCTTAAATGGTGACGGTACGAATAAACCACTTGGTATTTTTGCAAAAACTGGAGGAGGTACCTATTTACCAGAAACTGCGACCTTAAAATCAGACGATATGAATGATTTGGTCTACAAATTAGCACGTCCATATCGTAAGAATGCAGCGTTCATTATGAACGATAAGTTGATTGCCTCTATCCGTAAACTAAAAGATAACAATGGTGCGTACATTTGGCAACCAAGCTATCAAGACGGAGAGCCTGATCGCTTATTAGGGTATCCAACCTATACTTCGGCATTTGCACCAGAAGATAAGATTACTTTTGGCGATTTTAGTTACTACAACATCGGTGATCGTGGCACTCGTTCATTTAAAGAGTTAACAGAGTTGTTTGCAGGTAACGGTATGATTGGTTATGTCGCAAAAGAACGTGTGGACGGCAAGTTAATCTTACCAGAAGCTGTTCAAATCTTACCGATTAAGAAAGCTTAGTAGAAAGGAGTAAAGAGTATGCTTGTCAGACTAGATGAAATGAAACAATACTTACGAGTGGATTCGAGCGATGATGACATACTCTTACTCACTTTGTTAGAGAGTGCTGAAAAATTGTGTGTCCATGTTGCAAGGTTAGAGGAGAATGAGGTAGAAGTTTATCAAGAGGAATTAAAAACTGCTGTGTTATATACGGTTGCTTACTGGTATGAGAACCGTGAAGAGGCAGACCATCATACACTAACACTAACGTTACGTTCTTTACTGTTTGGGATTCGTAAGGAGGAGTTCTGATGAAGATTAGTTTATTCAATGAGCGGATTACGATATTACAATCTGAAACTAAAACAGATAAAATCGGCAATCATCTAAATGAATGGACGGAGTTTTATAGCTGTTTTGCGACTATCAGTAATGAAAACCCACAAGAGGTGACAGAGCATGGTGTTCGTTATGATAACAGTAAACTAGATTTTACGATTCGCTATTCTTCTGAAGTAGCGAACATTTCTTCTATAGGTTATCAAATTCAATTCAAGGAGGAGCTGTATGATATTTTAGGAATCGACCACTTGAATTATAAAAAGAAAGCTTTAAAACTCCATTGTCAGAGGGTGGAGAGATGAAGAAAATCGGAATAGATGGATTGAGTCAAGCTGTTATGGAAGAACTCACACAATATGCTAAGCACAGTACCAGAGATATTAAGACTATTGTGTCAGAAGTCGCTAAAGCGACTCGAGATGAAATTAGTGGTAACGCCCCAAGTAAGAGTGGAAAATACGCTAAGAGCTGGGCAGTTAAGAAAATGAGTGAGAATTCGACAAGTCTAAACGTTACGGTTCATTCTAAGAACCGATATCAACTGACACATTTACTAGAGTTTGGGCATGCGAAACGAAATGGTGGGCGAGTGGATGCAAGACCACATATCGCTAGTGCAGAAGAACATGCCGTTCAAATGATGGAAGAGAGAATTAAGGAGGTACTTAGTGATAGATAAGATTTTACAACTCATTCAAGAGATTGGTTTTCCTTTTGCTTATGACCATTTTGCAGAAGGAGAAAGTCCTAGTCCTCCTTTTTTGATTTATTTATTACCACAAAGCCATCACTTTGGTGCAGATGGCAAAGTCTATCATAAAATTGAAGAAGTCAGATTAGAACTCTACAGTGACAGAAAATCACTTGAATTAGAACAACAGGTAGAAACCGTGCTGGATACACATGGTATTTTTTATGCCAAATCAGAAGTTTGGATTGAGAGTGAAAAGCTCTACGAAGTGTTATATACATTTGAAATGGAGGTAAAAAATAATGGGAAATAAAGTCAAATATAATTTAAAAAATGTTCATGCAGCAAAATTAACACGAAACCAAGATGGAACATTTACCTATGCGGCACCTAAGGCAATACCAGGTGCAGTGAGTATTAGTTTAGATGCAGAAGGCGATTCTAGTCCGTTTTATGCGGATGGGATTGTGTATTTCCGTACGACAGCCAATAATGGATATAGTGGGGATTTAGAAATTGCCTTAATACCAGAATGGTTCAGAACCGAAATCTTAAAAGAAAAACTCGACCGAAACAATGTCCTAGTCGAAAAATCAGACACAACAGGTGCAGAGAAATTTGCCTTACTGTTTGAGTTTGACGGAGATGAAAAAGCAATCCGTCATGTTTTGTATAACTGTTCAACGTCACGTCCGTCACTTGAATCAGAAATAAAAGAAGATACGATTGAACCTGGTACAGAAAAATTATCTCTTACAGCCGATCCACGTCCAGATGGTTTGGTTAAGAGTCGTACAGGGGATACCACAACTGATACGGTTTATCAAAACTGGTATAAAAATGTTTATATTCCACAAGAACAAACCGCGAGTACACCGTCACGATAGGAGGATAGACAATGATTGAAAAAACAGTAATCGTCAATAACAAAGAAGTGAAGTTTAAATCCTCTGCGACCATTCCACGTTTGTATCGAATTAAGTTCAAACGTGATATTTTTAAAGACTTAGCCAAACTAGAAAAGTCCTTTAAGCAAGACTCGAACACGCTTGAGATTGAAGATTTAGAAATCTTTGAGAACGTTGCTTATATTATGGCGTGGCATGCGGATAAAAGTATTCCACCGACAATTGACGAATGGTTAGATGAGTTTGAAATGTTTAGCATTTATGAAATCCTACCAGAGATTTTAGAACTATGGGGTAGCAACTTACAAACGGATATTCAGTCTAAAAAAAACTTGAAAAAACAAGTCGTGAAATGACAACAGCCTTATTCTTATTAAGAAGTGTTGAAATTGGAATCTCGATTGGAGATTTGGATTTACTCACGATTGGTATGGTGTTAGATATGTGGACAGAAAAAGCCAATGATGATGTGAAATACCAAAAGGTAGCTGGTCAGAAGGAGTTTGATAGGTTTTAGTTCTTGTATATGTTAAAATAGTAGTTAGGTTTTTTAGTAAGAGGTAATACAATGAGCGATAAGAAACCAGAAGACTATCTTGTTGATAGTATCTTTGCAGCAAGAGAAATACCAAACGAGCTTGATAAACGAGGATATATGAATTATCAATATATAGAGCAGGAAGGGATTTATAAAATTTCTTGCGATTTTGAACAAGACTATCAGTCTATGAAAGAAATTGACTATATATTTGATCCTACCAAGACTTTGCGGCAAGTGAGGCTCTCAAAAAGTCCTACTAATAGATTTTACAATGATATTATTTTAAATAGAAACTGGAACACACAATACCCATATGGCCATAATAATGCTGTGCATAGAGGACATTATATTGCTAATAAGTTTAAAGAATATTTAGTTCAAAGTAAGCATTTAGACGAGCAGAAAGTGATAAATTTTTTTGGAAGAGGAAATGTAATTAATGTATATCCACAATCCGCTAATTCGAATTGTAATAGTGAAATGACTGGTCAATTAGTCTTTGAACAGAAAGTGTGGGAGTTTTTAGATAAGTCTGAATTGCATGAGGTATTTTATGAAATTGAGAATTTTATCGTAGAAGATAAAAAGTCTTTAGGGAGAAGAATTAAAGGACTTTTCATTAAAAATGGTAAACTCGATGGAGATATGGAGCATTTCCATGTATTCATTCCGAACATCTATGATGAAACGTCTAATATTCCAGAACCAGAAGTTGAAGATGAAACAATGAAATCTTAGCCATCAGAAAACTGATGGTTATTTTTATATCTATTTTTAAAGAAAGGAGGAATGGCTATGGCAAATAGAATCAAAGGAATTACAGTTGAGATTGGTGGCGATACGACTGGTTTAGATAAAGCCTTAAAAGGTGTAAACAACAATATCCGAAACACGCAGTCTGCTTTAAAAGATGTGAACCGTTTATTAAAATTGGATCCAACCAATGCTGAGTTACTGGCTCAAAAACAAAAGCTACTTCAAAGTGCTGTTAATGACACAAGTGACAAGTTGACTGCTTTAAAAGAGGCGGATAAACAAGCCAAAGTTCAACTTGAAAATGAAACGCTTGGACAAGATAAATATGATGCCTTACAACGAGAAATCATAGAAACTGAACAAGAACTTGAAAAGTTAAAAGAACAAGCTAAAAAAGTACCGAGTGCTTTGTCTGCGTCTATACAAGAAGTAGGCGACAAGATAAAAGGTGTTGGAGAGAAAACATCTGAAGTTGGCACAAAGATGACCACTCATCTGACAGCGCCCATTACGGCTCTTGGTGCTGCAAGTCTTGCGGCATTTAATGATGTCGATAAAGGTATGGACACGATTGTCACTAAAACTGGCTCAAGTGGTGCAGCTTTAGAAGATATGCAAAAGCGGATGGAAAACTTAGCTACATCCATTCCGACTGACTTTGAAACGGCAGGGGCTGCGATTGGGGAAGTAAATACTCGTTTTGGTTTAACGGGTGATGCTCTCGAAGATTTATCAGGGAAGTTCATCAAGTTTGCTCAGTTAAACAATGTAGATGTTTCGACTGCCATCGATAACACGCAAAAAGTCATCGCAGCCTTTGGACTAAAGGCAGAAGATGCGGGAGCGTTGCTGGATACGATGAATGCTGTTGGGCAACGCACTGGTATTAGTATGGATACCCTTGCTGCAAGTATGGTCACCAATTCTGGAGCACTTCAACAATTAGGATTTTCTGCAAGTGACGCGGCAAACTTTCTAGGAAATGTCGAGATGTCTGGGGCAGATACTTCGCAAGTCATGAGTGGATTAACGAAAGCCTTGGCAAATGCCACCGCAAAAGGGAAACCCATGAATGAGGCGCTAAAAGAAATTCAAGACAGTATGGTCAATGCCAAAAGTGACACGGAAGGCTTAAAAGCAGCCTACGAACTCTTTGGTAAAAAGGCTGGTGCAACCATTTACCAAGCCTGTAAAAACGGTTCTTTATCCTTTGCAGAACTAGGGACCTCTCTGAATGATAATTTAGGAAATGTCGAGAATACCTTTAATGAAACCTTAGACCTTATTGATAGTTTTCAAACGACACTAAACAGTTTAAAACTAGTTGGAGCAGATTTAGGAAATAGCCTCATGACGGTCTTATAACCTGTCTTAAAACAAGTGGCGAATGTATTACGTGACTTAAAAGATAAGTGGAATAGTTTGTCGCCAGGCATGCAACAAGCCATCGTAAAATTTGGACTGATTGCGGCAGCAGTTGGTCCTGTTTTAATCTTTGTCGGAAAACTTATCTCAGCAGTGGGAACAATTACGTCAGCTCTTGGTGGATTGATTGGGTTATTAGGTGGAACGGCTACTGGTACAACGGCTGTTGGGGTAGCTGGTGCTGGTAGTGCTGCTGGAACTACTGTAGCTGGAGTAGCCGCTGGTGGTGCAGCGACTGGTTTTGGAGCCTTGAACTTATCACTTCTTCCAATTATTGGCATTATCGCAGCCATTGTTGCGGCCATTGCTTTAATTGTTCTTGCCGTTAAAAACTGGGGAACGATTACGGAATGGTTTAAGGGGTTATGGGAAGGTATTTCTAGTTTCCTACAGACAACATGGCAAACCATTTCAGATTTCTTTCTGACTATTTGGAACGGTTTATCGACTGCATTTAGTACGATTTGGGAAACCATTAAAAATATTCTAACAGTAGCCTTGATGTTTATTGTTGAACTCATCACAGGCTATTTTAATTTGATTACCTTGCCATTTCGTTTTATTTGGGAGAACTGTCAAGAAGTTATTATGACGGTATGGAATACGATTAGTAACACCGTTAGTTCCGTACTAGGTACAATCGGTAACTTTATCAAGTCCGTTCTGACCGTTATTCAATGTATTTTTACGACTGTGTGGAATGCTATCAGCAATACCGTATCTACCGTTCTAGGTGTTTTATCTAATATTATCTCGACTGTTTTCAATACCATTAAGCAGGTCATCTCAACAATTTGGAATGCCATTGCTAGCACTATCGGTAATGTGATTAACTGCATTAAAAACACGGTTTCAAATGTATTTAATGCAGTGGCAAGTACGGTGAGTGGTATCTTTAATGGGATTAAAAATACAGCAACCACCATCTGGAATGGTATCAAACAAGCCATTGTAACACCAATCGAGGCTGCAAAAAATAAAGTGAAATCAGTGGTTGATGCCATTACTGGATTCTTCGGTAGCATTAGACTACAACTTCCACATATCAAGTTGCCACACTTTAGTATTCAAGGGAGTTTCTCGCTCCACCAAGTGTGCCACATTTAGCAATCGATTGGTATAAAGACGGTGGGATTATGACACGTCCGACACTCTTTGGCATGAATGGTAGTTCCTTAATGGCTGGTGGCGAGGCTGGAGCTGAAGCGATATTACCACTACGTGGTTTTTACAATCAGTTAAACAAGATGCTGGATGAAAAACTTAGCATGAACAATTTAGAACCTTACTTACAAATTATCGCAGATAACAGTAGTAAAGGGATTTATTTAGAAGACGGCACATTGGTAGGGAAACTACTTCCTGCCATTGATAATGGCTTGTCTCATTTAGCGATTAGGAGGGAGCGAGGACGATTGAATTAAGTATAGATGATGTGAGCTTATACCAACGTCATCAAATTGTACTGGAAGAATTTCATATTGGCATACCAGAACCACAACTAACACTAGTTGAAGTACCTGGTCGAAATGGAAAACTAGATATGAGTGAGGCGCTGACTGGATACACTACCTATCACAATCGTTCGATTGAACTGGTTCTTGGAATTGTGGGAGATGACGCTACATTAGAACAAAAGCGTCAGACACTAGGTTATCGTTTCTTTAACCGTGAAGTCAGACTCCATTTTTCTCATCTCAATGGCTACTTTAAAGGGCGATGTGTGATAACTGATGTAACACGAGAACATGGGCACTATGCCGTTAAAGTGCAGTGTGATTGTTATCCTTATCGTTTTTTAGATAAAGAGTTTCATCAAGAACGCACCCTATCCAGTACGTCTCAGTCCATGCTTTGCCTTTGTATGATGATGCCGTCTGTTCCAAAAATTGAAACGACAGGAAATGCAACGATTCAATTTAAAGGTTCTACTTATACCGTTCAAAAAGGGGTTCATACACTGCCTATTTTATTTAAAACTGGAAACAATGAACTGAAAGTCAGTGGCAGTGGTGTGATTAAAGTAACATTCAAACAGGGGGTGATTTAATGTACACAATCTATGTCGATGATGAAATGTTGTACCATCCACACTTTAGTGAGTATGCTGTGCTAGATGCCACACTTAAACTAGCTGTGAATGAGTCAGGAACACTGAAGTTTACCATTCCAAAAAGCAATCCAAGTTATGGTCGAACGAAACTCATGAAGTCCATCGTGACAGTTTATGATGAAGGTAAGCTTTTATTTCGTGGGAGACCTTATGCTCCAACACTTGATTTGTTTCAAAATGATACGATTGAATGCGAAGGAGAACTAGCCTTTTTTAATGATTCAATGCAAGAGCCCTTTAACTATTCTGTGGGAGATGTGGCGACTCTCTTTCGTACGATTATTGAAAAACACAATCAACAAGTTGAACCCACTAAGCAATTTCGAGTTGGGAATATTACCGTCAAAAATGATACGGAACAAGGCAATATCGTCCGTTCCAGTGACCAGCATTTATCCACTTGGAAAGTGCTAAAAGAGAAGTTCTTAGATTTACTTGGAGGCTTTTTATGGATTCGTCACGATGGGAATGTTGCTTATATTGATTATCTAGCAGAGTTAAACTTTATCAGTGACCAGTCAGTTGAACAGTGTGTGAATTTGATGGACGCCAAAAAAGAAATGACGAGTCATGAACTAGCGACTGTCATCTTACCAGTAGGGGCTAAAGTAAAAGACGCAGAAGGTAGAGATACGGATGAACGGTTAACACTTCAGAAAACCTACGGTTATAAAGAACTAAGAGATGAAGAAGGGATTAAACGTTATGGAATTATCAAAAAGATTGTGGTACATGATCATATCACCACCTCAGAACGTTTACTTCAAGCAGGTAAAAAAGACTTAGCACACGCCATGGGACTTGCGACAAAATATACTTTAACAGCAGCTGACCTCTCAAAAGCAGGGGTGGCTGTTTCTTCATTTTTACTAGGTACGATGATTCCTATTAAGATTCCTAATTTCAACTTGGAACAGAAAATGCTTGTACGTAGTTTGTCCCTAGACTTACTACACCCTGAAAAGAATATCCTCTCCATCGGGACTGAGTTCAAGTCTTATGTGGAGGATAACCTACGGAGTAAACAAACCCTTGAGACAACGTATCGTCATTTAGAAAAAGAAGTAAGAAGTGAAAGTGATCTTGCAGTTGTACGAGCTGTGCGAGAGGCGAACTCGAATATCAACCAATCGGCAAGTGAAATCAGACTGGAAGTATCGGACAGTTATTACAACAAAGAAAAATCCAATGAACTGTTAGAACAAGTTCGCTCCTTGATTACACAAACCGCTAATAGTATTGACTTTACTTTTAATCAATATAAAAAGGAACAAAATCAAATCAACGGAACAAACGCAGCACGCTTTGCGGAGATTACTAAGTATATTCGCTTTGTGGATGGAGATATTTTACTTGGTGAAACAGGAAATCCCATCACACTTCGCATTGAAAATGACCGCATGGTCTTTATGGAAAGTGGGGTAGACTCAGCTTACTGGCAAAACCGTAAGTTCTATGCGGTTGATGGTGAGTTTATTCATAGCTTGAAACTTGGGAAGTTTGCCTTTATCCCAAGGGAGTCAGGCAATTTAAGTTTTACAAAGGTGGTGAATTAAGATGTCAAACAGTGGATCGTTTAACACGAATGCCTATGAAAGTAGATATCTAACATTTGAATGGAATGTCGCTAGTCAGTCGATTGACCGTAACCAAACAACCATCAACTGGAGTTTAAAAGGAGCAGGGAGCAATCCAGGTATTTGGTATATGTCGGGAAACTTTAAAGTCGTCATTTATGGGTCAACAGTTTATAGCTCTGCGACACGTATCCAATTACAAACAGGCACAAGAGTCGCCAGTGGCACGTACACCTTTACTCACAGTAATGATGGTAGTCGGAGTTTTAGTGCGAGTGCTGAAGCAGGGATTTATTACTTTGCGGTCAATAGTCGAGGAAGTAGTTCATGGAGTTTACCGACTATCGCAAGAGCGACACAACCAACTACTAATAAAACGACGATGGCTTTTGGAGATAGTATTACGATCAATTTGCCAAGAGCAAGTTCAAACTTTACCCATACCATTCAAGCAGGAGCTGATGATAATGGGATTGCCTTTCAAAATATCGCAACTGGAGTAGGCACAAGTTATACCTGGACACTGCCTAAAAGTTGGGCAAATTATCTGCATAGTTCTAGTCAGAAACTACGCATACGAGCCTATACCTATTCTGGCGGGACACAGATTGGAGTAAAAGAAGTGAGTCCGTCTATCACAGTTACAGCAACTAGTGATATGAAACCAGTGGTGAGTTTGATGCTAACGGATGAAAACCGTTTTAAAGATACTTACGGTGGATTTGTCAAAGGGCAATCCAAAATCAAAGCGGTGGTAAGTGAACGATTATATGAGAAAACAAGAGTAGCCTCAAGGTCGCTTGTGTTAAATGGCGTGACCTATCAAACCAACTCGGCTGTATCAGAAGTTATTGGAAATACATCTCAAGTCATCACGGCATCTGTCACCGATACACGTGGGCAAACAGGAACCGTTAGTGAACGACCTACGGTGTTTGATTGGTATACCCCTAGAATTCCTACTCTTAAGATTTATAGGTGTACTCCAAGTGGCACAACAAGTGAAACAGGTACATCCGTAAAAGTTGAGTACACCTTGGACATTGCCAGTGTGAATAATAAAAATAAAAAGCAGTTTAGGATAGGCTACCGTAAACAAACAGAAACACAGTGGCATTATAAAGATATTTCAGTTACGTCTTATCACCAAAGTGGACATACCATATTGCCAACTGATGGGGAGAATACGTGGGATATTCGCTTAGAAGTGACAGACGCATTTACCACTTACACGTTAGAACAAAAAGTTGGCACGGTGTATGTTTTGATGGACTTTCATAAGTCTGGAAAAGGCATCGCATTAGGAAAGGTGGCGGAATATGAGAATTGCTTAGATATCAGTCCTAAGTGGAGTGTCAAAATCCAAGGCAAAACAATCGAGCAGATCGTCAAACAAGTCTTACTGTCTGCTTATCCAGTAGGTGCTCTTTATATTTCAACCAATCCAACGAATCCAGCTAGTTTACTTGGTGGTATTTGGGCACGGTTTGGACAAGGAAGAACACTTGTGGGGCTAGATGAACATCAAGGAGAGTTTAATGTAGCTGAAAAGCAAGGTGGGAGTAAAGATTTACCCTTACCACAAGTTGGAGGATTTGGGATAGGGAACCATCATGCCTACTTAGATCAAGGAAAATTAACGAATTACGGGTCTACTGGTCGTGGATGGGATAAGTTTGCAGGAAATGAAATCAAACCTGCGGTTAAGAAACCAAATGGTTATGACAAACTACAGCCGTACATAACAGTGTACATGTGGAAACGAACAGGATAAAGGAGGAAAAACAATGAAAGAATTATGGTCAATTAGCCAAGCGGTTATCACTGGACTCGGTGGATGGCTTGGTTTTTATTTAGGAGGAGTGGATGGTGTGTTAACAGCCTTAGTGTTATTTGTAGTGTCTGATTACCTAACAGGCATTATGTGTGCCGTTGTAGATAGACAGCTATCTAGCTCAGTAGGATTTAAAGGTATCTTTCGTAAGGTGCTGATTTTTGTGATGGTGGGTGTGGCCAATATTCTAGACACACAAATCATTGGAAACGGTAGTGTCATTCGTACAGCTGTCATTTTCTTTTATCTATCCAACGAAGGAATTAGTTTATTAGAAAACGCAGCGTATTTAGGCTTACCAATTCCAGAACAATTAAAACTAATTTTACAACAGCTACATGATCGTAGCGATAAAGGAGGAAATTAAGATGGTAGAAAAAATCAATGTAAACTTAATGAATGTTGGACGTTTAGCAAGTATCGACTTTGTGGTCATTCATAATGATGCAGGGAGTATGACACCTGAACAGTACATCAACTGGCTACGCAATCGAAATAAAGAACTAGGGATTGCCCATTATTACATTAATCGTCATACGATTGCGCGAGTAATTGATACCTATAATATTGGTTACCATACCGGTGAGTGGCATAGTAATACCCACTCTATTGGTTATGAAGTGTGCGAGGGTTTGAAAGTTGGAGATAAAGAATTTCTAGAAAATGAAGATATGACTTTGATGCAAGCAACAGAAGATTTACTGTTTTATGGCTTACCAATTAACCATCAAACCGTACGTTTGCATCATGAATTTACCCCAACGACCTGTCCACACCGTTCACTTGCACTTCACGGTGGCACGACACAGAGTGTAAAAGACTATTTTGTTTCTCGCATGAAGTACTTTGCGACATTAGGAAAAACAGTAGATGAGATGTTAGCGAAAAAAGGTGCTCCAACATCAACACCTAAACCGACAATTCAACCATCATCAAGCAAGAAGTCGATTGATGAAGTCGCACGAGAAGTGTTAAATGGTAAATGGGGAAATGGAGCCGAGCGCAAATCTGCGCTGGAGTCTGCAGGGTATTCTTACAGTCAAGTACAACAAAGAGTAAACGACCTTATTTATGGAACAATCCCGCAAACAAAATCGGTAGATGAAGTAGCAAAAGAGGTCATCAATGGTCAATGGGGGAATGGACAAGACCGTAGAAACAGACTCATGGGTGCAGGCTACAACTATGATGAAATTCAAAGACGAGTGAATGAGTTGTTGGGATAGTCTATAAAAAGTGATAAACAGGCTATAGTTTGTATCTTTCTTATTTAAGCACTGAGTTATATACTTTGAGTATAGATTAGAGGAAATCAGTCTATACTCATATTTTTATTTTTAATACACGAAAGACCTATCGTAGATGTAAAAATCTATGGTAGGTCTTTTTTTGTTTTAGGGGGTTCATTTTGAATAAAATTCTTTGCCTATAGATTTAGGAAGTTGGAGAAACTTTTAAAAAGTGGTACTCAAAACCAGTCCAAATGTCCTATCTCTACTAGGAGGTTAAAATTATGAACCATAATCAAAAAGAAGAAATTATAAAACTTAGAAAAAACGGTTTAGGGTATAAACGCATTTCAGTTATTACAGGAGTGTCACTTAATACCGTGAAATCTTATTGTAGACGCTGGAATGTAGAAAAAGAGACAAGTACAAATGATGAAGTCTGTTTATTGTGTCAAACTTCGTTGACTCAAACAAAAGGAAAGAAACCTAAAAAGTTTTGTAGTGATACGTGTCGTATGAAGTGGTGGAATACACATTTAAACAAAGTGAATAGAAAAGCCTACACAACGCATGAATGTCTAAATTGTAAAAAAGAGTTTCAGTCGTACGCTAATAAAAATAGAAAATACTGCAGTCACGAGTGTTACGTATCGCATCGCTTTGGAGGTGTGTATCATGACTAAAGAAGAGTTTATTCATGAGCTTATCTATCAAGTTACGATGATACAAGTGACAAAACTATTAAATGATGGCGTAATTACGAAGAAAGAATATGAAAAATTTCAACAAGAACTGATCGAAATGTATCAACCGATTTTAAGTAAATATATGGACGAAACACTTGATAAATAAAGCGTTTAGAGTGATATATAGTAGTACAAAAGGAGGAACATACAAATGAAACAAATAAGAAAAATCATTCAAATAAGACTACCAGAACAAAAGAAGTTAAAAGTTGCAGCCTATGCACGAGTATCGCATACTAGGTTACTACAATCTTTATCCAATCAAGTGAGTTATTACAATCAAATCATTGGAAAAAATCCTGAATGGGAATTTAAAGGAGTTTACGTAGATGAAGTCATTAGTGGCAGAAACGCAAGCAAGAGAAAAGAATATCAACGATTACTTAGTGATTGTCGAAAAGGCGAAGTTGATATAATTCTAACTAAATCCATCTCACGCTTTGGACGAAATACGGTAGAGTTACTTAAAACCATTCGTGAATTAAAGCAATTAAACATCAGCGTCCGATTCGAAAAAGAAAATATTGATACGCTTACGACTGATGGGGAGTTACTACTTACACTTTTATCGACGCTTGCTGAAGAAGAATCAAAGGCAATTAGCGAAAATATTAAGTGGAAAGTTAAAAAGCAGTTTGAACAAGGACTGCCCTACATTAAACAAGATATGTACGGATATCGATTCAAAGAAACAAAGTATGAAATAGAACCAAGAGAAGCAGAAGTTGTAAAACAAGTATACGCTTGGTACTTAGAAGGAGAACAACCAACATTTATCGCAAGAAAACTAAATGAACAAGGTATCAAAACAAGAAAAGGAAATCGATTTTCTAGAAGTATTATTCATAGAATTTTAGGACAAGAAGCCTATACTGGAACACTTGTCTTACAAAAAACGTATCATGTAGGGCACAAAGGACGTTCAGTTGAAAATAAAGGAGAGCGAACAAAGTACATTGTAGAAAATGCCCATGAGGCGATTATCTCAAGAGAAATGTTTGAAGAGGTGCAACAAGAGAAAGCAAGAAGAAGTTTACACAACAAGAAAAAGGAGGGGCGTCATGACTAAAAAGATTATTACGATAGAACCTGCAAAAATCTTACGATCATCAGAACTACCCAGTCTAAAGAAACGGAAAGTTGCAGGTTATGCAAGGGTATCAACCGACCGTGATGACCAAGCGTCTTCATACGAATCACAGATGAAATACTATACTGATTATATCGGTAGCCGTTCTGATTGGGAATTTGTCAAAATGTATTCTGATGAAGGGATTAGCGGAACGAATACTAAAAAACGTTTAGGATTTCAAGAAATGGTGGAAGATGCGTTAAATGGCAAAATTGATTTAATTCTAACAAAATCCGTCAGTCGATTTGCGAGAAATACGGTTGACTCCTTAACAACCGTTAGGAAACTAAAAGAAGTAGGTGTTGAGATTTACTTTGAAAAAGAAAATATATGGACACTCGATTCTAAAGGGGAATTACTTATAACCATCATGAGCTCCTTAGCACAAGAAGAAAGCCGTAGTATTTCAGAAAACATCAAATGGAGTAAACGAAAGATGGCGGCAGAAGGAGCAGTGAGTTTTGGCTATGCACATGTATTAGGTTTTAAAGTAGCTGAAAATGGCGGTTTTGATATTGACGAAGATGAGGCTAAAATAGTCAGATATATTTTTGGATTATTTCTTCAAGGAGAAAATCCGAATAGTATCGCAAGAATACTGACAGAAAAAGGAATACCCACACCAGCAGGTAAAAAATTATGGAGTTACTCAACTGTAAAAAGCATGTTGCAGAATGAAAAGTATAAAGGAGATGCCTTACTGCAGAAATCATTTACAGTAGACTACTTAACCAAGCAGAAAAAGAAGAATGAAGGAGAACTACCACAATACTATGTGGAAAACAACCATAGAGCTATTATTGATAAAGCAACCTTTGATTTAGTTCAACTAGAACTTCAAAAAACACATAATCGAAATAAAGTCAGTTTTTGTGGGAAAGTTATCTGTGGTTGTTGTGGCAATCCTTATGGCAGACATGTTTGGCATTCCAATAGTAAGCATAGACGACATATTTATAGATGTAATAAAAAATATAAAGGAGAACAAAAATGTGACAGTCCATCAGTAAGTGAAGAGGAAATACAAGGCTGGAGTGTTGAAGTGATAAACCAAGTTATCGGCAATAAAAATGATATCATTAACAACATGAAGTTACTGATAAAAATGCTTGAGAATACAGACAAGCTAACAGAAACTATCAAAAACTTAGAACGTGAGATGGCAGATATTGGGGAACAAGCAGAGAAGATGGTAGAGCGTAACGCTAAGGTTATCCAAAACCAAGAAATGTATCAAGCAGAGTATGATAGGTTAGTCACTAGGTACGAAGAATTACAAAGTCTACTTCTTGAGAAACAAAGTACCCTCCAACTCAAACGAAAGCAAAGTGCAGACGTGAAGCTGTTTGTCGATTTGTTAGCCAAACAAGAACACATGGTCACAGCATTTGATGAGAAACTGTTCAATACCTTAATTGAGAAGATGGTCATTTATAAAAATAAAAAAGTAGCAGTTCACTTCAAAAACGGTCAGGTTATCGAAATATAATCTGGCTGTTTTTTATGAATGGAATGAAAGCTGCTTTTTATGATATAATAAGAAGAATTGAACAGAATGTAGAAATGATGGGGCTTATTTAAATCGTTAAAAAGTGCACACCCTAAATGCCGTTTGCCCCCCCTAATGACAAAAAGGAGCTAATTGTATGATTAAACTAATTGCTACAGATTTGGATGGAACCTTGTATAATACGGAAAAAATTGTCAGTGATGACAATAAAAAAGCCTTGCTTGCTGCTAAGCAAAAAGGGGTGAAAGTGGTTATTACAACGGGTCGCCCACTTAAAGCTATTGGAAACTTATTAGAAGAATTGCAGTTGCATGATTCTGATGATTATAGCATCACCTTTAATGGTGGCTTGATTCAACGTAACACGGGTGAGATTCTTGATAAGCGTTTTCTAACCTTTGATGATGTCAAAACTATTTGGCAGGCCCTTGATGAGGTTGGTCTTCCAACAGATATTATTAGTGATGGTCAGGTTTATAGTATCCCAAGTAGTGATGGCAGGCATTCACAATACCGTTTGGCAAACCCAATGTTAGACTTTATAGAGGTCAGTTCCATTTCAGAATTACCAGTAGATGGGATTTATAATAAAATTGTTACTGTGACCGATCCAGACTATTTGGATCAACAGATTGAAAAGCTATCGCCACTGATTTTTGACAAATTTGAAGCCTTCAAATCAAGAGATATCATCTTTGAACTAATGCCAAAAGGCATTGATAAGGCATTTGGCTTGTCCTTATTGTGTCAACATCTAGGGTTTGAAGCTAAAGATGTGATGGCAATGGGAGATGAAGCCAATGATTTTAGCATGTTGGAATGGGCAGGCTTAGGTGTTGCCATGGCCAATGGGGTTGAGGGTGCTAAAGCGATAGCGGACGCTGTAACGACTCGTACCAATGATCAATCAGGAGTTGCTGAGGCTGTGAGACATTATATTTTAGAGGAGGATTGCTAATGGGTTTATTTGACCGTTTATTTGGAAAAAAAGACAAAGAAGAAAAGAAAGCAAAAGAAGTAGCGCCAGAAGAGCTTAATCAAGAAAGTCAATTAGAAGCATCTGATCAATCGCTTGAAGAAAAACCTAGTGAAATTCTAGAAAGTGAGCCACTTGAGGTTACTGAAGAGGGTGTACTTCACTCATGCGAACCGATGTCAATAGAGCCACTTGAGAGTCAAGAAATGGAGGACTCAAGCTCAGTATTTGATGACATGGATGCTTCTGAGATTGAAGCGAATTACCAAGTCATAGACTCAGCAGCTCAAGAAGCTCTTGATTCTCTTGAAAAAAGTCAAACGACAACTCAAGAGGCTCTAGAAAAGGAAGGACATTATGAGTCAGAAGTAGAAAAAAGTCTATCGGAACTTGAGCTCAAAGAAGCCTCTGTCTCACTTGATGCGGTAGATGAGCAAGAAGACTATACTAAGAATGCTTTGGATGAGCCAGAATTACTTTCTGAAAAAGAAAGTGATGATGACAAATACAATCGCAGTTTAAAGAAGACAAGAACTGGTTTTTCAGCTCGTTTAAATGCTTTCTTTGCTAATTTCCGGACAGTAGATGAAGACTTTTTTGAAGACTTGGAAGAAATGTTGATTCTATCAGATGTGGGTGTCCATGTTGCGACAACCTTGACGGAAGAGTTGCGTTATGAAGCGAGACTGGAAAATGCTAAGAAACCCGAGCTTTTAAAACGTCTTATTGTGGAAAAACTAGTTGAGATCTATGACAAAGATGGTCACTATCATGAGGCTATTAATTATCAAGACGGTCTCACTGTAATGCTCTTTGTCGGTGTCAATGGTGTTGGTAAAACAACGTCTATTGGGAAATTAGCTTACCGTTACAAACAAGAAGGCAAAAAAGTTTTACTTGTTGCTGCTGATACCTTCCGTGCAGGAGCGGTAGCTCAGCTAGTTGAGTGGGGAAGACGTGTGGATGTTCCTGTCATCACTGGACCAGAAAAAGCAGATCCCGCTTCAGTTGTTTTTGAAGGTATGGAACAAGCTCTGGCTCAAGATGCTGATATTCTCTTAATTGATACGGCTGGTCGCCTTCAAAATAAGGAAAACCTTATGGCCGAGCTTGAAAAGATGGGGCGTATTATTCAGCGCGTGGTTCCAGATGCACCGCATGAGACCCTTTTAGCACTTGATGCTTCAACAGGGCAGAACGCCTTAAGTCAGGCTAAAGAGTTTTCTAAAATTATGCCATTAACAGGTTTGATTTTAACTAAAATTGACGGGACTGCCAAAGGAGGCGTTGTTCTAGCCATTCGTCAAGAACTCGATATTTCTGTTAAGTTGATAGGTTTTGGAGAGAAAATTGATGATATTGGAGAGTTCCACTCGGAAGACTTTATGAAGGGGCTATTAGAAGGAATCTTATAATTACAAAACGGTTACAGTAAGTACAATTAGACTTATTGTGGCTTTTTTTATAAGTTTTCATTTTTAAAAATGGTTAGAGTGGTTTAAGCATGTTAAAAATAGTTAATCAGAATAATGTTTAAAATGTGTTTTTTCACCTCTTATAGAGGACTGAAGTAGAAGTAAATAATCATTACTATTAAGCTTAAGGTCACTAAAAAGAGAAGTATTAATTATAATTATGTTGAAGAATGGAGGTTAACCGATGAGGTTGTAACTTAAGTAAGAAGTAAAATTGGTAAAGTCAAAGAAGCTAAAGATTAACGAAGTGAGCAGAGTAGTGAATAGGTTACACTAAACTAGACAGAATTTATAAAGTGTTCTACACTAAAGAAAATAGGAGAATATTATGTCTAGAAAAATACGTCGCCACTTCACCGATGACTTTAAGCAACAAATCGTTGACCTTCACAATGCAGGGATGAAACGAAGTGAGCTTATCAAAGAATATGAGTTAACCCCATCAACCTTCGATAAGTGGGTACGTCAGGCTAAAACAACTGGTTCCTTTAAAACTATTGATAATCTTACAGATGAGCAGCGTGAACTGATTGAACTCCGAAAGCGTAATAAAGAACTCGAAATGCAGTTAGATATCCTAAAGCAAGCGGCGGTGATTATGGCACGAAAAGAGAAGTAATCACTGCTAATAAAGACAAATATAGCATTTCAGCCATGTGTCGTTGGTTGAACATTCCTCGTTCTAGCTATTACTACAAGGCTGTTAAACCAGTCTCTGAAGCGGAACTTGAAGAAAATATCAAAGCTATTTTTCTCGAAAGTAAGGCCAGATACGGGGCTAGGAAAATCAAGAAATGTTTGGAAAATGAAGGCATCCAGCTGTCTCGTCGTCGGATTCGTCGCATCATGCACAAACTCAACTTAGTATCCGTTTATCAGAAAGCAGCCTTCAAGCCACATTCAAAAGGGAAGAATGTGGCAGCTATTCCTAATCACTTAGCCAGACAATTTCATCAAGAAAAGCCTCTAAATGCTTTAGTAACAGACTTAACCTACGTTCGTGTCGGTAATAGCTGGGCTTATGTTTGCTTGATTATTGATCTCTTCAATCGTGAAATCATCGGTTTGTCAGTTGGTTGGCATAAGACCGCCGAATTGGTTAAACAAGCGATTCAGAGCATCCCTTACGCTCTGACCAAGGTCAAGATCTTCCATTCTGATCGTGGGAAGGAGTTTGATAATCAGCTGATTGATGACATGTTGGAAGCTTTTGGAATCAATCGTTCTCTAAGCCAAGCAGGCTGTCCCTATGACAATGCGGTAGCTGAGAGCACCTATCGCGCTTTCAAAATTGAATTTATTCATCAAGAAACCTTTCAGTCACTGGAAGAATTAATCCTTAAAACGAAAGATTATGTGCACTGGTGGAATTACCATCGCATTCATGGCAGTCTCAACTACCAGACACCCATGACATGGAGATTAATTGCTTAAAGAAAAAAGCACTTTATAAATGTTGTACAGAAAAGTGTTGCCTTTTCATAGAATAACGAGATTCGGTTAAGAGTTTTACTGAAACATCCAAGAAATGATAGTTTTAGAGTATAAATTTAAAATAGTTTATTAGAAAAATAGTCAATTTAAGAGTTAAATAGCACATTTAATTCTTTTTTATATATTATGTATTGCTAATTATTATGTTACGTGATAAAATAAATAAACTAAAAAAATTCTAAAGTAATGGGGTTATGAAAATGACTGATTGTAAGTACAAGTTACGTAAATTATCTGTTGGCCTTGTTTCTGTTGGAACACTGTTCACGGCAACAACAGTTATGGGGGAAGAAGTTCTCAACCAAGCATCTGTTGAAGCTACTACTCACCAAACAGCTGGAGAACTATCAAGTTCTGCCACTGTTCAAGTTGGTGTACCTCTTGTAACCCCAACTAATACTGAGAGTGAAGTAGTGGAAGTAACAGCAGTTCATCAGAAAACTTTGTTAAATCAAGAAAGCAGCGCTTCGGAGACAGCGATACAAGAACCACAACTAATGGAAGTGGAGGAGCTTATCGTTGACCAAGAAAAGACTGAGCTTGTGATCAAAGACGAAAAGGATGAAAAAGGCAAGTCTAGGCAACTGATCAAGAATCGCGATGGTATCCAACGCGATATTGTAGACATTTCTAGAGCAGTTAAAGTAAATGCGGAACAAAATGAATTAGAGGTAACTCTAACGGTTAGTCCAAAGGAAATTGATAAGGGAGCAGAAGTCATTGTTCTTTTAGATACTTCTCAAAAAATGACCGAAGATAGCTTTAAGCTTGCTAAAGACAATATCACAACATTAGTCAATACATTGACTTCCGATGCTACTAGTGATAAGCCAAACTTCAATAGTCGTAACTCTGTTCGCTTAATTGATTTTTATCGCAATATTAGTGAGCCGGTTCAACTAACGACTCAAAATGTTGAAGAGAAATTAAACGAAGCATGGTCTAAAGCCAAAAAGAATAGGGATTGGGGTGTAAATTTACAAGGAGCTATTCACAAAGCTCGAGAAACCTTCAACAAAGACCAAGAGAAGAATTCTGGTAAACGTCAACATATTGTGCTTTTTTCACAAGGTGAGTCAACGTTTAGTTATGATATTAATAGTGATAAAAGTAAGTTACCTAAAAAACTTGTAAAAGATCCAGTTACAGCTACTAATCCGCTTTTGCCTTGGCCTTTTTACTTTGATTCAACAACAAGCCGAGCTAATCTTGTAGAAGCCGGGCAAAAAATTCAAGATATTCTAAAAAAATTAGGAATTACACGATATGATGATCTCAGGGTCAGTTTAGCGAGTACTGGTAATTCCTGGTTGGGCTGGGGAAGTGATATTTTGGGCACTAATAATCCGTTAGATTATATTACATTAGCTGATTTAAGGACAGAAGTCCTGACCGAAGATAGCTTTAACTATAATCATCGTTTAGGAGAAGGTTATCATCATAGAAGTTATTATATTAGAGAAACAGAAAGTGTTCCGTTAGAGTCAACTATAAAAAATGCCATAAAAGAAAAAATTATCAAACTAAATCAACCGGTTAAAGAGACACCAAAATGGTGGGATCCTCTTGGTCTTACGTCATTATCAAGAAACTTTTTAAATCGCTTAGGTTTTAACAAGGTATCTGCTAGCCTAGAAGAACAACTGGCCAATAAAGTCATTGATTACATGTTTTATAAGCGCAATTATGTCTACTATAATCACAATCTCTCAGCTCAAGCAGAAGCAAAAATGGCTAGAGAGGAAGGAATTGTCTTCTATTCCTTTGATGTCACAGATCCTAAGTTTATGATAAAAGCTCTAACGGATGATAATTCTAGGAAAACAAAAGAAGAAATTAAAGAGATCGCAGATAAACAAAATGAGAAGTTTGACGACTATTTAAAAGCCATGTCTCAATTTCAGAAGTTTATTACAGATCTTACTAAAACAGATCAATTCCAAGATATTCTGACTAAATTAGATATTACAGAAAATATTACAGATAAGGTCAACGTCAAGGATAAGTCTTGGGAAATATTTTTAGGTGATAGTGCTGAAGAGAAGAGAGTAAATTATACTAAGGTATACAGAGGATGGTTATCACATCCAGAGAAACTCACATGGAATATTTCTAAGGAGCAATTGCAAAAAGCTTTTGAATCTGGCAACGCCTTGACACTAACTTATAAGCTTGATGTCAAGAAAGACGAGTTTAAAAAACTTATTGCTAAAGCTTCAACGAAAAGTGAAAATGCGGAGACACTACCTCAAGAAATCATTTCCAATACGATTTCTTACGCTATTAATGATAACAAAGTAGATCGTCAGAAACTTGCCGAAGTCAAGTTAAGCTATCGTAAATCAATGGTTCCAGTGCCAGAAATTAAAGAAGAGCTTGTTGACCCTAAAAACCCAAGTCAACCTGAAGTGATTATTGAGTCTGGACCAGTTCTTGATTATATTGAAGAAAATACAGTGGATGGTGTTATCATTGGAGGCGATTCTTCTAAAGAGATGACATTACATACAGAAGAAAATACTAAATCAGAAACAACCCATATCATAATGGGTGGTAGTGTTATTGACTACACAGAAGATAGCATTACAGGAAATCAGTTGACAGAATCTGGTCAAAATGCTAGCGATAGCAAGCAAGTAATCATCGAGGATACGATGGTGGATATGAAGGAACCAGAAATCATTATCGGTGGTCAAGCTAATATTATCGATATGACAGAGGATACAAGTTTTGGCATGCACGGATTCAATGAAGGCACTGTTATTGAAGAAGATACCCGTCCTAAACTTCAATTCCATTTTGATAATGAAGAGCCTACTTCTACAATTGATGTTGTGACGCCTCAAACGCCTCTTGCCAAAGCAGAAAACAAATTGCCGCAAATGCCTGTGGCTAAAGTCGAAAATAATCTACCTCAAACAGGTGAAAAAGACAAGTTGGAAGCCTTCTTTACCATTTCAGCATTAACTGTTATTGGAGGAGCAGGTCTACTGTCTAAAAAAAATCGTAAGGATCAGATTGATTAATCAATCGATATCATAAAAAGAACTAATCTAGATTAGATATAGGGTTATGACTTATGATCAATTGACACATCATAATATAGGGGAGAGAATCAGATTGATTCTCTCTTTTCTAATCTTTAACATGATGAGACTTATCATAGCAGCAGTGACATTTTGTTCTTTTTGCTACTAAGTCTGATAACCTTTTTTGAGACATCCAAAAAGCCCTATCATATTAGCAGTGGAGTTATCCACGACTGAAATGATAGGACTTTGGGTTAGGGCATTTAGATTTGATTTGTAGGCTAGTTAAAAGACGCGATAGACGTAGGGATTGTCTGGTTCTTGGCTTTTATTGACTTGGTCGATATGAAGAACAGGAAGTTGCTGTTCTAAATTTTTATCATATTCCATTTGAATCTTACCTTTAACGGTTAGCCATGTGTTGTTGTCAAACTGTTCTTGATTCCCCGTTGTTAAGAGGCCGTATACGCCTGAATCAGCGATACAGTGGATAATACCAAATCGAAAGACAAATTGATAATGGTCATGCCCTGGTTCGTTGTAAACAAAGCCGGTGTACTGAACCTCTTTACCAACAAATGCATCGGGATAAAGGTAAATCAATTCCATCACTTCCATATAATTTTCGGTACTAATGGTGATGGTCTCTTGTTGTTGATAAGCCTTTAATTCTTTTTGCATCTCTTTTTGATAGGAGCTCTTAGTAAAGTAAAGACTGGTATCTGGTTTTAAATATTGGATAGTAGTCCCATCATCGCTTACTCCTGTTTTAGAAGCGCCAGCAGCTAATGGGAAAGTATAGCCTTTAGCAGAAACAGTTCTAGAATCTAAGGTGACTGTTGGAACTAATAAGCCAACTAAAACAGGAAAGACTAAAATAAAAGGGCTGGTTAGTTTTGCTAGGCGACCGTGCAGGTGACTGTGAACATGATGATTTTTCATCCAGGTATAGAGCTGGACCAATGCTAAGATAAAGGACAAGACCATAGAAATATAAGCCAGGTAGGAATAACGCGTATTGATATACTGATTTAATTTTCCAGAAAGCTGTAGGTACATGGTCAGCTCAAAATAGCCGGCTAAGATTAAAAATCGTATCATTTAAATTACCCCCAGAATAAGACAGTAGATGGTTACAATAAGGACAGAAAGCCCAATAAATTGCACAATAAACTGTGTTTTGAAGGCTTTAAGCATCATCATCAGATTTTTGTTATCAACCATTGGACCAATCAAAAGAAAAGCTAAGACCGGAGCTACCCCAAAGGTTGATAGTAAAGAAGCGCCAATAAAGGCATCCGCTTCACTACACAAGGAGAGGATAAAGGCCATCAGCATCATGACTAAAATGGTAGTCAGAGGGCTGTGTCCAATACTTGTCAAAATTCGTGTTGGCACATAAATCTGCATAGCAGAAGCGATTAAAGTCCCAAAAACAAGATAGCGACCCGTATCGAAAAATTCATCGATGGCATGCACTAAAGCCAAGTAAATTCTTTTTGGAATGGTTTCGTGTGAATAGTCATAGAAGTGAACTGGGGCGGCGCTTTCTTTTAGAATATCATCATCTACCAAAAAGGCGAGCATCAGTCCAAGGCTAATAGCCACAACGATTGCTCCGATTAAGCGAAGCATGAGAAATCGCAGGGAATTCCCAAAAGCTGAGTAGGTAGCAAATAAAACGATGGGGTTAATAATAGGGGCAGTGGCTAAGAAAGGAACAGCTGTGTAGCTGGGAACCTTTTTTTCTAAAAAACGATTGATGATTGGGATAATCCCGCATTCACAAGAAGGAAAGACAAAGCCAACAAAGGTTCCAAAAAGAATGCGTGGCAATTTTCGCTTAGAAAGGTAACGTTGCACAATATCTGGCGTTACAAAAACTTCGATGCAACCAGATAAGATGGTTCCTAAGAGAACAAAAGGCAAGGCCTCGATAATGATAGATAAAAAGATAGCAAACCATTGTAGCATGCTAGGAGGTAAGTTTGAAAAAAGAGACATTTCTCATGTCCTTTCTATATTAATGAGAGATAAGAATTGCTAGTTGAAGTAGGAGATAAGAAAGAGAAGTGGACCATGCAATCCACTTCTAATCTTTTTTATCCTCTTCTTTGACAGCGGCGTCTGCTTTAATAACACCGTCACCTGTAACCTCTAAAGGTTTATCAAAGCTAGGAATAGCAGCAAAGCCTGCCATCATTTTTTCAAGTTCGTCATTTTTTTTATGTGTGATTGCCATAAATAGACCTTCTTTCTTTCGATTACTAGTTCTATTATACTATCATTTTCTCACATTGCAAAAGTTGACCTTTAAAAAAGGGGTGACAGCATTAGCTTTTTAGGAGAATTGCTACTTGGGCAGGAAGCGGACTTGTGTTAAAATGAAAGACAAATGGAGGAATAAAAATGTTTCAAACAAAAGAAGAATGGATTAGGCAGCTTGACTTAGAACCACATCTAGAGGGTGGTTATTTTAAACAGACAGAAGAATCGCAAGAGATGATTGGTGAGGCAGATAAGCAGCGCTCTCTTTATACCAGTATTTATTTTTTGTTGGATGAGGAGAATCCTTCTCATTTTCATCGCTTGACTGCCGATGAAATTTGGTATTTTCATGCAGGCCAACCTTTGACGGTTCATATGATAAAACCAGATGGTTCTTATGAAGCAGTGGATTTAGGCTTGGACCTTGAGAAGGGACAGGTACTCCATTATTGTGTGCCTAAAGGAACTGTTTTTGGCTCTAGCGTCGAAAGCGATTATGCTTTGGTATCTTGCATGGTGGCGCCAGGATTTGAGTTTACTGATTTTGAACTCTTTAAGCGCAAGGACTTGTTAGAGGACTATCCACAACATCAGGCTATTATTGAGAAATTGACTAGAGATTAACTAAAGTCTAGCCGAAGCTTTCGGACATTAAATGATTTGCTAGCTATGATATAATTAATGGCTGTGCTAGGAGCAGGAAATGAAAAAACAGGTTTTATTAGTCGATGATGAGCCCCATATTTTACGATTATTGGATTATCATTTGACTAAAGAGGGATTTGAAACAGAATTAGTGACTGATGGGCGAACTGCTTTAAAACTTGCTGAAAGTGAGACATATGATTTCATTTTGCTAGATATTATGTTGCCTCAATTGGATGGTATCGAAGTTTGCAAACGAATTAGGGCAAAAGGGATTCAGACCCCGATTATGATGGTCTCCGCAAAAAGCGATGAATTCGATAAAGTATTGGCTCTAGAGTTGGGAGCAGATGACTACCTGACAAAGCCTTTTAGTCCGAGAGAATTATTAGCCAGACTAAAAGCCATTCTCAGACGAAGTCAGGGAGCCCAAGAAGACAATGACAATCAAGAGCCAATGGAGCAACAGTGGCGGCTTCAGCACTTGAAGGTCTATCCAGATAGGCATGAGGTTTATAAGGACAATCATCTCTTAGCCTTGACGCCAAAAGAATTTGAGTTATTGATTTATTTAATTAAGCACCCTAATATGACTTTGACCAGAGAAAGGCTCTTAGAGCGTATCTGGGGCTATGATTTTGGTCAAGAAACCCGATTGGTAGATGTTCACATTGGCAAATTAAGAGAAAAAATCGAAGTGGACCCCAAAAATCCGCAACTTATCAAAACGATTCGTGGTTATGGCTATCAATTTAAGGAGAGGATTGATGAAGATTTATCTTAATTTATTAGCTATCTCTTTTTGTCTCTTTTTCCTTAGTTTTTTGGCTTTTCTAAATGCTTGGTGGTCTCTTTATGTAACCTTATTACTTTTCTTTTTGGCAAGTGTCACAAGCTTTTGGGCTTTACGACAATTATGGATTTGGCAAAAAGAGTTTCAATACCTAACAGAATCATTAATTGCTCGTAAGGCAGTCTTCATTGATTTGAAAAACAAAGACTTAAAAGACTGTGCTAGTCATCTGTTGCAGATAAAAGAGGTTTCTCAGCAGAAAGAAGCTGTTATTAAAGACCTGCAAGGGAATTTAGAGGCCCTCACACAGCATCTGACTATGGGGCTACTTTTGGTCTCAAGTGATAAACGCATACTCTTACAAAGCCATTCGTTACCGGACTATTTTCCAGGAAGTCTAGGTGTCTGGGAAAGTCTAGATGATATGACGCGGTTGGATCTTAGGGCTCTCATTTATCAAGCTTTTGATGACAAGGTAACCCTTAAAAAGGAATTATCAGGGCTACAAGATACTGATTTGATTCTTGAGGTGACAGCTGTCCCTATTTTGACAGCTCAAGGGTCTGTTCAAGCTGTCTTGGTTCTCCTTTATGATTTGACTCAAAGGAGACAATATGAACAGTTAAATTTGGATTTTCTTTCCAATGCTTCCCATGAATTACGAACTCCCGTCACTGCTATCAAGGGATTTGCTGAAACCATCCAAGAAATGCCACCAGAAGAAGTAGCCTTGAAAGAAGAGTTTTTGGCTATCATTTATAAAGAAAGTCTGCGATTGGAGCATATCGTTGAAGACCTCCTAACCCTATCCAAGCTCAAAAAACCAGAGTTACAAATAACAGAATTTGACTTAAGTGATTTTTTAAAAGACATTGCTCAGAGCTTAAAACCGCAACTAAAAGAAAAGAATTTACAGCTTCGTTTACTATTAGCAGATAACATCTTCCTTAATACAGATCACTATGTCTTATCGCAGCTTTTGTTGAACCTCTTGTCAAATGCCATTCGTTATACTGAAAACGGTGGTGAGATAAGCATCATCAGTCAAAGGAAAGAAAAGGGCATTGCGATCAGTGTACGAGATACCGGTATTGGGATTAGTCAAATGGAATTAGACCGTATTTTTGAGCGCTTTTATCGGGTTAATAAAGGTCGAAGTCGTCAAAGTGGTGGTACTGGCCTAGGACTTGCTATTGTGAAAGAATTGACGCAACTCCTTGATGGTCAAGTGCCGGTTAAGAGTCAGTTGGGCAAAGGCAGTCAGTTCACCGTAACATTACCAGAAAAAATCTAAACTTAGCAAAAACCATTTTAGGCTATTTCCTAAAAATGGTTTTTTTATTCTTTACCAAATCTTTACAATAAGCAGGGAGGAATCTTTACAAAGACTTGTTAGACTAAAAGTGTAGATAAACTACAAGAAAAAAACAAAGTTGAAGGTGATTCTTATGACAGTCAAAAAAATGCTAACACTTGCTCTTATCGGATTTTCTAGTTTAGGATTGGTTGCTTGTGGTAATAATAGCACGGGTTCTCAACAAGAAACTTCTGGAAAAATTGAAGTAATTTCACGAGAAGATGGCTCAGGCACAATAGGGGCTTTTACCGAAATCATAGGAATTCTTAAAAAAGATGGTGATAAAGAAGTAGACAAGACTACCAAAAGTGCCGTCATTCAAAATAGCACTGAAGGCGTTATTTCTGCTGTTCAAGGTAACGTCAATGCTATTGGCTACATCTCACTGGGTTCGCTAAATAGCTCTGTTAAAGCTTTAAAAGTCGATGGTGTTGAAGCAAGCGGACAGACTGTTTTAGATGGTGAGTATCCATTACAACGCCCATTTAATATTGTTTGGTCTTCTGATTTGTCAGAAGTAGGTCAAGACTTTATCCGTTATATTCACTCTAAAGAAGGTCAACAAGTCGTAACCAAAAATAAATTTATTGAAGCCAAAAGCGAAACAAGTCTTTACACCTCAAAAGCCTTATCTGGGAAATTGACCATTGTTGGTTCGACTTCGGTTTCTCCTTAAATGGAAAAATTGGCAGAAGCCTACCAAAAAGAAAATCCAAAAGTCACTATTGACATCATTTCAAATGGATCCTCCGCAGGAATTACAGCAGCTAAAGAAAAAACAGCTGATATAGGAATGGTTTCTCGTGAGTTAACACCTGAAGAAGGAAAATCCTTGACTCATGATGCTATCGCACTTGATGGGATTGCCCTTATTGTCAATAAAGGCAATAAGGCTAATCAGATTAGTATGGCAAAAATCGCTGAGATTTTTAGTGGTAAAGTAAACAGCTGGGAAGCTATTCAGTAAGTCATGATTAGTAAGCAAGGCAAACTTGTCTTGCTTACTAACTTTAGAAAGGACCAAATGTGAAACTGCAAGATGTTAAAGAACATTTTTTTAAATCCTTATTCTTTTTGAGTGCAGCAGTAGCCCTTGTTGCCATAGGTTTAATCTCTTTCTTTATCTTTAGAAATGGCTTACCTTTCATCAGTCGTTATGGTATAAGTGATTTTCTATTTGGTAAAGATTGGTCACCATCCAATCAACCCGCAAGTTATGGCATTTTCCCTATGATTGCTGGCTCTTTATTAATGACTTTTGGAGCGCTTGTCATTGGTGTGCCGACAGGTATTATGACCTCAGTCTTTATGGTTTATTATTGTCCTAAAAAACTCTATCCTTTTTTAAAATCAGCGATTAACCTTATGGCGGCCATTCCATCAATTGTCTACGGTTTTTTTGGACTACAATTATTGGTTCCTTGGATTAGAACTTTCTCTGGAAATGGGATGAGTGTCCTGACGGCCTCTATCTTATTAGGCATTATGATTCTTCCAACTATTATAAGTTTATCGGAAACAGCTATTCTAAGCGTTCCTCTTACTTATTATTCAGGAAGTTTGGCTCTTGGAGCGAGTCATGAAAGGAGTATTTTCACCGTGATACTTCCTGCAGCCAAATCAGGCATTTTGTCAGCGCTTATTTTAGGGATTGGGCCGTGCTATTGGTGAGACCATGGCTGTGATTTTAGTAGCAGGTAATCAGCCTCTTCTTCCTAGGGGGATGTTTGAAGGAGCAAGAACCATGACAACTAATATTGTCTTAGAGATGGCTTATGCTTCTGGACAACATCGTGAAGCACTGATTGCGACCTCAGCAGTTCTCTTCTTATTCATCCTCTTCATTAATGCTTGTTTTGCTTATTTGAAAGGAAAAACGTTTTATGAGTAAATACTTCCTAAAGACTTTGGTTTATTTATTTTCCATTTTGACCTTTGGCTCTTTGTTTCTCATTATTGCTTTCATTGTTGTCAAAGGATTTCCAAGTCTAAGTCCTACTTTATTTTCTTGGACCTACACTTCTGAGAATGTGTCGATGATGCCAGCTATCATCTCTACTCTTATCTTGGTGTTTGGAACTCTTTTGATTGCTTTGCCGATTGGTATTTTTGCCGGCTTTTACTTGGTTGAATATGCGAGAAAAGATTCTCTTTGGGTCAAGGTCATGCGACTTGCCTCTGACACTTTATCAGGTATTCCCTCTATTGTTTTTGGACTCTTTGGTATGCTCTTTTTTGTGGTATTTCTTAAGTTTCAATACTCACTATTATCAGGAATATTGACCTCGGTTATTATGGTGTTACCGATTATTATTCGATCAACTGAAGAAGCTTTACTTTCGGTCAGTGACAGTGTGCGTCAAGCTAGTTTTGGTCTAGGAGCCGGAAAGTTACGAACCATTGTCAGAGTTGTTTTGCCAGTTGCCATTCCAGGTATTTTAGCAGGACTTATCTTAGCTATTGGTCGTATTGTGGGTGAAACAGCTGCTCTAATGTATACTTTAGGCACTTCCTCAAATACGCCGACTAGTCTCTTATCTTCAGGTCGTTCTTTGGCTCTCCACATGTATATGTTGTCTAGTGAAGGCATGCACGTTAAAGAAGCCTATGCGACTGGACTTGTCTTAATCATAACTGTTTTGATTATTAACACACTTTCTAGTGTCTTATCACGTCGACTTGTGAAAGGAGGTTCCTAATTATGGGAACATTTTCCATTAAAGACTTGGACTTATTCTATGGGGATTTTCAAGCCTTGAAAAATATTTCCATTGACCTACCTGAAGGTCAAATCACTGCCCTAATTGGGCCATCCGGCTGTGGCAAATCAACGTTTTTAAAAACCTTGAATCGGATGAATGACTTGGTACCTTCATGTCGAATTGAAGGTCAGGTCTGTCTTGATCACGAAAATATCTATGCTAAACAGACTAATCTCAATCAACTCAGAAAAAAAGTCGGCATGGTATTTCAACAGCCAAATCCATTTGCCATGTCCATTTATGACAATGTGGCTTATGGTCAGCGAACACATGGTGTCAAAGACAAAAAAACCTTAGATGCTTTGGTTGAAAAATCCTTACGTGGTGCAGCTATTTGGGATGAAGTGAAAGATGATCTTAAAAAAAGTGCCCTATCCCTTTCAGGAGGTCAACAGCAGCGCCTTTGTATTGCTAGAGAATTAGCTGTTGAGCCGGATGTGCTGTTAATGGACGAGCCAACTTCAGCGCTAGATCCTATTTCTACCTTAAAAATAGAAGATTTAATTCAAGAGCTTAAGAAAGACTATACCATTATTATTGTTACTCACAATATGCAACAAGCTTCTCGCATCTCGGATAAAACAGCCTTCTTTTTAACTGGCGAAATTTGTGAGTTTGACGATACTGTGACTATCTTTACTAATCCAAAAGATAAGCGCACAGAAGACTATATTTCAGGTCGTTTTGGTTAAGGAAAGGAAGCTGTCATGAGAAATCAGTTTGAGTTAGAGTTGCACCAGTTAGAGCAGGCATTTTTAAGTATGGGGTATCTTGTTTTAGAGAGTTCTTCAAAAGCCTTGTTAGCCCTTGCTGCCAAAGACCATGAGATGGCAAAAGGTGTGATAGACAAGGATAAAAAGATTAACCAATCACAGAGTGATATTGAGCTAGCCTGTGCCCAGTTATTAGCTCTTCAACAGCCTCAAGTTAGTGATTTGCGATTTGTCATTACCATTATGACAGCTTGTTCAGATTTAGAGCGGATGGGCGACCATATGGCAGGAGTTTCTAAGTCAGTCTTAAAGTTAAAAGAAAAATATTTCTTACCAGAACTCGAAAACCAATTACATGACATGGGCCAAAAAGTATTGGCTTTACTATCTCAATTATTGGACAATTTTTCTAAGCATCAGTCTAAGGAAGCTATTGCAATCGCTAAAGAAGACGAATGGATTGATGAAACTTATTATCGACTATCCAAAGACTTGTTGGGTTTAATGAAAGATCAAGAAACATCTGTCACTAATGGAACAGAGTATCTGGCTATCTTGGGTCATCTTGAGCGTTTTGCAGATTATATTGCGAATATCTGTGAGCGTGTGGTTTACTTGGAGACTGGCCAAATTATTGAATTGAACTAAACTTGAATTAAATCAAATAACAAAAGGTCTAAGATGAAATAGCTTAGACTTTTTTAGCTAACACCTAAGGTATGACGACAGAGTAGAGTCTCAAATTTGCACTAAAATATGCTATAATGGGACTATTATGGAAAATATAAATGGTCAAACAATTGCAGACGCATTGGGTATCAAACCCAATCAAATCAATCAAGTTCTTTCCTTAACCGCTGAGGGTAACACCATCCCTTTTATCGCGCGTTATCGTAAAGAAGTGACGGGAAATCTTGATGAGGTAGCTATTAAAGCCATCATCGACATGGATAAGTCCTTAACTAATTTACGTGAACGAAAAGAAACCATACTGGCTAAAATTGAGGAACAAGGAAAACTCACCGATAGCTTAAAAGCTAGCATCCAAGCAGCCGATAAATTAGCTGATTTGGAGGAGATTTACCTTCCTTATAAGGAAAAGCGTCGGACTAAGGCAACCATCGCTCGTGAAGCAGGCCTTTTCCCATTAGCACGCTTAATCTTGCAAAATGCACCGCATCTTGAAAAAGAAGCGGAGTCTTTTATCACGGATGGTTTTAATAGCGCACAAGATGCCCTTTCAGGAGCAGTAGCGATTTTGGTGGAAGCCATGTCTGAAGATGCCAAGCTTCGCTCTTGGATTTACAATGACATCTGGCAATATAGTTTAATCACCTCAAGTGCTAAGGATGAGACATTAGATGAAAAGCATGTTTTTCAAATTTATTATGATTTCTCAGATAAAGTGTCTAAAATGCAAGGCTATCGCACTCTGGCTCTGAACCGTGGTGAAAAACTAGGTGTCTTAAAAGTCTCCTTTGAACACAATCTAGATAAGATGATCCGCTTTTTCAGTACCCGCTTTAAAGAAAAAAATCCTTATATTGAAGAAGTCATTCAGCAGACCGTTAAGAAAAAATTGGTTCCAGCAATGGAAAGACGGATTCGTACTGAGCTAACGGAAGCAGCAGAAGATGGCGCGATTAAGCTTTTTTCTGAGAACTTGCGTCACCTGCTTTTGGTCTCGCCACTTAAAGGTAAAATGGTTCTAGGATTTGACCCGGCCTTTCGTACGGGAGCCAAGCTTGCTGTCATTGACCAAACAGGAAAACTGATGGCGACGCATGTCATCTATCCGGTTGCGCCTGCTAGCCAAGCTAAGATTCAAGCTACTAAAAAAGAGTTAGCTGAACTCATTCAAAGCTATGGCATTGAAATCATTGCTATTGGAAATGGAACGGCTAGTCGCGAAAGCGAAGCCTTTGTGGCAGACTTACTAAAAGACTTCCCTCAAACCTCTTATGTTATTGTCAACGAGAGTGGCGCCTCTGTTTATTCAGCTTCTGAGATAGCTCGTCATGAGTTTCCAGACTTGACTGTTGAAAAACGCTCGGCCATTTCGATTGCTCGTCGCTTGCAAGATCCGCTAGCAGAGTTGGTTAAAATTGATCCGAAATCAATTGGCGTTGGGCAATACCAGCATGACGTCAGCCAAAAGAAATTAACGGAAAACCTTGATTTTGTGGTGAATACAGTGGTTAACAAGGTTGGGGTCAACGTCAATACAGCCAGTCCCTCTCTTTTAGCCCATGTATCAGGACTTAATAAGACTATTTCAGAAAATATCGTGAAATATCGAGAAGAAAATGGCGCTATCCAATCACGTGCCCAAATCAAGAAAGTCCCTCGTTTGGGAGCAAAAGCTTTTGAGCAGGCGGCTGGTTTCTTACGTATCCCTAATGCCAAAAATTTCCTTGACAATACCGGTGTTCACCCAGAGTCCTATCCTGCTGTTAAAGCACTTTTTGAAGCCTTAGCGATTACTGACTTAACAGAAGAAGCTAAAGCCAAACTAAAAGCTGTCAGTCTAAGTCAAATGGCAGACCAATTAGCCATTGGTCAAGAAACCCTAAAAGATATTATTGCTGACCTTTTAAAACCAGGTAGGGATTTACGAGATGAGTTTGATGCGCCTGTGTTACGTCAAGATATCTTAGATTTGAAAGATTTAGCTATCGGTCAAAAATTAGAAGGAACCGTCCGAAATGTCGTTGATTTTGGAGCTTTTGTTGACATTGGTGTTCACGAGGACGGTCTGATTCATATCTCTGAAATGAGTAAAACCTTTGTTAATCACCCTAGCCAGGTCTTATCAGTTGGTGATTTGGTGACCGTTTGGGTGTCTAAGATTGACATGGATCGCCATAAAGTTAATTTAAGCTTGTTGCCACCTCGTGAATCTCACTGATTATGTTAAAGAGGTCTCTCTGAATGACTTTGGTAAGCCATTCCTTCATCAAGCCATTTGGAATAAACGGCTAAGAAGCACGGGCGGTCGCTTCTTTCCCAAAACAGGTCATTTGGATTTCAACCCAAAGATAGCTAAGGAGTTTGGTCCTCATATTTTTCGACAGACTGTTCGTCATGAATTGTGTCATTATCACCTCTTTTTTGAAGGTCGTGGTTATCAACACAAAGATAAGGACTTTAAAACCTTGCTAGAAGCAGTGGACGGTTTACGTTATGCTCCTAAAAACAAAAGATAAAAACCGAAGTATCTTTACACTTGCACTCATTGTGGACAAGTTTATCATCGACAACGATCGATTGATTTATCTCGCTTGGCTTGTGGAAAATGTCGTGGAAAACTCATTGAAAAAAATCAGTCGTAAGGCTGATTTTATTTTGCTAAAAAAAGAATAAACTAGTATTATAGAATGAGGAGGTGAGGAAATATGGAAACGAAATTTTATAAGCAACGCAAAAATCGCTTGATTTCAGGAGTTGTTGCTGGTTTATCAGATAAGTACGGTTGGGATTTACCTTTAGCACGTGTCTTTGCTGCTTTACTGATGTATATGACTGGTTTTGGCCATGTTCTTTATATTCTTTTAGCCATCTTCCTGCCATATAAAGAAGATTTAATTGAAGAACGTTACGGTAAAGGACCACGACGCCGTAAAGAAGCTGATGTCGTCGGTGATGAAGACGAAGGCTGGTTCTGGTAAGTTTGAATAAACCATAAAGAGTAACAGGACTTTGTGGTATTATTACGATAATAAGTTTGAGATAACTCCTTTAGAATTCTTGGTCAAGAGATCAAGAATTTTTAGTTTACACGAATCATTACCTCTTTAGTAAAGCTTATTAACTGAAAAACAAGTGAAAGATCAATCATTTTTCAGAGGCAAAAAGAAATTTGTAAGGGCTTAACAAGTGATTTGTGTTATAATATGTAAAAGGAGAAATTATGACTGTTACGGTAAAAATGTTAGTCAAAAAAGTCAAGCTTGACGTGGTTTATGCGACAGATGACTTGTTAGAAAAAGAAATCAAGACATCAGATATTTCCCGTCCAGGACTTGAAATGACTGGGTATTTTGATTATTATGCTCCCGAGCGCTTGCAATTATTTGGCATGAAAGAGTGGTCTTATTTGACACAGATGACTGCTCATAATCGTTACTCTGTCTTAAAAGAAATGTTCAAAAAAGACACCCCTGCTGTTATTGTCTCAAGAGGATTAGCTATTCCAGAGGAGATGATTCAAGCTGCTCAAGAAGAAGGGATTGCCTTATTAGGGAGCCGTGTTTCCACTAGTCGTTTAGCGGGAGAGATGTCTTACTTTTTAGACGCTTCTTTAGCAGAGCGTACCAGTGTCCATGGTGTTTTGATGGATATTTACGGTATGGGGGTTCTCATTCAGGGAGACTCTGGTATTGGTAAGAGTGAGACAGGTCTTGAACTGGTGAAGCGTGGCCATCGTTTAGTAGCAGATGACAGGGTAGATGTTTACGCTAAAGATGAAGAGACTCTATGGGGTGAACCTGCAGAAATCCTTCGTCATTTGCTTGAGATTCGAGGTGTTGGGATTATTGATGTCATGTCTCTTTATGGAGCAAGTGCCGTCAAAGATTCATCACAGGTTCAGTTAGCCATTTACTTGGAGAACTTTGAAGCTGATAAAGTGTTTGATAGACTAGGAAATGGTAAGGAAGAAATTACTTTCTCAGGAGTTCATATCCCACGTATTCGTATTCCGGTTAAAACAGGTCGAAACGTTTCGGTCGTGATAGAAGCAGCAGCTATGAATCACCGTGCTAAAGTTATGGGATTTGATGCCACAAAGACCTTTGAAGAACGCTTAACCAAGCTGATTAGTAGAAACGAGGAGGCCAATGATTAATCCAGTTGCTCTTAAGCTTGGTCCCTTGACCGTTCATTGGTATGCCCTTTGTATCATGACTGGTTTGGTATTGGCTGTTTACTTAGCTATCAAAGAAGCACCTCGTAAAAAGATGACTAGTGATGATATTATTGATTTTATCTTAATTGCCTTTCCTTTAGCTATCTTGGGTGCTAGACTCTACTATGTTATCTTTGAATGGTCTTATTATTCACAGCATATTAATGAGATTTTTGCTGTTTGGAATGGTGGCATAGCTATCTATGGTGGTTTAATAACGGGTACGATTGTTCTTTTTGTTTACTGTTATTACAAAATTCTAAATCCCATTCATTTATTGGATATTGCAGCGCCAGGTGTTCTTATTGCACAAGCTATTGGAAGATGGGGAAATTTTATCAATCAAGAAGCTTATGGAAAAGCTGTTAGTCATTTGAATTATTTACCAGATTTTATCAGAAAGCAAATGTATATTGATGGCAGTTACCGTATACCGACATTCTTTTATGAGTCACTTTGGAATGTGCTTGGTTTTGTTATCATTATGATTTGGCGCCGAAAACCAAAGAGTCTTTTAGAAGGAGAAGTTGCCGCTTTTTATCTCATTTGGTATGGCCTTGGGCGCTTAGTTATCGAAGGTATGCGAACGGATAGTCTGATGTTTATGGGCATTAGAGTGTCACAATATCTTTCCGTTTTATTAATTATTTTTGGAATTATTTTTGTCATCATTAGAAGACAGAAAAAGCAAGTTCCTTATTATCAACAATAAGGATAGAAATAGGAGATGCTTATGGATTTAGTTGGAATAGCACTTATTATTATTGTCTTAGCCTTTGTGGCCTTGGTTGTCTTTTTGATTATCGTACTTAAAAAAGTTTCTGAGACAGTTGATGAGGCCAAAAAAACACTGGCTATTTTGACCAGTAATGTCAATGTGACTCTCTATCAAACCAATGAGATCTTAGCCAAAGCGAATGTCTTAGTGGAGGATGTTAATGGTAAAGTATCAACCATCGATCCACTCTTTGTTGCAATTGCAGACCTATCAGAAAGTGTTTCAGACTTGAATCTTCAAGCGAGACATCTCGGCCAAAAAGCAACTAGTGCGACAAGTAACGTTTCAAAAGCAAGTAAAGTGGCGCTTATGGGCAAGGTTGCCTCAAAAGTATTTAGTAAAAAAGGAGAAAAAGCATGAGTCATTTTTTAAAAACAGTTGTGATTAGTGCAGCCTCAGGTGCGGCAGCAGCTTACTTTTTATCAACCCAAAAAGGCAAAGAACTGAAGCAAAAAGCAGAACATGCCTTTGAAGCTTACAAAGAAAACCCTGAAGAATACCACCAATTTGCTAAGGAAAAAAGTAGCCAATATGGACAGTTAGCTCGTGAGACTTTTACGGATATTAAAGATAAGTTTGAGACCGGTGACATAAGTAGTGATCAAATTATTGAAATGGCCAAAGAAAAAGCCAGTCAATTTGTCCAAAAAACAAAAGAAGCTGTGGCAGAAGTCAAAGAGGAGTCAAAAGAAGAGGACCTCATCATTGATTTAAGCGAAGAAGATATTATTATTGATTATCCAGAATCAGAAGATATGGATTTGAAAGATAAACTATAAGAAAAGTAAAATCCCTCAAATGTGAGTTAAGTCATTTGGGGGATTTTTGAATTAAAAAAGAGTTAGATAGCACTAACTCTTACCTTATTGTAAAAATGATTTAAGTGTTTTGGCTAATAAACTAGTCGATGCCAAACCAATCAAACTAGCAAATAAGAAAGCCCAGACTGGAGTCAAATTCATGACGAGAAGGACAAATGCAAATAAAACCGTAATTAAGCTAAAGACAGCAATTCGAGCAAAAAAAATGAGCTCTTTTAATTTAGCATTGTGGCCATTGATGTCTTGAAAATCTTGAAATTTACTCTGTGAATTGTCTTGCAATTCCTGATCTTCAAACGCATTATGGTTCTTTAATGGTGCAGGCATAGTCCTCTCCTTTCCTTAAGATACTAAGACATTTTACCATAAAAATCAGTATTTGTCACCTTTTTTTAAAAGAAATGACTGATAAAACATATGAGACGCAAGTTGTCAAGTCAAGTGCAACCAGTTCATAGATAACTAGAGTTCCAGATGTTAAGCTGTTCGGGATAGCTCAAACAGGAATTTTGAGGATTGATATTGAAGAAGTCGTCTTGGGCGCTCATTGATGGCAGTAATATAATTGTCAAGTTCTTCAGAGGTTAGTGGATTAAGTGAGACTCCTTTAGGGACATATTCTCTGAGGAGGCCATTGAAGTTCTCGTTTTTTCCTCTCTCATGTGAAGAATAGGGATGTGCAAAGTAAACTTCAACAGCTTCTAAGTTTGAGAGTAAACTAAACTCAGAACCATTATCCGCTGTGATGGATGCAATAGGATACTGACTGATGAGATGCGTGACAGCACGGTTAATGGTTTGGGACTGCTTGTCTTCTAGCTTAACTCCTAGTGCATAGCGTGTCTGGCGCTCTACCAAAGTCAACATAACAGCTTCACCTTTGGTTTTCTTGCCGAGAACCAAATCAATCTCCCAATGCCCAAATTCAGAACGATCATTAATATATTCTGGACGTTCTTCGATAGATTTACCTAAAGTCTTCTTATTCGTCTTCATGACTTTCTTAGAACGTTTTCTGATACTAACCATCTTAGGCAAATCGATTGGTTTAATAGCTAATACCCCCTCTTTGATATAACGATAAATCGTTTTGGTAGAGGGGACGACTTCTTCAGGATGGTTCACTTTGTAAGTCTGAACAAAACTATCCACACTATGGAGACGAATGTTAGCCGTCAAGGCAGATTCTAATTGTTCAATGAACCTAGCGGAGCAGTCATTCAACTTGAGATAAGAACTCTTTTGACGATTGGTTTCATAGACACGTTGCCCACTATCAGCGAAATAGGCGTTGAAGAAGGTTTGTTTTCCATTCTTATCCTTTACCTGTTCTACTGAACCACGTTTTATTTCTCGGCAGATTGTAGAACGGTGACGACCCAAGAGTCGAGCAATCTCAGCGGGTTTCTTTCCCATTTTAAGATAAGCAGCAATTTCACCCCGTTCTGTGGCTGAAAGATGAGAATAGGATGATTTTCTGGTAGAATTAATGTTGGACATGTTCATCTGCTTTCCATACTGAATTGGGGAATTCTAGTATATCAGACGAACATGTCTTTTTTGTTGCACTTCATTTTACAACGCGGGAAAACATATGAGAAAAGAAAATGCAAGAATCTTGCTTGAAAAATTAAAAAATTTGGTATAATAAAACGTATATGAAAACTATAACTATTACAGCCACAGCAGAAAGTGTTGAGCAAGTCAAAGCCCTTTTAGCTGTAAGCGTTGATCGTATTTATGTCGGTGAAGCAAATTATGGGTTACGTCTGCCCCATAATTTTTCTTATGACCAATTAAGGGAAATTGCCACTCTTGTGCACGAAGCAGGTAAAGAGCTCACCGTAGCTTGTAACGCACTGATGCACCAAGGGATGATGGATAATGTCAAGCCTTTTTTAGACTTCATGAAAGAAATAGCGGTTGACTATTTGGTTGTTGGAGATGCAGGACTTTTCTATGTCAATAAGCGAGATGGTTACAACTTTAAGCTGATTTATGACACCTCAGTTTTTGTGACCTCTAGTCGTCAAGTTAACTTTTGGGGACAGCATGGGGCAGTAGAAAGTGTTTTGGCGAGAGAAATTCCATCTGCAGAACTGTTTCAATTAGCCAAAAATCTTGACTATCCAGCTGAAGTCTTAGTTTATGGCGCTTCGGTGATTCATCATTCTAAGCGACCGCTTTTAGAGAACTACTATCGCTTTACTAAAATTGAAGATGAGGTTAGCCGTGAGCGAGGTCTATTCTTAGCAGAACCAGGAGATTCTGAAAGTCATTACTCTATCTACGAAGACCAGCATGGGACACACATCTTTATCAACAATGATATTGATATGATGCCTAAAGTGGCTGAGCTTTATGAGCATGGCTTGAGGCATTGGAAATTAGACGGCATCTATTGCCCAGGTGAGTCGTTTGTTGCTATTGCCAAGCTTTTTGTTGAAGCTAAGTCTTTATTAGAAACGGGGCAAATGACAGAAGCTAAATCCCAAGCATTAGATGAACAGTTGCAAGTCTTACACCCTGCTGGACGTGGTCTTGATACTGGATTTTATGAGTTTGATCCTAAAACCGTTAAGTAAGTTTTACTTAAGGAAAACTTACTTTGGTTTGATTTATCTTGATTAAGTTTACTATTTCAAGGCTTGATGATTCAAACCCTCTTATTGATTTTTGAAACACTTGAATCGATCTATCTTGAAAATAGAAAGAAGAAATGATGTTACATAAGAAAAAACGTCCTGAGGTTTTATCTCCTGCAGGAACACTGGAAAAATTAAAAGTAGCGATTGACTACGGTGCTGATGCGGTATTTGTAGGTGGTCAAGCCTATGGCCTTCGTAGTCGAGCAGGTAACTTCTCGATGGAAGAGTTGCAAGAAGGCATTGACTATGCTCACGCTCGTGATGCCAAAGTCTACGTAGCGGCCAATATGGTTACCCACGAAGGGAATGAAGAAGGAGCCGGAGAATGGTTCCGTCAATTAAGAGATATGGGACTTGATGCTGTTATTGTTTCAGATCCAGCTTTGATTATGATCTGTTCGACAGAAGCCCCAGGTTTAGAAATTCACTTGTCAACTCAAGCTTCTTCCACCAACTATGAAACCTTTGAATTTTGGAAAGAAATAGGATTGACACGGGTGGTCTTAGCGCGTGAAGTCAATATGGCTGAGCTAGCAGAAATTCGAAAACGTACTAATGTTGAAATCGAAGCCTTTGTCCACGGTGCTATGTGTATTTCCTACTCGGGACGTTGTGTGCTGTCTAATCACATGAGTCATCGTGATGCCAATCGTGGTGGCTGTTCCCAATCATGTCGTTGGAAATATGACTTGTATGAAATGCCATTTGGTGGCGAACGACGTTCCTTAGAGGGGGAAATTCCAGAAGAATATTCCATGTCTTCAGTTGACATGTGTATGATTGAGCACATTCCTGATTTGGTAGAAAACGGTGTGGACAGTCTGAAAATTGAAGGCCGTATGAAGTCAATCCATTACGTGTCAACGGTAACCAATTGTTACAAAGCAGCCGTGGATGCTTATATGGAGAGCCCAGAAGCCTTTTATGCTATCAAAGATGACTTGATTGATGAATTATGGAAAGTGGCTCAGCGTGAGTTAGCTACAGGTTTTTATTATGGGACTCCAACTGAGAATGAACAATTATTTGGTGCCCGTCGTAAAATCCCACAATATAAATTTGTCGGAGAAGTGGTTGCGTTTGATGAAGAAAGCATGACAGCTACTGTAAGACAACGAAATGTTATGATGGAAGGCGATAGAATCGAATTTTACGGACCTGGATTCAGACATTTTGAAACTATCGTCAAAGACTTGCACGATGAAGACGGTCAAAAAATTGATCGTGCGCCAAATCCAATGGCTTTATTAACCATTAGCCTACCACAAGCGGTAAAACCAGGTGATATGATTAGAGCTTGCAAAGAGGGATTGGTTAATCTGTACAAGGAAGATGGTAGCGCCAAAACTGTTAGAGCCTAAAAATCCAAAAGAATAGTGAGTCATGACTTGCTATTCTTTTGGATTTACTAAGAGTAAGAAGAAGTCTGGCTTCAAAAATAATCTATAGATATATCTGCTGATGAACAGTAAGCTTGCTGTCATGCTTTAGTTGTGGTTCCTTATTACAAGTTTGATAAGTGAATTCATAGCTATTTTCCTCAGAAATTGATAAAATAAGGAGAGAATCTTAGAAAAGTTTTCAAAAGTACTATTTTTTCGATAGCATTTTCGAATAAATAAGTGAGGAGGAATAACAATGGCAGAATTTACATGTAAAATTGAAGAACATTTGCTGACACTGTCAGAAAATGATAAGGGTTGGACCAAAGAATTGAACAGAGTCAGCTTTAATGGTGCAGAAGCTAAATGGGATTTGCGCACATGGAGCCCTGATCACACTAAAATGGGGAAAGGTATTACCTTAACCAACGAAGAGTTTAAAACCATTCTAGATGCCTTTCGCAAATAAAAAAGCAAGGATGCTTTTCTTTCCTCAAAAGACTTAAAGAATCTTTAGAGCAAAGGACGCATTCCTGCTATTTTTTTGTTTTAAATGGTCAGACAAACCAATGAAGAGAAAAATAATCCCTAATCCGATAAAAATGGGCTTTACTGCAAACAGACCATAGATGAGAAAGATAGCGGCAGATAGGTATGCCAAGTATTCTTTTGCCATGTGAGAAATCCTACCCTTTCCTTATGATGCTTTTATTATATCATAAAAGGCTAGAAAAACTTAGCAGTCATAAGTCACATCGCAGCAGTCCAAATTATCTAGATACATCTGGTTAGCTTTAAAGAAGTCGATTTCCTCACTATCTAGAGTCCACTTGTCACGTTTAGCTATTTCCGCAATAATAGGTAAAAATCGTTGTCTGAATTTATAGATATAACAGAAAATGGTTTGGTCATGTCTAAGACTTGGTCCGATCAGGAAACAATTGGGACTAATGGTGGATTCGTCATCTTTAGTGACTTGTGGGATACCATCGTTATCGTAGTCAAAAACAGCTTGTCCACCGATTGCTTGACTGGCATTTCTAAAACCAGTGGCCAGAATTGGCTTGTGCTTGCTGTGAGCTTTTGTTCCATCTTGGAAGGTAACTTGATAACCTTTTTCATCTCTGTCAATTTGGCGAGCAATTTTACCCTCATTAATATGGACATGATATTGAGGATTTTCTTGAATGTGTTTTAGGCGTTCCTTTGTGATAGGTGATAAGGAAATGCTAGGATCTGGCGCACTTTCGCTTTTACCAAAACCATTGGTAAAGAGATGAATCTCATTTCCTAAATAAGCTAGGTTGGTTAAAGCATCACAGGCACTCTCATTTCCACCGATAACAATAAAGGGATTCTCGGATTGAACGTGAAAAGAATCTACTTGTCCGTAGTGCATTCCTAATTCTGCTCCCTTTATTCCTTGTGTGTTTGGAAGTTGAAATTCTCCGCAAGCCATAATCAAGTAGTCGCAGCTGACTTTACCATCACTCGTATCCAGTTCATAGATGTCCTTAGAGCGATGAATAGCTGTTACAGACGTTTGCGTTTTGATGGGTAACTCATAGGTTTTGGCTAATAAGGAAAGGTAATGGGCGTATTCAGGTCCAGAGAGATGTTCTTTTTCAAAGGTAAATGCCGGTGAAGTGTTAGGAACGACCGCATTAATATCAGGAAAGCCAAAGCCATTTGTGGTAAATGATGGGGTGATGAAGCGAGTGGTTTTGGGCCATTTCAGAAAGCTATCTCCGATTTCACCTTTTTCTAAGACTAAAAAGTCGTCTTGTTTAAGTCTTTTTAAGGCGCAAGCAAAGCCAATGCCAGCAGCGCCAGCTCCAATAATAATAAGTTCCCGCGTTGTAAAATGAAGTGCAACAAAAAAGACATGTTCGTCTGATATACTAGAATTCCCCAATTCAGTATGGAAAGCAGATGAACATGTCCAACATTAATTTTACCAGAAAATCATCCTATTCTCATCTTTCAGCCACAGAACGGGGTGAAATTGCTGCTTATCTTAAAATGGGAAAGAAACCCGCTGAGATTGCTCGACTCTTGGGTCGTCACCGTTCTACAATCTGCCGAGAAATAAAACGTGGTTCAGTAGAACAGGTAAAGGATAAGAATGGAAAACAAACCTTCTTCAACGCCTATTTCGCTGATAGTGGGCAACGTGTCTATGAAACCAATCGTCAAAAGAGTTCTTATCTCAAGTTGAATGACTGCTCCGCTAGGTTCATTGAACAATTAGAATCTGCCTTGACGGCTAACATTCGTCTCCATAGTGTGGATAGTTTTGTTCAGACTTACAAAGTGAACCATCCTGAAGAAGTCGTCCCCTCTACCAAAACGATTTATCGTTATATCAAAGAGGGGGTATTAGCTATTAAACCAATCGATTTGCCTAAGATGGTTAGTATCAGAAAACGTTCTAAGAAAGTCATGAAGACGAATAAGAAGACTTTAGGTAAATCTATCGAAGAACGTCCAGAATATATTAATGATCGTTCTGAATTTGGGCATTGGGAGATTGATTTGGTTCTCGGCAAGAAAACCAAAGGTGAAGCTGTTATGTTGACTTTGGTAGAGCGCCAGACACGCTATGCACTAGGAGTTAAGCTAGAAGACAAGCAGTCCCAAACCATTAACCGAGCTGTCACGCATCTCATCAGTCAGTATCCTATTGCATCCATCACAGCGGATAATGGTTCTGAGTTTAGTTTACTCTCAAACTTAGAAGCTGTTGAAGTTTACTTTGCACATCCCTATTCTTCACATGAGAGAGGAAAAAACGAGAACTTCAATGGCCTCCTCAGAGAATATGTCCCTAAAGGAGTCTCACTTAATCCACTAACCTCTGAAGAACTTGACAATTATATTACTGCTATCAATGAGCGCCCAAGACGACTTCTTCAATATCAATCCTCAAAATTCCTGTTTGAGCTATCCCGAACAGCTTAACATCTGGAACTCTAGTTATCTATGAACTGGTTGCACTTGACTTGACAACTTGCGATAATAATAAGTTTATGATGTGTCATGTAATTCTCCTTGACAAGTATAGTATTTTAAGATAGAATACTTAACCAGTTAACTTTTTAAGTTTAACAAATATCACCTTATTTGTAAAGAAAGGGAATTATGTTTCTTCTTATTTGTATTTTAATCATGTGGGCCATGATTTTTGGAATGGCTTTTTTCTATATTGGCAGTCTAAAAGAAGCTTTAGCCCCACGCATGCTTTATCAATTTACCTTAGCTATCATAGTCGCAACGGTAGCTTGGTTATTTGGGGCCTATTTTTTAGCATTTGAAGGCCACTGGTCTAGTGTTGTGACAGCAGGGCACTTGTCTTTATACCGTATCCTTGATATTCTTTTTCAACTCTGCTTTTGTTTGTATGCGGTGGTCATGTTTATTGGATCAATCATTGATCGGGTTAAGACCAGATCACTTTTATTAGCAGTCTTTGTTTGGGTCTTTTTGGTGTACAGTCCCTTGGCCTATCTTATCTGGAGGCCAGAAGGCTTTTTAGCTCAAATGGGTGTTGAGGATTTCTCGGGCGGAATAGTGGTTCACCTGTCAGCAGGCTTATCAACTTATGTTTTAGCTTACTATAAAGGACGGACAGATCATATTCATGATAAGTTAAGAGAGGAATGGCTTTATCTGGGAATGATTTTAGTGACTCTAGGTTGGTTCGGTTTTAATGTAGTACCTGTCGGTCAATTGAATGATGCAGCTGGACAAGTCTTACTAAACACCCTTCTAGCTATTATCAGTGGCGGCTTGGCATGGTCTTTAGCTTCTTATTTTTCGACTAAAGAGGAATCTAGTTTAGCTTTATTAAATGGCATGATTGTTGGTTTGGTTACCAGTACAGCTGGAGTAGGCTATCTGGATGCTCTACCAATAGTGATTGTCACCTTTTTAGCTAGTTTTTTGACCTACTTTTTAACAGATGCCATTAGTAAAAAGTTGTCTGTTGATGATGTGGTTGATCCATTTGGGATGAATGGTATCGGAGGTCTACTGGGCAGTCTAGGGGTCATTGTCTTTCATCCACATATCATAGGAGCTCAATTATTAGCTATTGCTATTGCAAGCTTGCTTTCGCTTCTTGTGACATGGGCCATTGCGCGGTTTATTATGGCTTCTTAAGAAATTTTGACAAAATAGAGAGCAATAAAAAACCCTTGCTTCATTTATGAAGCAAGGGTTTTAGTTAGAAGAATAAATGAGCCATTAGAATAATAATGGGTAATGAAATCAAGGTACGTTCAATAAAAATGATAAATAGCTCAATGATATTAACAGGAATCTTAGAGCCCAAAATAACCGAGCCTGTCTCAGACATATAAATCAGTTGCACAATGGAAACAGTAGCAATAATAAAGCGTGTCATCTCACTTTTAATCTCTGCCGCCATGATAGAAGGAACAACCATGTCTGAAAAGCCAACAATCATGGTCTGACTAGCCGCAGCTGCTTCAGGAATACCAAAGAGCTCTAGTAAAGGTAAGAAAGGCATACCCAAAATTTTAAAGACTGGCGTTGAAACAGAGATGATTAAGGCCAAGGTCCCGACGGTCATAATAGTTGGGATGACGCCAAACCATAAACTAAGCACTGTTTTTGAAGCACTATTGATAAAAGTTTTGACATCACCATTTGATTTGGACTTATCAATAGCTAATTGCAAGGCCCAAGTTAACTTGTTATGATGCTCAGGTATAGTCTCAGAAGCCTTGTCTTTAAGTGTGATAAAATGGCTATCAGGCTTGCGAGATAAGGGGGGGAGATGAGGGATAACAAGAGCACAGACAATGCTACTGGCAATAACCGTTAAGTAAAAATGGCCAAAATAATCAGTTAAGCCAACGTTTTGAAGCACCACCAAACAAAAAGTAATAGATACTGCCGAAAAAGTAGTGGCAATCGTGGCTGCTTCTCGTGCCGTGTAGTGTCCGGCAACATATTGCTTATCTGTTAAGGCAATCCCAATCGTACCATCACCCACAAAAGAAGCTACACAGTTAACAGCAGAGCGACCAGGTAAATGGAATAAAGGACGCATTATAGGGGTTAGGAAAACTCCCACAAATTCTAATAAACCAAATTCCGTTAAGAAAGGAAGGATAAAACCAGCTGCTAAAAAGATGGTGAACAGTCCTCCAATTAAGTCAAAAAGAATGAGACCTCCTGTATCCTTGCTCCAAATCACTTCTGGCCCTAATTGGAAGACCGTTATTAGCCCTAAAAGTAAGCCTGTTAGGCGAACTAGCAACCAAAAGAGAGGGATATCTGAAATTTCTCTTAGAAGGTCATTTTGGGAAATAAAGGCTGGGCGAAAGAAACGATAGAGTAGTGCTAAGAGATACGATATGGAAATAATCAGTAAGATAAGGTATGGAATAGGAATGAGGCTGTTAATCCATTGGTTAATGGATTTAGAAATAACAGAAACAGCCACGGTGGACATGCCTTTGTACTGAAAAGGGGTCATCAATAGTAGAATCCCAATAAGGGAAGGGATAAGAAAGGTTAAAATAGCTTTAACCGATCGGCGTTCTTGGGTCATAAAATCCTCCAGAGTAAGAGCTTATTAGCTCAAAAAACAGTATCAGCTTTTAGTTTCAGTGGTTCAGTAGAATAAGATAAGAAACAAGGTATGTCTTAAGAAATTGTCTACGTGATCAAGCCCACTGATAAATAAAGAAACCGAATATCTAAACGAGAAGTTTGGTTCTCTGTTACAGATCATTCGGTTTTCTTAGTGACTTCAATAGGTCTTTGAGTAAAGACTTTTGAAAGTCTTCAGCTAGAAGCCAATGTTAGCACATCCTTGGGTGCTATTATTTCATGGTTGGGAATAGTAGAACATCGCGAATAGTTGTTGTATTGGTTAACAACATACATAGACGATCGATTCCAATTCCTAGTCCACCTGTAGGAGGCATACCATATTCAAGTGCTTCAACGAACTCATAATCAATACCAGTTGCTTCATCGTCACCAAGTTCTTTAGCTTGAGCTTGCGCTTCGAAGCGAGAGAGTTGATCAATCGGATCATTTAACTCCGTGAAGGCATTAGCGTACTCTTTAGTCATGATAAATAACTCAAAACGGTCTGTAAAGCGACCATCCTCTGGGTTCTTCTTAGCTAAAGGAGATACTTCAACAGGATGACCAAAGACAAAGGTTGGTTGGATTAATGTTTCTTCAACAAACTCTTCGAAGAAAGCGTTGATAATATGACCAACACTTGTAAAGTGTTTTTCAAGTGGGACATGTTTTTCTTTGGCAAGCGCAATGGCGTCTTCAAGAGACATTTCAGGCCAAAAATCAATGCCAGTAACTTCTTTAATAGCATCAACCATATGGACACGTTTGAATGGTTGATTAATCAAGATTTCATTTCCTTGATAGTCAATTGGTCCATCCCCTTTAACAGCTTTAGCGGCATGCTGGATGATACCTTCAGTCAGATTCATGATGTCTTGATAGTCAGCGTAGGCTTGGTATACTTCAATTGAAGTAAACTCAGGATTATGTGTCGCATCCATCCCTTCGTTACGGAAGATACGACCAATTTCATAAACGCGTTCCATACCACCAACAATCAAGCGTTTTAAATGAAGCTCAGTTGCGATACGAAGTACCATCTCAATGTTTTGGGCATTGTGGTGAGTGATAAATGGACGAGCAGCAGCTCCACCAGCTTCATTGTGAAGCACAGGTGTTTCAACTTCTAAGAAGTCCATGCCATCTAAGTAACGACGGATTTCTGAAATCATTTTAGAACGTGTCACAAAACGATCAAAGCTTTCACGATTAGAAATCAAATCTAAGTGACGTTTACGGTAAATGGTTTCAATATCAGTTAAGCCGTGGAATTTCTCAGGTAATGGACGAAGTGATTTAGACAAGTGAGTTACTTTTGTAGCTTTAATAGACAATTCACCCATATCGGTACGCATAATCTCACCTTCGACACCGATGAAATCTCCCAAGTCAGCTTTTTTGAAGATGTCATAATTCTCATCACCGACAGAATCTTTACGAACATAGACTTGAATTTGTCCTTGGCGGTCTTGTAGGTGAGCAAAGCCAGCTTTACCTTTTCCGCGTTTAGTCATTAAGCGTCCAGCGACAATTGCTGTTTCTTTTAGTTCATGTAATTCTTCTTTAGTTTTATCAGCATATTTTTCTTTTAATTCAGCAGAATTGGCTGTGCGTTCAAAACGCTTACCGAAAGGATCAATTCCTTGTTCAGCCAGAGCCGTCATTTTTTCACGACGGACAATCTGTTGATCATTTAATTCTTCGATGTGTTGATTTGACATGTTTTCCTCCAATACGTTTTCCTTCCTATTGTACCATAAATAGGGTCAGAATACACCTATATTTCAATGGAAAAGATAAGTCCCTTTCTTAGACAATTTGAAAAGCTTATTCGAAAATAGTATAATGTTAGGGATATTATTAGAAAAGAAAAGAGATCCATGATTACAGCTATTGTTTTTGATGTTGACGACACTATTTATGATCAGCAAGCACCTTATCGTATTGCTATGGAAAAGTGCTTCCCTGACTTTAATATGTCCATGATGAACCAAGCCTATATTCGTTTTCGTCACTACTCTGATATTGGCTTTCCAAGAGTGATGGCAGGAGAATGGACAACAGAGTATTTTCGTTTCTGGCGCTGCAAAGAAACCCTTCTTGAATTTGGCTACCGAGAAATCGATCAAGAGACTGGTGTTCATTTTCAAGACATTTATGAGCATGAGCTTGAAAATATTACCATGCTAGATGAAATGCGCATGACTCTTGATTTTCTCAAGACCAAAAATGTTCCTATGGGAATTATCACTAATGGTCCAACAGAACATCAACTCAAAAAGGTTCGCAAATTAGGCTTATATGATTACGTTGATCCTAAACGTGTGATTGTTAGTCAGGCTACAGGTTTTCAAAAACCAGAAAAAGAAATTTTCAATTTAGCCGCAGAGCAATTTGATATGAACCCACAAACTACCCTCTATGTGGGAGATTCCTATGATAATGATATTATGGGGGCTTTTAATGGTGGTTGGCATTCTATGTGGTTTAATCACAGAGGGCGTAGCTTAAAAGCAGGTACTAAGCCTGTTTATGATGTGGCCATTGATAACTTTGAACAATTATTCGGTGCCGTCAAAGTGCTCTTTGACTTACCAGATAATAAGTTTATCTTTGATGTTAATGACAAAAAGAACCCTATCTTACAAATGGGCCTTAATAATGGCTTGATGATGGCCGCAGAGCGACTGTTAGAAAGCAATATGAGTATTGATAAAGTGGTTATTTTATTACGTCTCAATAAGCAACAAGAAAAAGTGCTGCGTCTTAAATATGCTAGATAAGAAATAGCAGACACTTTAAGTTCAAAAATGAGTTTTTTAATGTAAAGAATGTCAATAAACGACAAACACCTAAGAAAATGATTCATTTTCCAAGTAGCTTTTATCATTCCATCTGAGGCAGTGGAAGTGTTGGCAATCACTGGTTTCTAAAACTGTTAGACTAGCATTGGCTAAGCCACCTTTTGCGCGCAAAAGTGCAGGTTCAAATCCTAAGAGAGAACGAATAGAAGCTGTTAGGTTAGCCCCATGACCAACGATTAGGACATGCTCATATCCCTTGTCTTCAAAGGAGTGAACAAGCTGTCGAACGCGTTGCGTTGTTTCATAGATGGACTCAGCTTCAAATTGGCTGGCCTTAAATTTAGCTAGATTATGCTGAAAAGCAGCTATTTGACTAGGGTAAATGGCTGACATGGTTGCGATTTTTGCCCCTTCTAACTTTCCAAGTTGCCATTCTCTCAAAGCTTTAGTATAAGTTACTTCTTCACTAATATCAGCTTCTTCGATGAGAATCTTAGTAGTGTCAATTGCTCTTTTTAAATCACTAGAGTAAACAGCGTCAAAAGCAATAGAATCAATTTCATTGGCTAATGCTTTAAGTTCCTCTTTTGATTCTTCAAGTAGTGGTGAGTCGCCACTACTTGAAAACGTCCTTCAACATTCCAAAGGGTTTTGCCATGTCTTACAAAATATAATTTCATAACGGTATAACCTTTCCTAATTCAAAATGATTTTAGCGCCAAATGGAAAGAGACTGATTTTCGCTAATTTAAAAGATTGGATGGCAAAGGGAATGCCAATAATGCTAATACATAACAAGAAAGCAGAAGCGAGATGAATAGCAGCTAGCTGCCAGCCAAAAACGATAATCCAAATCATGTTTAACAAGACGCTAGATCCTGACTGACCAATTTGGATATCCTTGCCAAATGGAAATAGCCCAAAGTTGGCAATTTTAAAACATTGTAATCCGATAGGTAGTCCGATGATTGTTAATGATAATAAGAGACCTACCAAAGTCCAAGAGATCCAAGCCCAAAGACCAGAACAGATAAACCAAATCATGTTTCCAAGTGATTTCATTTTTACTCCTTAATATTGACAAAGTGGCCATCAACAAAATCAGCTAGCGCTTAGCTCTTAATCTGAATAGACCTGCCAACTTCTCCTGCTGAGACAACCATCTCCCCTTTTTCTAAAGCAGAGTCATCAATAAAAATGGGATAACGATGCTTTTGTCGGATGCCAACAGGATTATTGGCACCATGGACATAACCCGTTGTTTTTTGTAAGTCTTTTTGAGGAATCATGGAGACCTTTTTATTACCTGAAGCTTTTGCTAATTTTTTCTCACTAAGATGCTCTGTTAGAGGAATAATACCAATTAGTGGACCTGTTTTGTCACCATTAAGAGCTAAGGTTTTATAAATGTCAGATGGTTGGAGCGACTCAGGGATGTCCCCCTCAAGTGTGTTAATGTGTAGTCCTTGATGCTCAATATGTGCTTTATCTAATATTTGTTCGACCAAGGTTTTTTTAATTTTTCCTTTTTTAGCCATAAGTTCACCCTTATTTAACGAAATAAAAATAGTATAATAATCATATTATACCATTTTTGAACTATAAGGTTAAGGTCAACTTATCATTAATCTCTTGGAAGGAAGAATGAAGGTTGTGTTGGTAAAATGATAACTAAAGCCAGTGCTGTTACTAAAAAGGTTAGGAGCCCAGCAGTCCCATTAACTGTGAATGAATACCAAATAGCAGACATTCCTTTAGGAGCATAACTTCCCCAGAAAATAACCCCTGCAATGAAATGCCAGATGTAGCGAACACCAACCGCAAAGAAGGCTCCCATAAGCGCGATAGTGATACTAGAAGTCATCTTTTGAAATTTAAGGCTATTAGCTAAAGGTTTAGCAAAGAAACCAGCTAGTCCCATACAGATAAAGGCAATAATATATTCAATGATAGCTTGTGACAAGCTAAGGTAATAAATCTTACCAAGGACAAAATGGAGTAGTCCCCAGATGAGACCAGCCAAGAGGCCATATTTTAGGCCACGTCGTAGGGAAAATAGAACCAGTGGAATAGCTCCAAATGATGGGCTGAACCAGCTGACAAAGTCTGGTATAAAAGATAAAGCCATTGCCAGGGCAGCGAAAATAGCTGCTTCAATTAAAAGCTTAACATTAGTTTTTGACGACATAAAAAAACTCCTTTTGTCCACAAAAAGAGCATTGTTATCCAATAGTATTTATTGGTCACAATCCCTCCGCTTGTACTAACAAGATCAGGTCCCTAGGATTTCGCAGTTGCGATCTCAGCCAAAGCACTCCTTTGTGATATGTATTTGTTTCAATTATAATGATTTTGCTTGTGACTTGTCAAGAAAAGCGCTTTAAAAAAGATAAGAGCTAGTTAGCTCTTATCTTTTTTTGATTTTACCAAATAATTTTTCAAAGGTTTCTTTAGGATTTTTATGGACTGCAATTTGATTTAAATCAAGTGGGTTTTTAAAACCATTGATATAGCCTTGAGAGGTGTACTGGTGAAGGTCATAATCTAAATCTGTGTTAGGAGCAGCTTCGTAATAACCAGAGTCACTTCCATAGGTTGGAATCCAGATGGCATCAAAACCTTTGGTTGAAATTTCTTGTTCAACCATAAAGTAGGTGCCAATATAAAGTCCAACATTCTTAGCCCCCAGTTTTTTAAGCTCTTCTCGGAAAGCTTTAACACCTTTGTTCATATTTTTCATGGTTGCTTCTTCCACATCAATCCAATAGTAAGTTGGTTTGTAAGGGGAAGCATTTTTGTAAAAGGTTCTGGCTTCTTCACGCATTTCCTTGCTGCTTCGCCCTAGGGCATAGCTGTAGACCGCGACAGGAACGTCCCTTTTTTGGAATTCCTCAATGTGTTTCTTAAATGACTTATCAATGCCAGTTGTGAAAGCAGCATTGTTATTGGCAGTGATTTGTGAGCCTCCATAGACACGAACAATAGCGCCTGAAATATTCTGTGATAAGGTATCATAATCAATTTCATTTGGGAGCTGCCAACCGGAAACATCAATAATAGGATTTAAGATAAATTCTTCATTTTCAGTTGTGCTTTCTGTCCTTTTGCTTGAACTACTCGTCACAATAGGAACGTTCTCTTTAGCCAGACTAAGTTCTTTTTTCTTAATCGTTTCAGAATGAATCTTTCCAATCATTAATAACAAAGCAATAAAAGCAAAGAAGACAATGACAACAATAGGCTTTATTCTTCTTCTCATTATTGATATTGTACCCTAAATGCTTGAAAAAATCAAAGTATCCTAACTAATTTCTTATATTATCTTGCATTTTAAGTATATTTTGTCTAAGTCTAGTCGGGCACAAGACATGACGCTTATAAAGGCATGTTTCAACCCTAATTTTATATAACATAAAACTATGTCTTGTGACGGTTATTATATAGTTTTTATTTATAAAAGTTGTGGAATATCTAACTTTTTCTTGCTTTATTCTCATTGAACTACTATTTTTAACTTTTTTTGAAGTTGCATCTAACTAGTCAAAGTAGCAAAAATCTGTCATAATAGACAAAAAAAGAAATTGAGAAACCAAATGTCAGCTAAAGTTATTAGTCGAATTGCCGTCATGTCTGCTTTATGTTTTGTCCTACGACTTGCTTTTAGTAGCTTACCAAATGTGCAACCTGTGACAGCCATTTTTCTTGTTTATTTGCTTTGCTATGGTTTGGCAGAAGCAGTCTTGTTAATGGGTCTTTGTATGTTATTAACGTCTTTCATCCTAGGATTTGGGCCATGGGTCTTTTGGCAAATCAGCGCTTTTGCCATCATCTTATTGGTTTGGAAAGTACTCTTGTATCCCTTATCTAAGAAAGTAGTAAGGTACGACTTGCTGATTCAGTCCTTAATGGCCGCTTTTTGTGGTCTTGCCTATGGCTTTTTAATTGATGCTGCTTTTGCTTACCTATACAGTATGCCCTGGTGGACCTATCTTTTAGCAGGAATGCCTTTTAACTTGGCACATGCAGTCTCAACTTTTGTTTTTTACCCATTAATCTTACTATTGTTTAGGAGAATTTCAAATGAAAAAAGGATTTAAAACACTTTTATTAACCGTCTTGTCATTAAGTTTGGTAGCTTGTTCTCAAGGGAATAATGCTTCTCAAGAAAGTAAGAAAACGGTAGCTAATCAGCAAGTTCGCTTGATTGTCAAAGAAGACCAAGATACCATTGATGAGAAGGTTGCCTTTGACAAGGGAGAAACGGTTTTAGAGGTCTTAAAAGAAAATTATAAGGTTCAAGAAAAAGATGGCTTCATCACAGCAATTGACGGTATTGAACAAGATACAAAGGCTCAAAAGTATTGGTTTTTTAAAGTCAACGGGAAAATGGCAGATAAAGGTGCTAACCAGCTTAAAGTCAAAGATGGTGATAAAATCGAGTTCTATCAGGAAGTTGTTAAGTAATAAAAAGCAAACCTCATTTTTTCCACTTGAAAATAAGACGTATTTGCAAAAAAAGCTAAGGGCTACACTAAGCCCTTAGCTTTTTTGATTATTTCTGATATTTTGAGAGAGCCTCCAACAGGCTAAGTAGCTTTTTAAAAATGTTACTATCTCATCACTGAAAAGAATCGTTGTCGATATTATGCATTAGTCATATCTTTAGAGTATTGAATGATTTGATCGACCGTTTGGTCAAGAAAGGCTATGGTATCTCGCAATGGTTTTTCGGTTGCAATATCTGCACCAATCAACAGGGCGGTATCTAATGGTGTACGGCTGCCTCCAGATTTGAGGAAATCTAACCATTCTTTAGCGCCATTTGGGTTATTCTTCAGATTGAGATAACCGGCTGTTGAAATAACTAAACCAGCTGAGTAGGTATAGCTGTATAATCCCATATAATAGTGAGCCTGTCTCATCCAGGTTAGAGCAGCGTCATCGTCAATCTCAATGGCATCTCCCCAAAACTCAGTCAAGACTTCTTTCATGATGCTATTCAGTTGTTCGGCACCAAAGGTGCCACCTTCTTCAATCAAAGTATAAACACGACGTTGAAAGGCTGCTTCTAACAAGTGTGTAATAAAGTTGTGGAAGTAAGTATCGGTTAAACGGTGGGCTAGCGCAAAGCGTTTTTGACGAGGATCATCATATTGATGCTCCAGGTAATCGCTTAGCATCAGCTCATTAAAGGTTGATGGTGCTTCCACATAGTAAGTAGACATATGGGTGTTGAAGTAGCTTTGATGGTTATCTGAGAAAATAAACTGACCAGAATGACCGATTTCATGAATCAAAGTATAAACATCAGACATACGTCCTGTCCAGCTCATCAACACATAAGGGTGTACCTTATAAGGATCTGCGGCATAGCCACCAGAGTCTTTATTAGCATTAGCAGCAAAGTCAACCCAACGTTCGGTTTGGTAGCGTGAAATTTCTTGTGTATATTCTTGGCCAAGCGGAGCAAGAGACTTCTTGACAAGATCATAAGCATCATCGATAGAAACCTCAGGATTAAGCTCGTTATCAATATCCAGTTTCCAATCAGCAAAGGTCATCTTGTCTAAACCATTAACCTGTGCAACATGTTTTAAGAATTTTTGGGCAACTGGTCCAAATTCGGTCATGATAAGGTCGATTTGACGATCAAACATGCTGCGATCCACTTCCTGATCAGCTAATAAATAATCAAAAACAGAGTCGTAGCCCTTCATGTCAGCAATCAGTTTTTCAGATTTTACCTTAGCTAAGTAAGCGGCAGCAGCTGTATTTTGATGTTTACGAAGTCCTTCAGAGAAAGAACGAAAGGCTTTTTCACGGATTTGGGCATTATCATGGTTTTGATAAAAGTTCTCGTAAGCCACAAAACCATTTTGATAGCTTTTACCATCAACGTCAAAGTCCTCCATAGCAAAATCACCGGCACGCATTTTGGTATAAATGTCGTAAGGAGCGTTTAACACTTCTCGAAGATTCGCTAGAGCTTTTTCAACATCTGGACTTAAGAGATGTTCTTTTTGAAGTTTAGCCATGCGAATAGCAGCGCTGAAATAGGGATTTTCTTCTAGTTGATCTAGGACAGCTTTATCAGCATTGGCTAATGCCGTGTCAAAAAAGCTAAGTTCGACGCTAGCCTTAGTCATGAAATCATCACCTGCCTGGGCAATTTGAGCAAAGCTTTCATTTGAAAAATCTGTTGTTTGTGGCATAAAGGCATAGGTACCAATATGACTCATTTGGATGTAGATGTGTTCGATTGTCATCAGAGCTTGTGTAAAATCATCTACTGTGACTAATTTACCCTCGTAATTCTTCTTGAAAAGAACCACATCTTGCAAAGCTTTTTCAATAGCTAGTAAAAAGTCTTCACGATCTTTGTAGAGGGCACTTAGATCCCAAAGTTCATTTTCTGGAAATGCTGAACGTTTTTTTAATTCCATACCATTCTCCTTAGATAGTTATTATCTATTAGTATAACAGAAAATAGCAGAGAAAGATGCTCGAAATTCTTCCAAACGTTTAGTTGAAAAAGACCTTATTTTTTTGGAAAAAACAGACATTCAATGATAATGAGCTTACTTTTTAGGTAAAAAGTGGTATGATAAAAGAGAAACTAGTAGAGGAGGCATCAGTAGTTTGTCAATCAAAAAGTTAGAGAGCAACAATAACCAAGACATTATTGCCGAAGAAGTCAGTCTGTTAAAAGAGATTCTTGAGGACATCACCCGTCAAATGGCTGGTGATCAGGTCTTTGCGACCATTGAAAAGATTATTGATTTATCGGAAAAACAAGACCATGTCTTACTTGAGAAGTTAATTGCCACTATCACCAATGAAGAAATGGTTTTAATCTCAAGGTACTTTACCATTCTTCCCCTCTTAATCAATATTACTGAAGATGTTGATTTGGCTTATGAGATTAACTATCAAAATAATACTAATCGTGATTATTTGGGTAAATTATCCCTGACTATTGATGCAGTTGCTGAAAAAGAAAATGCTGATCATCTCTTAGAACAAGTCAACGTGGTTCCTGTTTTGACAGCGCATCCGACTCAAGTCCAACGCAAAACGGTTTTAGAGCTTACCAATCATATTCATGACTTGCTACGCAAATACCGAGATGTGAAATCTGGCGTTGTCAATCAAGAAAAGTGGTACAAAGAACTTTACCGCTATATTGAAATTATCATGCAGACAGACATTATTCGTGAGAAAAAGCTAAAGGTGAAAAACGAGATCACCAATGTCATGCAATACTATAAAGCCTCTTTGATTCCAGCTATTACCAAGTTAACCAATGAGTACAAAGAACTGGCTAAAGCAAGGGGTCTGATGCTTAACAATCCTAAGCCTATCACCATGGGAATGTGGATTGGTGGTGACCGTGACGGTAATCCTTTTGTAACGGCTGAAACGCTCGAGTTGTCTGCTAAGGTTCAAAGTGAAGTTATTATTAACTTTTACATTGAAAAGCTATCTCTCCTTTATCGAACCTTCTCTTTATCATCTACCCTTACTAATCCTAGTCCAGAGGTAGAGCGCTTAGCTAGTCTATCAAGTGATAAGTCCATTTACCGTGAAAATGAATCTTACCGAAAAGCCTTTCATTATATCCAAAATCGCTTAGTACAGACTTTATTGGATTTAACAGATAGCCCTGAATTATCACAGTTACTTCCAAAAGACTCTCATTTTAAGGCGCACTCCAGGAACCATGCTTCAGTAGTGGCGAAATTTATTCAAAATAAGGCCAAAAAAGCGATTGAGGATATGGAAGACCTACCAATCAAAGCCTATGCAAAAGCAGAAGAGTTTAAAGCAGATCTTAACCTTATTGAAGAGTCATTGCGAACCAGTGGCAATCAAGCTCTTATTGAAGGTGATCTACAAGAAATTCTTCAAGCCATTGATATTTTTGGCTTCTTCCTAGCTAGCATCGACATGAGACAAGATTCCAGTGTTCATGAGGCCTGTGTGGCTGAACTGTTAAAAGGAGCAAATATTGTTGAGGATTACTCCGCTTTATCTGAGGAAGAAAAATGTCAGGTCTTGCTAAAAGAATTAACAGAAGACCCAAGAACACTATCGTCTGCGGCAGTTGCTAAGTCTGACTTATTAGAAAAAGAGCTGGCTATTTATGCTTCAGCCCGCTATTTAAAAGATAAGTTAGGCGAAGAGGTCATCAAGCAGCACATTATTTCTCATACTGAAAGTGTCTCAGATATGTTTGAGTTGGCTTTGATGTTAAAAGAAGTTTGCTTGATTGATAAGGACAAAGCTCGCGTCCAGATTGTTCCCCTCTTTGAAACGATTGAAGATTTAGACAATGCCAAAGCGATTATGTCAGAATTCTTAGATTATGATATTGTTAAATCTTGGGTAGCTAGCAAAGATAACTATCAAGAGATTATGCTTGGTTATTCAGATAGTAATAAAGATGGTGGTTACTTAGCATCAGGCTGGACCCTTTATAAAGCTCAAAATGAATTGACAGAGCTTGGAGATAAAAAAGGCATTAAAATCACTTTCTTCCATGGTCGTGGGGGAACAGTTGGTCGTGGTGGTGGCCCATCTTATGAGGCCATTACCTCTCAACCTTTTGGCTCTATCAAAGATCGTATCCGTTTAACAGAGCAAGGCGAAATCATTGAAAACAAATATGGTAATAAAGACGTTGCTTATTATAATCTGCAGATGCTTATTTCAGCTTCTGTCAATCGTATGGTGACACGTATGCTGACTAATCCCGCTGAAATCGATGGCTTTAGAAGCCTGATGGATGAGATTGTGGAAGATAGTAACGTTATCTATCGTGACTTGGTCTTTAATAATCCCCATTTTTATGATTATTTCTTTGAGGCCAGCCCCATTAAAGAAGTCTCAAGTCTTAACATCGGTTCAAGACCTGCTGCACGAAAAACCATTACTGAAATCAGTGGTTTAAGAGCCATACCGTGGGTATTTTCGTGGTCACAAAATCGGATTATGTTCCCGGGTTGGTACGGTGTAGGTTCAGCCTTTAAACACTTTATCGACAAAGAAGAGGGCAACTTGGCCAAATTACAGCACATGTATAAAACATGGCCATTTTTCCACTCATTATTGTCCAATGTGGATATGGTGCTCTCAAAATCCAATATGAATATTGCCTTCCAATACGCTCAACTAGCTGAGAATCAAGAAGTCAGAGATGTTTTTCACACTATTTTGGATGAGTGGCAACTAACCAAAAATGTGATTCTAGCTATTGAAGAAACAGATCACTTGCTAGAAGAAAACCCATCTTTAAAGCACAGCTTAGACTTCCGCTTGCCATACTTTAATGTTTTGAATTATATTCAGATTGAGTTGATTAAACGTCTTAGACATGATGAGCTAGATGAGGACTACGAAAAATTAATTCATATTACCATCAATGGGATTGCGACAGGACTTCGTAATTCCGGTTAATGCCTAAAGAGGTGAGGACTAGCTATCCTTACCTTTTTACTTTTTAAGATAGGGAAATGAGAGACATGCGCTTTCCCTTTTTTTTGCTTTGGAAAGGTGGTATAATGCTAGATGATTATATCAAGAATATAGGGGAAAAAATGAAAATTGATAAAAGGCATTTGCTCAATTACTCTATTTTAGTGCCTTATCTGATCCTGTCTGTGATAGGATTGATAATGGTTTATTCAACAACAAGTGTTAGCCTGGTTCAGCTACATGCTAATCCCTTTAGATCTGTTATTAGTCAGGGAGTCTTTTGGGTATTAAGTTTAATGGCAATTATGTTTATCTACAAACTAAAATTAAACTTTCTCACCAACACCAAAGTTTTGACGGCAGTTATCTTAAGTGAAATTGTTTTGCTCTTTATTGCTCGTTTTTTTACTAAACCGATAAATGGATCGCATGGTTGGATCTCTATGGGACCAATTACCTTTCAGCCTGCTGAATACCTCAAGTTAATTATTGTTTGGTACTTGGCTCTCACTTTTTCAAAGAGGCAACAAGAGATTGATCGCTATGATTATCAAGCCTTAACTAGACGAAAATGGTGGCCAACCAGTTGGAGCGATTTAAGAGACTGGCGTGTCTATTCCCTCATCATGATTTTTTTGGTAACCATTCAGCCAGACTTGGGCAATGCCTCCATTATTGTCTTAACAGGAATTATTATGTTTTCCATTAGTGGAATTGGTTATCGTTGGTTTTCAGGTATTTTAGTTTTAATCACGAGTTTATCGACTCTTTTTTTTGGAGCTATTGCGGTTATCGGCGTAGAACGGGTGGCCAAGGTACCTGTCTTTGGATATGTGGCTAAGCGTTTTAGTGCATTCTTTAACCCTTTTCATGATTTAGCAGATTCAGGACATCAACTAGCACATTCTTATTACGCTATGAGTAATGGCGGTTGGTTTGGAAAGGGTCTTGGAAATTCGATTGAAAAACGAGGCTACCTTCCAGAAGCTCAAACAGACTTTGTTTTTTCAGTGGTGATTGAAGAATTAGGCTTAATTGGAGCAGGCTTGATCCTAGCCTTAGTCTTCTTTCTCATTTTAAGAATTATGAATGTTGGTATTAAAGCCAAAAATCCATTTAATGCCATGATGGCTTTGGGTGTTGGTGGTATGATGCTCATGCAAGTCTTTGTTAATATTGGTGGTATATCAGGCTTGATTCCTTCAACAGGAGTAACCTTTCCTTTTCTATCTCAAGGAGGAAATAGTCTCTTGATTTTATCTGTTGCGGTGGGATTTGTGCTTAATATTGATGCCCACGAAAAACGAGAAGATATTTATAAAGAAGCTGAATTATCTTACCGCCAAGCTGTCAGAAAAGAAAATAGTAAAGTTGTTAATATCAAACAATTTCAATAATGCTCTAAAAAAATCTCCTTAAAGGAGATTTTTTTGTAACCAAAGTGACTACTCATTCGTTATATTAGTGAAGAAGGGAGGTGATGACAATCAAGCTTGATGACTATGAAAAAGAATTAATCACCTGATTTAACGAAATCCTTGCCTATCTCGTTAAATCAGGTGTGCCCAATGAACAAGCTAAAGATGTGGTTCAAGATGTTTTGATTAGCTTAATGGAAAGTAATCTGGTTTTAGATCTTAGTAAAATACGATCCTGGATGTATCGTGTAGCTACAAGACGATATATTGATTGTTATCGCCGTGACCAACAGTATCAGACCATATTGCAAAGAGACTTTTTTAAAGAGGAGAGGGTAATTGAGTTTGATTATCCAGATTTTGAGCCCTTATATCAGGCTATTCAACTGTTAAAACATAAGGAACGAATGGTCATTGATTTATATTATTTTCAGGAGTTTACTGTCAAGGAAATCAGTACTATTTTGCAATTATCACAGAGCAATATCAAAATTACTTTGATGCGAGGACGACGACATTTGAAACACTTATTAGAGAAAGAAGGTTACCATTATGAAGACTTTATCTGATTTTGAAAGTATAGCAAAACGCAACAAGAAAAAGACATTAATCAAAACTATGCTACTTAGCAGCTTGTTAACCTTGGTTTTATTACCCATTATTTATAGCGGTTTAAATAAACTAACTAGTCGAAATGGTCAAACTATCCAAAATCATTTTGCTCTTGTTTCTGAGATAGCCTATCCTAATATCACTTATAGTAGTTGGGGTTATGATGCAACCTCACAATTTAGTGGCACCTTTGTCTCACATCGTTTTAAAGATATTGATGGTATCTCTGTCCCTTTTGAACCTTATGAGCAAAATTATTCCTTCAGATTAAGGGGATTCCACTTTAATGGCAGCGATTCTTTAATTTCTTCAGATGATAATCGGTCCTTATATACAAGAGGAAGTAGTTACAAAGTTCCCGTTTTTTTTGAATCAAAAAAGAGAGAAAACTTAAAATCTTTAGAAGTCACACAAGATATCCCTCTTATCCGTCAAATGCCAGGGCAAGCAGTAGAAGTAGCCATTACTTTTGATAAAAGTTATACACTCAAAGAAATCTATCAACTAATACCACAAAATTTAAAATTAAATTGGATTTGGAGTGGTGTCAAAGTGTCTGGATTAGATACAATTTATGGATTTACCCCATACTTTGATAAGGGGCTAAGCTATTCAGAACAAAAAAGGATGGAAAAAGAAATTGAGAAAGCTTATGACAAAGATAAAAATGCGGATGTTACTTCAATTTATCAGAAATATGAGTCAAACAGTAAGCTAAAACCCCAAGAAAGCTTAGAAAATACTTACACTATTTTTCAGGGGCACCTTAAAGAATTCTTAGCTAACAAACAAGGTTTTGCAACAATGACTGATGAGGATGGAGTAGAATATTCAACAGAAGATTTGCTAAAAGAATTCTTGGAAAAAAATAAGAATCCCAAAATAGCTAAATTTAAAGGTGTTATCTTAACAGGTCGAGCTGAAAACTTTGCACAACTAGAGAATGCTAAGTGGATTTACGCTTCAAATATCGGCCAATCCGTCATGATTCAACCCTACCACTCTTTAGAAAAATAAAGAAATGACAAAAAGCATAAAATACTTGCATTTTCCTTATAATTTGCTACAATAGTAGGGTAAAGTTAGACTGTATTGCCTACCGTCTATCTATAAAATATATTTTATTGGAGGCTTTTCCCAAAATGGCAAAAGAAAAATACGATCGTAGTAAACCCCACGTTAACATTGGTACAATCGGACACGTTGACCATGGTAAAACTACTTTAACAGCTGCAATCACAACTGTTCTTGCACGTCGTCTACCAAGCTCAGTCAACCAACCAAAAGACTACGCTTCTATCGATGCTGCTCCAGAAGAACGCGAACGCGGAATCACAATCAACACTGCACACGTTGAGTACGAAACTGCAACTCGTCACTATGCGCACATCGACGCGCCAGGACACGCGGACTACGTTAAAAACATGATCACTGGTGCCGCTCAAATGGACGGAGCTATCCTTGTAGTTGCTTCAACAGACGGACCAATGCCACAAACTCGTGAGCACATCCTTCTTTCACGTCAGGTTGGTGTTAAACACCTTATTGTCTTCATGAACAAAGTTGACCTTGTTGACGATGAAGAATTGCTTGAATTGGTTGAAATGGAAATCCGTGACCTTCTTTCAGAATACGATTTCCCAGGTGATGACCTTCCAGTTATCCAAGGTTCAGCTCTTAAAGCTCTTGAAGGTGACTCTAAATTTGAAGATATCATCATGGAATTGATGGACACTGTTGATTCATACATTCCAGAACCAGAACGTGATACAGACAAACCATTGCTTCTTCCAGTCGAGGACGTATTCTCAATCACTGGTCGTGGTACTGTTGCTTCAGGACGTATCGACCGTGGTACTGTTCGTGTCAACGACGAAATCGAAATCGTTGGTATCAAAGAAGAAACTAAAAAAGCAGTTGTTACTGGTGTTGAAATGTTCCGTAAACAACTTGATGAAGGTCTTGCAGGAGACAACGTAGGTATCCTTCTTCGTGGTGTTCAACGTGACGAAATCGAACGTGGTCAAGTTATTGCTAAACCAGGTTCAATCAACCCACACACTAAATTCAAAGGTGAAGTTTACATCCTTTCTAAAGATGAAGGTGGACGTCACACTCCATTCTTCAACAACTACCGTCCACAATTCTACTTCCGTACAACTGACGTAACAGGTTCAATCGAACTTCCAGCAGGTACAGAAATGGTTATGCCTGGTGATAACGTGACAATCAACGTTGAGTTGATCCACCCAATCGCCGTAGAACAAGGTACTACATTCTCTATCCGTGAGGGTGGACGTACTGTTGGTTCAGGTATCGTTTCAGAAATCGAAGCTTAATTTTAATTAAGTTCCCAGAATAGCAATTTAAGTCAGACAACTTAAGTTTGAAGAGGCCCCCAATATGGGGGCTTTTTGCTATCTCAAAAAAGACAAAATGCTGATAAAGAAGGCTGAAAGTCTTTCAGAAAAAGAATTTCTCTTTGTGAAAATATTCCTAAAATATAAGCAATTCCTTTTAATCATTGGTCATTTGTGCTAAAATAGTATCTGTAAATAAAAAAAGAAGAGGTATGTGAAATGTCACGTAAACCAATTATTGCCGGTAACTGGAAAATGAACAAAAACCCTCAAGAAGCAAAAGCTTTTGTTGAGGCTGTGGTAAACAATTTACCTTCAAATGATCTTGTAGACGTTGCAGTTGCAGCGCCAGCGGTTGATTTGGTAACGACAATTAAAGCTGCTAAAGGATCTGTTCTTAAAGTTGCTGCTCAAAACTGTTACTTTGAAAATTCAGGTGCTTATACAGGCGAAACTTCTCCAAAAGTACTTGCTGAAATGGGAACAGACTACGTTGTCATTGGACACTCAGAACGTCGTGACTATTTCCATGAAAGCGATCAAGACATCAATAAGAAAGCAAAAGCTATTTTTGACAATGGTTTAACACCAATCGTTTGTTGTGGTGAATCACTTGAAACTTATGAAGCTGGTAAGGCTGTTGAATTTGTAGGTGCACAAGTCTCAGCTGCTTTAGAAGGTCTTTCAGCAGAACAAGTGGCTTCATTGGTATTAGCTTACGAACCAATCTGGGCTATTGGTACTGGTAAATCAGCTACTCAAGAAGATGCTCAAAAGATGTGTAAAGCTGTACGTGACGTTGTTGCTGCTGACTTTGGTCAAGAAGTAGCAGATAAAGTTCGTGTACAATACGGTGGTTCTGTAAAACCTGAAAATGTTAAGGAATATATGGCTTGTCCAGATGTTGATGGTGCACTTGTAGGTGGTGCATCACTTGAAGCTGAAAGCTTCTTAGCATTACTTGATTTTGTGAAATAAGATAGTTTATAATACAGGAAGAGAAATTTATTTCTCTTCCTGTATTATCTATTTTAAGACAAAAGTAATCTATAAATTGAGGAGTATCATGTCACTCAGAGAAATTAATAAAGAAAATTATGTAAAGGCATTGCAAGACTTTAATAGTGTTCCTTTCATGCAAATGACAGAAATGCTAGAGTTTTTGGAACGTAGAGGTTACAAGATAAGCTATTTAGCCTACATGATTGATGATAAAGTAGAAGTTCTTTCTAGTTTATTAGTAATTAAACAATTTAGTGGATATAAAGCAGAAATAAACATGGGACCTCTATATAATGACGAGAAGTATCTATTACCCTTTTTTTCTGAGTTGAAAACCTATTTAAACAAACACCATTACCTTGAATTTGTTTTAAAGCCAAATCGTATACACAGTTTGTATGATGCTAAAGGAAATTTGCTAGGACAAGAAGATAATAGTTTTATTGATCAACTCTTGTCATTAGGTTTTAAATTTGACGGTTTAGTAACGGATTATATAGATGGTGAACCATTTTGGCATTATATAAAAGATTTAAGTGGTTACGATGATAAAACGATTTTAAGTTCTTTTAACAGCAATAGTAAAAGAAATATCAAAAAAGCCAAAGAGTATGGCATTCTTATCCGAAATGTCTTTGAAAAAGAAGATATTGAAGTATTCAAAACTATTATTGAAGAAACGGGAAGTAGACAAGGCTTTACTGATAAAGATTTGGACTATTATATTACCTTAAAAGAGACGCTAGGCGAGAAGGCTGAGTTACTTTTAGCGGAGTTAAACGTGGCAGATGCTATCGAAAATATCGTATCAAAGATTACAAAAATTGAGTCCAAAAAAGAGATAAATCAAAACCAATTAGAAAAATTGTATGCCGATAAGAAAGAGCTAGAAAAATACCTTGCTTGTGGCAAGGAGATTTTGCAAATTGCAAGTGTCTTACTCATTTATTCTCCAACTGAAGTAACTTATTTATTTGGCGGTTCAAGAAGTGAGTATCAAAAATATTCTGCTCAATTTTTAATCCAATATGAAGCTATGTGTCGAACCATGGAAGCTGGCATAAATCGTTATAATTTCTTAGGGATTAGCGGTAAATTTGATGGTAGTGATGGTGTCTTAAGATTTAAGCAAAACTTTAATGGTTACATTGAAAGGCATTATGGCGCCTTTAGATATTATCCTAACCCAACTAAGATTCAACTTATAAAAACTCTAAAAGCCATAAAAAACAACATTTTTCCTAAATAAGATAAGCTATTTTTCTAAAAAGATCATGTGATTAGGTCAGGCTGATATTTTTGAATACTGAGCTGAGTCAATTTTTTAAGCTGTAGCAACTTATTTTTTGAAGTTTTCTTTATTATGCAGTCTTTTGCATTTCATAATAAATCAGAGTGTTGTACTTGGTTATTATAAGTTTTTCAACCAAATAATAGCAATGAAAAGAGATAATAGTATCACCACTCAGCACCTCAAAAAAGAGAGGATCCATTGGATTCTCTCTTTAGATTATCTAATAACTACTTCTAAACGCATAGTGACAAATAGCCAAAAAGTAGCCAAAAAGCAACTAGGTAATCAGTCGTTGGTAGCCCTTTGTTATTTTTTTATATGAGAAAAGAAGTATTAATGGAAGAGTTTAGCAATTAGTGATAAATCCTTTGTAAAACTGCCAATGTATTGGACAAGCTCTCCGCCAAACTGCTTTTTATATTTGTAATTACCAGTACCACTAGAGGCACTTTCAGTCTCAATGGTACCACCAAAATTAAAATATTTGATATTTTGTGAGATGGCATATTTTAATATCTCATCATTTATTAGTGTAGCACCACCAAAATTCATATATTCTTCAATGTTTCCGCCCACATAACTTGTTATTTCATCACCGTATGCGACAAATAAATAGGATGATAGCGGTAATTGATCCGTTTTAATGTCAAATGCTTCAAATTTTTCTTTACGCAAGATAAAGCTATCCATCTGACTCGTTAAGTCCTTGATTTTGCCTTTACTTCTTTTTGTTTGAGGTTTGGCCTTTAAGTCATCAATTTTTTGAGAATATTGATTGATATGTTCATCTAAATAGTTGATGTAGGTCTTGCAATCGAGGTAGGCGTACATAAATAGGGCATCATTGTTAAAAGAAGAATAGATTTTTTGGAAAAAGTCTAAATCTTGAACAAAAAAATGTTTTCGCTTACTGGTGCTATATAAGATATCATAGAAGTCATTCAATTCATTTAGTTGTAATCTTCTTACCTTGACCCCCATAGATTTAAATTTACTGATATCTCTTTGAACATTTTTGGAATAGGAATCAAATAACTCTTTCTGGTCGTTAATTTCTGACAAATCTTTTATAAAAGCTTGATTGATGCCATTTAGCATGTTATCGCTATCAAACTCATGGTCATAGCCTAGTTGACCGAATTCTTTTATGAGTTGTTCAGTTTTATCATTTGTTTGAACATAAGGGTGAATCAGTAGTGAGAGAGCTTTGTTTTTTTTGACATGCTTTTCAAGTTGTTGAATCATTGTCTTTAACTCAACGGGATTAGAATAATCTAAGACCGGACCTTGTGTAATAATGGCATCAGTAAAAAACTTTTTTCTTTTTCGATAGTTGACAACTGCAAAACCAATCACCTTATTGTTTTCACTGAAAATCAATCTCTCCGTTTTAAAAAAGTTGCCTCTTTTTTCTTGAACTTCTGATATTTGAGATGATTGTAAAAAATTTGCATTTGAAAGTTGAAGTTGTATTGTTTTAAATTCAGTTAGTGAAGCAGTTTTAATATCCATTTTTTTACCCTCCTAGGATCTTTTTTATTGGGTAAATTTAATGTTTACTCCGTATTGCTTTGCGTAGTTTATAGGCCAACATGGCTGGTTTATGTAGGGGACTCACTGGAATATTGAATTCGCCAGCAAACTCTTCGATAGTAGGATTCAATCGTGATTTGAACTGATAAAGTCCGCCATCTAAATGATTTTCAATACCACCAAGGTTATGGTTTTGACAGCCACGGTTAAAGGCTTCTTGAGCAGTATGGTACCAGGTGAAAAGAGCAGCTTGATATTGGCGATAGGTATCATCCATACCAGCATATAAGTTTTCAGAGGTATTTCCAAATTGAAGGGTTAAGGTGGCTGCTAGTGGCACTAGCTTTTTTCCTTTTGTCATTTCTTCTTGCAAGAAATGGATTTCTTTTTGAAGACGCTCAATGGTTTTTTGATTTTCGCTGACCTTGCTTGGCTTACTTTTTTCGGTAAATTGTTGTTGAAGCTCAAGTGCTTTTTCTAATTGATTACGGACAGTCTTTTCTTGTTCTTCAAGATTCAGTCTAGCCATAGTGATGAAAGATTGATCTTGGTAAGTGTCTAACAATTTGCGATAGTAATCAATCCCACGAAGAATAATCCCTTTTCGGTTTTCTGTTTTTTTCATCAGTTGGGCAAATTCTTCGAGCAATTCGGTTTGGCCAAAGCTTATTTCGACACCTTTATTAGTGGCTGTTCTTATGGATTGCTTGGCTTTTTTACTTAATTGGTCAAGACTAAAATCACAGGCAAAAATGTTGGCTTGAAATCTTGGTTGAATGGTTTCTTCCAAATGCTGTGTTCTACCAGACCAGTCAAGGCCAAGGGATTTCAAAAAAGCAATTGTTGAAAGGGTTTGGCCATTTTCGTCACTATCTTGATCGATATGAGCAGATTTGATCAATAGTGAAGGATCAAGCTTGATAGATAGCGCTTTTTTAGTTTTTCCAAAAGCTTTTAGACTACTTATGACAAAACGCAGTAAATCAAAGTCACTGTAATCTAAAATAGGACCACGTGGCACATAAATCATGCTGAAACCTAAAGGCAATGGTCTGATAAGACAAGCTGCTGTGGCGACAAGACTACCATCACGATAAAAGCCAAGCAATTCGTGTTTCCAATTATCTTTTACCTTGGCCCATTGAGAGCTTTGTAAGAGAGTTGCTAAGGGGTGGGAGAGAACAAATTGATCGTGTTCTTCTTCTGAAATTCCAATTTTATATGTGTACATTAGTCTAATACCCATTCATTAATGGCGTGGGCGACACCACTGTCATTATTTGATTTTGTAATATATTTGGCAATTTTTTTCAATTCTGGGACACCATTTGCCATAACAACAGGATTTGCTACCACTTCTAGCATAGTACGGTCATTCTCAGCATCCCCGATAGCCATGGTTTGTGACATATCTAGCCCTAATTTTTCTGCTAAGTGAATAATAGCGCCACCTTTGCTGACAGTTTTAGGCATCAGCTCAAGATAAAAAGGTGTTGATTTAACAATATTATAGTTATCAAAAAAGCTTTGAGGAATGTTTGCAATAGCTTGGTCAAGAATTTCTGGTTCGTCAATCATCATGATTTTAATGATTTCTTTATCAGACATTTCTTCAGGCGTTCGGTAGTGAATTGGCATATTAACCAATGTTGCTTCATGTACAGTGTATTTGCCGATATCTCTGTTGGCTGTAAAAATGCCTTCTTTAGTGATGGCATGCATGTGAACACCTAGTTTTCGGCTTAAAAATTCAATCTCTAAGTAATCATGGTAAGTTAAAAGTTCTTTGATAATCTCTTGACCATTTGCCGCACTTTGGACCAATCCTCCGTTAAAGGTGATCACGTAGTCGTCTTCATCAGTTAAGTGTAAGTCTTGAAGTAGGCTAGTGACACCAGCAATAGGTCTACCAGTAGCAATTACGATATGGATACCTTGAGATTTGGCTTTTTGCACTGCCTGAAAGACTTCAGGGGTAATTTGACGATCATCAGTAAGTAATGTGCCGTCGATGTCGACGGCAACAAGTTTGATAGACATGACATTTTCCTTCTTTCTCTTACGGTAATTCTAAAAAATCTCTATCTTATATCTTACTAAAAATAGCCCTTTTTGTCATGAAAAGGAACGTATAGAGAGCTATCTCTAAAGAGTAAGCGTTTTAAGAAGTGTTTTTAAATGTATTTTGACTGTTATAATGACAAAAGGACCTTTTTAGTTTGGTCCTTTTGAGGAAATATGAAAATGCTCATTTGAGATTGAATTGATAAAAGCTTCTTTATTGGGGGTGAAGAGGTCATCCAAAAGCAGCATTTCTTTAGGAAAATAAAAGCGACGATCTCCATAGCTAGTCCCTGTTAGCGCTTGAACAATGGGTGAGAGCTGAGAGAGCTCTGCTCGGCTACCATCTTTTTGAATCATTTCAATTTGAGTTCTTGGATTTTCCAACTCTGGTCGGTAAATATCATAGGGTAAATCAAAGTTAACATGGATCCCTGTGTAATAATCAGGATCAAAGCTAACGGATTCGACTAACTGGCGTAGATGGTCTAAATCCTTTTGAGATTCTTGATCAAAGGTGACAGATTTTAATATTTTACGATTGATAAATCGACTGGCTAAATCAGCCAAGATAGCATCTTGGCTAGTCATCCAATTTTGAAAATAGGTGTTTAGAACACCATCATCTAAACTAAGGTAATCTTTGAGCTGGTAATTCTCTTCAAAAAAAGGAATGAGACCAGGGGAACTCTTGTGGAAAAAATCAGCTTGTTTAGTATAAAGTTTTTTGGCACGCTTTAATAAATTTTGCAAAATCAATTCAACAGCACGACTAGCTGGATGGAAATAGACTTGCATATACATTTGAAAACGACTGACAATGTAGTCTTCCACAGCATGCATGCCACTTTGTTCAAAAACAATGCCATTTTCGACAGGACGAATCACTCGCAAAATGCGCATCAAATCAAATTGACCGTAATTAGCTGCTGAGAAGTATGAATCTCTTAGCAAATAGTCCATACGATCACAATCAATCTGACTAGAAATCAGCTGCACTACTTGTTTATTAGGGTAAGTATGATTGATGACACTCGCAACCTTATCTGGAAAATCAGGAGCATGTCGTACTAAAATAGCATTGATTTCAGTTTCTGGGTTAGTGATGATGTCTTGCGTAAAGGCTTCGTGATCGGTATGAAATAAGGTCTCAAAAGTATGAGAGTAGGCACCATGACCGATGTCATGTAAGAGTGCAGCAGTCATGGTTAAGAGACTGTCATCTGAGTTCCAAGTTTCAGGGTATTTTTCGTTGAAAATATCTGTTACTCGTCTTGCAATTTCATAGACACCAAGGCAATGTGAAAAGCGGCTATGTTCTGCGCCGTGGAAGGTAAAGGCAGTCGTAGGTACTTGTTTGATGCGACGAAGTCGTTGGAATTCTTTAGTATTAATTAAATCATAAATCAGTTGGTGAGACACATGGATATAGCCATGGACAGGGTCTCGAAATACTTTTTCGTTCATACCTTCATTATACGATATTAAAATTTATATACAAGCATATACTCATAAAACGTTGGTATTACAGTATTTTAGGTCTTTTTGTTTTGACCTAAAAATCAAAAAAATCATAAAAAGTAATTTTTTGTCGGGGAATATATCGGGGAATTTTATTTGATACTGTCCATAAAAGTTGCTGTGACATTTTCCCCGACCTCGTCTTTGATGTGAGTATATTTACTGGTCATGTAATTAGTTGAGTGTCCTAAAGCAGCCGCCATGTGCTCAATTGGAATACCAGCTATCTGTCCTTGCGTAGCAAAGAAATGCCTCATCATGTGTGGTGTGAAATGGACTTTGCATTTTTTATTAATTTTTTGGAAGAGATAGTAGATATAGTGGTGTCTAATCGGCTTCCCGACAAAAGGCATGTGTACTTTTTTGTCGTCTCCTAAAAAAAGAAAATCTGTTTTGTTTAAAATACGATTGTGGCGCAAGGCTATTTTGATAGAGGTATCAATTGCTTTTTTTAGTAGTTGCGATGTTTCTGCATCTAAGTACACATATCGCTCTGAAGATGCTGTCTTTAGAGCACCACCGTTTTGTCTAGTTCTTGTCCTTGATTCGTCTATCTTTACGACTGCACAATCTTTATCATTAAAAGTTATATTCCCTAGTTTTATGCCAGCTACCTCGCTTCTACGCAATCCAAGATATGTTATCCTAACCATCGCATAGTCGTAGTTATCAAGCGTTTGTCTGGCAACTTTATCCCAAATCTTAAACTCTTGCATAGATCTACGCTTATTTATAGGTTTTATCTTGCTTGTACCAATATCAATAAATTCAATAATATTATCGTCTAGCATTTTATTTTTGACAGCATGATTTAACATGATACTAAAAACATCATGTATATGCTTAACTGTGCTTCTGGAATTGGTATTAAGTAGATTGTTAATGTAGTTTTCGTATTCTATGCGATTGACAGCGTTCATTTTTTTGCTACCAAACTTCGGGCCAATGTGATTTTTAAAGATATTAGCGCGCTCAACGTAAGTGTCGGGAGACCACGCTCCCGCCTTTAATCTGTTATCTACATACATACCCCAATATTGGTCAACTGTCAAATTCTTATTGTAGGAAAATTCATCAGCTTCAATCATTCTTTCGATCTCAGCGAGTACAGACCTTGCTTCTTGTAAGTTTTTTAAATTACTCTTGGATATTTCTTTTTTCTTTCCTTCTAGATAGTAACCTCTTCGGACATAGTAACGTTTACCTTTTTTTGTCTCATAGGTATAAATATTTGGGTATTTTGTTTTGTTGTATTTCATTCTTAAATCCTTTCGTTTTTTGACTTCTGGACGAGGTCGTTTGAAAGGATATTGGCATCACCTCCTTTATATGTTATAATTTAGAATATAAGAAAATGAGCTATTTAAAGCTTACTTCTTATTGATTGCATATTGCCTCACGCTCTCCTCGCTAAAATTGAGCGTGGGGCTTTTTTTATTGACTTTTTGAGGAACAAGGTTTACAATTAAGTTAACGGAAGGACAGCGGTCTAGGCACGATTAGCTTGGGTGGTAAGCGTGAAATGGCTTATCAACTTGCAGTTGAAATTACTGCTACCCTGTCCGTTTTTTATTTCCACTTTTCACATACTTGATAACTATAACCGACATACTTGTTATTGCTATCTCTTGGAAACTTAGAGAGAAGCAGTCGCGAGTATGTTTTTTGTTTCTTCTCAACTCCTCTCCAAAGAGCCCCTGCGACCGCATCCGCAATCTGAACGCCTATTGTAAATTCTGAATCAACGAACACGATAAACGTAAGGTATGTCTTTGACATCGGCTTTCATCAAATAATCATTTATGGATTCGTGCAAATTCAAGCGGTAATCTAAAATAGCTTGAACAGGTACTTTTGAAAAGGTATGTTTTAGGTTAATCTTTTCGACTTTCCCAGTCTCGAAATAATCTTTCGAATAAACAAGGTGTATTCTGTTAATTTCCGAGATTAAGCGTTCAACTTTTTCTAGCATATTAAGTCTCCTCTATAACTCCCAACAGTTTCGCTAATCATCCTAAAGTCGGACTGATTAAATTTGGATGTAGACTTTTTATTTATCAACAGTAAGCATGCTATCTTCGCTTTCTGTAACATAAGTTTTATTAGTCTTATCTTTTATTACTAATAAAGGTTTTTTTAGTTCTTTATTTGTTGTTGTGTATGTCTCATGAACGGTGTCTCTAAGCTTTTGGATTTGTTCAGCTAATTGCATCAAAGCCTCTTCGGAAGCGCCTGAAAAATCATTGCTTGTTGTAACTATTAGATTTTTGCCTTTAGCATCTATAACTGATGTCACCCCGACATCTTTAGGATGGTTTAACCACTTTTGTACCGTTTGGGCAAACTCTATCAATACAGGATAATCTTTATCTTTTTTGGGCGAAGCGTTGTCTTTTTTAGTTTTGACTATTGAAGGTTTTACTTCTTTAGGCTTCTGGGTATCTATGTTGTTTTTAGCGCATGAAGCCAAAAATAATGTTGCTAATAAAATAATTCCTGATTTAAGTGTTCTTTTCATGTTAATCCTCTCTATAAATATCCACAACTTCTCCGATAGTTCTGATATTATCATCTTCAGACAAGTATATTTCTTCGTAGTTGTTGTTCAAGCTTTGAAGATACCAAGCGCCATCATAGTCACGCTTGAGTTTTTTTACAAAGTTTTTTCCGTTAATTTGAAAAATACCAATATCGTTAATATCGACCTGTGAAGTGATATTAATAAACAAAAGGTCGTTGTCTTGAATAAGTGGTTCCATTGAATCGCCAGCTACTTTTGCAATAGTATCATACTCATCGGGGACATCATCAGCACGCAGTTTAACTTCCATATGTAGGTTGTCTTCTTGAAAAGTACCATTACCTGCCGCAACAAGACCCTCGACATAATCATTGATATAATCTTCTGTCTCCTCAAGCTTTTTATCGAACATAGAAACAACTTTATTTTGTTCTTCTAATTGTTCGTTAGCGAAGCTGAGGACTTTTTCTTGTCTAGGTTGTTCTAGTTGTTTCGAAGTTGCTACGATTCCTTGCAACGTTTGATTTTGTACAGGTGTCGGAGTATCGCTCCATCCCATAAAATATGCGGGGTTTGTATTAAGTATTTTTGAAATTTTTTCTAAAACCTCTGTTGGTACTTTTAAAATTTCTCCCTTTTCATACCTATAGATGGTGGTTTTGGAGACCCCGAGTTTTTTAGCTAGTTCTTCAACGCTAACGTTTACTTCTAGCCTGCGCTGTTTCAACTTAGCTCCTATGTCCATAATCAGCTCCTTATCATCTTTATGTTTATAGTATATTACAAACTTTGCAAAATTGCAACAAAAAATGTTGCAAAAACGATAAAAAGATGTTGACTTTTGAAACTCTAGGAGATATAATGTGATTACAAAGTTGCAAAGACGCAACTAGAAAGGAGAGGTTTTATGGTTAATATCCAAAAATTAAAAGGCGCAATTGTTGAAAAAGGGACTACTCAACAAGCCGTTGCAGATAGTATCGGGATTGATAGAAGCACATTCTACCGTAAGATGAAGAGCGGTGGAGCTTTTACGTTAGATGAAGCAGGAAATATTGCACGAGCTATCTCGCTTACAAAAGAAGAAGCAATAGAAATTTTTTTAGCAACGTAGTTGCGTAAATGCAACTACGTTGCTAACGGCGATTTAGAAAGGGTTTTACCATGCCAAAACAAAAATACGGACGTCCATCAACGGGACAAAAAGGAAATAACCGCCCTACCGTGGTTATCAGTCGAGAGAACTATGACGAGGTTGATAGCTTGTCACTTGGTACAGGAATGAGCCGCAGTGCCATTGTTAATTATTTCATCAGTGAGGGCTTGAAAAAAGCACGTATTGAAGAAGTTATCATCAAAACTAAGCGCCTTGTTCTTGAGGACTAGAAAGGAGAAAAGAAAAAATGCTACTAACAGCAGCACTTATCTTAATTTTATTAACGAATATCGCTATCTTAACTATTATTGTCAAAATGGGGAAAGAATAACTGATATTTTCGGAATTTATGAATACGCTTATCAGTTGTGATTTTGATTTTAACTGGCTTTTCATCTAAATAGTAAGAGAAATTTTCTCGACTAGATGGATATACTTCAGTATCTGACTTAAATGGCGATGACTCCCATTGGTAATCTAATGGCATATAATAATTCGGCATTGATAATCCATAATAATCATCAGCTTCATTCTGCATGTCAGCTTCGTATTTTTGAAAGGGATTGAAGCCATTATCGCTTATTAGTTTTCCATCTTTGTTGTAAAGTTCAATTTTTTTAATAATGACTGAAACATTCGATAAGTTACTGATACTAAAATCATACATCCAATCGTAACCTTTATCTACTCTTGAAATATAACAATCAGATAATTTTATCTTAACCATGTTGTAGTAGATAGAGTGAACAAGAGCGATCACAGCAATAATTAGCGCAATGACGCCGATAATTGCATTAAATAATTCCATTTTTATTTTTCCAATCGTTTTTATTTTAATTATACCAAAGAAAGGAGTTTTATGAACGAACTAATCAACATTACAGTAAACGACAATCACGAGCCAGTTGTCAGTGGTCGTGATTTGCACAAAGTGCTTGAAATTAAAACACAATATACAAAATGGCTTGAGCGAATGAGCGAATATGGTTTCGTTGAAAACGAAGACTTCATGGCTATTAGTCAAAAAAGACTAACAGCTCAGGGCAATCAAACTGAATATACAGACCACATTCTAAAACTAGATATGGCTAAAGAAATTGCGATGCTTCAACGGAATGAAAAATCTAAGCAAGTCCGCAAATACTTTATTCAAGTTGAGAAAGACTTTAACAGCCCAGAGAAAATTATGGCACGGGCATTGCTGATGGCTGATAAGAAAGTGCATAAGCTAGAGGCTCAGATTGAGGCTGACCGTCCAAAGGTACTATTTGCTGATGCTGTAAGTGCTAGCCATACCTCTATCTTAGTCGGAGAACTTGCAAAGTTACTCAAGCAGAATGGGGTAAATATTGGAGCAACTCGTCTCTTTACTTGGCTTCGTAAACACGGCTATCTTATCAAGCGCAATGGTCGTGATTGGAACATGCCTACTCAGAAAAGCGTAGAGCTTGGACTTATCAGGGTCAAGGAAACTAGTATCACCCATTCTGATGGCCATATTACAGTAAGCAAGACACCTCTGGTAACCGGAAAAGGTCAGCAATATTTCATCAACAAATTTCTTAATCAAGAATATCTACCAGTTTAGAAACGGAACAAAACTAACGAAGGGAGAAAAATATGCCAGAAGATTTAATCAAACAACTAGAAGTTGGATCGGAATTTCTAGCAAAGACGTGTTTACATAGCAAGATTATTATCACAGTGGATGGTATTCAGCTGGTGGAAACAAAAGAGTTCCACCCTGTGAGCGGAACTCTGCTAGATTAGGCAATACGTGTATAAGTGTGTATTTTAGCTAATCTATGAATATTTGAACCAACAGACCCAACTAGAACGGAACGGTATTCCGTTTGGTTTACATTGTGATAATGGTAAATAGAACCATTATTAAACTCAGCTTCCAAAGTGTTGTTTTCCCAACCGACACTTCGGACGTTACTAGATGAAACGTATTGACGTTGCATAACCTATCCTCCTTCCTAATAGGATAACTAAATTATACAACAGAAAGGAGACACATGAGACCAAAGCGATATCCGTATCAAAAAAATAAATTAATTATCCATTCTAAAAACGCAAAGACAAAAATTGAGCTAGATAGCAGAAAAATAACTATCAATGTTGAAGAAATCGATATTGAGAATTTAGCAAACGAAATTTCAAAAGTGCAACTAGCCAAAGAAAAAGGAGTCTATTGATTGAACAATAGACTCAAAGATAATTAACAAATCTAATCATTATTTTTAGAGAGAGTTCCCATTGAGACGCCTAGAATTTGATCGATAAATAAGCAGACGAAAGGTAAATTAGAAGTTACATTTCCTGAAGAAATATGCGTGACATCAACAAGCCAAATCGCTTTGGGATTACTTTCATCTTTGATAGATTTACGATTTTCTTCGAAACCATCGAAGAAAGCGTCTAAAAACATACCTGTATCACTGTCTTCCTCTGTAAACATTCTACCACAGTAGCGCCCCCAAGAAGTTTCGATAATTAGTTCATTGTTAGTTTTTGTTGCCGCAAAATCTAAAAGATTGATTATTTCATATTTGAACAAGCTATCAGACATTAGTCCTCCTCCTTTCCATAATTTTTGAATACAACATTGAGAGGTCATATTCAAATAAATTATATCAAAATAGAAAGGAAAGCACAACTTATAGTTGTGGATAACTTATTAACAACTATATATTGTGTTTTGGTGAGTGAATAATGTGGGGTAAATTATCAAAAATCTTATCAGAAAGAGGTATGACTATGTATCAACTAGCGAAACTTTCTGGAGTTAACAAAAGTCATTTTAGTGACTTAAAAAGCGGAAAAATAAAAAATTTATCATGGCCCAACATGGTCAAAATTTCTGATGCTTTAGGTGTCAGCCTAGACGAATTTAAATAACAAAAAAAGTCCGACGGGAATCGGACTCAAATCAAAAATCATTTATTTAATTATAACATAAGGAGATAACTATGGACAATATCTTATTGAGTTTGTCCGACTGGATAAAAGAAATTATCGAAAAAACAGTTGATAGGTTAGTCCAAATGAAATTAGACGAACTCAACGCTGAATTATGGACTAGAGAAAAAGTAGCAGATAGGCTTAACATGAGCCCCGGTACTTTTGACAAATACTACAGATACGACAAAAATTTTCCAAAGGAATTGCCAGCTGTCCGTTGGAAAAAAGCTGAAATCATAGCTTGGCTAAATAACAAATATTAAGACTTTTGGACGAGGTCGAGGAGAAACAACGTGAACAAATTAGAACTGTTTTTATTAACAACAACCGTCATCTTAGCGGTCATTGCTAGGGTGCAACACAAAGTCATCAAAAAACACAATTCGTCAGAGAATAAACGCAGAATTTTTAGGGAAGTAGCTATGGAAAACAGTAAAAGGTGGAACGAGAAGCGCTCTAGAGGAGAGGTAGAGAAATGCCTTTTGTAAAACGGTTTACTAAAAAAGAACTTGACAGAGGAAAGGTGGTCAGCTGATGCAGTACATTTTTCAAGACATTAACAGGTAGTTACACAGCTGTTAGCAATGAGTTTATTGATGATAAAGAACTATCTTATAAATCCGTTGGATTGCTATTGACCATCCTAAGAAATAAAGATGAGTGGCGAGTATACCCAGAAGAGCTTGCTAGAAGACATTCTGATGGTTTAGCTTCTGTAAGAGCAGGCCTTAGAGAGCTTGAGAAGGCAGGATATGTTAGAACTTACAAAAAGATAACTAGGCGTTCTGAGGGACTGCAACATTACCGTTTCTGTTCGGATTGTAAGATTAGTGATGAAGTTTTTCAGCAATTAGTTGAGCAATTAGAAAATGAACTCTCCGACTAAAATGCGATTTTCTAAAGTTAGAAAATCTAAAGTTAGAAAATCTAAAGTTAGAAAATCGCACACTAATAAGTACTAACACTAAATAAATACTAAATAATAATAAATACTAACAGACAATAAGATGATGAAGAAGAAAGGAGAAGCATTGGACAAAAAAGAACTGTTTGATAATTTCCAAAATAATTGGATGCGTCTCTTATCCCCGTTTGAGATTGAAGACATTAACAAGTGGATTGACGAAGAGAAGATGCCTGTTGAAGTTGTTAACGAGGCACTAAAATCGACAATTCTATATAACGCACCTAACCTCAGATATCTAAACAGAGTGCTAAATAACTGGAAACGACAAGGGATTGATACAGTCGAGAAAGTAGAATTTGCTAGATTGCAATTTGAGAATAAAAAGCTAAGTCAAGGTAAAGGTCAACTTTCCAACGTCCCAAGCTGGTCGAATCCAGACTACAAAGAACCAGATTTAAAAGAATTTGCTCTAGGAAGCATAGACGGTATAGAAGATGGATCAGGAGATTTTTAATTTTTTTAACAAACAAATCAAAAAAGATTTTGGTAAAACGGCAAGTAAAGAGACTTTTACTAAGTTTGCTAGTTACTGCGCCGAAGGAATCGAAAAAAATGGAGTTAAGCCAATTTTTAATTGGATAAACCTATACGCTTTTGGAACCGGTATGACAACGGCAGAAGCAGACCGGTTGAGAATAGAGCGATATAAACAGGAGAATGCGTTATGACAAAACAACATAGAGAAACGCTTATCTGGTACCGAGCAAGTCACAAAGAGCGTGAGAAGTTGCTTGATTTCGGGCTAGTTGATAAAACACAGTACGTGACACTATTGCGGCAATTGCGCAAGAAATATGCGATTTAGGGGGAAAGAGTATGAATGAAGAAATAAAAGGTGTAGGCATTCCATGTGGGTATAACCCAGTGATTTTGGGAAGTGTAGTAGATGGAGATAAGAAGTTACTCGTAGATGTTGCTAATTTAATGTATGGGGATATTATGATGGGTAATCTCGTTCAACTGGAAACATTCCATAATTGCGAAACACCAGCATTTTCAGATATGTATGATAGATACAAGGAGAAAATAGATTGGGCGAATCACATGTATCTTGTCGAGACCGATGCGCTATCAGGCACCATCTATGCTTGCGGACATAGTAAGCGTGGGGAGTGGACTGTTTTTGCAAAGACAGCAGGCTATGCGTAGGAGGGAGTATGGGGTTACTAAATAATCTAACAGACTTAGAAAAGCGAGTGTTTTGCTTTATCCCCATGGGAGCAGAGCGAAAAGTGTCTAATCAAGACATTCAGACAGCTTTTGGGTTAACTGATAGAGAGGTTAGACAAATTGTTTATGACTTAATCCAAAAAGGTGTACCTGTTGTCGCTAGCAAGCAAAAAGATGGCGGCTATTATCTGCCTACTACAAAAATTGAGCGTCAAGAAGGCCTTAGAGCTAATAAAAGTCAGGTTAGATCAGAGATTAAGCGAATAAAAGCTGTTGAATCTATCGATTTAAACGAGTTTGCTAAAACTGCTAGAGAGGTGCGAAATGGTCGAAATTAGAATAAACGGTGAATTAGTCACCTTTGACAGCAATTTTAGAGATGCGCTTATCTTTACGATTGATGGTCTAAAAGGCAGCGAAGAGCCAACACTAAAGCGGACATACCAAGAATTTAAAGACTATACGGATGAGGACTTGATGGACTATATCGAAACAGAATTTGATGTACGTCCAGAACTAATCGTTAATCGCAGGATTGACAGCAAGTGGTACACTAAGCAGCACATTTTGGATGATTAAAACACGGAAAGAGGAAATAAATGGCCTACTTATATGAACTTGAGGGAATCGCCGCTTATCTGGACAGTTTAGATTTAGACGGCGAAACCTTCCAAAATACGCTTGACAGCATTGACTTTCAGTCAGACTTGGAAAACAACATTGAATATTTTGTCAAAATGTTAAAAAATGTGCAGGCTGATGCTGAAATGTATAAATCCGAAAAAGAAGCTTTTTATAAAAAGCAAAAACAAGCGGAAGCCAAAGCGAAAAAATACAAAGAAACAATCAGGCTTGCAATGGAATTGAGCCAAAAGAAAAAAGTTGACGCTGGAATGTTTAAGGTGTCTTTGCGAAAAAGCAAAAAAGTAGAGATTTTGGACGAAACAAAAATCCCTCTTGATTACATGCAAGAGAAAACGGAATACAAACCAATGAAATCTGAAATTTCTAAAGCTTTGAAAGCAGGAATTGATATTTCTGGAGTTGAACTAATCGAAACAGAAAGCTTGCAGGTAAAGTAAATGACTATGACTTTTGCAGAATTGCAGACAAAAATGCAAATAACAAAAACAACAAAACAAGGTGTTAAATATACGTTTCGCAACGCAGAAGATATTTTTACACACTTTAAAACACTAAATAGTGGGTGGGAGTTAACGGTATCTGACGAATTGGTGGAATTGATCGGCAGAATTTTTATCAAAGCAACAGCAACTGCTAGAATCGACGATGAACAACACCAAGCGACAAGATATGCTGAATTAGACAGCGTTCCTGTTTTAAATACTAAAGACTACAAAACAGGAGAACCTAAACAGATACAACAAATGCAAGTCCCACAATGGACTGGTGCAGTGAGTTCGTACGCAGGCAAGTATGCTTTGCAAGGGCTGTTTGGAATTGGTGAGGAAGATGTAGATGCGATTGTTACAGAAGATACGCAACGCAAAGAACAAAAAAACTCCCAACGGATAACCTTTAAAACTCCTAAAATAAGCAATATCCAAGTCGAGACTTACAAGTCTGATTTAAATGATATTGCGAAAGCCACAAATCAAAATGTTGAAGAGTTAACAAAATGGCTAACCGATACGTTGAAAGTGAAGGCGCTAGAAGATTTGCACACCGAACACATTGTTTCGGCAGACGAATTAATTAATAAACTCAAAAAGAAAGCAGGACTAAAAAATGATTAATAATATTGTGCTTGTAGGTCGCATGACCAAAGATGCAGAGCTTCGTTATACAGCGAGTCAAGTAGCTGTTGCTACCTTCACACTTGCAGTTAACCGCAGATTTAAAGAGCAAAACGGAGAACGAGAAGCTGATTTTATTAACTGCGTTATCTGGCGGCAGTCTGCTGAAAATTTAGCAAACTGGGCTAAAAAAGGTGCCTTAATTGGTATCACAGGTCGTATCCAGACACGCAACTACGAAAACCAACAAGGTCAACGTGTCTACGTGACGGAAGTTATTGCAGAGAACTTCCAAATGTTGGAAAGTCGCAATCAACAATCTGGTCAAGGTAACTCTTCGCAAAACGATAACAGTCAACCGTTTGGCAATCCAAACCAGATGGACATCAGTGATGACGATTTACCATTTTAAAAACATATGGCGAAAGAGCGTAGACAAAGAGTATATGCTGTTTACGACAACGACACTTTTGTAGATGTCGGAACAAAACATGAGTTAGCGGAGAGGCTAGGTATAGCGGCTAATTCCGTTACGTTTATAGCGTCACCGGCATATAAAAAAAGAAGACCCAACGTCAGGCATGCCGTGTTTATTGGATACGAAGACGAATTGGAGGAGTAGTGGTTAAGTTTATAATACCGATTGAGCCAAAACCGCAAAAACGCCCACGCTTTAGCAGATGGAGTGGGGCTTACGAGGATGGAGATATGATGGTATGGCGGAAGCAGGTCACAGACTATGTTAAAAACAATTACGAAGGGCCTTATTTTGACGACGGTTTAAAAGTTGATGTTACTTTTTATCTAAAAGCACCAGAATTGGTGTCTAAAAAGCCGTCAGAGCGTGCCAGAGATAAGACTAAACAAAAGTATCAGGATTATATAAATGAGCTCTTATATGTGCCGAAAAAACCNGATTTAGACAACCTTGAAAAAGCAGTCTATGACTAGACATATACAAACGTATAACTTCGTATAGCATACATTATAAGATAGTAGCATAGCAAAATAACAAGAAGAGATAACCTTTTAACCACTGACTATTTATTTAGTCGCCAACTTTAACTACCGTCGAACTTGTTATTTTGCAGCCAAAAGGCAAGTGGAAAGGCTGAGACGATTTAAATGGTTTTGCAGGTTCGACTCCTGCCGTCTCAATTACCCAGAGATTACACACTGTGACATTGCGGGATGTAATCAAAGTAAAAAGAATCACGGAACTTTGCAATGTCCGCCGTGAGTTAACACCCTTATTCGACATTGGCGTGCCCTTGAGGAAAATACGCAATCTGGGTTCGGTGTTAATAATTAAGACTTAGCAATGCCTCTTGACAATGCGTACCAGCGCTAAGTCGATGTCAAGGTTGGACAAGACAGTGCCAACCGACATATTAACCGCAAGTTCAAAAACAAGGGTCGCAACCTTGCTTGTGGTTAGTGGGAACGCTGGCAGCTATGTGTCGGTTCGATTCCGACTGTTCCTGTTCGATAAATAGAAGTGTCCCAGAATGGGGTAGGCAATAGGCTTAGAATTCATTCGCTATTTATCTATGGTTAACCAATTAGTCATCACATTGTGGTGGCTTTTTATTATTGATTGGAGGTGGTTCAGTGAGTGGATAAATTGACCCCGAAACAAGAAATGTTTGTCCAAGGTATTATCACTGGACTGTCTCAAAGACAAGCATACAGAAAAGCATATAAAGCCGAAAAAATGAGTGATGAAACGGTTGATTCTAGAGCAAGCGAGCTCTTAAAAAACGGTAAGGTTACGGTAAGGTATCGTGAGTTGCTCAAACAGTTCTCAAACATGTCTCTTTGGTCACGAGAACAAGCATTTAACGAGTACGAATGGCTGAAAAACAAAGCAAGACAAGACATTGAAAACGAAGGTGTTAGACAAGCAAACTCTAACGCTTTTTTGTCTGCTCTTGATGGGATGAACAACATAGCATTTAAAGAGCTTGAACTAGAAGACAAGAAACTCGCTAAAGAAATCGAGCTGTTACAAATTAAGCTTGATGCTGAAAAAGGCGCTAAGCCTGATACCCATTTGATGGAAAAACTGCTGGAGGTAATCGAGGATGGCGGTTAGGATAAAAAAGTTATCCACAAAACAAAAAGACATCATTAGACGCCCTTTTAACTACGAATTAGAGGTCAATGAGGGAACGCCTCGTAGTGGAAAGACCACAGCTGGGCACTTTCGTTATGCTAGGTATCTGATTGAGTCAGAAGATGAAAATCACCTTGTGACGGCTTACAATCAAGAACAAGCTTATCGTTTGTTTATCGACGGCGACGGTACAGGTCTGATGTATATATTTGATGGTAACTGTGAAATCAAACACGATGAACGAGGAGATCACTTACTAATCATGACACCAAAAGGCAATAAACGCGTCTATTACAAAGGTGGGGGTAAAGTTAATAGCGTTGGTGCTATTACAGGTATGTCTCTAGGCTCAGTGGTCTTTTGTGAGATTAATCTACTGCATATGGATTTTATCCAAGAGTGTTTTAGACGGACTTGGGCGGCTAAGCTACGTTATCATCTAGCAGATTTAAACCCGCCTGCACCACAGCACCCAGTAATAAAAGACGTTTTTGATGTGCAAAATACACGATGGACTCATTGGACCATGGACGATAATCCAATATTAACTGCGGAGCGTAAACAATCCATTATCAATAACCTGCGCAAGAATCCATACCTGTACAAACGAGATGTGCTCGGACAGCGGGTCATGCCTCAAGGGGTTATTTATGGCCTTTTTGACATGGAAAAAAATGTTCTAGACACTTTGATTGGCGAGCCAGTGGAGATGTATTTCTGTGCAGATGGTGGGCAATCTGATGCCACCTCTATGTCTTGTAACATCATAACAAGGGTTAGAGATAATGGCAAAATAAGCTTTAGACTTAACCGAGTGGCTCACTACTATCATAGTGGAGCAGATACTGGTCAAGTAAAAGCTATGTCAACCTACGCAATAGAGTTAAAAGTTTTTATGGACTGGTGCATTAAAAAGTATCAGATGCGCTATACAGAGGTGTTTGTAGACCCCGCCTGTAAATCTTTAAGGGAGGAGCTGCATAAGTTGGGTGTCTTTACTTTAGGAGCACCAAACAACTCTAAAGATGTATCTAGCAAAGCCAAAGGTATCGAGGTAGGTATTGAGCGTGGCCAAAATATAATCTCAGATGGCGCTTTTTATCTCGTTAATCATAGCGAGGAAGAGTATGACCACTACCACTTTTTAAAAGAGATAGGGCTATATAGTCGTGATGACAATGGCAAACCTATCGATAAAGATAACCATGCCATGGACGAGTTTAGGTACAGCGTCAACGTGTTTGTGCATCGGTATTACAACTAAAGGAGTTGCTTAAATGGGAGTAATCCAAAAAATAAAAAATCTTTTTACAAGGAGTAAATACGTGATGACAACGCAGAGTCTTACAAATATAACTGATCATCCTAAAATAGCTATCAGTCAGCTAGAGTACGACCGTATAACAACCAATCTAAAGTACTACAAGAGCGATTGGGATAGTGTCTTATATCTAAACACCGATGGCGAGACTAAAAAAAGGGACCTTAATCACCTGCCAATTGCTCGTACAGCTGCCAAAAAGATTGCCAGTCTTGTCTTTAATGAGCAGGCAGAGATTAAGGTTGATGATGATGCGGCTAATAAATTTATTAGTGAGACACTAAAAAACGACCGCTTTAATAAAAACTTCGAGCGATATCTCGAGAGCTGTCTAGCCTTGGGTGGCTTAGCCATGAGGCCCTACGTTGATGGCGACAAAGTTAGAGTAGCGTTTGTCCAAGCGCCTGTTTTTTTGCCACTACAGAGCAACACGCAGGATGTTTCAAGCGCTGCTATTGTTATTAAGTCCATTAAGACAATTAATGGCAAAGAGGTCTATTATACCTTGATAGAATTCCATGAGTGGCACAGCTCTGATGATTATGTTATCTCAAATGAGCTATATCGCTCGGATGATAAAACTAAGGTAGGTAGCCGAGTGCCGTTATCTGAGGTATACGAGTACTTAAAAGACGAGGCTAAAGTTACAGATGTGACTAGGCCTATCTTTACTTATCTCAAGACCCCTGGAATGAATAACAAGGATATTAATAGCCCTCTAGGCTTGTCAATCTTTGATAATGCTAAGACAACGATTGACTTTATCAATACGACCTATGACGAATTTATGTGGGAAGTTAAGATGGGTCAACGTCGAGTTGCTGTGCCAGAGAGCTTGACTGCTTTAACTGTTCGTACCGCTGATGGCGATGTTGTTCCAAGGCCTCGCTTCGAGTCTGATCAAAATGTCTATATTCGTATGGGCGGCAGGGATTTAGACTCAAGCGCAATACAGGACCTAACAACACCTATTAGAGCTGATGACTATATCAAGGCCATCAACGAGGGGCTGTCGTTATTTGAGATGCAAATAGGTGTATCTGCTGGATTATTTAGTTTTGATGGCAATAGCATGAAGACTGCGACAGAAATCGTCTCTGAAAACTCAGACACGTATCAAATGAGAAATAGCATTGTCGCTTTAGTAGAGCAATCACTAAAAGAGTTAGTTATTTCTATCTTTGAGATTGCAAGAGCTTATGATTTGTACCAAGGCGAAGCTCCCGGCATGGATAACATCAGCATAAGTCTTGATGATGGTGTTTTTACAGATCGAGACGCTGAGTTAGACTACTGGATAAAAGTTGTTAATGCTGGCTTTGGCACTCGTGAGATGGCAATCCAAAAAGTGCTAAACGTGACAGAGGAAAAAGCTCAAGAAATAGCTGCAGAAATTAATACTGGAATCGTTGACGACATCAACCAACAGCGAACGGACACACATTTATACGGAGAGTGATTAGATGAAAAAGAAGCCTATTAAGTTAAATGACGAACAGCTTCTTTTGGAGGCTAGTCAAGTATCTGATACCTATCATCGGTTGACTCTAGAGTTATTTGATCAAGTAATTGAGAGGATAAAAGCCAGAGGCCCAGCGAGCTTAGCGGATAACCCTTATCTTTGGCAAGCTAATAAGTTACACGAAGCTGGTCTGCTTAATGCAGATAATATTAAGCTCATTGCAAAGTATTCTGGCATTGCGGAAGCTCAACTTCGCTATATCATTGAGAATGAAGGATTAAAAATTTATAAAAATACATCCGAACAGCTAGAAGAGGCTTTGGGTAGAGAGTCACAAGTTAGCAGTAATATCCAAGATGACTTATCTAACTATGCCAGACAGGCTGTTGATGATGTGCATAATTTGATTAACACCACCTTACCAATTAGTGTCATAGGAGCTTATCAAGGGATAATCCAAGACGCTGTTGCTGGTGTGGTGACAGGCTTAAAAACACCTGACCAAGCTATCAATCAAACTGTGATGAAGTGGTTTAAAAAGGGTTTTTACGGCTTTACAGATAAAGCTGGGAGAAAGTGGAGAGCGAACTCTTATGCTCGTACCGTTATCAATACTACGACTTGGCGAGTCTTTAACGAAGCCAAAGAAGCCCCTGCTAGGGAGTTTGGCATTGATACCTTCTATTACTCAAAAAAAGCTACAGCTAGAGAGATGTGTGCACCTTTGCAACATCAAATTGTCACCACTGGCGAAGCGAGAGAAGAAGGAGGAATAAAAATCTTAGCTTTATCTGATTACGGGCATGGTGATCCTGATGGATGCTTGGGAATCAACTGCAAGCACACTAAAACGCCATTTGTCGTCGGTGTGAATAGTAAGCCAGAATTGCCAGAGCATCTAAAAAATATCACTCCTGCACAAGCTAAAGCTAATGCGAATGCGCAAGCTAAGCAGAGGGCAATTGAGAGATCAATCCGTAAAAGCAAAGAGCTACTGCATGTTGCAAAGCAATTGGGTGATAAAGAGTTGATTAGGCAATATCAATCGGATGTTAGAAGTAAACAAGATGCACTTAATCATCTTGTCAATAGTGACTTTTTGATAGAAAGTAAGTCTAGGTCTAAAATGTTTGTTACAGACCTGATGAAGCGTGAAATTGTGATGAAAAAAGGGCTAATCAATGATATAATAGGCTTACAGACAAGTGACGGAATCACTATAAAAGAAATTAGCGGACACCTCCTGGAAAGAATTTATGAGAGGGGTGTCTCTGAGAGTCACATCGCTACTGCATTAGCTAACCCTATTTACATTAGACCTGATGCAGTAGATGGCGGTGGGAAAGTTTCAAGGCGCTATGTAGGCACCCATGTTACCGTAAATATTAACCCACATACAGGTAAGATTATAACTACTTGGAAGACTGGTGAAAGGACAAGGAGGAAGTATGACAATCAGAGAAATGTTGATAAGTAATCAAATATTAAATAATGATGATATTGATTTTATGTTATCTGTCAATCAAGATGTCTCTCCTTTGTTTGAGCTTGAAGATAATGACGATAACTGGGATGTATTAGTGGATAAGTTACAGCAGACATCTAGCCATTTAATGGAAGATGGTGAAAGCGTCTCAGATAGACCCAAGAAGTTTGATGATCTAGTTGATAAAATATCAGCAATTTAATCTTATAAGCATTTAGCTAAAAGCTAGGTGCTTTTCTTATGCTTAAAAACAGGAGAAAACAATGAATAAACGAATCAAAAAGAAACGTAAACTAGAAACAGCAATTTTGATGCTGGTTGCGGAAAATGCTATGCAAGCAGAAGCTATTAAGAACCAAAACAAACAAATTGCAGAGCTGAGAGCGATTATACAACAAAACGTCCAAGCAACAAATAGAGAGTTTGCAGCAGTTAAATCAGCGACACTAGACAATCAAGCTGCCATCAAGTCAATCGGTGATGAGGTTGCCTACATCAAGAAAAATTATAAGCGTAAGTGGGGTAAGAAATAATATGGTGTTAGAGCAAATTGAACCAGATAGCATTAGAAATCAACGTCTGGTTGTGAATAGCCCTGAAATGGTAACAATCACAAAAGCAGAATATGATCTTTTGATTGAAATTAAAAACAAATTTTTAAAGTCGTAGCAATACGGCTTTTTATTGTGCCTTTATCCGCAGGCGTTAAAGAACGGAAATCAGCGACCTATCGCTTTTATAGGAGGAAATGCACATGGAAAATGTGACAAACGAAAACGTCGACCAAGAGACTACTGGCTTGGAAAATAATCAACAAGAAGATAAAGCATTTACACAAGATGATCTGAATCGAGTGGGAACTAAAGAGCATTCTAAAGGCTATAACAAAGCGGTTAAAGACTTAGGTTTTGATGACGTGGAATCAGCCAAGGATGCACTAAAAGCCTTCAAAGAGTGGCAAGAGTCACAAAAAAGCGAGTCAGAAAAACAGACAGAAATCTTGAATGCTAAAGACAAAGAGCTTGAGGAAGCTCGGGCAAACAATAAGGCTCTTAACGCAAAGCTAGCAGCAATGTCTTTAGGTGTGAACGCTGAATCTATTGATGATGTGATTGCACTATCTGAGCGTCTTGTCACTGACGAGACAAGCATAGAGGATGCAATCAAAACGGTTTTGGGTAAGTATCCTCACTTTGGCCAAACAAAGGATAAAGCTCCCAAAATCACAGTGGCAGGCAACCCGTCTGCTGATAACGGACAAGGTTCGGTGTCTAAGGAAGACTTTGCAAAGATGTCTTACCAAGAAAAACTGGACCTAAAACTAAAAAATAAGAATCTTTATGACCAATTGAAAGGAAATTAAAAAATGGCAGTAGGAACAACTAAAATGGCACAAATGCTAGACCCTGAGGTTCTAGCGGATATGATTGACGCAGAGGTAGGGAAAGCGATTCGCTTTGCTCCTCTCGCTGAAGTAGACACAACTTTAGAAGGACAACCAGGTACAACTTTAACAGTGCCTAAATGGGATTACATCGGTGACGCAGAAGATGTTGCTGAGGGTGAAGCTATCCCAATGACTCAACTTGGCTTCAAAAAGACTACTATGACCATTAAAAAAGCCGGAAAAGGTGTCGAAATCACTGATGAAGCTATCTTATCTGGATATGGGGATCCTGTAGGTCAGGCTGCTAAACAAATCGTTGAGGCTATTGACCACAAAGTCGATGCAGACGTGCTTGACGCGTTAAGTAAATCGACTCAAACTGTGGAAGCTACTGCTACGGTTGATGGTGTATCTAAAGCGCTTGATATTTTTAATGACGAAGATGACGCAGAGACAGTCATTGTCATGAATCCGGCGGATGCCTCTACCCTACGTTTAGATGCCGCGAAGGAGTGGTTAGGTGCTACCGAGGTCGGAGCAAATCGTGTTGTCTCTGGTGTTTATGGTGAAGTTTTAGGGGTACAAATTGTGCGTTCTCGCAAATGCCCTAAAGGCACTGCTTATATGGTCCGCAAAGGTGCACTACGTATCATGCTTAAACGTAACACAATGGTTGAAACAGGCCGAGATATCACAAAAGCGATCAATCAAATCGTAGCTAATAAGCATTATGGTGTTTATCTTTATAAAGCAGAAAAAGCCGTTAAGATTACACTGAAAGATGTCGCAAAAAAGTAGCTAAGGCTAAGGCTGCCAAGAGAGAGGAAGATGACGCTCTCGAGTCTTAGCCGATGGAGGTGGTTATTATCGCTTTTTTAACGCAAAAAGAATTTGAAGATTTGGGTTTTGACGATGTAGAAGATTTTGAAAAAATGGAAAAACGTGCTAGCCACGCTGTCAATCTTTACTGTCGTAATCGCTATGATTACAAAGATTTTAAAAAAGAAATAGCCCTAGTGCAAAAGGCTGTAAAGCGGGCAATCGCTTATCAGATAGCATATTTAAATGACTCAGGAGTAATGACAGCAGAGGATAAACAATCCTTTGCTGGAATATCTCTAGGACGGACAAGTATTAGCTATACTGTCGGGCATGGTCAAGGCAGCCAACAAAAAACTCTGGCAGACAGGTTTAATCTCTGTCTAGATGCAGAGAATGAGTTACTAGCTGTTGGTTTAGGATATACGGGTATTAGCTATGATCGATAAAAGACTGCTTATTGACAAACTGCAGGTAAAACTTGTCAAAGATAAAGGTGATTATGGAGGGTTTGTCTATGACGAACCTTTTACACTCTCTCCCGTTAGGTTTGACCGTAATCTTGCAACCGCAGGTAAAGATAATGCAAGGCAAGAGACTAAGCCGTCGGTTATCTTTATTTATCCTAAATACTGTAAGACAGTAGCCGATAAGTCATGGGTTGATGCTGTTGTCACTGATGGTGATACTGAGTACACCGTTGATAAAGTGATACCAGTCTACCACCCACTAACAAACAAAATTTTTTGTTTTGAAGTGGAGGTTATCTAATGGCTAAGGTAGTGGTAGAGTTGGGAGGCATCAAGCGTAAAGTATCTCCGCAAGCTTTAGCTAAAGGAAAGCTCATCATGAACAACCAAGTCATGATGTCCATGAACCCTTATGTTCCTTACAGAGACGGAGCTTTGAGAGGAAGCTCGAGAGCTAACAGTGTAGGTGTAACGTGGAGCGGACCACACGCCAGAGCCCAGTTTTATGGTGGTGCTTACAACAAGTACAAGTCTTTTAAATTTAAAAAGTACACAACGCCTGGAACTGGTAAGCGATGGGATAAGCGCGCACTAGCTAATGCTACAATTGTCAAAAGCTGGGAACGGGCGCTACTGAGAGGAATGGGTTTTAAATGACAAATGATTTTGCAACTGTTTTGAGGCAATTTGTCGAAGGATTAGACTTAGGTATAAAGCCTAGACTTGACTATCTAACAAGACAAGAAGATCTAGCCATTTATCCAATGCCAGGCGGGAAGGTAAATAACGAGTACATGGACGGTACTCGTGAGATAAGCCTGCCTTTTGAGATTGCAATCAAAACTAAAAATCAGGAGTTAGCAAGCACTGTGATGTGGACTATTAACAGTGCTTTGTCTAACTTTGACTTAAAATTACCAAGTCTTAATCATTCGTACACATTTACTAGCCTTGATGTCGAAAAGCCGTTTTTAAATGACTTAAGCGATCAAGGTTTTTATATTTATGTGCTGGATATTACAGCACACTTAGAAATAGAAGGGAATAACTAATGAGACAAAAGAACGCCCTACGTGGGCATTTTATTGCACCTTACAAAACAGGTGCCAAGGAAACGGATGTCACAAAAGAAAATCTTTTGGAGCTAGCTAAGTGGATTAAAGATGTATCTGATGATACCGACGAAAAAACAGAAGATGAAGCGTATTATGACGGTGACGGAACCGAAGAAACCACGGTAGTTGGTGTAAAAGGTGCCTATACTTTTGAGGGTACCTACGATCCTGATGATAAAGCGCAAGCTCATATCGCAAGTTTAAAATACAAGCTCGGTGATGATCGTAAAGTTTGGCATCGGGTAGTTTCGTCAGATGGTAAGAAGCAGTGGACTGGGGTTGCAACAGTGACAGAAATTATTGCTGGTTCTGGTGCTGCTGCCGATTTTGAAGCCTTTGGCTGTAAGATTACTTACAATTCATTGCCAAAAGAAAGCGTCCCAAGCGAGGTTTAGTAAGGTTGGGCTAACTGCTCAACCTTTTATTTTTTAAGGAGGAATTATGTCTGGAATTGTAGTTGACCTAAAGCGCACAGGGTTTCCGGTCAAAATTGGTCAGGTAGAGCTTTGGTTTGATACAAGCCAAGAGCGATTGATTGAGTTTTTTGATATAGAGGCCGAGGTTTCACGTCGTTTGAACGAGTACGAAAAACAGGTTATCGAAGCCAACTTAGACAACGAAATTGAAGATAAAGGGGTTACGAAAGATGTTGCCCAAAGTGCTTTAGATTTGGAAGCTAAATACTTAGAAATCAATTATGATCTACTATTCGGAGAAGGTACATTTGCACAGCTCTACGCGGAGTATCCCGACAAAGAAGCACTCGAGAATACTCTGGAAATTGTTTGCAGGGAAATCGAGGTCAAACTCAAAGAGTTAGCTATCGAAAGAGAAAAAATCGTTAAGCAGAAAACGAAAAAGTACAAAAAGGAGTAGCCTATGAAACTAAACGATCCATTAGTAGAGTCGTTTGAGTTTAGAGGTGAAACCTATCCTATTGATTTGAGCTTTAACAAGGTTTTAGATGTCTTTGATGTTATTGATGATGATTTTTTAAACGAGGCGGAAAAGTGTTTCTTGTGTCTTGATATTTTATTAGATAGAACGGATTTGCCTTTTACTTACGCTGTGGATCTTTGGATTTATATCAAAAAAAATTATATTGATACGGAAAGGCCTGAGAAACCTCAGCTCGACATCAAAGGGAATCCAATGCCTGTAGTAAAAGAAAAAGAGGATAACAAAAAAGTCATTGATTTGAGTTTAGACGCTGAGTTTATCTATGCGAGCTTTAGGCAAGCCTACCAAATCAATCTTTTAAAAGAGCAAAACAGATTGTCTTGGGTTGAATTCAAGGCTCTTTTAAATGCTCTTCCAGACGATACTATCATGCAACGTATCATAGCTATTAGGCAGTGGAAAGATGATGGCAAAGGCGATAAGGACTATAGAGATAACATGCGTAAGTTAAAGGCTAAGTACAGTTTAGATGACGGAGAGGAGGAAGACGATGGCAGCTGATGGTAAGGTAACGATACTTGTTGACGTTGATGGTAAGCAGGTAAAGGTACTCAATAGTGAGTTAGATAAAGTTGCCAAGCACGGTGACAAAGGCAGCTCCTCTCTTAAAAAATTTGCGGTTGGTGCAGGAGTCTTTAAATTAGCTTCGGCTGCAGTTGATTTGGTTACCCAATCTCTTGGTAAGGCTATCACAAGATTTGACACTCTGGAAAAATATCCAAGGGTGATGAAAGCAATGGGGCATAGTGCTGAGGATGTTGCAAGGTCAACAGATAAGCTGGCTAATGGGATTGATGGTTTACCGACTACCCTTGATGAGGTCGTTGGAACAGCTCAACGGTTGACCTCTATTACGAAAGATATCAACAAATCAACAAATCTCACACTGGCTTTAAACAATGCCTTTTTAGCTTCAGGGGCATCCTCTGAGGCTGCCAGTCGAGGGCTGGAGCAATATGCCCAAATGCTATCAGCCGGTAAGGTTGACATGCAAGCTTGGAAAACTCTCCAAGAAACAATGCCTTATGCCTTGCAACAAACTGCGGAAGCTTTTGGCTTTGCAGGAGCATCTGCTCAAAAGGATTTTTATGAGGCGTTAAAAAATGGCCAAATAACATTCGATCAATTTTCTAATAAGTTGATTGAGTTGAATAACGGTGTCGGCGGTTTTGCAGAGCTTGCCAAAGAAAATAGCAAAGGGATTGAAACCTCTTTTAACAACATCAAGAATGCTATCGCAAAAGGCGTGGCCAATAGCATTAAGGCTTTGGATGATTTGTCTAAGGCTGCAACAGGCAAGAGCATAGCTGACCATTTTGATAGTTTGAAAGTTGTTATCAATGCTTCTTTTAGTGCGATCAATGCAAGCATTAAAGCTAGTACACCGCTATTTAAACTTTTGTTTAGTGTTATTGGTGCTGGAATATCAGTCGTTAAAGCTCTGTCGCCCGCCTTAGTTGGTGTAGCATCTGGTCTAGCTGCCATGAGGGCAGTTAATGAGACCATAACAATGATTAAAGCGCTAAATAGAGCTTGGGTTATGGCATCTGCATCAATGAGTATTGGAGCAACAATCATTAAGACTGTGACTGCGGTACAAGCGGTAAGTACCACGATGACTAAAGCTGATATGGTCGCAAGGCTGTCTCAGTTAGGTGTCTTAAAAGCCAGTACAGTTATTTATGGTGTTATGACAGGAGCTATCAGTTTATCTACTGCTGCAACCATAGCCAGTACCGCTGCGGTAACTGCTCTTAAAGCGGCACTTGTAGCCTTAACAGGTCCCGTTGGTTGGGTAGTAGGTGCGATTGGTGCGTTAGTTGCTGTTGGAGTAAGTTTGTGGTCATGGCTAACTAAAGAGTCAGGTGAGACTAAAAAGCTGAAAAAAGAACAAGAAGGGCTAGTTGAAAGCAATAAACAGCTAAGAGATTCTGTCCGTGAGGGCGTGCAAGAGCGTAAGAAGGGCCTTGAGTCCGTCAAAGAAAGCACTGCTGCTCATCAAAAATTAGCTAATGAAATCATTAAGTTAGCAGCCAAAGAAAACAAAACTGCAGGCGAAAAACGAAATCTGAAGAATAAGATTGACGAGCTTAATGGATCTATTGATGGCTTAAACTTGGCCTACGATAAAAACTCAAACTCTCTTTCGCACAACGCAGATCAAATTAAGTCACGCATTAGCGCTATGGAAGCAGAAAGCACATGGCAAACAGCGCAACAAAACCTGTTAAATATTGAACAGAAACGTAGTGAGATTAGCAAAAAACTAGCTGAAAATGCGGAGTTGCGCAAAAAATGGAATGAAGAAGCCAATGTCTCAGACTCCGTCCGAAAAGAAAAGATTGCCGAGCTTACAGAAGAAGAGGGCAAGCTTAAAAACATGCAGACTCAACTGCAAGAGGAATATAACAAGACATCAGCTACTCAACAAGCTGCTGCAGACGCAATGGCCGCTGCTGAAGAATCAGGATCAGCAAGACAGGTTTTGGCCTACGAAAATATGTCAGAAGCTCAACGAACTGCCATAGACAATATGCGCACTAAGTACTCTGAACTTTTAGAGACAACGACATCTATTTTTGATGCTATCGAGCAAAAGACAGCTCTGTCAATTGAGCAAATGAATGCCAACCTTGAGCAGAACAGGTTAGCTACTGAACAGTGGGCTACTAATTTGGAGATTTTGGCTCAGCGTGGTGTGGATCAAGGTATCTTGGAGCAACTAAGGCGCATGGGCCCTGAAGGAGCCACACAGACGCAAGTTTTTGTGGATGCAACAGACGCAGAATTAGCACCTTTGCAGGAAAACTTTAGAGCAGCCACAGAAACTGCTAAAAATGCAATGGGGAGCGTCTTAGACTCAGCAGGTGTGGAAATGCCAGAAAAAGTCAAGGGCATGGTTACAAATGTTTCTACGGGGTTACAGACCGAACTGCAAGCTGCTAACTTTGCTCAACTTGGCCAAGAAATCCCTAATGGAGTTTCTCAAGGTATAAGTCAAGGAGCGGGTAAAGCAAGTGACGCAAGTATCAAAATGGGTCAAGAAGTTAAACGCTCTTTCCAAGGAGAGTTGGGCATTCACTCGCCATCTAGAGTATTTACTGAGTACGGTGGCCATATCACTGATGGTTTGAGTAATGGTGTAACAAACGGAACATCAAAAGTTATGCAAACCATGCAGAGCATGGCTCAACAGATGTCTCAAAAAGGGCAGCAGATTGTCAATGATATGCGTAGCAAATCAAACCAAATCACAGATGCTTTTAGCACGATGAGCGGTCCAATGCACTCTCACGGTGTTAATGCCATGCAAGGGCTGGCGAACGGTATCTATGCAGGATCAGGCTCGGCTTTAGCTGCAGCTCAAAATATAGCGGCACGTATCACGGCAACAATTCAAAGCGCCCTAGATATCCACTCACCATCTCGGGTTATGAGAGATGAGGTTGGACGTTTTATCCCTCAAGGTATCGCTGTAGGTATTGATGCAGATAGAAAAGTCATTGACTCATCTATGCAAAAGCTAAAAGAGTCAATGACGATTAATGCAACCCCAGAAATAGCTTCTGGATTTAGCGGAGGAGTTGCGGGGATTGCTAATCAGACCACAAATAACTCAAATAACAGTTTTACCCTTAATGTCAATGTTGACGAATCTGACGGTAATAGTCGTGAGAAATATCAACGATTATTTAGAGAGTTTTATTGGTATATGCAACAACAACAAGGAAGGTTAGGTGATATTTGATGACAGCTTTTATCAAATTTGATGGTAAAAAATCTTCAGATTTTGATTTGAGAATTATTAATGATGTTGAGCATGACTCGACCTTTTATGATGTTGGCCAAATTAAAGTACCTGGTCGTGATGGAGTGGTTTTAAAGGACAACCAAAGGCTCGAAGCTGTCGAACGCTCTTATCCTTTGCGCTTGTATAGTAAAAGGCGATTGACAGAAGTAGAGACCGACATAAGCAATTGGCTTAATGTAACAGGCTGGAAAGATTTAGAGTTATCTTGGGAACCTGACTATATCTACAAAGCAACACATATCACTCCATTTAGTATAAAAGAGGTCTTACGTAACTTCGGAAGTTTAAGAGCTAACTTTTTAATCCACCCTATTAAATATTTAAAAACAGGTAAGCAAGAGGTGTCTCTCGTTAATGGTGGTACTCTGCAAAATCCCGGCAACGTTCAGGCTAAACCTATCTTAAAAATCAAAGGCACAGGCGATGGTATTTTAACCATTAATGGCTTTGAGACAGGACTCGAAAATGTCCAAGGAGAACTCGTCATAGATATGGAAAGACATCTCGTCTATAAAGATGTCTTATCAGCTTGGGATAATATTGTCAGGACAGAACATCACCGCATGCCTTTGTTTGATGTGGGGCAAAATAATATCTCGTGGACTGGTAACTTTACCATCACTGCAACACCTAATTGGGGGGTTAAAGTATGATACCAGTTTTATACGAGGCCAAAGAGACCAAGTTTAGGACTTTTGGTCTTGGGGAAATTGCAGACGCTTACGAGGTTAAAGCTACTCGTGAGCGTAATGGCAATTACTCGCTATATATCAAATATCCACTAGATGGTGTCTTTGCCTCTACTTTTAAAGAGGAGATGAAAATCAAGTCTGATGCTGGTCGTAGGACTAAGTGGCAGACTTTTGAGATTAATCGGGTACTACGAAACAGTAAAGATCACATAGAGATTTTTGCACGTCACATCTCAATGCGCACGCAAGATATTGCTCTAAAGCCAATCGTAACAGGATCAAGTGTCAGTGCTGAGACTGCCCTTGAAATTTGGCAGGAGAATCTTGTCGGAGATGATAAGTTTGATGTTAAAAGTGATATCTTAACACTTGGTAGCTTTAACTGGCAGATTGATAAAGTCGGCAATGCTAGAGCTGCTCTAGGGGGTGTCGCTGGCTCAATCTTGGATGTTTATGGCGGGGAGTACGAGTTTGATAATCGCACCATCATCTTACACAAACAAATGGGTCGTAAAGCCCCTACAGTGTTAGAGTATGGCCGCAATATCGTAAGTGTTGAAGAGGAAAGGTTGTTAGATGGCAGCTACACATCTATCTATCCGTTTGTTAGATATACGCCACAACCAAAACCGCAAGAGGAAGCCTCTGGTAAGCCGCATGTAGGCGAGCATGAACAACCCGAAGAACAATTGGTGACACTGCCTGAGTTTATCATGGACGGTCAGTATCTTGACTTATACGCCCAACGCAGAATTCAAATGGTCGATTTATCTAGTCATTTTAATGATGACAAGGGTAAAAAAGAGCCAACGATCGAAGAAATCCGAAAGCTAGCCCAGAAGTACCTTAAAGACAATGATGTTGGTGCACCAAAAGTCAGTATAGAGGTTGATTATATTGACTTGTCACAAACACTTGACTACCAAGATTTTAGGGTCATGGAAGAGGTTGAGCTTTGCGATGTTGTACCGCTCTATTATCCAAAATTTGGCATCACAACCGAGTCCGAAAAAGTCGTTGAGATTGTCTATGACGTCTATACCGATAGCAATCATACTATCAAGTTAGGCACGATTGGTCAGTCTATCTCTAAGAGCCTGACTGGCGGGGTTTCAGAGCGTATCAATGCGTTGGAAAACAACCAAAAAGTGATTGTCAATAACCAGAAGCAGTTTGAGCTTAACTTGCCGAAATATCTCCTAGACATCAATGGCAATCGTGTTTGGCGCGAAAAACCAGATGACAATATTGAGCACAAGATAGGCGACTACTGGTTCGAAAAAAACGGTAAGTATCAGCGGACATGGCTATGGGATGGTAATCAGTGGGTCAAAATTATTGACACAGAGGACTTAGACTTTGGTCAAAGAGCCTATGATGGCGCAATAGCGGAGCTCGAAAAAGCCAAAAAAGCGCAAGAAGAAATCAACCAACGCACCGATAAAGAGCTTGAAGAGTTTAGAGAAACGCTCAAAAATCTAGCTTTGCCCGAAGAAGCTATTAAGAAAATCACTGAATCTATCAAAGTTGATGACATCCCGTCACTTAAGCAAAACTTTGATGACCTAAAAAACAAGGTCAGCGAGACAAGCGAGACAGCCCGATTAAACGCTGAAATCATAGGCACAGATGGTAAGACCCGCTACAACAAAAATTTGCTGGTTGGCGACCCTAATCGTACTAAGTCTTATGATGAGGACTTTATCGAGATTGAGGCCAACGACGGCGGCTTTAAGCGTGGCGAGACCTACACAATTAGCTTTAGTCAGACTTGTGAGCTGCTCCAAAAAGTGGCTATCACGCTGACGCAGGCTAATAACAAGGGACTTAAGCTAGTGCTGACACCAACGAAGGCCAAGATGGAACCGCAGACCTTTAATCTCACCAAGGACACAGAGGTCATCAGCGTTTATCCTTTGAGCTACTCAGCCACTTTAAGTGGTGATTGGTACAAATCTAAGCAAATAGCTTTAAATGCGTCAGACACGCAAGAATTAGCTCTGGGGATGGCTTATAAAGAGGTTGTGGATGGTAATAACGCAAAACTTGCTTTAGATTGGGCGGAAAACCCAGATATTATTTTTGACGGAAATGGAGGTATTTAATGTCAAAAGAAGTTGCATCAGCAAGGATACAGCATAGAGGCATGTCCACGCAAGAGTGGGAATCAAGTTCCGATATTTTGCGAGAGAGAGAAATTGGGATTGACATGACTACAGGTTACCCAAAAGTTGGCGATGGTAAAAGCCGATTTAGTGAGCTAAACGACTTGCGTGGTCCTATGGGACCTCAAGGTCCTACAGGAGAAAGAGGCCCAATTGGCCCAATGGGTCCGATTGGCAAGACTGGTCCCAAAGGGGATAGCATTACTATCACAAATCATAAGCGTGTTTCAAGCGGAACGCAGGTATCTTTTAGCGATGGGACACAAATTGTTGTCCCAAAAGGTGATACTGGTGATGCTAGAGGAATTAACTTAGATGACTATGTTACAAAGTCAGAGCTAAAAACCGTGGGTGCGCCAGATGTTAAAGCCATTAATGACTTTTTAGGACTATCTCAAAAGATGTTTACGAGCAACTATAGTTACTCTGATAGTCTTTTAAAAAGCTATAGTAGCCCTAGTTACTCTGCTAGCTGGTATGTCAACGAATCAACCAAAGACGTCAATGTCAAAGACAAAGTATTGATTACCATAAGTAACACGACAACCCGAGTGGATAACTACTTGGAGGTATCGGTTACTTATGTTGGCTCTAACTACGTGACTGCTACCTCAACAGGGAAGTTATTAACTACTCCTGGCGAAGTTAATGTCCTAACGAAAGAACAAATCGCAGCTGCTTATGCTAAAAAAGAGCACAAACACGAGATTGACGATATCAAGGGCTTACAGAATTCTTTAAACCACAAAGCCAATGCCCAACATAGTCATAGCGAGTACTTACCACAACCGGTTGCGGACAAGCTTTACCTTTCCAAGAGTGAGCTTCAAGGATATTTGTCTGGTTATCTCAGACAAGGCGACATCCAATATCAACTTAACAATATTGGCAAGCTAAAAGATGAGGTCACGGGTCAGTACCTATCTGTCCAAGTGGTTGATAAGGGTCAAGTGCCAAGTGATACCAGCGGCATGATTGTTTTTGAGCGATCTGGAGGCAAATGATGACGTTACAAGATATACCAGATAACATTTTTTATCAGTTAGTAGAGCAAGCAGTAGATACAAAGCTGGTTTGGGGCAAGAGCGTGCAAATAGATAGCTATTACATATCTAACCGCGACAAGTACCGTTTTAGAGCTGGCAGAGATGTTAATATCTATCACATTGTGTCTAGCACACAAGCTGATGTCTATGCGGCAAATAAGTATAACTATCAGTCATCATCAAAACCAGATACTAGCGTCCCAAAGCCTCCTACCGCAATGGGTTTGTATCAATCAATTACGATTGATGGACGGGCTATAGCTCGCGTTATCTGTAACAATCAGGTCATTTGGTCTCAATCAGTAGAGCCGCAAGAAGTCTACAACATTACAGCGTATGTAGACGCTAACGTATCTAAGTTAAATGATTATGCTGTTATTGATTACAATCAGGATTTTGCAATCTACGGTGTAAACTGGTATCGAGTTGATAAAGTCGCTGTTGAGGTTGACGGCAAAATCGTCGCAAAGCTACAAAAACCAGTTAGGGTACTTAGTGGCGGAGGCACAATGCTGTCTATCGAGTCGTGGAATTATCCGTTTGATGGGATAGACAAGTATAAAAACCCAACATTTAAAATTTTGCAAGATTAAGAGGTGACAAATGAGCAGAGATCCAACATTAACATTAGACGAGTCAAATCTCGTCATAGGACCAGGCGGCCGTGTGCATTATACATTTACTGCTAGTCAAGACAACCAAACAGTTAGACTAGCCAGCAACTGTCTAGGGACAGCGCATTTTAACCAACTCATGATTGAGCGAGGGGATAAAGCGACTGGCTATGTAGCACCAGTAGTGGTTGAGGGTAGCGGTGAGTCAACGGGTGTCTTTAAGAGTCTCGAGGAGATGCTTAGTGGCCTACAGTCTATTAATTTAGAGCTGACAGACACCGAAAACTCTGACCTTTGGTCAAAAATCAAGCTTACGACAAATGGCATGTTACGTGAGTATCATCGTGATAACATCACAACGGAAATCGTCGAAAAAGCTGATGGTATCGCTACACGCATAACTGATGATACTGGCCAAAAACTAGCGCTTATTAATGAGACCATCAAAGGTATTAAGCGTGAGTATCAAGACGCTGATAGGCGCTTATCCGCAAGCTATCAAGCTGGTATCGAAGGGCTAAAAGCCACCATACGTGATGATAAGTTAGGCTTGCAAGCTGAGATTAAGGCTTCCGCCAGTGGCATAGTCAGACAGTTTGAAAATCAGATAACTGGGCTACAATCATCAGTCGCTCAAACCTCAGACAAAATTGCTCAAGAGATACGGGATCGCACTGGTGCAGTTAGTCAAATCCAATCAACGGTTGAGAGCTATGCCAGACGATTACGTGACGCTGAAGGCAATTACAATAGTCTGGCAGAAACAGTGGCAGGCTATGAGCGCAGGATATCTAGTCACGATGAGACTATCTCCTCTAACTTTACACAGCTTAAAAGCTTAATTAATGCCAGCGTATCCCTGGAAAAAATCCAATCTATGCTGCAACTATCTGGTGACAGTATCATGTTTGCGATTAAAGACAAAATCCCGCAAAGTAAAATGTCTGGTAGTGAGATAATCTCAGCGATTAACCTCAACGCTTATGGCGCAGTCATTGCAGGTAAAAACATCGCTCTTGATGGCAATACCACTGTTAATGGCACCTTTACCACAAAGATTGCCGAAGCTATCAAGATACGAGCTGACCAGATTATCGCAGGTACTTTAGATGCCTCTAAGGCTCGTATTATTAATCTAAACGTTAGCAGTATCGTTGGTTTAGACGCTAACTTTATCAAGGCAAAGATTGGCTATGCGATTGTTGACATGCTTGAGGGCAAGGTTATTAAGGCTCGTAATAGTGCGATGCTTATCGACCTCAACTCCGCCAAGATGGATTTTAACAGTAATGCCACCATCAACTTTAACAGCAGGGATAACGCTCTGGTACGTAAAGACGGTACACACACTGCCTTTGTCCACTTTAGTAATGCGACGCCAAAAGGCTATACTGGTTCGGCACTATATGCCTCTATTGGTATCACCTCATCTGGTGATGGTGTTAATTCGGCCTCGTCTGGTCGTTTTGCGGGTTTGAGGTCGTTTAGGTATGCTACAGGCTATGACCATACTGCTGCAGTCGACCAAACCGAGCTATACGGTGATAATGTCTTGATTACAGATGACTTTAACATCAATAGAGGATTTAAATTTAGACCAGACAAAATGAAAAAAGTGCTTGATATGAATGATTTGTATGCATCAGTTGAGGCCTTGTGGAGGTGTTGGTTACATGCCAATAACACAGCGTGGAGTTTTAACTCCGATACCACCAGCGCAATTATCAGAGAGTATAACGCCCATGGAAACGGGCTATAGGAGAAAACATGGATTTAACACTAAAAAACAAAGAATTAAACACACTTTATAGTGTACTAGACAAAATCAAGGTCACTAATATGCGTGCCAATCGTGGACGTGCTAAATTATTGGCAAAAGTGGTCGATAAAATCAAAGAGTATGCCAAGGATGAGGGTGACCTTATTAATCTGTATGCGGCCAAAGACAAAGATGGCAAGTTTGTCATCGATGAGCGCAAAAACATCAAGCTAGCAGACCCGACAAAAATTGACGAGCTTAACGACCTGCTCACAGAGCTTGGGGAAGAGCTTATCACTATTAAAGGCCATGAGTACTCTAAGCGATTTATTGATTTTTTAGTAGTATCTAGCAGAGTCAGAAGATGAGTTTACAGCTAGCGAAATTGTCTTAATTGACAACGTTTTAGAACAATTTGAAGAAAGTAAAAAAGGAGAATAAGATGAAAACATTACAACTATCAGGAAAACCATATCCTATCTATGAAGAGGGCAAAATTACTAAAACAGAAGTGCGACTAGTTGGTGATGGTGGCCTATTTATCCCTGTTGAATTAATTGGTGACCAGACAGCTAAGGAAGCAGATGACTTAATGGATATGGCTTTGAAAGCTTTTGTGCGTGAGTATGTGACTGAGTACGCTGTGGCAGAATCGGTGCAAAAAGTTGAAATCCTTAACGAAAAAGTCAAGGAATACGATAAGCAAATGGCAGCCATGCAAGCAAAAGGGGAACAGGCTATTAAGGATAATCAAGCTAAGGTTGATAAAGCTGTCGTCGAATTGACTGAGTTGGTAACGTCAAGCTTAGCTGGACTAACGATGCCTGAAGTTGCTGGTAAAGAGTGATGGAACGCACCTTAAACACTATTGTGACCCTATTTGAACTGTTAAAACAAGGAGAAATGACTATGACATTTACAACAGACTATTTAATCGTTGACGTATGGTATCGTCGTGTTCGTGACGGCATCTGTGAGTTTGAACAAGTGCCGAAGCTATTTAATTTACGTGATTGTGTGATGGAGCTGCTTAGCCAAAAAGTTGACAAAAAGGCAGAGTGAGGTGACTAGATGCACGACTTTTTAGTACAACTAAAAGAGCTTGGGACGGCTATTAGTGCCCTTGCCCTCATTGGTGGTGCTATGATTTGGATTTACGAAAAGCTTGTCATCGAGCCAGACAGCCGATTGGCTGAGCGGTTACAAGCAGAAAATAACAAATTATTGACAGATACAGTAAATCCTCTAACTGATGCCATCAAAGACCTAAACTACAATCTCAACACCGCTACAAAAGAGCGTGCTGAGATGCGAAAAGACATTGAGGTGCACGAGGGGAGACTCGATGCACACGACATCCGCTTAACTGTATTAGAGACAAAGGAGAAATAAAATGCAAGAAATCACTAATATTATCACAGGGTCATCTCTATCAATCTTGACTATCTTTGCAGGTATTGTAGTCAAGTTGGTCAAAGATTATCTGCTTAAAAAAGGTGGCGAAAAAGCTGTTAAAATCGCTGAAATCGTCGCAATAAACGCTGTTGAAGCAGTTGAACAGATTGCTTATGATAAAGACATCAAAGGCATTGAAAAACTCACAGAAGCAAAAATAAGCATGCAAAGCGAGTTGTCTAAGCACAGCGTCACCCTATCCAATGAAGATTTAGAAATGTACATTGAAGCGGCGGTTAAACGCATGCACGCTGAATGGCGAAAGGAGCAATAATATGGCAACTTTAGATGAAGTCTTA
>NZ_AEUX02000004.1 GCF_000188015.2 Streptococcus ictaluri 707-05
TCTCGGAATTTCCACTATTCCTAAGTCCCTCTAGCATATTGCGGACTTTTTCGGAACGTTTACCTTGGTGGGGAGAATCTCCAAATTTCCACTGCAACAATCTGCGTTCCTCTTCTGATAAATAACCTGCTCTTTGTAGTAGGTTTTTTGCTACCTTCCATGGAATCACTACAGCTACTTCATCCATGTTGATTACTATTTCTTCAAGTTCATTTATTTTGTTTTCTAGTTCGTTCATATTGTCCTTTCTAGTGTTGTAATTGTTTTATATGATTTAAATCGTATTTATTGCCTAAAAAAATATTATTAACATCTACTTTATAAAAATCTGCCAATTCATTTAGTAGCGATACAGGGATCTTGCTACTATCAATTTCGTATTTTAATAAAGTTTGATGGTGAATACCAAGCTCTTGCGCAACTTCTTTAGCGCTAAGACTATAATTAACGCGTAGCACTCTTAGTGTCATTTTCGTCATTATCCCACCCCCTTTCTGTGATATAATTGAAATTTGATGAAGAAAAAGAAATATACCTAACTCTCTATGTACCGTTAATAAAGTGGATGAATTCGCAATCATTCAATAACAAAAGTTATTATTGGCTAGTGGCATTTACTAGATATACAACAAATACACAAGATTTTCTGACAAACTTATTGTTAAAAAATTTTGAAAAATTACCTGTATCAGTTGCTATGAAATACTCTGAATACACCCTAAATTCTGCAACCTCTTTACATTTTTATCGTAACGCTGAATACGATTATGATTATGAAATATTTGCAAAAAAAGCCTCTGAATTATTTGACCTCATTATTGAACAATTGCTAACAGAAGGAACAGTATTATCCCAAAAGCTAAGCTTACCAAACTTATCCAAATCCACTTTAGAGAACTTTTTGGGGAACAAAAAAAACTATATCGGTCCCAGATTTTTATCACTAGAAACCCATAACAAACCCCTAAGACCTGAAAGACCACTGCCATTCTAACCCACCCTTTCCACTCCCTCTTGGGAGTTTTTGTTTTGCTTAATTCCTTAAGCTTGACTATAGTATACTACGAATTAAATCGTATGGCGAATGTTTTTCCGAAAAAAATCGTATTTATTTTAAAAATATTATTTACAAATACGATTTAAAACGATATTATATAAGTATAAAAATTCGAAAGGAAAAATAATGGCAAGAGGAAGAGGTAAGTTAACCCCTCAGGAAATCGAGGCGATGCAATTCTTTTCGAGCAAACTTAATAATTTGCTCAATGAAACGAATACAAAGCAAGTTGAACTTTCAAAAGCTACAGGAATCCCACCTAGCACGCTTACAGGATATGTAAAAGGGACATCTTTACCAATCCCTGGTAACGTCCAAAAGATAGCTGATTATTTTGGTTTAATGAAATCGGATATAGACCCAAGGTTTGCTTCTCGTAAAAAGAATCACGAACTCAAGATACCAACTTCTCCACTCGTCAAAAAAATAACTTCGACGGTGGTAGAATTAAACGTCCCTCGTAAACAAAAGGTTTTAGACTACGCTACTGAGCAATTAAAAGAGCAAAAAAATAAGATAACATCCATAGAAGAAAAGTTATACGAGTATAGAGTATATGAAAAACTTTCGGCTGGTACAGGTTATGGTTACTTCGGAGATGGAAATTATGACACTGTTTTTTACGAAGAAGAACTGGATTACGATTTTGCATCGTGGGTCTTCGGAGATTCGATGGAACCAACTTATCTAAATGGTGAGGTTGTACTTATAAAACAAACTGGTTTTGATTATGATGGTGGTATCTATGCTGTTGAATGGGATGGACAAACCTATATTAAAAAAGTTTATAGAGAAAAAGAAGGTTTGAAGCTAGTCTCCTTAAACAAAAAGTATCATGACAAATTCGCTCCTTTTAGTGAAGATCCACGAATTATAGGTAAAATCGTTGGCAACTTTATGCCAAAAGAATATTGAGGTACGTTATGGGATTGCTTAAGTTTATCTTCTTTTAGTGACGATGATTTTAATTACTATACAGACAAATACTATCAACTGTTACAGCAAAGTCCTAGCATTGCCGATGCTTTGGGGAGGCCTTATGATTTTCCGAAATATGACGACAGTTATCGGACGGATGAAGGTTTTAAACTTAGAGAGCTTCTTCTGTTAGTTTGGTGGGGAAAAACAAAAAATGGACGTAAGTCAACAGTAGCAATTCCTAAGTATTTTTTTACAAATTACAGCATAAATGCCGAAAAATTGACTTTTCAATTTAAAAAAAGAGGATGGTTAATAGATCAATCCGAAAAAACATCACTTACAGAACAAGGTAGAGAAATTTATGAAAAGTATATTACTCTTTGGGATATTCACTCTGCAAAAAGATATCCACTTTGCCTAGATATTGACTTCCCTAATTGGAATAAAACAAAATTTGATATCCTTGTTTATAAATCTGAGATAAAATATCATAAAGAAAATGTGCGATATTGTGATAAAATGATTGATTCGCAAGTTGTCAAGTCAAGTGCAACCAGTTCATAGATAACTAGAGTTCCAGATGTTAAGCTGTTCGGGATAGCTCAAACAGGAATTTTGAGGATTGATATTGAAGAAGTCGTCTTGGGCGCTCATTGATGGCAGTAATATAATTGTCAAGTTCTTCAGAGGTTAGTGGATTAAGTGAGACTCCTTTAGGGACATATTCTCTGAGGAGGCCATTGAAGTTCTCGTTTTTTCCTCTCTCATGTGAAGAATAGGGATGTGCAAAGTAAACTTCAACAGCTTCTAAGTTTGAGAGTAAACTAAACTCAGAACCATTATCCGCTGTGATGGATGCAATAGGATACTGACTGATGAGATGCGTGACAGCACGGTTAATGGTTTGGGATTGCTTGTCTTCTAGCTTAACTCCTAGTGCATAGCGTGTCTGGCGCTCTACCAAAGTCAACATAACAGCTTCACCTTTGGTTTTCTTGCCGAGAACCAAATCAATCTCCCAATGCCCAAATTCAGAACGATCATTAATATATTCTGGACGTTCTTCGATAGATTTACCTAAAGTCTTCTTATTCGTCTTCATGACTTTCTTAGAACGTTTTCTGATACTAACCATCTTAGGCAAATCGATTGGTTTAATAGCTAATACCCCCTCTTTGATATAACGATAAATCGTTTTGGTAGAGGGGACGACTTCTTCAGGATGGTTCACTTTGTAAGTCTGAACAAAACTATCCACACTATGGAGACGAATGTTAGCCGTCAAGGCAGATTCTAATTGTTCAATGAACCTAGCGGAGCAGTTATTCAACTTGAGATAAGAACTCTTTTGACGATTGGTTTCATAGACACGTTGCCCACTATCAGCGAAATAGGCGTTGAAGAAGGTTTGTTTTCCATTCTTATCCTTTACCTGTTCTACTGAACCACGTTTTATTTCTCGGCAGATTGTAGAACGGTGACGACCCAAGAGTCGAGCAATCTCAGCGGGTTTCTTTCCCATTTTAAGATAAGCAGCAATTTCACCCCGTTCTGTGGCTGAAAGATGAGAATAGGATGATTTTCTGGTAGAATTAATGTTGGACATGTTCATCTGCTTTCCATACTGAATTGGGGAATTCTAGTATATCAGACGAACATGTCTTTTTTGTTGCACTTCATTTTACAACGCGGGACAAATAAATGATTACTTAAATTCGCTAAATGCTCCATCAAGTGTCAATAGAATTTACGACGAAATCAACTACTACTCAAACGACAGAGGTAGAAGTTTGTCTAAAATAAATGATTTGCAAGAAAAACTCGAAATAATTTTAGAGCAAAGTCAAAATTAAGCTTATAGCTCAGTGTTTAGGAGAAAAAATGGGATTATTTAACAAAAACGAAAAAAGTCCAAAAAAATCAATGGCAGAAATATATTTAGAACAGCACGGAATCAGTAACTTACCAGACAAATATGCAGAACCTATTAAAAATATTGTTAATGATCTTTCGGCTCAAGGATTAGGACGTGCTTCTTTAGCTTTAAGTTTTTCTAAAATAGAGGAACAAACAAAAGTTGGGTATTTGTCGACGATAGTTAAACAAAACTGGATCCTCATGGATCAAAACCAGCAAATCATCAATGAATTGAAAAAGTTAAATGACAAATAAAAAAAGCCCCACGCTCAACTTTGGTCGGTCCGAGCGCAGGGCGTAACTAACATAAGAAACAAGCATTAAAAAGGCTCGTTTTCTTATGCCTATTTTATCAAAAATGAAAGGCATAATCAAATGCATGTAGAAATTTTAGATAACGGAAAATTTAAATTTATTGAATACTATAAAGATCCATATACAATACAGGTAGACGTAAGAAAAAATCTGTAACAATGGATAGAGATACACCGCAATCTCGAAAAAAAGTACAGAAGCACTTAAACGAGAAAATTAGCTTAGTGTCATCTAACAGCATATCATCTGATATGAGTGTTGAAGAGTTATTCTCCGCGTATCGAGTTGAATGGGAACTAACTGTACGCAATACTAGTAAGCGAATCTTTAGAAGTATAGATAAAAATTTATTAAAGCTCTTCCCTAAAGGATGCATTGTCAATAATATAGATAGGTTACTCCTACAAAAAATCGTCAATGCTATTTTTGCTAAAAACTATGCAAACGAAACTCTCAACAAGTATTACACAAGACTCAAAAATGTTTATAAGTATGGTATGCGCATCGGTTGTATCACTAAAAATGAGATTGAATTTGTAAAATACCACAAAAATAAAAGAGTCACGGAGGTATTGGATAGCAAATATCTAGACAAAAAAGATGTTAAAAAAATTGTTGATTACTTTAATCAAAGACCTAAAAATTATCACCATGCCAGGATGGTGAGTATACTTTACCAAACGGGCATGCGATATGGGGAATTGTGTGGGCTACGTGAGCAAGATATAGACTGGGAAAATAATATAATACATATCAACGGCACTTATGACTATGTAACGAAAACTAAGGGAGCTACAAAGACAGTTAATTCGCATAGAGATGTAGTTGTCACTGATGGTGTCCTCGAGTTAATCAACGAAACTCTTATCAATAATGCTATGAAGTTTTACAAGACAGATAATAAGGAAAAATATATTTTTATCACCAAAAGCGGATCACCGCTGCCACTTCCATCTTTTAATACTGTTTTAGGTAAAGCGGGGGAAAGTTTAGGATTTAACTTTAAAATCACTAGCCATCTTTTTAGGCATGCCCACATCTCTCTCTTGGCCGAAATGAGGGTCCCTATAAAGCAGATTATGGATAGGGTCGGACACAGTGACTCAAAAATGACTTTAGAGATATATTCCCATGTAACTAGTAACATGAAAAAAGAACTAACTGAAAAGCTAGATAATTTTGTGCTATAACATGCACCTTACAAGCCCCTTTTGTTAAAAAAATCAAAAACAAACCCCTGAGAACGCTATTAAAAAGCCATTCTTAGAGGTTTGTTTTTTAACTAAATAAGTATAACACACTTTTTGACAAAAAGTAGAAATTCACCTACTGTAAATGTTTTCAAATAATGACTTGCCATTTCTTATCTTAGAAACGAAGAGAAAAAAAGAAAACACCAAACCAGACCTGAAAGGTTAACAAATCAGTTTAACGTTTTCTTCTTCATTGATAAATTCCTAAAAAGTTTATGTCATTATCTCAAGTATGGGTCCCACAATCTTGACCCACTTGATCTTCTCCTATTTTTATATCTGTTCTTTCTAGCTTCTTCTTGCTTATTTTTTTCTATCTCTTCTTGTTTAATTTTTTCTATTTCCTCTGGCGTTTTTGATTTGTACATGTAGACATTTTTATCTTCGAACAAGGGCTCAAATCGGTTAACTGAAACCTCTCCTTTTTCATCCTCACTTAATTCAATTTCAGAATCTGACGGAACAATATTCTTTTTCTGCATATACTTCACAATATCTTCTAATGAAGTGCCTTTATTAAATAAACTATAGGCTCCCTCATTAATAGCATTATATTTTTTGTGAGATGCTCCTAATGAAACTCCCACCTTGCTTAGCTCACCTTTAAAACTAGGGTTATAGTAAGTCCCCCTTGTTTGTTGCATACCAGCTAAAAATGCTGTTTTATCTTGATAATTATGGTAATCATAATCACTTGTTTTTTTAGTTTTAAATGTCCAAGTTACTTTATCATTACTATAGAAATCATCGTGTTCAACAAGGACTCTTGAGAAATCACCAGAATCTTTTATCTTTGTAAATTTATCTAACTCATAACTTGATCCAGTTTTCCCAGGAAATTTTTCCCATTCCTTATCAAATTCTGATCTTTGAGAATTAAAATCATAAAACCACTGCGTAGATTGTTTGCCCGTAATTGATTTTTGGCCATGTGGAGCTTCTCTTTTAATCTCAATAAATTCAGGCATCTCTACCCCTTTAGGTAAAAAGATGGCATAATCTGGATGCGACCATCCTTCTTGTGATTTGTTAAATGTGATTGTCCATTCGACATCCTTATCATTTACCACTCGTGTGTAGTCAACGTATTTACTCACATCTCCATTATTATTCCACCAAAGGTCAATCTTACCATCTTGAGTATAAGCACTTTGAGCATTTACACTATTTCCAGCCGCAAATGCAAATAATAGTAATGAATTAAGAGCAAGAACTTTACTAAAACGTTTCATTTTTCTTGTCATCGAACATCTCCTTTTTATGTTTTAATAATATTATTTCAACTTAAAGTTAATCAATAGTCAATATTTTAATTATATTTTATTAATTATTTTAAAAACAAATTAAAAAACGACCTTTTAGATCGTTTTTGTCTTGTCTAATAATTGAGAACCTTATTTAAGTGTTTTTACTTTACCATCCCAGTAATCAATACTTTCTTTTAAAACATAAATATCATTATACCCTGCTTTTTGTAACTTTTTGGCAGCTCTAATACGGTACTGTGGACGAGCATTTTCATATAACAAAACAGGCTTATCTTTTCTTAAGGCTTTGATGGCAGTATCAAATTGCTGAACAGGAAAGTTACGAGCTCCTAAGATATGTTTTGCTCTAAAGGCAGCTGGGTCTCGCAAATCAATAACTTGCCCTTGTCTCATTAAAGTTTGAAAGGTTTGATTATCAACTTGTTTAGCCATCTTCTTGTAAGTAAAGTAATTCCAAACATAATATGCCACAATGGCAACTAAAATGAGCCAAGTGATAATGGTCAATGGTGACATTCGTAACTCCTATTCTTTACTAAAATCTCTTACTAAGCTTGCAGCTCCAATAATACCAGCATCATTGCCTAACTCTGCCATTTTAATTTTTGTAGAATGACGTACTTGAGGGAAAGTGAAGGTTTCAAAATTCTTTTCAATGCGTGAACGCAAAAATTCCCCGGCGGCTGAAACCCCTCCTCCAATCACGACTGAATCTGGATTAAGGATATTAGCAATATTAGCTGATGCTAAGCCTAGATAATAACTAACTTTTTCCACAACAGAATTAGCAAAGCCATCGCCAGCTTCAGCTGCCATAAAGACATCTTTACTTGTTACAGATTCCCCATTATCAATAGCTGCTTTAATTGCTGAGTCACCTTCATAGGCTTCTGCTAATAATCGAGCTACTCTAACCACACCTGTAGCAGAAGCAACTGTTTCTAAACAACCACTTGAACCGCAAGTACAAGCGAAGCCATTTTGAGGCTCAACAATCATATGACCAATTTCACCACCAGCACCCGCGACTCCATGAATCAGATTTCCTTGGGCAATGATCCCTCCACCGACTCCTGTTCCAAGGGTCATGAAAACGACATCAGGGTTATTTTCACCTGCACCAACCCAACGCTCTCCAAGTGCAGCCACATTCGCATCATTATCAATAGCAAATGGAATTCCTATTTCCTTTTCAATAACAGAACCTACTTCTTGGGTTTCTTTCCAGTTTAAGTTAAAGGCACCCGCAACTGTCTTAGCGTCTCGGTCAACTGCCCCAGGTGACCCCATGCCAATCCCTACAAAATCTTCTTTGCTTAAACCATATAAATCCAGTCTATGTTTTAAGGAGGCTACAATATCAGGAACAATCTGCTTCCCGCCATCTAGGATATTGGTCTCAATAGCCCATTTCTCTTGAACTTCACCTTCTAGTGTTAAGATACCAAACTTGATGGTTGTCCCTCCCAGATCAATTCCCAATAACTTTTGACTCATTTTTCTCTTCCCTCTTTTTTTAATTCTAGCCTGTGCTCGCGTCTTAAAACTAATTCAGCTTGTAAATAATCTTCTTTATCAATTAATTGGTTATCATATAGTCTTTTCAGCTCTATTTTCATCATTTCAATGTCATATAGGCGCTTTCCAAGATAAACAAAAATACCGAAATTTTTTAAGAGTTGTTGCACATCATATAATGTTTTCATATAAGTAAATTTTAGCAAAATATCATCAAGATTACAAGATCATTATGCAATCGCTTTCTATATTTCTGAAAATTGAGTTTCTTTATTTTTCAAGAAAACTAAAAGAACCTGGAAAACTCCAGATTCTTTGATGTCTATTAAATGGCAGGACCTTGTCCTCGTTCAGCTTGTAGCATCCAAATGGTTTTTTCAGCTGTGTTTTTTGCAGCTGTGAAGATGTCATTTGTAACAGCATCCCCTTCTTCATCTGTAATATCAAGCCCTACTTGATAAAGACTGCTTAGGTAAATGTAGACTTCTACCAGACGTGCCAAATGTTGCGCCATGGATTTGTCAAAGCTACCTTTTGATTCGTCTAATTTTGAGTGTTGGCTAAACTCTGCCAAGGTTGAATGAGGCGCCCCACCAATAGTAATCAGACGTTCGCTCATGACATCCAAGTCTTCATTTAAACCATCTAAAAGTTCATCCATTTTTGGGTGAAGGTATAAAAAGCCTGGTCCGCGCATATACCAATGCACTTGGTGAACAATTGAAGCTGCTACAGAAAGATCTGCTACGGCCTGATTTAAAACAGCCTTTGTTTTTTCATTACTTGATGTTTCTTTTTTAGAAATATTGTGGGTTACAGATGCGTAAATTTTGTCAACGAGTGTGTTTGTCATAATAATTCTCCTTACTTTTTGAAATAAAAGCCAAGAATTGGGCAACTGGAAGGATGATTGCTAAATCATTTTTTCCAATCAGATGCTTTTTTCTAAGTCCAATTCGACAACAACGGATTAATCCTAAAAGCTTTCAAAAGGAAAACAAGATCAGTAGCTTTGATTTTCCGAAAACTTAATTAGAATCATTCTCGTTTTATACTTCTATTCTACAACGATTATAAAAAGATTGCAAGGAATTGACTTCTTTTCGAATAAATAAGTATGTTAGCTATTTTGATTTTTTATACTGGTTTTCTAGTAGGAAACCTGTTAACAGTTCTCTTTTCCTTGTTTTCACAAACATCTCATCAGTCTTTTTCATATCCTAATTGTAAGAAAACATTTTGGAGAGCAATTAGTTCTTATTTTTTACCTTTTTCCAGCCACTACCTGATAAAATATCACCTTAAACAAAATCACAAAGCTTATCTTGAGTGTTTAATGGGTCTCTTATTTCTGTTTACTTATAAGGGATATTTTTCTGCTACTGAACTTTATTTGCTAAGTTTATCCTTGCTACTTAGTCGCTTTGATCTGCAAGAGATGCAATATCCATTTGTCATCTGGTTGGTTAGCTTTATAGGACAAATCTTTTTTTCTTCATTCCATTTTTTATGCCTAATTTTCTTACTCTTAGCTCTAATTACTCAACTTTTTCCACTTCATATTGGTTCAGGTGATTTTCTTTATTTGGCTAGTTTAAGTTTGCTTCTTCCTACGACAAGTCTCTTATGGCTGATTCAACTGGCCTCTTGCTTAGCTATTTTGGCCTGCTTATTCTTTAGAGTCAAAAAAATCCCTTTTATTCCTTATCTCAGTACCTCATTTGTCATTATCCTTCTTTGTATCTAGCAAACATTAAGAGCAGTCCAACTGGAGTTGAACTGCTCTGCTTATGCCTCTAACATACCCGCTTGAAGTTGATACATCTTGTAATAATAACCTTTTTGCTTAAGAAGCTGATCATGAGTGCCGTCTTCTACGATCCGTCCTTTGTCAAGCACATAAATACAATTAGCATCTTGAATAGTAGACAGACGATGTGCTATAGCAATGGTTGTGCGACCTTTTCTCATTTTGGCTAAAGAAGCCTGAACAATGGTTTCTGTTTCTGAGTCAATATTGGCTGTCGCTTCATCTAAAATCAAGAGTTTCGGTTGACTAGCAATTGTTCTTGCAAAGGCTAGGAGCTGCCGTTGACCAGTTGAGAAACTAGACCCGCGTTCTGATACGGGAGCCTGGTATTTTTCAGGCAATTGTTGAATAAAATCATCCGCATCAACAAATTCAGCAGCTGCCCGAACAGCTTCCTCGCTCAAATCCTGATACATCCTAATGTTTGAAGCAATGGTTCCATGATATAAAAAGGGATCTTGCAAGACAAGTCCAATGGATTGTCTCAAAGCACTTGATGAATACTCACGAATATCTTTGCCATCAATCAGAATCTGCCCCGATTGAAACTCGTAAAAACGCATCAGAACATTAATAATAGAGGATTTCCCAGACCATGTAGCCCCAACAAAAGCAATAGTCTCTCCTTTTTTAACACTAAAGGAGACTTTATCTAGAACCTGATGTTTGCCATCATATGAAAACAAAACGTCTTTAAAGCAAACATTTCCTTCTTGAATGCTATCTTCCTGCCCTTCTTGAGTCGGCTCTAAAGTTGCTTCATCAATCAATTGAAAGACTCTTCCCGCTGAAACCATAGAGGTTTGGAGGGTTGAAAAATTTTGAGTCACTTCAATGAGAGGATCAAATAGTCGATTAATGTATTGAATGAAAGCATACATGACACCAGCTGTTATTGCTCCATTAATTCCCTTAAAGCCAAAATAAGCCATCAAAACAGCATAGGCTAATAACTTGAGAAAGGACATGGCTGGTCGTAAAAAGAGACTATCTAAAGCTACAGACTGATTGGCATAGCGAACATGTTCTTTATTAATCACTTCAAACTCTTCTTTCAAGCGCTCTTCTTGTCCAAATGCTTGAATGATTCGAATGCCTTCAATGCTTTCAGCTAATTTACTATTAATCTGACTAAGCAGGCATCTGGTTTTAGCAATGACAGTCACAGATTTTTGACGATATACAGTCACCAAAATCACAATAAAAGGAAGAAAAAGAACAACGATGATTGTTAACTTGACATCCAGAACTAACATAGTATATAAGGTAACTGAAAAAATAAAGATGGCAGTAATAAAACTTGATAAGATGCCCGAAAACATATCACTGATAGCTTCTGTATCGTTAGTTAGGCGTGACACAATAGATCCTGAAGGCGTCTTGTCAAAATAAGACATGCCTAATCTTTCCATATTATCAAAAGCATCTTGACGAATGTCTCTTACAATACTATAAGAAACTCTAGCAAAAAAAAGATTTCCTAGATACTGAATGAGACTTTGAAACAGATACATCCCATAATAAGCCAATAAGAGTAGGATAGCAGCTTGATTAAAGTCAGTCAGGTAATGATCAATAAAACGAGATGCCACCAAAGGTATCAAGCTACGAATAATAGTCGTTAACAACAAAAGGCTTAGGGCAAGTCCTGTCAACCACTTGTATGGCCTCAAATAAGTTAACAATCGCTTAAAAATTTGCCACTGACTAGTTGGCATCATCAGCTGTCACCTCCATTTCCATCTGTTGGGCAAGATAAGTCTTGGCATACCAACCATTTACCTTTATTAAGTCCTCGTGTCGACCGCGTTCGATAATGCAACCATTTTGCATGACTAGAATTAAATCGGCATGTACCACTGCACTCAATCGGTGAGCAGAAATAATGGTGGTTTTATGCTGACGTTTTTGCTTGAGATTTTCGATAATATGATGTTCTGTTTTTGCATCTACTGCCGATAAAGAGTCATCTAAAATTAAGATATCTGGGTCAAGAATCATGGCACGACTCATAGCGATACGTTGCTTTTGACCACCTGACAAAGACACCCCTTTTTCACCTATCAAAGTGTCAAAAGTCTTTGGCATAGCCTTGATATCTTCATACACTTGAGACAATTTTGTAGCAGCTACGACCTCTTCTAAACTTAAGCTAGGATTACCAAAACGGACATTTTCTAAGATACTTGTCGCAAACAAAAACTGATCTTGAGGCACATAGCCAATCAGTTTTCTTAAATCAGCCAAGCGATAGTCTTTGATATTATGATGGTTTAAAAGAATTTGTCCCTCATCAAGATCATACTCTCTTAATAAGAGCTTGATGAGCGTAGTCTTACCTGAACCTGTCTGCCCAACCAAACCCAAGGTTTGTCCTTGATCCAATTTAAAATGAATATCAGAAAGAGTCGTCTCATCTTCATATGAAAACTGATCAATATTGTATTGCAAGGGGCCATTAGAAATACTATCAAGAACCTGATCACTGTCTTGAACGTCAGAGACTTCTTGTAAGAGTCCTGAGATGCGTTCATAAGAAACGGATCCCCTTTGAATCATGTTAAACAAAAAACCAACTGCCATTAGAGGCCAAACTAGCATATCTAAGTAGGTCATAAAGGTCACCAAACTTCCAATGGTAATGTGGTTAACCTTTATCATCAGTGCTCCCATAGCTAGGATTAAAACATAGGATAAGCCAATGAAAAGAAGTACTACTGGGTCAAACATGACATCATAAAACATGGTTCTCATGTTTTTTTGAAAGGTCATCTGATTAATGGCTTTGAAAGACTCTGATTCATCAGCTTGATAACTAAAAGACTTAGTTACCTTGATACCAGAGACGCTTTCTTGGACTTTATTGTTCAACTCAGAAAAGGCAGCTTGAGATTCGCCAAAAGCCCTGTGAGTTTTTCGTCCCAGTCGACTAGTCGCATAAGCCATTAGTGGTAAAGGAAGTACTGCAATCACAGTCATTTGCCATGAAATGGTAAAAAGCATGGTTATTAAGGTTACAATGGCAGTTACAGAAGCATCTACTGCTGACATTACTCCTGCTCCTGCTAATCGCGTCAAGGCATTGATATCATTGGTGGCATGAGCCATTAAATCACCCGTTCGATAGTTTTGATAAAAAGAAGGTGACATTTTCATGAAGTGTTGAAAGAGCTTAAAACGCATAACTCTCCCTAAGCGATAAGAAGTTCCAAAAATACAAATACGCCAAAGATAGCGTAATAAATACATGGCTAAAGCTGCTAAAACCAAATAAAACAGTTGTAAGATTAGGACCTGCTTACTCAAGCTTCTTGCTGTAATCGCATCTATCACCGATCCCATAATTTTAGGGGGAATGAGGTTTAGTAGTGCCACTAAGCTTAAGGATAAAATTCCAGTTAAATAGGGTTTCTTCTCTTCTTTAAAAAACCACTACAAGTGCTTAATAATAGACATAGGTCTCCTTTCACATTAATATGTCAATCTTTCTAATCTTTCTAGTCTAATAAAAAGTCTCTCCTAAGGAGAGAGCTTATCAATCATGCTTGACCCTTTTTATTACAAAGTCATAAGTATAGAAAGCTAAAAGTGCTCCTAAGGTATTGGTCAAAAGATCATCTAACTCAAAGACACGATTGGCATCGATGAGTTGATCTAAAAGAAGTTGCGTCAATTCAATCGTCAGACTCATTAAAAATCCAAGTAATAAACTTTTTCGAGCACTTCGCCATCGAGAGCTTAAAAAATGAATGATAAATAAGGCTGGATAGAGCAAGAAGATATTCATCACATTTTGTGCCACTACCCATGACTTGGCCAAACCACCGCTGACATCACCAAGTGACCACAAAGTATTAAAAGGGACTAATAAGAATTTTAAGCGTCCAACCGCAAAAACATTAGGTGTTTGAATACCTTTGAATAGGTGCGGTTGAGGCTGAAAGCAAAGATAGATAATCACAATAAGGTATAAGATGAGACCTATCTGAAGCAGTCTACGCCAAGGAGCCTTGACTTCTTTTGTTTCATCAAAAAATAAATGACTCATTTGTTATCTTTTTGACGGGTTGCTTTTTCGCGATCCTTTTTCATGGTATTTGAACGTAATTGACCACAAGCGGCATCAATATCAGTTCCGTGTTCTTGACGCACCACACAATTAACCCCATTTTTCTTTAAAACGTCATCAAAGGCTGAAACGCGTTTTTTAGGGCTTCTACTGTACTGGTCATGTTCAGATACAGGATTATATGGAATAAGGTTGACATAAGAAAGCTTGCGAATGTTTTTGGTTAAATCTGCTAATTCTTGGGCCTGCTCAACGCCATCATTGACTTGATTTAACATGATGTATTCAAAGGTCACACGACGGTTAGTGGTTTCAATATAGTACTCAATAGCTGCAAATAATTTTTCAAGCGGGAAAGAACGGTTAATCCGCATGATACTTGAACGCAAGTCATTATTCGGTGCATGAAGTGAAACGGCCAGGTTAACTTGAACACCCTCATTAGCAAAATCTCTGATTTTGTGAGCCAAACCTGAAGTAGATACTGTGATATGGCGTGCACCAATGGCTAAACCATTGTCATCATTGATCGTTCTTAAGAAACTCATGACATTTTTGTAGTTGTCAAAAGGCTCACCAATACCCATGACTACCACGTGGCTAACACGCTCATCCTGACCACGGTCATCAAAATATTTTTGCACTAACATAATTTGAGCTGTAATCTCGCCACTGGTCAAATCACGTTGTTTTTTAATCAACCCACTAGCGCAGAACGTACAACCAATATTACAGCCTACTTGCGTGGTCACACAAACAGAGTGACCATAATGTTGACGCATCAAAACCGTCTCAATCAACATCCTATCAGGTAATTCAAACAAGTATTTAACAGTTCCATCTGCTGACTCTTGAACCACGCGCTGTTTTAAGGGATTGAGGCAAAAATGCTCATTTAATAAAGCAATGAAATCTTTTGAAATATTAGTCATCTCCTCAAAAGATTGGACACGTTTTTTGTATAGCCAGTCCCAAATTTGAGTCGCTCTGAATTTTTTTGACCATTGTCGATTGCCCAAGCAATTAACTCATCACGCGTTAAGCTGTAAATGGATGGTTTCATGAATTGTTATCCTTCTTTCTGATAATAAAATGATCTGACTTGGTCTGAGATTGACTCTTTGCCGTCTGAGATGATTTGGATCTAGCCTTTACTTTACTAGTATCTTTACGCTTTTTACTAGTAAAAATGACTTTATCATTTGTTTTTTCTTTAGAAGCCTTTATTGGTTTTGGCTTTGATGTCCCTTGTTCTTTAGCGGGTCTTTGCTTAGCGTTCTGAGGTTTACGACGAGTGTTTTTTGTGGATTTTTTACGTCTAGGCAAACGCTCTTCTTCAAAGGTAATGAGTTGTGGATTCTCATTTTCAAGGACAAAATAAGCACAGCCAAAATTACAAAACTCTTTGATGTAATCTTCTAAACGAGAAATACGACTCGTTTTTTTAACATCATTATGATCTTTGTAAAATCCTTTAAGCCGTAGTTGTTCATTTCCCCAATCACCCACAATATAATCATATTTGAGTAAAATTTCGGTAAATCGTTGACCAAAACTAGTTGTGTTAAAAGCATCTTTTTCATTGGCTATCAGTTCAAATGTGATACCGTCTGATTTGACATAGTGATCGAAATGAACGAAATCCGGTCCTGGAAATTTATTGTAATTATACATTTCCGGTGAAATGTCTTTTTTCATGTGACTCCTTTCTTAAATATCATTAGTTATTACATAATCTTGTACTAATTCTCTGAGTAAGTGAGGAAACAAGATTTCTGGTTCTTTAGCCTTGATTGATTTGAAGTAAGACGCAAAATAATACTGATCAACCAAAACCAAGGATAGTTTTTCTGACTTACCCATAACTTTTTTATTATACACTATTTTCCCATTTTTGTAAGCAAATCCCTTGGTTAGAATATGTCCAAAATGCTTTCCTCGAAAACCCATTCCTCGAATCTCCTGTCTTTGCAAAAGAGGCTCTTGACTAAAGATATCTTGGCATATAGTGTCTAACTCTTTTAACGTAAGCTCTAAGCGAATCAATCTCATGTGGTGTGGTAAACTCTCAAGAAGGCTAGCTTTGGTTAAGGGGTTGGAAAAAGGTTCTACCAACAAGCCTGAATTTATCAAGGCAAGATCTGCTTGGGCGTAAGCTGTCATTGCAGTCATGACTAGGTCTGCTGATTCTTTAGATGTCAGGTCTTTTGAAAAACACTTGATTTTTTCTTTAGCTAATTGTTCCATTCCTTCTTGATAAAGGCTGTCAGACCACTCTTTATCTTCTGGGAGACTTGGCAAATGACTTGTCTCATGAGCTCTAATAGCCATTTCAAGGACTTGTCCCTCATCCAATGTTAGGTTAATTTCTCCAATATGCTGACCGTATTTCCCCGCCGCTGCTAGATAGGTTCCTTGTATACAAGCTCCCTCTTCAAAAACATGATGGGTATGTCCTCCAATGATAAGATCTATCTCATTGGTTAGCTGACTAATTTGTTCATCAAGTGCTCTACCTAGGTGACTCATGATAAGGCGAAAGTCAGCTTTTTTGACTTCAGGCCTTTCTAAATCCTTTTTTAATCTTTCTAAAGGGTCTAAAATGTCCCAACCATTAGGCTCATAGGTAAGATAATAAGGAAAAGTATAGGCTAAAATTGCAATACGATGCCCTAGAGACGTTTGGTAGATGGTGTAAGGTTTTGCCCATTGTGGACAAGCTCCCTTATCCTGAAGGTTGCCAATGATGACTGAAAAATCTGCTTCTTGGTAAAGAGCATTCAAACTCTTTTTACTAAAGCCTCCCCCTTCGTTATTACCAATTGTCGCATACTGGATTCCTAAATCGTTCATCCATGTGATATTGGCCTTTCCTTGACTAGCTTCCGTCAAGGGATGACTACGATCACAATTATCTCCCATATCAAGTACAATCGTCTCAATACCATCGCTTTTTTTAGCTTGTATAAATCGTTTTAACTTTGGATAGTGAAAAGGCAACACTTTTCTGTACAACATTTATAAAGTGCTTTTTTCTTTAAGCAATTAATCTCCATGTCATGGGTGTCTGGTAGTTGAGACTGCCATGAATGCGATGGTAATTCCACCAGTGCACATAATCTTTCGTTTTAAGGATTAATTCTTCCAGTGACTGAAAGGTTTCTTGATGAATAAATTCAATTTTGAAAGCGCGATAGGTGCTCTCAGCTACCGCATTGTCATAGGGACAGCCTGCTTGGCTTAGAGAACGATTGATTCCAAAAGCTTCCAACATGTCATCAATCAGCTGATTATCAAACTCCTTCCCACGATCAGAATGGAAGATCTTGACCTTGGTCAGAGCGTAAGGGATGCTCTGAATCGCTTGTTTAACCAATTCGGCGGTCTTATGCCAACCAACTGACAAACCGATGATTTCACGATTGAAGAGATCAATAATCAAGCAAACATAAGCCCAGCTATTACCGACACGAACGTAGGTTAAGTCTGTTACTAAAGCATTTAGAGGCTTTTCTTGATGAAATTGTCTGGCTAAGTGATTAGGAATAGCTGCCACATTCTTCCCTTTTGAATGTGGCTTGAAGGCTGCTTTCTGATAAACGGATACTAAGTTGAGTTTGTGCATGATGCGACGAATCCGACGACGAGACAGCTGGATGCCTTCATTTTCCAAACATTTCTTGATTTTCCTAGCCCCGTATCTGGCCTTACTTTCGAGAAAAATAGCTTTGATATTTTCTTCAAGTTCCGCTTCAGAGACTGGTTTAACAGCCTTGTAGTAATAGCTAGAACGAGGAATGTTCAACCAACGACACATGGCTGAAATGCTATATTTGTCTTTATTAGCAGTGATTACTTCTCTTTTCGTGCCATAATCACCGCCGCTTGCTTTAGGATATCTAACTGCATTTCGAGTTCTTTATTACGCTTTCGGAGTTCAATCAGTTCACGCTGCTCATCTGTAAGATTATCAATAGTTTTAAAGGAACCAGTTGTTTTAGCCTGACGTACCCACTTATCGAAGGTTGATGGGGTTAACTCATATTCTTTGATAAGCTCACTTCGTTTCATCCCTGCATTGTGAAGGTCAACGATTTGTTGCTTAAAGTCATCGGTGAAGTGGCGACGTATTTTTCTAGACATAATATTCTCCTATTTTCTTTAGTGTAGAACACTTTATAAATTCTGTCTAGTTTAGTGTAACCTATTCATAGGCTTGAAAGTGAGAATGAAAATCATTAAGGTGAATAATCCGAAGTCTTTCTATCATAGGCTACTCCTTTTAAGATGACGCTTCACATGTTCTTTTATTATAACACGTTACGAGAAGTTAGGACTAATGAGAGAATAACTGATTTTTAAGTAAAACTAGAAGCAAAATAGCTGACTCAGCCTCCTCAAAGAAACAAAAAAAGGGAACACACTAATCATCTACCTCAGAGATAACTAAGTATGTTCACCTTAACTGATTACCCTAAAGTCTTACCAGTTGTATTGATCAACATTTTCTTTTGTGACAAGGAAGATTGGTGAAACTGTTTCTTTATCCACTTTCTTTCCTTGGTAGTGTTCAATAGCTGCTTTAATGGCAATTTCACCCATTTTGGCAGATTGTTGAGCGATTGTTGCTGTGATATCACCTTTTTCAATAGCTTGATGAGCATCTGGTTGACCATCAATTCCGATGATAAGGACATTTTGTAAGCCAGCTGATTTAACCGCTTGAGCAGCGCCTAAAGCCATTTCATCATTTTGAGCAAAAATGACTTGAACTTCTTTATTACCTTGAATCATGTTTTGAGCCGTATTGAGTGCTTTGGCACGGTCGAAATTGGCTGATTGACTTGATAAAACGTCCAATTTTTCTTTAGCAATTTTGTTGAAACCATTTCCGTGGTCAACCGTTGCTGAAGCTCCTGGAACACCTGATAATTCAAATGCTTTAGCTTTTTCGCCTAACTCTTTAACGACAAACTCAGCTGCCATTTTTCCAGCTTCCACATTATCAGAAGCGACAGTTGTTAGGACATCACCACCGTTGCTACCACGGTCAATCAAAATAACAGGAATATTTGCTGTATTAGCTGCTTTAATCGCAGGAACAATAGCGTCTGAATCAACTGGGTTGATTAAAATAGCATCGACATTTTGGCTAATAAAGTTTTGCACATCATCGGCTTGTCGTGCCGCATCATCTTGAGCATCTGCTACTTTTAAGCTAACTTTTTTAGCAGAAGCGTATTTGTCCAAACCATCCTTCATAGCCACAAAGTAAGGGTTGTTAGTCGTTGAGATAGATACCCCAAGTTTTAAGTCTTTAGCTGCCTTTTTAGTCACTTCTTTTGAACTGTTAGAGGCATTGCCTAAACCTGTTTTTCCACATGCTCCTAAGACAAGAAGCATTGCCATTAGCAAGGCCATAAGACCTATTGATTTTCCAAATTTCATTGTGAAACTCCTTTTTATTTATTTTTATGAAACCAAAGTAAGTTGGGCTCTTCTTAGCTCTTAGCTACTTTAAAACGGTCCAAAAGAACAGCAATTAAAATCACAATCCCTTTTACCACTTGTTGCCAAAAAGCTGAGACACCAATAATATTCAAACCATTGTTTAAGACACCAATGATGAGGGCCCCAATTAAGGTTCCAAGAATACGACCTTTACCACCAGATAAAGATGTTCCTCCTAGAACGACTGCTGCAATGGCATCCATTTCATAGCTACTTCCTGCTGTTGGCTGGGCTGAGCTTAGACGAGATGTAATAATCAAGCCAGAGATAGCTGCCATCATTCCTGAAATGGTGTAGATAATGATTTTTACTTTATTGAGTTTAATCCCTGAGATGAAAGCGGCTTTTTCGTTGCCTCCAATAGCATAAACTGATTTACCAAAAGCAGTCTTATGCAATAGGACATAAAGAACCAAGAAAATCACAAACATTAAAATAACTGGAAAAGGAATACCTAGGATGTAACCTTGTCCTAAAAATTGGAATAAGAAAGAATCCGATAAGCCCTTGGTAACTGGATTTCCGTTAGTATAAACCAGTGTGGCCCCGCGGAAAATAGTCATCGTCGCCAGGGTTACAATAAAAGGAGCCAGTTTTCCATAGGAAATGAAGAGCCCATTAATCATTCCAAAAATACCACCCATGATAATGGCTAATAAAATGGCTAAGGGAACCGGAAGACCACCCGCTATTAATCCAGCTGATAAGGCACTAGATAGGGCTAAAATAGAGCCTACCGATAAATCAATTCCTCCTGTTAGGATAACAAAGGTCATCCCAAAAGCGATAAATCCATTAGCTGTTACTTGTAACAATAGATTTAAGAGATTATTAGTGGTTAAAAAATTAGGATTAATCAAAGTAATGACAATCATTAACCCCACCAATGCTAGCAGAGTGGTTAGCTCTGACACATATTTCATAACTTGTTTCACGTTAGTTTCCTCCTGTGGCTAATTGCATGACTTTTTCTTGGTCTGCTTGGACTCGACTCAGTTGACCAGCAATCTTTCCTTCATGCATGACAATAATACGATCACTAACACCCAATACTTCTGGTAAATCTGACGATACCATAATGATTGGCACCCCTCTGTCTGCCAATTCGTTCATCAATTGATAAATTTCACGTTTGGCTCCGACATCGACACCACGAGTTGGCTCATCTAAAATCAACAATTTTGGAGCTATGCCAATCCATTTAGCCAAGACCACTTTTTGTTGGTTTCCTCCTGAAAGATTACCCACAGGCAAATCAGGTCTACCTGACTTAATATGAAGCCGATCAATTAATTGTTGCACAAAGCTAGTGCTGGTTTTATCATCAAAAAATCCTTTTTTACTGAATTCTTTGGTGCTTGGTAGGGTCATAGTATCTTTAATACTAAAGTCCAAAATGAGACCCTCGTCTTTACGATCTTCTGTCAAAAAACCGATCCCATGTTGGATTGCCTGGGAAGGGCTATTAATACTCACTTCTTGACCATTAATCTTGATTCGACCACTTGTTTTCTTATCTAATCCAAAGATGGCTCGCATGACCTCTGTTCGTCCAGCACCCATTAAACCTGAAAAACCTAGAATTTCACCTTTTCTTACTTGAAAAGAAATATGATCAAATCCTTGTCCAGATAAGTCTTCAACTTCTAGAGCTACTTCTCTAATCATCGCTTCTTTTTCAGGATAGTAATCCTCTATATCTCGACCCACCATTTTTTTAACCAGTTCATCTGGATTAGTCTCGGCAGTTGGCTTAGTGTCAACCACAATACCGTCTCTCATAACGGTTACCAAATCCGTTATCTTAAAGATTTCTTCCATTCGGTGTGAAATATAGACAATACCCACACCTTCTTCTTTTAGTCCACGAATGACTTTAAATAAATTCTCTGTTTCACGATCCGTTAGAGCGGCAGTTGGTTCATTCATGATCAGAAGGGTAACTTCTGAGAGGAGACTCTTGGCAATTTCAATCATTTGCTGCTGACCGACAGACAATAAACCTATTTCTTTATCTAAAGGAATGGTAACACCTAAACGTTTAAAAGCTGATAGCGCCTTGTTACGCATAGCCTTCTTATCCAGAAAGCCAAAGGCATTTTTGATTTCCCGTCCCAAAAAGAGATTTTCCAAAACCGTCATGTCAGACCAGGTGTTCATTTCTTGGTGAATAAAAGAAATCCCGAAAGCTTCTGCCTCTTGAGGGTTAGCGAAGGTTCTTTCTTGGCCATCAATTATAATCGTTCCAGAACTTGCCGGAAAAAGACCCGTCAAAATATTCATGAGGGTTGATTTGCCTGCTCCATTTTCCCCCATGAGAGCATGAATCTCACCAGATTTTAGCAGCAAATCAATTTTTTCAAGAACCCTATTTTGACCAAAGGATTTTGAAATAGCCTTCATTTCAATTTTCATCTTGATTCTGCCTTTCTATAGTGTCACGCCAGATTGTAAAATCACATTGGAATAGGGTGTGTTTTCACCTGTTCTAATGACGGCTTTTACTTCTTGATTGTATTTCTTTAATGCCTCATGGCTTACATAATCTACTTCTACCTGATCATCTAATTTAGCCAGAAAAGCTTCCAATTGTTTGGGATTATGACTTTTGATTTCTTCTGCTAGGATAACCTTTTCCACTAAGATGTGCTCCAAATAAACATCTACTACCTCTTGAAAATTAGGCTGTCCTGGTTTTAAAGCCAAATCAATCTTAGTAACGCCATCTGGAACAGGGAGACCTAAATCACCAATACAGACCCTATCGGTATGTCCTAAGTCGGCTGCTAATTTCGCTAAATCACTATTTAAAAGTCCATGTTTTTTCATATGCTGCATGCTCCTTCATTTCTGCTAAGCTTGGCATCCCTCCTTGGGCACCAAATTGTTGTACGGATAAGTGCGACGCTAAGGTGGCAAAAGAGATGGCTTCTGTCATTGTCATGCCTTTGGCGATAGCAAATCCAAAAGCGCCATTAAAAGTATCACCAGCTCCCGTTGTATCAACAGCCTCTGCTTTAATAGCAGGAATGACTTGAATCTCTTGACCATCATAATAGGTCGAACCTTTGGTTCCCAAAGTAACAATCAACTTGTTTGGATATTGTCTTAAAGAATCTTTCAATGACTGATCTGGGAACAATTCTTTGACTTCATGTTGGTTTGGCGTAAAATAAGTGACTAAATCAAGCATTTGACTGTCTGTTTGCCTTGCTGGTGCAGGGTTGTAAAGGACTTTAATGCCCTTATCAAAACAGAACTGGGCAATAGCCATATTAGCTTGATGAGGTATTTCATTTTGTAAAATAACCAAATCTGCTTCCGCTAACAATTGCCATTCACTGTCCCAAGTATCTGTGTCCACTTGCCCATTTGCTCCTGGGCAATAGATAATACGATTATCTTGCTGGTAAATGGTAATTTGAGCGATGCCAGATGATTGAGGTACCGTTCCCATATGGTCCACCAAAAGATTGTTGTCTTTAAGATTAGCTAGTAATAGAGGACCAAATGAATCTTCTCCCACAGCTCCTAAGACACTAATCTGGTCAGTGCTAGAAGACAAACGCCCAACAGCTACCGCTTGGTTAGCCCCTTTACCACCTGGTACCATAGAGAATTTTTCTCCAAAAACAGTCTCACCTTCATTGGCGATACGATTGGTCTCCATCACTAAATCCATGGAAATACTTCCAACGATAACAATTTTACTCATGTTTTCTCCTTATAGTTTCACGTTCAACATAGTGAACAGGTAATTTAATCCGATTAGCCTCTACCGGCAATTGATTGGCAATCTTATAGACTAATTCAGCTGCATAATGTCCCATCAAATAAGAGGACTGATGGATCGTTGACAAGGACGGGTAGATAAATTGACTCATCAAGATATCATCATAGCCCATGACTTGAACTTCTTCTGGAATTTTTTTGCCTTTTGAATGTAACTCATGAATGTAGGCAATGGCATGTATATCAGAAGGAGCAATGATACTATCAATAGTCGGATAGGTTTTAAGATGACGACAAGCCTCTTGCTGGATAGTTTCAAAATCAAAACTTTGACTATCACAAATGTAAATAGTGACAGCTTTCTGCTCTAAAAAGGATAGGCTAGCTTCAAAACGTTGACTGATATTTTCAGCATTATCAAGAGGCCCTTTAATTAATAAGACTTCTTGAGTGCCTGCTTGCCAAACAGTCTCGGCCGCTAGGCGTCCACCAGCTTTATTATCTGAAAAGACACCGTATTTTGTACGCTGATCTACCCGGTCGACAACAACTACTGGTAACTCTAATTCTGGGTGTCGTTGCGTGAAATCATGGGTAGTTATGATACCAGCCGCATTGCTTTGCAATAAGACATGCAAATATTCTTCTTCCAGTGCTTCACTGTCTGAGATATTTCCTAGCATAACACGGTAGCCTTTTCCCTTAAGATACTCCTCTGCTCCTCTAGCTAAACGAGGAAAAAAAGGATTGGAGATATCCGGTAACAAGAGGCCAACTAATTGGTTTTTTTTGGTTTTTAAAGACTGAGCTAAGACATTTGGACTGTAGTGTAACTTAGCAATAGCAGCCTTAATTCTTTCTCTAGCTTGATCCGAAACATAACCATTTTGAGAAATATACCTAGAGACTGTCGACTTGGACACTCCTGCTTCTTCAGCTACTTGTTTGATAGTGGCCACAGTCTTACCTCCTTATTTCTATTTCTTTTTATGGAACCGTTCTCACATTTCTTGTTGTAACCGTTTTCCAAAACCTTGTCAAGCTATAAGAAATCAACTTTTGAAATAAAAAAAGTCCTATCGTTAGTGAACCTTTTTCCACGCTAATTAAGCAAGGGCTTTAGTTCGATACGATAAGACGTTTTGTTACTACCACTAATCTAAATATTTTCCGTCTACTTTGAGCGCTTGACAGACTTCTTTTAAATTGTCAATCGTTAGAATATTACATTCCTTCAAGTTTTTTTGACTAATCATTTTTAAATCAAGAGCTATCTTAGCTGCCTTGTTAGCTGTTTCAATCAATCCAAAACAATCTTGATAATCTACACCTGTTGAAAGAACACCATGCTTTGCCCAAACAACTAGACGATGGTCTTTAAGTTCTCTGGCTGTATCTAGACCTATTTGTCTAGTTCCAGGAACTTCCCAAGGCAATACTGCAATACCATCTGGAAATACCACGATAGATTCTGTCAAAACCGACCACAAATCTAAGGTTAAACTTTTACTAGTTACCTCATTAAGTAAAGAATAAAGAACTAAGTTAGTAGCATGATTATGAACAACTACTCTATGGTCTTTATTGACAGCTAGTCTAGCTGAGTGCGCTAAAATATGCATGAAAATTTCACTTGTTGGCTTTTTACCAGAATTAAATCCTGCTATAATCTGGTAGCCCGTCTGAGTTAAACGAATAATTCCAGAGTCAACAGCTGGCTGGTTTTTCAACTGCCTAAAATGACTCCAAGAAGCTGAAATCAGCAAGTATTGATGTTGCATATTTTCAGGAATTGGCATGACTTCTATTTCCGGAGATTTTGGATAACTATTAAAGTCAGTCCCTGCTAAAATTGGCCAATCTAAGCCAATGTAAACTTCTCTATCTTCGAATCGTTCACGCATAAACTCAGAAACAACCTCAGAAATCGGAGAAAGAGCTTGGGAGAATAATTTAAAAACCATTGGAAATAAGGTTAAGGCAGTGGCTGCTTGTACTGCTAGAGTAAAGGCATATTTAATACCATTCCCAGAAGATAAACCAAGTATGAAACCAATGATCGCACCCATTACAGCATTTTCACCAAAAATCCCAATTTTATCTTTTAGGGTATCGGCATCAAACTGTTTATTTAATAAAGGTATTTTCTTTAACAATTCATCAATCGGATGAAGTAAAACAGCAATCAAACAGATAAAGTGAGGTACTGTAACACCTGGAATACCAGTTAGTCGCTCTACTTCCGGTGCAAAAACATCGCCAAGTTTCAGTTCTAAAACGATAATAATAGCTGCTGCAAGGAAACCAAAGAAAACATTATTGGTAAAATAAGTCACAATTACGGCTGTGAAAATTTTATTCCAGACATTCCACAAATCCACATTTAAGGTTTTGGTCTGATTGGTCACTAACAATAAGAAATTGATTCCCAATTGCAAAGGAAACATGAGGAAGGCATAAGGCCAAGCCCAACTAATATTGGCTGCCCCTGGCCAACCAATATCAACAGCTGGTAAAGAAATACCGGTATGTGTTGTCAAATCATTAGCGGCTGCACCCATACTGGTCATAATGAAATTAACCAAAATCCCCATTCCTGTAAAGGCAATCCCTAAGGTTAAAGCTGCTGAAAAGGCATCTCTGAATTTCATTTTCATCAGTAATCCAACAACCAACATCAAGAAAGCCACAAAAACAGCTGCTCCTAAATCTAATATGTATTGAATAACCGTCTTTAAGATATCCATAACCCACTCCTTTTAACTCTTGATAAAATTAACAATCTTATCTAACTCTTGTTTTTGTCCCATACCTGTTAAAAAAGCAACCCCATTAAAAACTGGAATACCATAATCTTTTTTGGGCTTTACAATAGAGATATAGGCATCGGCTCCCTTGATATGATGATCCAAGGATTTCATATCAACTGCTTCAATTTCACAAGGATGACCTTCTTCTTTTAGCAAACGACTAACTTTAGAAGCTACAGTTTGAGAAGTTGCTACGCCTGAACCACAGGCTACAATAATTTTTTTCATGTTAAATCCTCCAGATTTTTTGGTTGCGAAAATAATTGATAAACAGCCATCGGATCTTCAGCATTTTCTAAAGCTTGAATAAAGGATGGTCTAGAAAAAAGCTCCATCAATTCAGATAATAAACTGGTTTGTTCTTCTGGCTGTGAAATACCCTAAACCATAACATACTTAACATCTAATTTCTCATCGTCAGTTCCCATTTGGATAAAGGAAACTGGTTTTGCAAGTCGATTAATAAAAATAAATGGTTTTTTGACATGTTGAGCGTAAGTGTGAGGAATAGCAACGGCTATATTTTCTAGTTGTAAGCCAGTTGGATATTCTTTTTCTCTTAAAATTATGGCCTCCTCAAAACTTTCTAAGACATAGTCTTTTTTCAGTAAATAGTCTGAAAGACTAGCTAATAACTCTGATTGGCTCTGCGCACAGACATTAAGATTTATCAAATCTGTACCCACTAACCTTGGAATAATTGGGCTCATATATCCTCCTTTTTAATAATAAACTTCTTTAAATAAGGCTTCCTTAAACCTCTTACTATCATTGGCTTCCCATAAATCCTCTATGTAAGCCGTACTATCAATTTTAGAATAAATACTTATCAAGGCCTCTCGATACCAGTCAACTTCGTTTCCTGCAATAGCAATCAGCATAATCACTTTAACATAGTGCATCCCCCATTTGATTGGCTTGTCCAAGGTCATCATAATCAGCTGAGATTTAGTGACTGCTTCTGGATTAGCATGAGGTAAAGCAATACCAGTATAAACTCTGGTAGAACCTAAGCGTTCACGCTTAAAAATTGAGTTATGATAAGCAGGATTTTCTTGATTCTCAAAAGCCGATAAAGAGATAATATACTCTAAACACTCTCTTTTTGACTTAAACGATTTCTTCAGAAAAATACTCTCATCGATTAAATGATTAATAATCGATTCTATATAGGTTTTATGATCGGCTAGCTGCGCTAATAATTGGGTATTTCCTTGTAAAAAATTGGAATAGTATCGTTGAATTTCTTGCAACTGAGCTGGTGTAATAATACTATCAACAAAAATAAAGGGGCGTCCCATCTCTGAAATATCAACCGAACTAATGATTAAATCGTGATCAGTTAAATCTATCTGATTTAAATCTTCTTTACTAACTGCTTGAATACATTCATTCAACGGTAAAACTTTACGTAGCTGAGACATAATTAATTCAGAAGTAGCTAAATGGTGCGGGCAAATCACATAAATGGTCAAAGGTTTTAATTTTCTTTGAATAGCAACTTCAAAGTGAATGGTTAGAAAAGAAATTTCTGTAGCATTTAAATTAACTTGATAATGAGCAGAGAGTTCTTTTGTGGCAAGCCAGACTAAATGATATAAGACACTGTATTGTGTTTTTATCACCTCTGTCATTTGATTAGAAATCAGAACCTGATGCTTAAGTCGAAAGAGCATCGGCTGGATATGCACCAATAACATTTTAAGCAGATGCTTGTCATCACTTAACCCTATACTAGTTAGTTGACTGACTTTTGCAATTAAATCTTGCACTTGCTTCACTAATTCTGGTTCAAAGTGAGAATCATTTTTTATGTATCCAACTGCCAACATAGCTGATAAAGTAGCTAAAATCTCTGTTTGAGGTAAGCTTTCAGGAGAAAGTTGATAAAGATCAGCTAAAAAGGAAACTTCATATCTTTGAAGACTTTCAGAGGTCAAATCCTCAATGTGATTAAGTAACTTGCCTTGCTTAAATCTTAGAAAAGCTATTGTAGCGTCAAAAATAAAATAGTATTTGTAGACATCACTAATTTCAAAATGATAGTGCTCAGTGTAATGGGTTAAACTTGAGAGGATTTTTGTTAAGTCTTTGGTTAAGAAAAAACGTTCCAATATAGCTAATGACATTTCTTCATGATCTTTCAAGATACGGTCACTAATAACCTGTCTTAAAAAGGTTCGGATACTGGACTCCTTCCCTTTCAAGGAAATCTTTCCCGCAGATCTCTCTAAAACAATTTGAAAATCCTTAGCAGTATCTGCTAATTTTTCCAAATCTCGCTTGATTGAAGCTTCACTCACAAAATGATCTAAAGCAAATGCAAGCGGATCTATACTGCCTGAACCAAAACCTAACTCTCTAATAACTTCCAATTCACGATAAGCTACTGACATCTTAAAATCTGATTCACTTTGCTCATCAGTTCCCTGTAATTGCTGGATTAGTTTTTGTCGGTCATTATCAGAAATTATTAAAATAATCCCAAGGTGAGGCTTTCGATCAATAGCAATCTCAAAGGGCTCTAAAAATTGATTTAAATGGTCAATATCCTTATAGACCGTTTTGGTAGATACCGAAAAAAGCTCTGCATAGTCCTTTGATCTTTTATAATCGTTCTGATTCAATAAATCTCTTAATAAACTCTTTTGCCTACTATTCATGATATCTCCTCATATTGTAACCCCTTACATTAACTAGTATAGTCTATTTAGAAAAAGATAAAAGTCAAAAAACTTCCAGAATAATCTGGAAGTCTTTGGTTTTATCTTTTTTATCAATTAGTCACTCACTGTCTTATTTTTTTAGGTAAGCAATGGCCTCATGAACGGTTTTAACTGGAACAATTTTCATCTTGGTTTTCAATTGCTTAGCTGCTTTTTTGGCTTCTTCATAATTGCTAATAGCTGTTGGGTCTATTTTTTTAAGGGCTTTATCGACAGGGTTATTAGGCACAAAGAAAATCTCTGCTCCAGCTTCATGTGCCGCAACGACTTTTAAGCCCGCACCTCCAATATCTCCAACTCGCCCGTCATTCATGATCGTACCTGTTCCAGCAATGACTCTACCTTTACGTAAATCTTCATGATTAATTTGATCATAAATATCAAGGGTAAACATTAAACCAGCACTTGGTCCACCTACACCTTGGGCATCAAATGTCACTTTATCTTCCGATTTAACTTGTGTATGGTCTACCAAGCTAATGCCGATACCGTTTTTACCATTTTTGAGCTTGATAATCTTGCCTTTTTCAGACCTGGATTTTCCATCAGAGGTAAATTGAACACTAACTTTTTCACCACGTTTCAGACTTGAAACGTATTTAACAAGTTCGGCTGAGCTTTCAAATTCTTTGTTATTGACACCTGTTACCGTATCAGCTAAGTGTAATCTTCCTTTAAAAGTTGAGTCTTTACTAATATCAAGCACGTAAACACCCTTATAATCCACATCTACTTTTTTGCCAGCCAAAGTTAGGGCTTGATAGATCGCTTCATTTTGAGAACTTTCCATAAAAAATTGGTTAATTCGCAAGTAATCAGCATCGCTATAGCCTCCAGTAGCATTTTCTGCAGAACTAATCTCCGTAAAAGGTGTTAACCAGGCATAAAGGAGTTGGGCTAAAGTGGCTCGGCTTAACGTAATAGCAACAAAGTTATAGGAACCTTTTTCCTTATCTTTTTTGTCGTTGACTTTTAAAACTGTCCGAATATCGTAGGCACCACCTGGCATCTCAATATAATAGGGTAATGGAAAGACTAAAGAAACCAAGACTCCCATTAAAGCGACTAAAGTAACTAGCCACCATTTTAGTTTTTTAACTGTTTTCATTTTTTTCTTTCTCCACTTGGTTAAGTACAGATTGGGGGACAAAGTCGTGAATAGAAGCGCCAAAATGAATGAGCTCCCTAATACGACTTGAACTGATGGGTTGTAATTGATGATCTGAAATCAGGTAAATGGTATCAATAGTTGGTGCTAATTGGTGATTGAAATAATCCAAATTCGCTTCATAATCAAAATCAGTGGCATTGCGTAAGCCCCTAACAAAATGAGTTATGGATAAGTCTTTTGCCAGTTCAACAGCTAATTGGTTTTCAGCTGTAACGACTATAACATTATCCATTTCTTGTAAGGCCTCTTCCAATATCTGGACACGGCTTCTTATAGAAAAAGAGCCTTTTTTATTAGGATTGTAAAAAATACCCACATAGAGCTGATCAAACAAGTGACTGGCACGCTTAATAATATCCATGTGGCCATTTGTTACGGGATCAAAGGATCCTGTATAAAGTCCAATTTTACTTGACATAGACGGTTACCTTACTAATTCCATATTGTTTTTCTTTCCAAATGCCTACGTCTGCTACTTCTTCGGGTAATTGTACCGCTTTATCGGTTTCACAGACAATCATAACCTCTTCACTCAAAAGCTTCTTAGCAGACAAGGCTTCGATGGTCTCAACAATTCTTTCTTTAGCATATGGCGGGTCTAAAAAAATGAGGTCAAAAGGCCTGTCAAGACTTTTGATGGCTTGTTCAGCCTCCATTTTTATCAACCGAAATTGCTGAGAAGATTTGGTCATGGCGATGTTGTCTTGAATGATAGCTTGTGCCTTACGGTCACGCTCCACCAATACTGCTTCAGACATACCTCGAGAGATAGCTTCAATGGCTAGTCCACCAGAGCCCGCAAACAAATCTAAGACCCTACCTCCATCAAAGTAAGGGCCAATCATATTAAAAATTGCGCCACGCACCTTATCGGAAGTGGGACGCGTCGTTTTACCTTCTAAGGTCTTTAAGGGACGACCACCAAATTCACCTGATACAATTCTCATAATAGTTATTATAGCAAAAATCCCTAACCATACCTTAAAAAGAATAACTTTTTTCAAATTTAGTCCCTTTTTTCCTAAGGAATAAACCAATCAAAACCAAAAAAGTCCCAGATGAGTCAATTGAAGGACTCTTCTAAGAACTTTTTTAGCTTATAAAATATTATCGAAGGTATCTCTTACATCTTGTGGCCAAACAGAAGTTTGTACTTCACCAATATGTTTTTTACGCAATAAGAACATGGCCATACGAGATTGACCAATTCCGCCACCAATCGTTAGAGGGAAGAGGCCGTTTAAGAGTGATTTATGCCAATCAAAAGATAAGCGGTCTTGGTCGCCTGTGATGTCAACCTGACGTTTCAAGGCTTCCTCATCAACTCGAATACCCATAGAAGACAATTCAAAGGCTGATCCTAACTGATCATTCCAGACCAAGATATCACCATTTAAGCCATGGTAACCATTTTCAGACTCGCTTGTCCAGTCATCGTAGTCAGGAGCGCGGCCATCATGTGGTTTACCGTCAGGTAAAACCCCACCGATACCAATTAAAAAGACGGCTCCAAATTCTTTAGTAATGGCATTTTCACGTTCTTTAGGAGTTAAGTCTGGATACTTAGCCACTAATTCTTCAGTGTGAATAAAGGTAATTTTTTTAGGTAAAATAGCTTCAATGTCATAACGGGCTTCAACCGCTAATTCGGTCAAACGGATAACCTTATAAATGGTTTCAACCGTTTCTTTCAGATAAGCTAGATTACGCTTGCCATCTGGAATAACTTTTTCCCAATCCCATTGATCCACATAGACTGAGTGGGTTTGGTCCAAAGAATCCTCATCAGGACGGAGGGCTTTCATATTCACCACAAGACCTTCACCTTCATTAAACCCAAAACGTGCTAATGTATGGCGTTTCCATTTAGCTAGGGAATGGACAACTTCAAATGTTGCATTAGGAATTTTGAGAACATTAACCGAAACAGGGTTTTCAATACCGGACAAATTATCCTGCATACCGTCCCCGACCCGACTTAAAATGGGTCCTTGCACTTCAACAACATCTAACTTAGCAATTAAATACTGAGTGAAAGTATTCTTAACAAAGGAAATCTCCTCTTGTTGATGAATAAAACTTTTCTTCATAGCCCCTCCTTAAAAATTTAGTGTGATCTAATCACTTTATTCTCTATCTTTAAATAGTCCAAAAATAAAAAATATTATGCTTATTATACAATTAATAAAAGTAAAGGAAAAGACTAAATTCGCTTAATTTAGCCTTTTCCTTTACTTATTTCTGTTTTTATTTTAGCTAGCAAACCCTACTAGTCAGCCACGATTTGAGTACCAGCTCCCTCAGAAAGGACCTTGTCAATGTTTTCAAGTGACGTGATGATTGCTTTTGAAGAAGGTTTGTTTTCTACAAAGGCAATAGCTGCTTCCACTTTAGGTAACATAGAACCTGGAGCAAATTGATCTTGAGTGATGTACTCTTTCATTTGAGAAACAGTCACAGTTTCCAATTTTTCTTGGTCTGGTTTGTTATAGTTAACAAAAACATTATCAACACCTGTAAGAACGATGAACAGATCAGCATCTACTAATTCTGAAAGTGTTTGGCTAGCAAAGTCTTTGTCAATGACAGCTTCAACACCAGTAATGTGTTTCGTTTCAGGATCTTCCACAACTGGAACACCGCCACCACCAGCGCTGACAACAACAACACCAGAATCCACTAAGCTACGAATAACATTAACTTCTTTGATGCCAACTGGTTTTGGAGAAGGTACAACTTTTCTCCAACCGCGCCCAGCATCTTCTTTAAAGTTAGCACCAGTTTCTTCCATTTGTTTCTTAGCTTCTTCTTCAGAAAGGAAAGGTCCAATTGGTTTTGTTGGATTGCTGAAAGCAGCATCATTTTTATCAACAATAACTTGAGTTACTACTGCTGCAACATCCTTTTCAATGCCTTGAGCTTTCAATTCATTATCAAGAGCATTTACTAACCAAAAACCAATGCTTCCTTCAGTCATGGCAACACAGGTATCTAAAGGCATTGCAGGATTTTTTTCGGAATCAGCTGCCGCTTGTTGTAATAATAAGTTACCTACTTGTGGTCCATTACCATGGGTGATAATCACTTCATTACCTTCTTTGATTAATTTCACAAGTGATTTTGATGTTGAAATTAAGGCTTCTTGCTGTGCTTTAGCTGAAGCATCTGTGGATAAAATAGCATTTCCTCCAAGTGCAACAACTATTTTTTGTTTTGACATATTTTTCTTCTCCTCATCATTTATTATCTCGTTAGACGGTAAATAGCTTCCGCATAGATGTCCATTGCTTTAAAGGCATCTTCTAAGACGATGTGTTCATTTTCTTGATGTTCGGTTTGGACTGCCTCAGGGAACAAAGCTCCAAAAGCAACGCAGTTAGCCATGGTTCTGGCAAAGGTAGCACCGCCAGAAGATTGAGCAGGGCTTTGATCGCCTGTTTGCTCACGATATACTTCAAGAAGCGTCCTTACCAACTCACTATCCAAAGGCACATAGAGCGGTGCTAAATAATCAAACTCTTCATAAGTTAGCCCATATTCTTTTGCCTTAGCAGTTAATTGTTCAACCAGCTTATCTTTATCAGCTAATACTGGAATCCGAATATCTAAACGAATTTCGGTTTCATCTTTATTCAAGGTTAACCCAGCAGCATTGAAACTCAAGTTTCCTGAAGGCTCATCTTGGATATCTCCAAAGATATTAAGCCCTTTACCATCTTCATCCACGACATTGGCTAAAAAGTCCAAGCTTGGATCAGAATAAATAGCGACTAAGGCTTTGGCTAAACGGATCAAGGTATTAATGCCATCAGGAGCATCTTTAGCATGCTGAGCCAAACCATAAACTGTTAATTCTTGATCGGTTTTGACATATTCAAAGGCTAACTTATCAAGCTCTTTGGCTACTGCTTCTAAGTCTCTACCTTGATAACTTGCTCTAGCAGGGACCACATTATAAGCTTGACCCACTTCTAACTCTAGACTTTCAGAACCTTTTCCGATTAACTTAGCTTGAAGCAAGCCTTTTTCAGCATAAGTCAGAGGAAAAGAAGAGTCAGGTGCAAAGCCAAATGTAGCTTCTTCTTCTATTTCATTATAGCGATTCATGCAGCGCCATAAGGTTTCTTCATCAGTACCGAAAATGAAACGAATCCGTTTGTTAAAGCTAATCCCTGCATCCATTAAGGCTTTGGTTGCAAAGAGTGCCATCATTGAAGGTCCCTTATCATCTTGTGTCCCCCGACCAAATAAGCGACCATCTTCTTCAACACAGTCAAAAGGATCTGTTTTCCACAAGTTTCGATCACCTTCTGGCACCACATCCAAATGACACAAAATAGCTAAGACCTCTTTTGGGTCACCTAATTCGGCATAACCGTAGTAACCTTTTGGATTAATGTAAGTTGAAAAACCAAGCTCTTCACATAGCTTCAACGTTTCTTCCAAGACGTCTTGGATGGCTTGTCCAAATGGCGTGCCATTCTCTCCTTCTTTTAAAACAGAAGGAAAGGAGACAATCTTTTTAATAGCTGCCACACAATCTTTTTGATGGTTTGGTGTGATATAGGTTTTCATAAATTAAGGCCTCCATATTACTTAGCTCTAATAAGGTAAGGCTAAATCTCTTAGATAAAGAATGTTGCTAGTAACATGATAGCAACACTAACTACCATTACAAGAGCAATAAATTTTCCGACAAACTTCCACCAAGTTGTGATGTCAACTTTACCAAGTGCAAGAGCTCCCATTACAATTGCTGATGTTGGTGATACAATATTTAGCACCCCTGAAGCAGATTGGAAGGCTGTAATAACCAAGTGATCCGGTACATTTGAGAATTGGCCTAAAGGAGCCATGATACCCATAGTAGCTCCAGAAAGTCCTGAAGTTGATGGGATTAAGAATGACATTGGTAGGTAGAATAAGTAAGTTAAGATAACAAAGACTTGTGAAGAAAGTCCAGAAAGTCCTTTTTCACCCCAAGAAAGAATGGTTGCAGTGATTTGACCATCGTTCATGATGACTTGGATACCACGTGCTACCGCACAGATAATAGCTACCCCTAAAAGATCTGCGGCTCCAGCGATAAATGATGAAATGAAGTCTTCTTCTTTCATTTTATAAACGAGAGCAACTAGTATTCCCATCATGATGAAGAGCATTGAAATTTCAGGGAAGTACCAAGTTCCAAGTGGGGCTGCTGTTTTGCCAAACAATGTCCCAAAAACAGGTAATCCTGTTAAGAAATTATTAATATCTGTAAAGAGATTGATTTTGAAGCCTTCCCAAGGAATAAGACTTAGAATCATAATGGCAAAAGCAGCAATGAAAATCCAAAGGACTTTACTTTGAGCTTTTGTCATATCTGAACCTTGATTTTCAAGTTTAAAGAACTCACGATGTTCTTTCATTTTATCGGCAACCAAGGATTTACTTGGGTCTTTTTCAACTTTGATCGCATAGCTATAAACAAACCAAATAGATAGAGCTACTAAGACAAACCATTGAAGAATACGCCAAAACATACCGTCTGCAATAGAAACACCAGCAGCGTCAGCTGCTACTCCTGTTGCAAATGGGTTTATGGTAGAGGCTAAACAACCAATTTGCGAACCAATCAGTATAATAGCCACAGCAACCAAGGTATCAAATCCAACCGCAAGCATTACTGGTATAAGCAATGGGTAAAAGGCCATGGTTTCTTCACCCATTCCATAAGTTGATCCACCTAATGCAAAGATTGGAATCAAAATGGCAATGAGCATTTTTTCTCTACCCTTGTTTTTCTTAACAATTGATGAAATACCTTGGTCAAGTGTGCCAGTTTTATTAACAACACCCAAGAAACCGCCAACCATAAGAATAAAGAAAGAAACTTGAATAGCGCCATCTGTTTTGTCAGTTCCTAGCATCCCACGAACAGGAGCCATAAAGACATCATACAAACCTTGAGGATTTGCTTTTACGGTGTGGTAAGTACCTTGGATAACTTCTCCAGCTTTATTCTTATCATAAGATCCTGCTGGAATAATCCAAGTAAGTATTGCCATAATGGCAATAATGATAAAAAGAACAGTGTAAGAAGAAGGGATTCTAAAACCCCCGTTTTTTTCTTCTGTCATAATGTTTTACCTCTTACATTTCATAAAAAGAAGTCGCCCTAGTTCCGGTCAAGGACGCCAGAACCAGAACGACTTGTGCATTTAGTTAAAGTACCTTTTAAGTAGTAACATGAAATGGTTATATTACTGTTTGTTAAGAATTAATGCATTAAGTCTTAATTACACTTTTGGAATAAAGAGATTACCAAGTGTTGCTGCCATAACAGCTTTGATGGTGTGCATACGGTTTTCTGCTTGATCAAAATGACGAGCGTATTTGCTGCGGAAAACCTCATCAGTAACTTCCATTTCTTTCACGCCAAATTTTTCAGCAACATCTTTACCATAAACAGTATTTGTGTCATGGAAAGCTGGTAAGCAATGCAAGAAGATAAGATTTTCGTTGTCTGCTTTTTTGATTAAGTCCATGTTGACTTGATAAGGTTGCAACAACTCAACGCGTTCTTTGAATTTATCTTCTTCACCCATTGATACCCAAACGTCTGTATAGAAGACATCAGCGCCTTTAACAGCTTCATCAGCATTGTCAGTAATCAAGATACGTGCTCCGGATTCTTTGGCAAAACCTTCAGCAAGTTTAACAATTTCTTCTTCAGGGAACAATTCTTTCGGTGAGAAGATATGAACGTTTACTCCCATCAAAGTACCTGCTACTAACAGTGAGTTAGCCACATTGTTACGTCCATCACCACAGTATACAAGAGTAATGCCTTCTAATTTTCCAAAGTTTTCTTTAACAGTCAAGTAGTCAGCAAGCATTTGTGTTGGATGCCATTCATCTGTCAAGCCATTCCAGACTGGAACCCCTGAGAATTCTGCTAGTTCTTCTACCATTCTTTGGCTGAAGCCACGGAATTCAATACCGTCAAACATACGTCCCAAAACTTTGGCAGTATCTTCAGTTGATTCTTTTTTACCCAGTTGAATATCGTTTGCCCCTAGGTATTCTGGATGAGCTCCCAAATCAATAGCTGCAGTAGTGAAGGCTGCACGTGTACGAGTTGATGTCTTTTCAAACAAGAGCGCAATGTTTTTGCCTTCTAAGTAATGGTGAGGAATCCCACGTTTTTTAAGGTCTTTTAAGTGTGCTGACAAGTCGATTAGGTATTCAAATTCTTCACGTGTAAAATCTTTTTCTGCTAGGAAACTACGTCCTTGGAATACTTGAGTCATCTTTTTTCTCCTTTGAGTATTTATTGTTTTTCTTGAATGTGATATAGAGATAGTAGGCAACAAAGCCTCCTAACATTAGAGATAATGTCCAAAATAGTGAAAAGGCAACACTTTTCTGTACAACATTTATAAAGTGCTTTTTTCTTTAAGCAATTAATCTCCATGTCATGGGTGTCTGGTAGTTGAGACTGCCATGAATGCGATGGTAATTCCACCAGTGCACATAATCTTTCGTTTTAAGGATTAATTCTTCCAGTGACTGAAAGGTTTCTTGATGAATAAATTCAATTTTGAAAGCGCGATAGGTGCTCTCAGCTACCGCATTGTCATAGGGACAGCCTGCTTGGCTTAGAGAACGATTGATTCCAAAAGCTTCCAACATGTCATCAATCAGCTGATTATCAAACTCCTTCCCACGATCAGAATGGAAGATCTTGACCTTGGTCAGAGCGTAAGGGATGCTCTGAATCGCTTGTTTAACCAATTCGGCGGTCTTATGCCAACCAACTGACAAACCGATGATTTCACGATTGAAGAGATCAATAATCAAGCAAACATAAGCCCAGCTATTACCGACACGAACGTAGGTTAAGTCTGTTACTAAAGCATTTAGAGGCTTTTCTTGATGAAATTGTCTGGCTAAGTGATTAGGAATAGCTGCCACATTCTTCCCTTTTGAATGTGGCTTGAAGGCTGCTTTCTGATAAACGGATACTAAGTTGAGTTTGTGCATGATGCGACGAATCCGACGACGAGGCAGCTGGATGCCTTCATTTTCCAAACATTTCTTGATTTTCCTAGCCCCGTATCTGGCCTTACTTTCGAGAAAAATAGCTTTGATATTTTCTTCAAGTTCCGCTTCGGAGACTGGTTTAACAGCCTTGTAGTAATAGCTAGAACGAGGAATGTTCAACCAACGACACATGGCTGAAATGCTATATTTGTCTTTATTAGCAGTGATTACTTCTCTTTTCGTGCCATAATCACCGCCGCTTGCTTTAGGATATCTAACTGCATTTCGAGTTCTTTATTACGCTTTCGGAGTTCAATCAGTTCACGCTGCTCATCTGTAAGATTATCAATAGTTTTAAAGGAACCAGTTGTTTTAGCCTGACGTACCCACTTATCGAAGGTTGATGGGGTTAACTCATATTCTTTGATAAGCTCACTTCGTTTCATCCCTGCATTGTGAAGGTCAACGATTTGTTGCTTAAAGTCATCGGTGAAGTGGCGACGTATTTTTCTAGACATAATATTCTCCTATTTTCTTTAGTGTAGAACACTTTATAAATTCTGTCTAGTTTAGTGTAACCTATTCATAGCATTAGCTGTCCCCTATATGTTTTTCTAGCGTTTGACAAGCTTGCCCATCTTCTAGATAAACTTGACCTTTTGCTTTATAGCCAAGCGTTTCGTAAAAGGACTTAGCGCTTAGTTCACTATGAATCACTAATACATGGTAACCTTCTTTTTGAGCATACTTTTCCATAGCTCTAATAATCTGAGCACCATAGCCTTTTCCACGATGTTTTGATAGTGTAGCAACACGTGTTATTCTAGCTTCAGTAGCTATTTCTGGAAGGAAGCGTGCAGTTGAAACAGGCTCTGAATGATCATAAAGAACAGCATAACAAGTGTCACTAACGTCCTTATCATCGAACTCTTCATCTCGTTTGATATGTTTTTCTAAAACGAAAACTGAGTATCTAATATAAAGACTAGCTGCTCGTTGAAAGGCTTGGTTACCAATAATAAGCTCTTTCATAGCTTTTTAAATGTCTTCGCGTTCAAATGGCATTGACATACAACGAGGTCCACCACGACCGCGAACCAATTCACTTCCGTGAATCTTGATCAATTTCAATCCTTTTGATTCTAAGATAGCATTGGTAATGGTATTACGGTTGTAAACCACTACAACACCTGGTGCGATGGTCAAGGTATTTGAACCATCATTCCATTGCTCACGTCCAGCTGCTACTAAGTTATCACCACCACAACGGATCAATTCAACTTTTTCAACGCCAAGGTTAGCTGCTAGTAATTCAGCAAGATTACCCTTTTCTTCTTCAATATGAAGTTCATCATTTTCATATGTTACAGAGTAAACGCGGAGGTCGCCTTCAATTTCAGGGTGAATGGTGAATTTGTCATAGTCAACCATTGTAAACACGGTATCCAAATGCATAAATTTACGGTTATTAGCAAATTCAAAGGCCAAAACTTTCTTGAAGCCAAGATTTTGTTTAAAGATATTAACCAAGAGTTTTTCAATTGAAGCAGCATCTGTCCGTTGTGAAATCCCTACAGCCAAAACATCTTTAGAAAGGATTAATTCATCCCCACCTTCGATACGAGTGTCTTCACTTCTGTCATAGACCATTGGCACCTTGCCACCACCATAAATTGGGTGATAGGTGAAAATGTATTTCCCATACAAGGTTTCACGGTTACGTGTTTCAGAGAACATGTGGTTGAGAGAAACCCCTTCACCAATTGTCGCAAATGGGTCACGTGTAAAGTAAAGGTTTGGCATTGGATCAATAGCAAATGGGTAGTTAGATTCCACAAGGTCTGTTAATCCTTTAGCCTCAGCAGGAATTTCTGGAAGTTCTGATTTTTGAACCCCTGCCATGGTTTTATCAATTAATTCTTGGTTGTCTTCGATAGACATCAATAATTCACGAATAGCTTTTTTAGTGGCACGCCCTCTGATATTAGCTTCTGAGATATACTCCTCAATAAATTGTTCACGAATGTCAGCATCAATTAATGATTCAGCCGCCAATTTTTCTAGGTAAAGAACTTCAACACCTTCATCTCTCAAAGCTTGTGCAAAAGCATCATGTTCTTTTTGAGCATCTTCAAGATAAGGGATATCATCAAATAAAAGTCTTTCCAAATAGTCAGGCATCAAGTTTTCGATTTCTTTTCCTGGTCTGTGGAGTAAGACTTTTTTGAGTCTACCAATTTCAGAATAAACATGAATCGGTGATTTAGCAGTCATAAGAATTACCTCTTTCTAATTGATAAGTTTTGTGAATTCACTAGTCAAGATTTCTTCTTCTTGCTTACATGCTTAGTCTACCTCAAAGAATACTTAAAAAGGGGGTATTTCTCACGTTTAAAATGTGTAATCGTTTACACTTTTCTTGTCGTTTTTTTATCTTTATAAATTTGTATACGTTTACTTGTAAGTTTTTTACATTTTAGCGTAAAATTTTATACTTATAAATTCAGAAAAAAAGCCAAAAATCTTAATTTTTTGGCTTTTCTTTATTTTGTATATTGTAAAAAATAGGTTTGATCTAAATAGGTCAGGTATTTTCCTTTCATACTGATCAGTTTTTTCTTCTTCAAGTCACGCAAGACATGACTAACCGTTTCTCGGGTAGTTCCACTCATTTGGGCAATATCTGTTGTTGTCAACTGAAATGGAAGACTGTCACTTTCTTTTCCCATTTCAACCAATAAAATGGCTAAGGCTTGTGTCACTCGTGAACTGGCACTAGAAGTAATAAGGTTACGGACTTTTAATTCGTGCAATTCCATAAGTTTTGACATTTTACTATAGAGATGTTTCATTTGTTGACGATTCTCTAACGAATAGGCTTCAAAGAGTTCAACTGGCAAGTAAAAATAAGTGACATCAGTCATGGCCACTACCGAAAAATGATAGGTAGGATCTGTAAATAAGCCGCCATAAGGAAAAATAGTCCCATGTCGAATAAAATCCGTGTAAATAAAGGTTCCTGAACGATCTGTTTGTTCCACTTTAAAATAGCCAGAAGTGACTAAAAAAAGCTTATCTCGCTTATCTCCTTCAAAAAAAAGGATATAGTCTTTTTTAGCTTTTCGAAACTCCATCTGACCAACAATTTTATCAAATTGTTCAATGGTAAAATGACTAAAGTCATCTAGTTTTCTAAGGTATTGATAATCTTCTCGTCGAATCACACCATTCTCCTTTACTAAGCATTACTTCATTGTAACATAAAAACAACATATTTGTAAGCGGTTCAGTTTAAACTTTACGCCTTTATGTCTTTTTGTTATACTCGGATTGTATGAATATAAATTAAAGGAAAATTATAAAAGATGAATAAGAAAGAAACACGTCACCAGTTGATTAGATCTCTTATTTCTGAAACCACTATACATACCCAACAAGAGTTGCAAGAACGCCTGAAAAAAAATGGTATTAGCATTACACAAGCAACCCTTTCTCGTGATATGAAAGAATTAAATCTTGTCAAAGTGACTTCAGGTAACGATACCCATTATGAAGCCTTAGCTATCTCTCAAACACGTTGGGAACACCGCTTGCGCTTTTATATGGAAGATGCCTTAGTGATGCTAAAGGTTGTTCAAAATCAAATTGTTTTAAAAACCTTACCTGGACTGGCTCAATCATTTGGTTCCATTTTGGACGCCATGCAAATTTCAGAAATTATTGCTACTGTCTGTGGAGATGATACCTGCCTTATCATTTGCGAAAGCAATGAAGAAGCTAGAGCTTGCTTTGAAACCCTGAGTCATTACACCCCACCCTTTTTCTTTAGTAATAAATAAGCAAAAACTAGGGAGCTATTATATGCTTAACCTAGTTTTTTTATGTTTTTAAATAATAATACTAGAACAATCCTTATCCAAGATATAAGACGTTGTATTTGCTCCAAGAGAGATTTTGGCGTGTCCTTCTATAAAATCAAGCGCCTCTTGCAAGCGGTCTTGCCCACTAGCATCTAAGGCCTCTATGATTAAAAAGGCATTTTGGGTGTGCTCTGTAATCATCGTTCTTTCACCATCACGCCAATTAAGACAACGGCAAACAGCACCCGCATCATCTTTATAACACAACTCCCCTGCTAGGGTTGGCTGGTTCTCACAATCACCAATTAAGAAAAAGTCATCACCACCATCAGTAAGCGTTAAGCGCAAATCTCCGACAAAGCTATCACTATCTTCTGCTCCCACGGGTAAACCAAATCGCAAACTAGCAGCATTATACAAGTCTACCAAGGGATTAATAGGACTAAGCGTCTGGCCTTTTGATACTCGTTTTAAAAGTGCTTCGATACTTGACCTAGCTCCTTTTTTCGTTTTAAATTGCTGATAAGCTTTTCGATAAACCTGAATAATCTCATTATCGCTAAAAGAAGGATTAGTCAAGTAAGCCTTAGCCATGTTCTGACTTTCTGCCAGTATACACTCGATTTCAGGGTGGTTTTCTGTTTGATTAGTCAAATCTTTCAGTAATAACACCCCTAATTTAGCTTCTGGAAAAAGTGTGCAAAAACTCTGATCAGCAATAAATTGAACCATGACTTATCCTCCTCTATTAATCCTTGGATGGATTATCTTTAAGATACTCTTTTTCCTTTAAAAAAGCAATTAATTGAGGGGTTGCTCGTCTTGGACCTCTGATGGCATTAATCCCCTGCTTTTTTAAGAACTCAAAGGTCAACCAATCATCTTGGAAGCTTTCCTCAAGCGAGAGTAGCATCAATTGCTCAATAGTGGCATCTTGACGATAGCCATCATTAGGAATAGCACTTTTCAAGACACGACACAGATAGCGAATAGCCTTTGTAGGGGCTGTAATGTATATCAAAACGTAATCGCCAGGCTTGATACTGGCTTTTTGTGTCCAGAGAATGTCGCGATTAGCTGCAAATTCAGCATCAATATCATAATACTTGAGATTAGCAGGAATAATCCAGTAATCCCTTTCTTCGCCAGTGGCTAAAGGATCTGGATTGGCTAAATAGCGGCTTTGACAAACGAGCTGCCATAAGACCTCCCAATCAAAAGACCCATCCAATATAATACTAACCCAGTGTTTCTTAGACATGTGATAAGCAGGATAAACACCATCTTGTGATAAGAGCCTTGGCAATATTTTAGGGTCCACCTTGATAGTGATGAGAGTCACTTCTTTTCCAAGGAGCGCTTTAGGCGGATTGTCTAGTTTATCAGCTAGGAGTGGGAAAATCATCAGATACCATTTTCCTAAGACGCGATAAGTGGCAAATTCGGGATGTTTCTCAAAAGGGTAGTCTCTAGGATCTGACCACTCCTTGGCTATTTTTTCAGCTAAGTCATTAGCTTGCTTGGAAAGAAAGGGCTGCTCTTTAAAACAAGGTTCTGCCAGATGATTCAGCAGCTCCTGATAAGCCTGGCGAACCTTCGTGACATATGGTCCCATTTGTCTCTCATTTTGTAGAGGCAAGTAGGGCTCCTTTAAATCACTATCGATCACTTTACCTGAAATCCTCCCAGAAGAATCAATGGTGAATGAGGCAATAAAGGCTCCGTCTAAAAAATAAGTTTCATAGGTATAAAGACCATCCTCGAACGTAAAACCATAAGGAATTAAATGATCAAATAGAGGGACTTTACGACTAAAATAAGTGGATAGAATAGACATTTCTTCTCTTTTCTAAGATTAGATAAGGATAGCTCAAAAGCGATTTCACTCAATCAATTTTGCTTTAAGGATTCTTTTGGAAGATGAAGAACAATTTCTGTAAAAGCGTCAGCTTGGCTATTGATGCTCATATAATACCCCTTACCATAGTGTAAGCGTAAGCGTTGATCGACATTTTTTAGTCCCACACCTCCACGCTCTAATAGGTGTTGGCTATTTGCTTCTGCGTCAAAAGACATTCCTTGGCCATTATCCCAAACAGAAATGAGTAAGTGTTCTTGATCTTCAGAAAGACTAACACGAATGATACCGATACGGTCCACCTCTTTGATGCCATGATAAATGGCGTTTTCAACTAAGGGCTGTAACACTAATTTTGGAATGACCATATCTTGATAATCTTCTAAACCATTAATCTCATAGGTTAATTTGTCTCCATAGCGTTGTTTTTGAATAAAAAGATACTGTGCAACATGATCTAGTTCATCTTGCAGGCGAATCAGCTCATTGCCTTGATTGAGTGCTAATCGAAAATATTTGGCTAAGGACTTGGTTACCTCTACCACGCGCTTACTGTCATTAAACTCTGCCATCCAAATAATGGTGTCTAAGGTGTTATACAAAAAATGGGGATTGATTTGACTGGCCAAGGCCTGCAAGCGGTATTGCCCAATAGCCTTTTCTTGATCAGCTACTGAAATCATCAAGCTGTCGATTTGATCCAACATGGCATTAAACTGTCTTGCTAAAGAAACTAATTCTTGTGACCCTTCTTCTTTGGCTCTCAAGTGACAATCACCTTCTTGTATGGCTAAGATAACTGACTGAAATTGTTTGAGAGGATTGAGCCACATTCTTAAAACCAGCATACTTCCTAAGCCACAGATAATGGCAGCCAAACACCCGGTCACTAAAAAGGACCATAAAATCTGATTTTGCACGCGATGAAGTTGGTCTAGCGAGGCTACACCCACTAAGGTCCAGTGACTATCCGGAATCACTCGTTGATAAATGTAAGAGGACTTATCAGTTGCATAGCCATTTTTTATAGCCAAGTAAGGCTTCATAGCCGCCATTTCACGACTAGAACTATAGACTCTTTTTTTAGGATGATAAACAAACTCATGGTTGTCATTAACAATAAAAGCAAATCCCTTATTGCCAAGATGTAATTGGTCTAAAGACGATTTAAGCGTATTGTAACCAATATCCAAGCGCAAGACTCCCAAGTTTCCTCCAGTTTCATCAACAATCTCCTGAGTGACCGAAACCACCCAATCTTTTTTGGAATGAAAGGACAATTGCCGAGCTGGCGTTAAAACTGGCATGGCTTTTTGATCAATAGCTGATTGATACCATGGCTCTGCCATCATATCATGAGAGGTCTTCATGTTGAGTTTGGGGTTTGTCGTAATCATACGGCCATCTTTGGTCACAAGAACAGCTGTCACTAAATCCGAATTGGTCGCCAAAACTGTCTGCATTAATTGTAAAACGTTAGGGTCCTGCGGTCTTTGTGTTTCTTTAGCAAATGCTCTCAAGTCAGGATGATTGGCTAAAGCTGATGTTGTTTCTTTCAACGGTTTGATATAAGCGTCAATAAATTGAGAACTTTGACTGATGCTCTGTCGGGTATCCCTCTCAATTAATTGCCTAATATTACGAGCACTGGTTTGATAATACAAAAGTCCCAAAGTTGTTGTTAACACAATCACAATGAGAAAAAAATAAGTCAGTAATTGAACCAGAAGTGGGTAGCGTTTCATTGATTGATTCCTTTTTTAAACTGGCGAGGGGTGACGCCTACTAATTGTTTAAAGCGTTGTGAAAAATAGTTAATGTCTTCAAATCCAACCTGCTCAGCAATTTCGTAGACTTTTAAATCTGTCGTTAATAAGAGAAGCTTTGCTTTCTTGAGACGCTCTTGAACCAGATAATCTTGGAAGGGCATACCCAACTCCTTTTTAACCAAGACACTGAAATAACTGGGGCTAAAACCTAACTGACTCGCCAGACTTTTGAGGGTAAGCCCAGAATGTCCTAAGTGCTCCTGGATAGCCTGAGCGATATCAGAAGCCTCACTTTCAGAATGGTCAATCAAGCTTTGAAGGACCTTATTTTTATTAGAAATCTCCAGTTTTGTCTTAACCTTTGCCAAGATGTCTTCAACATCTGATTTAGAAAAAGGCTTTAAGAGATAGTCATCTGCTCCCAACTTAAGAGCGGAAAGGGCATAATTAAAATCATCATATCCGGTTAAAAAAACAAGGTGGGTCTGTGGAGAGTGAGCCTTAATCAATTCTGCTAATTGGATACCATTTAACTTAGGCATATTGATATCTGTTAAGACAATGTCAAAAGGACTAGCCTGAAAAAGTTCCCAAGCTATCTGACCATTTTCAGCTTCTTCTACCCTATCAATCTCAAACTGAGCAAAATCAATTAATGACCGAATTCCCTGTCTGACACGGTATTCATCTTCTACAATCAAAAGTGAGTACACATTTTTCTCCTTAACATCCCAATTATCTGGACAAATCTTCTCCAATCACAATCAGACCAGTTGCTATAAGACAAGACAACTGATCTGATTTTTCTTATTCTATTATAGCAAAGAATGGCTTGAAAACTCTAGTCAACTGATGATAAGAGGTAACCATATCCTTTTTCTACCATTTTGTCTTTAGGAATGAAACTAATTGACAAACTATTAATACAGTAGCGTAGGCCACCTTCTTCTTTTGGACCGTCTGTGAAGACATGCCCTAAATGAGAATTTCCAGAGCGACTACGTACCTCAGTACGAGTCATGTTGAAACTATGATCTTTTTTGTAGCGTAAGACGTCTGGACTGATAGGACGACTAAAGCTAGGCCAGCCACATCCTGATTCAAATTTATCTTTTGATGAGAAGAGAGGCTCAACAGTAACCACATCCACATAAATCCCCTTGTCAAAAGAGTCCCAATAGCGATTTGAGAAGGCTCTTTCGGTTTCATTTTTTTGAGTCACTCGGTACTCATCCTTGCTTAATTTCTTTTTGATGACTTCCTGACTTGGTTTAGGGTATTTGGCTTGGTCGATAACTGGATAAGTGGCCTCGTTGACATTGATATGACAATAGCCATTTGGGTTTTTCTTTAAGTAATCTTGATGATATTCCTCAGCCTTGACAAAGTTTTTAAGGGGCTCTTTTTCCACCACAATCTCTTTGTCATAATCCTTGGCTTTCTCCTTAAAGACCTGATCAATGACTGCCAAATCAGCCTTGTCAGTGTAATAAACACCAGTTCGATACTGACTTCCCTTGTCATTACCTTGCTTGTTACGACTAGTTGGGTCAATAATTCTAAAATAATGAAGGAGAATGTCTCTGAGACTAACCCGATTGGCATCATAAGTCACATGTACCGCTTCGGCATGACCTGTTTGGGAAATGAGATAATAAGAGGTTGTCTCACCTCGACCATTGGCATAGCCAGAGACCACATCAATAACACCATCTACTTGAGAAAAATACTCTTCCACTCCCCAGAAACAGCCACCTGCTAAATAAATGTCTTTAGGGATGACTGGTAAATCAGATTTATGACTTGATGTGACTTTTGATTTTTTAGCCGGTAATTTGGGTTGCCCAGATCCAAAACCATTAGCATAGCCCTTTTGAAAAATCATGAAAGCACCTCCTAATATGAGTAGGAAAGCAGACAATATTAGCATCCATTTCCATTTGTTTTCCATAAATGAGACTCCTTTCCTTAATTAATCTCCTTGAGATTCTTTTCAATATCAGCTTTTTTAGCATAGCCGATATGTTTTTTAGCAACATTGCCTTTACTATCAATAAAGAGTTCCGTTGGGTATGAGCGTACCCCATAGGCTTGAATCAACTTGCCTTCTGGGTCCAGAAGGACTGGTAGTTGTTTGAAATCTGTCCCAGAAAACCATTTTTTGAAGTCTTCTTCTGATTTTTCCCCTTGATGACCTGGTGAAACCACTGTAATCACCTCATAATCTTTATCTGACATTTCTGCCAACTTTTGAGTGTCATCAAGCGTGGATAAGCAGATAGAGCACCAAGATGCCCAAAATTTAAGGTAGACTTTTTTCCCTTTAAAATCCGCTAAACGGTAGGTCTTACCATTGATATCCTTTAGCTCAAAGTCGACTGCTTTGCCTTGATTAGGCATCTCCTTAGTATCTGACATCTTCTTGTCTGTCATCATTTTAGAATCCTTTTGAGCCATGCTGGTTTGATTCTTTGTCATATCATTGTTTGTCATCTTATCTTTAGCAGAACAAGCTGTTAAGAGAGCTAAGCAAGCCATTCCTGCTGCTACCATTTTTCCTTTTGCCATTGTTATTCTCCTTCTATCCAAATAGATTAACTAAGTTATTGAGTTGTCCAGTCATTAATAGTAGACCCATGACTATAATTAAGGCACCGCCAAGTTTTTTCAATAACAACATGTGTGGTTTAAGCTTATTAAATTGTTTTAACATGATTCCAGAAGCAAAAGACAAGAGCAAAAATGGAATCCCTAAACCTAGGGTATAAACAATCATCAATAAGCCACCTTGCCAAGCACCACTGCCTCCAGAAGCCACCAAAGCTAAAACAGAACTCAAAACAGGTCCAACGCAAGGTGTCCATCCAAAACTAAAGGTAATGCCGAGTAAGAATGCGTTCACTATTGCATTGCGTTCTTTTTTATTTTGGAACTGGAAGGACTTTTGAAACTGAAGTTTTTTGATCGTAATCAGTTCCATTTGGTGAATCCCCAAAAGGATGACAATAGCACCTAATAAGTAACGGAACCAAGCGGCATAAAGGATATTTCCTAAAAAGCCAGCGCCATAGCCTAAAATGACAAAAATAGTCGATAAACCAAGTATAAAGGCAAGCGTCTTTACAACACCATACCAATAGATTTTTTTACCAAAAATGGTTACCGTCCTTGAATCGTCAGAGTCCAATAGGATACCAAGGTAAACAGGTAGTACCGGAAAAATACAAGGTGAGAAAAATGATAAGACTCCCGCTGCAAAAACAGAGAAGACAAAAATAAAACTTACTTCCATGGTGAACTCCTTTCTTAAGTTACTATCATTTTACCGAATCTCTTGAGAGGAAACCATAGAAAATCACATGAAAAAACTTGAATTTGATATGATTTCTCCTAAACATTTATCCGATTGCTAATATTTTCAAAACAAAAAAGCATACCGCAGTATACTTTTTTAGTCTGAATCAGCTGTTTTAAATTTTTTATTGCCTTTATGCACATAGATATACATGATTAACATGATAATAGTAGCTACCAAAGCCGTTACTAAAGCAATCCAAAGCCAAACGAGATCAACCTTAGCAAAAGGAAGCTTAACGTTCATACCATAAAAGCTAGTGACCATAGCTATGATTGAAATCCCAATGGAAAAAATCGTCAAACTGGTCACATTGTTATTGAGGTTATTACTTAGAACGTTATTATAAGAGGAGGAAATTTCCTTCAAGACACGTGCATTTAAGTCACACATATTAGATAACTGGCGCGCCTCAATAATAGCATCTTGCAACTGCTCTGACTCTTCTTCTGATAAGTCTTTTTGACTGAGAAACTCATTTAACTCAGATAGCATCTGTGCATTCTGCTTGGATGCCATCAAGATATAAACAGTCCCACTTTGCAGATTGGCTAGGCTTTCAAGGTTTGTTTTATTGGCTTTTTGTCGTAAAGATTGGATGAGCTGATCTCTTTGGATGGCAATTTCTTCCATTAAGGGCACATACTGCTTAGCAAAAGACGTTAAAAGTTGAAAGACCACATGTTTTGGGGAATGGTCCTGGTCCAGATCATCAAATAATTCCTCTATCAAGGATAAGCCCTGCTGGGTTCCTAAGATGTACAAATCACCTTGACCTAAAAAGAGGGTTATGGGCAAAACCCGAGGAATATGATTAGGATGATAGGCTTTATTTTGTTGTTCCAATATTTGATAAACAACCGTCAATCTTCCTTGATTTTCTTCCATAAAAGAGGTTTCGTTTTTATCTCTGGCATAGTCAAAAATTTCAGCATCTATGGTGCTACCACCTACTAATTCTTTTTCTTCTGCCTTGGATAAACGATCTAAGTTAATTAATGTGATTTTCCCACGATAGTCAATTGCCGGTGTCATAAGAGTCCTCCTCACCAGAACTAATCTTGCCTTCATTATGACTTAAAAAAAGGAAAATAACAAGCCCTTCGACTCCTATTTTCCTAAGTTAATACTATTTATTTTCAGTATGGCCAAAAAATCATTTTCCCCAGCTCTGATAAAGGTTTTCAATAGCCCTTATGCCTTCTAAAGTCATTTCTTTAGTCATCATAGGGACTAGTCAATCGTCCTTCAAGAATCATTTGACTGATGTGATAAGCCTCTGCTTCAAAGTCACTAGCCATAGTAGCTTCAATCACTTGATGGCTACCATCTGATTTCATCAATCTTGCATGAGTCGTTTTCCAAAAGTTAGGAATAATAAGATGACCATTTGTACCATAAATCACTAGCTCATGAGCTAATTTAAGATGTGTGGTTAAAAAGATATCTGCCAAAATGCCATTTGAAAGTTCTAAAACTAGCTTAGATTGGCTATCACTTTGCCCTTAATCTGACTAATAGAGGTGTTAAAAATAAAGGGCAAATAAGACAAGACATAAGGTGCCATAAAATGAACCGTGCCACCTCCAAGTACTAATTCTCTAAACCAAGTCACATGGTCAATATTGGGGTAAGCTGTCGTTGATGAAACAGAAACGATGTCACCTAAGTCTCCTGAAGTAAGCAAGTTCTTGATAACTCCTGTCATGGGGATAAAAACTGATTTTTGCGCCTCCATTAAAAAGAGGTCTTTTTCTTCAGCTAGCTGAAAGAGATGCTCAGCCTGTGCAGAAGTTAAAGTGAAAGGCTTTTCAACCACCACATGCTTTCCTGCTAAAAGAGAGGCTTTAGCAGCCTCATAGTGGTCACTATTGATACTAGCAACATAAATCGCATCAATGTCGTCATCTAAAAGCATGTCTGTTAAAGAACCAAATGCCTTTGGCAAACCATGAGCCTTAGCAAAAGACTGTGCCCTAGCTAAAGAACGACTAAACACAGCGACAACCTCACCGTTGCCAGCAAGGCGCACCCCTTCAATAAAGCGTGGCGCCACCTGCGCCGTCGACACAATCCCGAACCTGACCTTAGACATCACATTCTCCTTAAACCTTGATAAGGTTATTATAGCATATGGAAGACAAAAAGAAATTTATGAAACAACCCCCGCGTATGCGGGTAAAATCACTTGAGTTTGGACACAGAACGGAAAACGGTGGGGATCACCCCCGCGTGTGCGGGTAAAACACTAAAAGATCCCTATGAAACCGCTACTTTTGATTGATTTTTGCAATAAATTTATTCACTTTGGTAGATAGCTGATAAATTAATCGAGAATCAAGAAGAGCTCTATGAGGAACAGCTTCGTTTATTTTGTAAGCTTTCAATACTGTCTGAAGTTTGTAGTCATCTAAGAATAATTTTTCTTTTTTGACATACTTGATTAAATCATATGCTTCATTTTCTAATAGAGGGTAGCCTAACTTTTTTAATTCATTATTGATAAATTTAATATCAAATCCAATTCCATAACCTACAAGCTTTAGATCTCCAATAAACTCTAAAAATTCCTGAAGTACCATTTGAATCTCTTTACCCTGTTGCTTCAAAAGTTCTTGGTTTATACCTGTTAAAGTAACTATGTTTTTAGGTAAAACTTTATTGTATTTTACCAAATAATGAAACTCTTCTATTTCTGAATCATTAACCTTAATAGCACCAATTTCTATAATCGAATGTTCGTTTTCATCCAGACCATCGGTCTCAATGTCCATGACAACATAAGGAACAGTCGTTTGAACACCAACTTGTGAATAGCTCGTTTTATACCGTTTTATTTTTCTAAATTTAGTAGCATTACTAAATCCCAAATTTTCTGCTTTTCTAGCATTCTGAGATAAGTTAGGAAGCAAAACTAAAGGAATACCATCGTAATCAATAGCCTGTCTCTGAGCATTAATCGTATCAAATTGATAACCAATCTCATTCCTATAGGCAAAACTAATGGTGGCTTCTCCATGGCCTACAGTATTCTGTACCCTGTTCCACAATTGTTCTCGAATCTTAATATTGAAATTGCCAACATAAACACCTGTCGCAATCTCTTGCATCCATTTAGTCAAATCCCCTCTTAAAGAAGGCGGAGCATTCTTTACTGTTATAACCGTTAAAGGCATCTTAAGATTCCTCCTTATAACTCACTCCGTACTTGACCAATTTTTCTTTATCATCCCATGAAGCCAACATATCTATGACCAATTCCTCTGATTCTTCAACTTCTAAAAGATATTGAAGGTCTTTGACAATTTGGGATATCAGCTTGCCATCAACAAAACAGTCTCTCACTTTAAGCCTTGTTATTCTCCCAATATCATCTTCTAAAGTGCTGTTTGCTGCAATTTCAAATGCAATTGGGATCGTCGTTTCCGCTTTATATAAATCTGCTACATCATAGACAAATGATAAATCATGACCAGTGTGAACAAAACCCAGACCAGGAGAAATCCCTAGTGCTACGATAACACTGTGCACTAAACCATACAAAGCAACATTAGCAGCAGATAAAGCTTGATTGACTGGTGTTCCATCCTCAAAGTTTTCAGGATTATAATCTCGTTTCGTCCAAGGAATATCGTGCTTTTTAGCTTGTAGACGATAGACTTTCCGGATCCTTGCACCCTCTCTACCACGTAACTGTTGCATCGTCAATTCTGATACATCCTCATTTGGAAATCTCATCTGATACATCTTCCGAGCCACTTGCAAGCGTAAGCGCGAATTAGATACTAATTTAGCTTGCTTTTCGAGAATCAGTTCCTGGACCAAATAAAAGAACACCAATCATAGCGGCTGGAGTTCTAACAATCCCCCTACTGTCAGCAACGGTAATTGCACTGTCGGTTCGATTGATCTTGGCGTGCTCAACGTAGATAAAGCTGACCCTATCACTTATTTTAGGAAGTTCTTTTAAAGAAGTTTTTTTGGCACCACATTTTTCCTTCATTTTTGGTCACCTAAAGGAATAACCGTCATCATACCAAATCCATAAGCTTTCTTTTTGCCAATTCCTTCAATTAATGTTCGTCTAAAAAGATCAGCATCGTTTACAGTTAAAATCCCTTCATAAACAACTTTAATAAGCTTAATAGGATGTGATGTCCCCTTATTAAAAACTTCGTAGCCTTTTTCAACAATTGAAAAGTCATCTTCCTTCAATAAAAAGCCATTTTTCAAAGACCTATCTCGCAAGTACTTCAGTTGGTGCTCAACAGTCGTATGGGGTTTCATAACCCCTCTTTTATGATAGCCATCTCTTGAGGCTAGTGAGATGACTGGGTTGAGTACCACACGAAATCCCATTCGCTTCCCTTTTTTTATGGAACTCAGCAAAGCATCATAAGACTTTGTTTGAGCACTATCTTTTACACCATACTTTTCAAGCAACCTTAAATCAGGTTTTTCTGAACTAATCACAATTAAATAATAACTACCTTGTAATTGATCAATACGCCATAGCTTTCTTGTATGTATCTTTTGCTCAAGCTCTTTTGGAAAACTTTGCTCTACCCAACCATGATATGACTCAATATTCCTCAGATCCCTAATTTTCTGTCTATTATTCTTATCAATCTCTACTCTTGAAATATACATGCTGATCAGTCTCCTATACTGCCAAAAACGTCATGTCGCGTCTCAGTCCCTTGAGCCATGGGATTTGATACATTAACAAGATCTCGTACTTCGTACCGAAAGCCAAACTTCCTTGATTTTTGTGAGAAGGACCGAACTCTATCCTGCCTTAATCGATAGGATTCTTTATTTATCAAATAGCTATCAGCAGACATTTCCAAAGTCAGACTAGTCTCATTAGAATGCTGTCTCATAAACCATTCAGAAGCCTGCCATTCCAATCGCTTCAGACTCTCTAGCGCACTATCAGCTGTTATTTCCAAAATAAAATCAGCATTCAAAGGCAGACTCCTTCGTCCCATAAAAGGTTGAAAATAAGGTTGTCTCAATGCTTCTTCGATAGTTGATATCAGCCCTGCATCTTCATGTGAAATGGCTACAATAAAAATAGCATCTTCTAAATAGTAGCGATTAGTCACATAAGTTCTTTCAAACTCACCATTATGTTTATACTTTTTCGCAGTATGATAATCTCTTAGTAAATTTCCATTTTGATCAATCCGTACAGCAAAATCTAGTTCATTCAATCGTCTTAGTTTATCATCCTCATCTCTGCGGTAACCAAGACTAGCAGCAATTAGTCCAATCACTGCGCTTTTTGAAGGATAACAATCGGTCTGCCTGGTTTCAAAATGTGAACTAGTTCCCCATGATTGTAGAGGACCAGCCAACTTTAATAAAATGGTTCTCATTTTATTCACCTACTCTTGAATTAAATGTGACAATTCTTGATAAAAATCATTTAACAGTTCCGAAATAGAGTTCTTTTCGATGCCTCCAGTGCTCTTTAGTGCCTCCACATCTTCCAAAGCAACATAAAAAGTCAGCACTGGCTCATTAACAAATTTCTCTACCTTGATAAATTCACTTGATAATTTTTCAATAGACTTTCTTACATAACCTTCACTTGATTTTATCGGTTTCTCAAAGGCACTAACCAAGCTAATTGCCCGATCATTTCTCAATGTCACCACTAAAGCCTGTGGCAACGTTTGATTGGCAAATGAAGTCACCTTTCCTGTCGGGAGAGACTTAGCAAAAGCTTCAATAAATAAATTTAAAGTATTAACGAGATTTTCCCTATCCTTCAACTGTTCCAATAATTCATGAACAGCTACATTAGCATAACGGTATAGGGTCGAGGAATTAAATTCAATTGTTCCCAACATTCCTGCTCCTGCATTATCTTCAGGCGCTAAATCATCTACTGCTGTATAGAAATCGAACTCTGTTTGCACAGCGTGTGTAGAAAGGGCATGGGCAACCTGCGAGGAAGCATCTTCATTTAAAGACGGATCATCTGCCACCATTCGACCAAATAAAGCTATATCAATAGCCACATTAGAGTTTAGGATGTCATGTAATACTTTCTTGTCCGTAACATTATCAATTGCTGCTTGAGCCAAGTTCCTAGCTTGAACGCTACTTAAAAAGAACAAGGCTTTTGCCTTAAAATCTTTAGTCTTGACACCTGCTCCATTGAGAACCTTGTCAGCTTTGTTTAAAGCATCCTCAGCAGAGATTGACTTATCTAGTTCAATAATCTTATCAGCAACGTATTTTACAATATCCTTTGTTCTAACACCGACATCGCTTTGTTGTTTGTTGCCTGAAAAATATCTTCGCATCGCTCTCTTCCAGGATTGTGAGCTAACTCTAGCACGTCTGACACCGCCATACTGAGCAGTTTTGGGACTTCCTGTATCATCTCGGTTAATATTTGATGGGGAAAGTGTTTGAATAGCGTGAATATCTAAAAATAGGTGTTGATTATTTGGCAGCGTCTTTTTCTCCTTTAACATTGCGTTTATAGTATTCTCTCGCCCAAGACAAGCGAACTCTTTCCTGATAGTCTCTTAAAAACCAATACAAATCCTCTGATAGCTTGGCGTAATCCACCTTTGTTTCAGGTGATTTTGTTTTTAGTAAACTGATAAGATGTCTTAAATGATAAACCAATTCTTCAAAGCTTGATGCCGTTATCATAACATTGAATCGTCGATCTATTGCTGTTGTATCCTCACCTTGACGCAGTTGCTTTAATGAATAGCCGATATTCTGATACTTATCCTCTCTATTAATCAGTACACTATGAGATTGGCTCTGCTGATGTAAGGCATAAAGCTGAAGTGTGGTCAAAATAGCTTGCTCTTCATTGCTAGGCTGACCATTGCGTCCTAAAAATTCCTCTGGTAAATCCTTAAACAAAACAGACCATATCACCACTGTCTCACTAATTGGCTTTCCAATAGATTGACGTAATCTAGCTAGCAATGCTTTTCCTGAGGAGGTATCTTTTTGCTTGCTTAGCTTTATTAGAATTTTTCTCGTTACCTCAGAAACACTCACTTTCTTTTGTTTTGTCATCTGGTCCCTCCTTTATTTCAAATTCTGATTAAGCCAATATTCAAATTCATTGTAGGCCGTTGCAATATTCTTAACTGAGCGTTCTCCCCAAATGCCAATATAATCTCTATTACCACCGCCACGAAGTATTTGTTCTGCTTCTTCTTTCACAAGCCTTTTTAAAATCTTACGCCAATCCATGATGGTTGCATCTTTATCAGCATCAAACTGAATACTTGCTAATCATTGTCTAAATGGCTGATCAATTTTAAAATACAATTCTTCCACTTTTTGATTAGTGAATAAACTTGAAGAAATATTACGTATTTCTTTTATATCATCAATATATTTTTTATAGGTTCTTGAGATAACCTTTTTGGTCTCTTCGACTTCGTCGTTAATACGATTAACCCAACCATTTTCCCTTAAGTCAGTTACTATAAAATCATTTATGGATAAAGAATCAATAATTTCATCAGTAGGAACCATTGAAGACTTATTACCATCATCTTTTAGGCTAACAGCAGAAATAATAATATTTTTATCACCCAACTCTTCTTTTATCTTCCTTAGCCAATCAATAATGCCTGGCTTTCTTGTTATATGATCAATTGTCAAAAGTCCGAATGAACGCCATAGAGCTTGATTAGATAGATGTTTTTTAGGAGTAAAGGTATCTCGATTAACTCCCGTTTTATTATACTTCCATAAAGTCATTGGCTCTAAAAAGTTGTCTTGTTCACTGATTCTACCAATTTTAGCTATTCGACATAAAAAGGGTTGATTTGTATCAATATTTGGAGCAATATAAACTCCTCTGCTCCAAATTGTATATAAACTAGCAATATTGTTAACGTTTGTAAGTTCTACTATTTCACTACTTTTAAATTCCCAGCATGGTTTTTGAATATGAAATAAATTATCATATTCATTATAGGGAAGAATAAGATTAAGCATTAAAGTCTCAAATAAATTGTTTCCATGTAAATAAACGCCACCTAGTCCATACAACCATCCAATAAAATGTTTGCCACTTTGAGAAGCAAATTTCTGCTTATCTCCTGCACCACTATAGCCTTGATACGTTAACAACCAACGAATAATCTCAGATGCTGTTAATAGATCTTTATTTTTTTGTGCTCTATATTTCGGTGAAAATAGAGCACATGTATTTTCACTTTCTGAAATTAACCTATTAATATTTTTGCCATATAATGTTCCAGAAGTTTTTTCTAAGTCTAGAACTTCTTCAATATCCTCTTTTCTGACCTGAAAGAAAGGATACTCTTCATCAAAGAGATAAAATCTGTCTCGCCATTTTTCTAAATATTGGCTGATAATTTCAGGAAATCTCCCTTGTTCCCACAACTTTACCCAAGTATCGTACAGATCTTCTGCATATTCTTCAATATCTTCTTCTTCTACAACTTCAACCTGTCTGAAACGTTCATCCACTTCTAGGTAATCGTAGGGATGTCCATCTGCATCAAATCTCGAAAAAACTGTATGTAAGACAGCTAAAAGCACTCGTAAAACGGCAAAATCCTGCGTTTTTGTATCACCAGCTAGGTCCTTATAGTGGTGAGCATTGGTAAATAGATCTAGTAAAGACACTTCTTTTGTTATCCCCTGATCATCAATGACAACGGATAGCCTGGGCTCATCTAGCAAATTAAATCGACTCAAATTATTACATCCTTTCTACTTGTATGCCGTATTTTTCATCATAAATTAGTTTAAAACCTTTTATTATAAACTCATTGTTGTCATCAAAAATGATGCCTAAAGATCCCTTTAGCCAAGGAGAACTAGACCAGTTAGAAAAATGCTTTAGATAGTATCTTTCTAATTCCTCAATGGTCTTATCAACATTATAAAATTTAGATAATGTTAAAGGCAGCCGTAAGGTATTTTGTGCAACTTGTTTGGCCAGATCACCTTCTACTATATCAGCTGAAATATCTTTTTCATCTCCAAATAAGCCATAACCATCATTGATTTTCTTTAAGGCAATAACCTCAATAGTGTCTTCAATATCCCTGACCTGCGCATAAGCTTTTTCTTCATTTTCATCAGGATTTGGATTTTTTAGCCAGCCAATAAGATTCTCTGACCGTTTTCTAGACGGCTTCAAAACAGGATTAGCAATACGATAGTTTTTAGCCTTTGATTTTTTCTCTTCCATTTTAGAGATATATTTCTGTCGTCCTTCCATATATTTGGATAATAACACTTCATCAATGTCAATATTCGGAACATCCTCAGATTTGATATCAAACTCATAAACCTTTTGTACAAGAGGAGAAATAGCTTCTGGTAAATTAATAGAATCTGGTAAAAAATATTGTGTTCTCGCCAAGAGATAATCGCCATAGACAAAGGAGGAACCTTCTTCAAATTCTAACTGGTCACTTGTTCCCAAAACATAACAATGAGGTTGTTCATGTTGTGCAGGTCGCTTTATGTCATCGTGTCGATGCAGCCGTCCTAACCGCTGGATTAACAAATCCATCGGCGCTAAATCACTGATTAACATATCAAAATCAATATCTAAAGACTGCTCAATCACTTGTGTGCCAATAATAATTTTTTGTTTGGGTCGCTTAGCTTTCTTACCAATCATTTGTAGGAGCTCTTTTTCCTTTTGCGCCCTGTGAGTTGCAATAAAACCTGAATGTAGTAGTTCTACCATGTCTTCACCAAGTTTTTCTGCAAAATATTGAGCTAATTTCTGAGCTCTTTTGACTGTATTGACAATGAGACCAATTACACCTCCATCACGAAGAGCGTCTTTTATTAGATTGAGTAGCTGATCTTCTTTTAACTTTTCAATAATGATCCGTTTATGCTTACTTTCTTGAAATTCCTTAATTTGACAAACTTCAGTTCCGTTATTGTAAGTAATTAAAGGATAAGCATCTGTTTTTAATTCGTGGGCTAATTGCTTTCGCTCTGTTTTATTGAATTCCTTTCCTAATCCGAACATATAGCTTTTTAAAAGTTCTACTCTTCTTTCAGCAGGTAAGGTTGCAGATAAAATGATAACTGGTACACCATAGGCTCCCATCCATCGCAGTACTTCTAACAAATATTGGTTCATATAAGCATCATAGGTATGAACTTCATCAATAATCACAACCTTTCTACTAAAACCTAAATGTCGTAAGGCTAAATGTTTTTGCTTCAAAGCCACCATCAACATTTGATCAACTGTCCCGACAACAAAATCATCTAGCGAGGTCGTCTTTTTACCAGAAAACCACTCATTAACAATAACACTACCGTTATCAGCATCGTCAATATTAATATTCTCAGACAGACAAGAAAAGTCCTCATTTAATTGTGCCTTCCCATGCACAAGATGAATAGAAAGATTTTCTTCTAATTCCCCTTGAACACTCTCAAGCCATTTCTCGATTCTAGAGAAGATACCGTTCGAAGTCGCCTGGGTTGGTAAACCAAAAAATATACCATTTCTACCCGTCTTAGCTGCTAATTGCTCTGCTGCTACAAGGGCTGCTTCTGTTTTTCCAATCCCCATAGGAGCTTCTAATATCAAAATTCCAGGATTGCGTGTATTTGCTATAGTATCTGCTAACACCATTTGAACATTTCTAGGTTGAAAGTCAAAACGTTTTTCATAAAGTCTATTAAAGTTCACAGTAACTCCAGGTTCCCATAGCCCAGTCTTTTTCCACTTTTCAAAACCCAAAATTTTTCGTTCTAATGGATGTCTTACGGCTATATCATCAATAGATAGTAAAGGGAAATAGTACTCGTTACTAGCAATCCAGTCAGCCATAATAAGAAGGCCTGATAAGATAACTTGTGCGGGTTGCCTAATCTTAGGTAAACTCTCAACGCTGTCAAATCCACTTATGCCCAACGCCCAGTCAAAAATACTTCTTTGTTTATCTTTCCACTTTTTATTAATCCCATTACCTGAATCTTGAATTTGAAAATAATTACTTGGATAAGATAACCCTTGATTTTTATAATGATCAACCTCATCAATCGGCTTATCATGATGTCCACCAATTATCGTTGAGATATCTTCTTTGACGCCATAGGAGTGTAAAAGATATTGACCAGCAATACTATGATGACTTTTGCTAGGTTTAGCCAGCTGAAGTGAACTGATTCCTTCAAAACCATTTCGTTCCAGACGTTCCAAGAGACGAAGATCTAAATCTTCAGAATGACAATAACCTTTTTGAGTCTGAAAAGCTGGACTTGCTTTGCCTATGTCATGGACTGCTGCTAAAAATTGTATGACTTTCTTTCCTAAATTATCAATATCATTATTAGTCTCTAGGGAGTCTATTATGAGCTTTTGAAAAGGCAACACTTTTCTGTACAACATTTATAAAGTGCTTTTTTCTTTAAGCAATTAATCTCCATGTCATGGGTGTCTGGTAGTTGAGACTGCCATGAATGCGATGGTAATTCCACCAGTGCACATAATCTTTCGTTTTAAGGATTAATTCTTCCAGTGACTGAAAGGTTTCTTGATGAATAAATTCAATTTTGAAAGCGCGATAGGTGCTCTCAGCTACCGCATTGTCATAGGGACAGCCTGCTTGGCTTAGAGAACGATTGATTCCAAAAGCTTCCAACATGTCATCAATCAGCTGATTATCAAACTCCTTCCCACGATCAGAATGGAAGATCTTGACCTTGGTCAGAGCGTAAGGGATGCTCTGAATCGCTTGTTTAACCAATTCGGCGGTCTTATGCCAACCAACTGACAAACCGATGATTTCACGATTGAAGAGATCAATAATCAAGCAAACATAAGCCCAGCTATTACCGACACGAACGTAGGTTAAGTCTGTTACTAAAGCATTTAGAGGCTTTTCTTGATGAAATTGTCTGGCTAAGTGATTAGGAATAGCTGCCACATTCTTCCCTTTTGAATGTGGCTTGAAGGCTGCTTTCTGATAAACGGATACTAAGTTGAGTTTGTGCATGATGCGACGAATCCGACGACGAGACAGCTGGATGCCTTCATTTTCCAAACATTTCTTGATTTTCCTAGCCCCGTATCTGGCCTTACTTTCGAGAAAAATAGCTTTGATATTTTCTTCAAGTTCCGCTTCAGAGACTGGTTTAACAGCCTTGTAGTAATAGCTAGAACGAGGAATGTTCAACCAACGACACATGGCTGAAATGCTATATTTGTCTTTATTAGCAGTGATTACTTCTCTTTTCGTGCCATAATCACCGCCGCTTGCTTTAGGATATCTAACTGCATTTCGAGTTCTTTATTACGCTTTCGGAGTTCAATCAGTTCACGCTGCTCATCTGTAAGATTATCAATAGTTTTAAAGGAACCAGTTGTTTTAGCCTGACGTACCCACTTATCGAAGGTTGATGGGGTTAACTCATATTCTTTGATAAGCTCACTTCGTTTCATCCCTGCATTGTGAAGGTCAACGATTTGTTGCTTAAAGTCATCGGTGAAGTGGCGACGTATTTTTCTAGACATAATATTCTCCTATTTTCTTTAGTGTAGAACACTTTATAAATTCTGTCTAGTTTAGTGTAACCTATTCATTTTTTTGTCCCTCTCCTAACCAGTGTTCCCAAAGTAAACCTGCTATATCGTGGGTATCTTTTAAATGTTGTCCAAGTGGTAACCACAACAATCTACCATTTTTTTCCTTCTTCTTGGCCCAAAAAATATCTTCGCCCTTACTATACATTAATATTTCTCCTAACTATGATATACGTCTCACTCTTAAAATAATTACAAGAGAAGCCTTAGTATCATAGTTTAAAATCTAAAATCACTTTGATTTATCTATTAAACGTTAACTTTCCTAATACAATTGAGTTATTCTTATTTTATCATAAAAGCGCTTACATTTTTAGGTGAAGAAGCTTTTTTTATGCCGAATACTAGTATAAAATGTGTGCAACATTTTCTAATTACACACATTTTCTAATTACACACATTTTCAAAATTCTCTCATTTTTAAGAGCTTCCGTCTTCTTCAAGTAAATTCTAATATCAGTTACATGAGAAGCCTAACTGTTAAAAGATTCTCTGAGATATTTTTTGAAACATCGCTGCGCCTCTGTCTCAGCTAGTTCCTGCCAAAATACAACTTTCACTGGATAAAGAAAAAAGGTCTCAGTGGTCACCTAATTTATCATAACAAACAGATCGGTATAACCGTCCTCAAATACATTAGTCAATCGATCTACCCAGAAAGACAAATCATCCAAAAGATCTCTTAGTCAACCAAACTCATTTAAGCCAGATTTTACTTTACCTTTTGAGCCACTACAATTTGCATATTAATCACCCTTTTCATTATCCATTAAAAGTGCCAAATAATCACTATGAGAATCTAAACTATGAGAAACCCATACCACTTCATATTCTTCATAATCATATAAAAAATAAGAAATTTCCTATAAATATAACCTTAGATAAGATAATTCGAATGAAGCCTCATTCCTAATTTCTAATCAACTTAGAAAGCGACCTAACGGAATAAGACTAATCTCTAAAAACAGCCTGTTAATTTATCAACAAGTTTTTGGGCTGTGAGTAACGCTTTTAGAACATCTGAAATTTAGTTACAGATCTGATAAAAATCCTTGTGAGCTCTTGAAGAAACTTTAACCTTGTAAATCATCCAATTCAAGTTCCTTATTGATAGCATTACATTCATAGCCTTTATCCATCTTATATTCCATAATACTCTCAGAAATTTCTATCTATAATTGGCTAAGCAACTGCTCGCGCTTCAATTCCTCTTATGTCAACAAAGGGATTTCACATCTCATCACAAGATTCTTCAAAAACAAGTTCAGTTTCTTAGTTATGACAGCCTTATTTTCAGTTAAAACCTGCTTAGCCTGTGATAACAATTCACTATCCGTTTTAAAGGAAAGCTGCGCCTTAATCATGGAAATCCCAGACTGCGTCACAAAAGCCACTGAAAAATAAAAGGCTGTGTTCTTAAACAATTCCTACTGTAAATCCGTCAAAACAAAACGCTTCTCTTTCGTTTTGTTAATCAAAACCTTGGGTGCATAAGTCCCATCCCGAAAGCTAACCGATTAATCAAACCAAACCGCATAGATATTGACAACTGAGCTCCGAAATCTAAATTATACTAAAAATAGCCCCATCACTTTGATAGGACTATTATCTAATAGATTTTTTTGGATTGTAGAAATTATAGTAAAATTTATTCACTTTTCAAAAAGTTTTTCTTGCTTCATTGATTTACTAATAAATCTTGTTAACCAAAAATAATTTGTTATCTTATTTCTTAATCCACTTTTATGACAAGCATTTATAACTTATGAATTGAACTTTTTTCTAGCATATTACTCTTCCTAAAAATTTTATTAGTAATATTATACAAAAAACACAGCCTTTCGACTGTGTTCTCATTTTACTATTTTACAAGTTTTTGCATCTCAGCAATACGCTCACTCGTCGCATCATACTTAGCCTGATAATCGGTCTGCTTGTCTCGTTCTTTCTGAACCACTTCTGGTTTGGCGTTAGCGACAAAGCATTCGTTGCCAAGTTTTTTAGCAACCATGTCTAGTTCTTTTTGCCATTTGGCTAATTCTTTGTCTAGACGAGCTAGTTCTTCTTCGACGTTGAGCAAGTCAGCTAGTGGCAAGTAGATTTCTGCCCCTGTGATGATGCTGGTCATGGCCAACTCTGGTGCTTCCATGTCAGATGAAATGACTAATTTCTCTGGGTTTGTGAAGCGGTTGATGTAATTTGTGTTGTCCGTGAAGAAGTTTTCTAATTCTTTGTCAGACGTTTTAATCATGATGGTGATGGCCTTGCTTGGTGCAACGTTCACTTCTGCACGCGCACTACGAACCGCACGGATCAAGTCTTTGAGGCTTTCCACGCCCTTGTGCGCAGCTTCATTCTCAAAAGCCGGATTAACAACAGGATAGGCCGCTGTTACGATTGAGCCCTGGGCGATTTGTCCGAAAATTTCTTCCGTCACAAATGGCATGATTGGGTGAAGAAGACGCAAGATTTTGTCCAAGGTATAAAGAAGGACAGAACGGGTCATCACTTTTTCGGCTTCATTTTCGGAATAGAGCACTTCCTTTGTCAACTCAACATACCAGTTGGCGAACTCTTCCCAAATGAAATTGTAAAGGATGTGGCCTGCAACACCGAACTCGAACTTGTCAAAGTTCTCTGTAGCTTTGACGATAGTCTCATTAAGGTTGTGAAGAATCCATCGATCCGTCACATTACCCGCTTCTGAATTAGCAATCTTAGCGACATTGCTTTCAGCTTCTTCAAGTGTCAAACCTTCGTTATTCATCAAGATGTAGCGGGAAATGTTCCAAATCTTGTTAATGAAGTTCCAGCTGGCATCCATTTTTTCATAAGAGAAACGAACATCTTGTCCTGGAGCAGAACCGTTTGATAGGAACCAACGGAGAGCATCTGCACCGTATTTTTCAATAACATCCATTGGGTCAATACCATTACCCAATGATTTAGACATTTTGCGTCCTTCTTCGTCACGGATAAGTCCGTGGATAAGAACGTTCTGGAATGGGCGTTGCTCAGTAAATTCCAATGATTGGAAAATCATGCGCGATACCCAGAAGAAGATGATGTCATAACCTGTAACTAATGTGGAAGTTGGGAAATAACGTTTGAAGTCTTCAGCATCTGTATCAGGCCAACCCATAGTTGAAAACGGCCATAAAGCAGATGAGAACCAGGTATCAAGAACGTCTTCATCTTGTTTCCAGCCGTCGCCTTCTGGTGCTTCTTCGCCAACATAGATGTCACCTTCAGCATTGTACCAAGCTGGGATTTGGTGACCCCACCATAATTGACGTGAGATAACCCAGTCATGGACATTTTCCATCCAGCTCATGAATGTATCATTGAAACGTGGTGGGTAGAACTCAACTTTATCCTCTGTTTCTTGGTTAGTAATAGCATTTTTTGCCAATTGGTCCATCTTAACAAACCATTGGGTTGATAAGCGCGGTTCAACGACAGCACCTGAACGTTCTGAGTGTCCTACTGAGTGAACACGTTCTTCAATTTTTACTAGTGCACCAAGTTCTCTTAACTTTTCAACTGTTGCTTTACGGGCGTCAAAACGATCCATGCCAGCAAATTCGCCAGCCAGCTCATTCATTGTTCCATCGTCGTTCATGACATTAACTTGTGGTAAGTTATGGCGTTGACCTACTAAAAAGTCGTTAGGGTCATGGGCCGGTGTTACCTTAACAACCCCAGTTCCAAATTCAGGATCCGCATGCTCATCACCAACGATTGGGATAGGCTTATTCACGATTGGTAAGATAACGTTTTTACCGATCAAATCTTTGTAACGAGGATCTTCTGGGTTGACCGCTACGGCCACATCACCAAACATGGTTTCAGGACGAGTAGTTGCCACTTCTAATGCGCGCGAGCCATCTTCCAACATATAAGTCATGTGGTAGAAAGCACCTTCTACGTCTTTATGGATAACTTCGATGTCGGAAAGGGCTGTGCGGGCAGCTGGGTCCCAGTTAATGATGAACTCGCCACGGTAAATCCAGCCTTTTTTATAGAGGTCAACGAAGACCTTACGAACAGCTTTTGATAACCCATCATCGAGGGTGAAGCGTTCGCGAGAATAGTCAACTGAGATTCCCATCTTGCCCCATTGTTCCTTGATAGTTGAGGCGTACTCATCTTTCCAATCCCAAACTTTTTCCAGGAATTTGTCACGGCCAAGATCGTAGCGAGTAATACCTTGCTCACGCAGACGTTCTTCTACTTTAGCCTGAGTCGCAATCCCTGCATGGTCCATCCCTGGTAACCATAGGGTATCAAAGCCTTGCATGCGTTTTTGGCGGATGATGATATCTTGAAGGGTTGTATCCCAAGCATGTCCAAGGTGAAGTTTACCCGTAACATTTGGTGGTGGAATAATGATTGAGTAAGGTTTAGCAGTTTTGTCGCCTGATGGCTTGAAAACATCTTGGTCAAGCCAAGTTTGGTAACGCCCAGCTTCAACTTCCGCTGGATTGTATTTTGGTGATAATTCTTTAGACATATAAGTCCTTTCTTGATGTGTTAATGTAATTTCTTTTTGAATATTTTCCTTAAGTGGCTATGGACGGAAGCGAATTCCTTTCTGACACTTTCACCACGGCGGAAAGTATGGGGTGAAAATATAATACGATACTCAATCCAGTTATTGTCCATCATTTCAAAAGATTATGAATGACGCATCCAAACAAGTTTTGAAATATCAAATTGACTAATCATGATATCTCTCCCATTCACTCTTAAGCAAACCATAAGCCAACTCATGACAGCAATTATTCTGGGCATCTTTTCTGTCACGAATACAAGCTTCAAGAGTAAAGCCAAGTTTTTCAGCAACTCGCTGACTCTGCTTGTTATAACTAAAACATCTAATTTCTACCTTATGGAGGTCAAGTAGAGTAAAGGCAACTTCAATCAAGGCAGAAACAGCTTCTGGTATATAACTCTTGCCCCAATAATCAGGATGCAACAAATAACCAATTTCAAAGACATCATCTTCATGACGGTGGTTAAAGTCACAAGAACCAATAATTTTATCTTCGCCCTTGATAGTAATACCATAGCCTGACGGTAGTTCTTTTTCTTGAAGATTTTTAAGGTAATTATTTTCAAAATAATCACGTTCTTCTTCAACAGCCTTGACTGGTGGAAAACCTGCTGGATAACAGACTTCAGAAAGGCTAGCATAGCAAAACATATCCGTCACATCATCAAGCGTCCGTTGACGCAGATAAAGACGGTCAGTTTCAACATCTGGGAGACAATTATTTTCGATTTTGCCAAGGATTTTCATCAGTTTATCCCTCCTCATCCATTAAAGTTATAATTTTTAAAGCTGCTTCCTCTGCTGTAAGCTCTGTATTATTTAATTTATAATACTTTTTCAATTTTTGGGGAGCTACTTCTGGATTATACACAGCATATTCCATGGTATCTAAGATATCTCTTTCTGACCATTCGACATCCTGTTTTAATGGTTTATGAGAAAGTCGATTCTCTGTCTTATTTCTACGTAGACGTTCAGACAAATCCGTCTCCAATTCAACAAAACAAACCTCTTGTCCATGACGATTAAAGATATTTTGAATTTCTTCTAAAAAAGTAATATCTTGAGAATCTGCAAAATTAATGACCACTGTAAAGATCATTTTCTGTCGACTCTTCGCAAATGCTTCAAAAAAATCAAAACGAATGTTATGAATCAACTCTAAGGTTTCTTCAGACCAGGGCATGAATCGAAGGACAAAATCAATACTTTCATGGTTATGAAATAAGGTCATTTTTGTCCTTTTAGCGATTTCTTGACCAATGGTCATTTTTCCTGAAGCCTGGGCTCCGATCATAACTAAATGCATCTTCTCTCCTCCCATTCTTCCCTCAGCAAGCCAAAAATCAATTTATCACGGTAAACATCATCACTTTTCATACGTTGGCGAAGCCTTGCTTCTAGCTGAAAACCTAATTTCTCCGCCACGCGCTGACTTTGAGAGTTATAGTCAAAACTGACAATTTCGATTTTGTGAAGATTGAGCTCTCGAAACCCAAAATCAACTAAGGCAGAGACTGCTTCTGGCATGAGTCCTTGTCCCCACAAATCAGGGTGTAAGACATAGCCAATTTCCAGAATATCTGATGTGATGGCTTTGGCAAAATTCACAGTGCCCATGAGTCTATCTTTCCCCTTAAGACAAATGGCATAGATGCGTTGACGCACAGCATCACCCTTTTTATCCAAATCCATTTCAATAAAGGCCTGACACTCTTCAACAGATTGATTGACAGGAAAACCAGCCAATCGGGCCACTTCAGGGCAGTGTCCATACTCATACATAGCCTCAGCATCCGACAAGCGAACGGGTCTCAAGCTTAACCGCTCAGTATCAATTCTCACAAATGCATCCATAATCACCTCCAACAGATCATTTCAAATCCATTAAAAATCTTCTGATATCAAAAAAGCCCCATCTAGCCTTAGCTAGACAGGGACGAATCGATTGCTTAATCCGCGGTACCACCACTGTTTCAGATTACAAAAAGAATCTGCCACTTTATCTCTTTACTTGTAAACCTCAGCTACATGCCTTGACATCTGTACGGATTTCTCAACACCACCGCTCTCTGAAACAGACTAACTCAAAACACCTCTGATTGCTATTATTTTAACAGAGTTTATAGGGGAAAGCAAGCTCTTTTTAGTTTTTGAAAGCAACCCCGCGTTGTAAAATGAAGTGCAACAAAAAAGACATGTTCGTCTGATATACTAGAATTCCCCAATTCAGTATGGAAAGCAGATGAACATGTCCAACATTAATTCTACCAGAAAATCATCCTATTCTCATCTTTCAGCCACAGAACGGGGTGAAATTGCTGCTTATCTTAAAATGGGAAAGAAACCCGCTGAGATTGCTCGACTCTTGGGTCGTCACCGTTCTACAATCTGCCGAGAAATAAAACGTGGTTCAGTAGAACAGGTAAAGGATAAGAATGGAAAACAAACCTTCTTCAACGCCTATTTCGCTGATAGTGGGCAACGTGTCTATGAAACCAATCGTCAAAAGAGTTCTTATCTCAAGTTGAATGACTGCTCCGCTAGGTTCATTGAACAATTAGAATCTGCCTTGACGGCTAACATTCGTCTCCATAGTGTGGATAGTTTTGTTCAGACTTACAAAGTGAACCATCCTGAAGAAGTCGTCCCCTCTACCAAAACGATTTATCGTTATATCAAAGAGGGGGTATTAGCTATTAAACCAATCGATTTGCCTAACATGGTTAGTATCAGAAAACGTTCTAAGAAAGTCATGAAGAAGAATAAGAAGACTTTAGGTAAATCTATCGAAGAACGTCCAGAATATATTAATGATCGTTCTGAATTTGGGCATTGGGAGATTGATTTGGTTCTCGGCAAGAAAACCAAAGGTGAAGCTGTTATGTTGACTTTGGTAGAGCGCCAGACACGCTATGCGCTAGGAGTTAAGCTAGAAGACAAGCAGTCCCAAACCATTAACCGTGCTGTCACGCATCTCATCAGTCAGTATCCTATTGCATCCATCACAGCGGATAATGGTTCTGAGTTTAGTTTACTCTCAAACTTAGAAGCTGTTGAAGTTTACTTTGCACATCCCTATTCTTCACATGAGAGAGGAAAAAACGAGAACTTCAATGGCCTCCTCAGAGAATATGTCCCTAAAGGAGTCTCACTTAATCCACTAACCTCTGAAGAACTTGACAATTATATTACTGCCATCAATGAGCGCCCAAGACGACTTCTTCAATATCAATCCTCAAAATTCCTGTTTGAGCTATCCCGAACAGCTTAACATCTGGAACTCTAGTTATCTATGAACTGGTTGCACTTGACTTGACAACTTGCGTTTTGAAAGCAACACCATTTTCCTGCAATTTCTTAACGGTAGCTGGTCCGATTCCTTTCAATGCAAGAAGTTCTTTTTCCGTCCATTGACTAAAAGCAGCTACCGAATGAATTCCTTCCATATATAAAGTTTCCACAAGATCGGAGCGTAAACCGTTCAATTGTGGCTGTGAGGCAAACTCATCAAGTGAAGCCTTATTGTCATGAGATGTTAAGCTTTCAACTTTCTGACTGCCTTTTGTCACTAAGTCTTTGCCTGCTGAAATCGTTTTGTCTACAACTATCTCTACAGTTTCTACAGTTTGATTAAAAACTTGACCTGCTTTTGTCAATAAGCCTTGACGTTTCATTTCTAATTTTAATGCTTTTTTACGGTTTTTTTGTTTTGCCACGTTTCTTTCCTCTTAATTCTTAATAATGTCTAGCACCAAATAAGTCATCTGGTACATCGTGAAATGCTTTGCCATTATGGTAGTTGTCAAACTTACCCAACAAGAACTCATAGGCATCTAATTTGCTCTCATAACGGATAAAGGCATCTTTTGCGCGGTCATCATCATCTTCTTGAGCTACTTGTCTGCTGGTCTCCATGGCTAGCTGATTGACTTGAATTTGAGTCTTAACCCAAGCTTCAAAATCTTTTAAAAATTCTTTGTCATAAGACATGCTTAGCTTCCTCTTTCTCATATTATCCCAATCATTATATCATAGCCTTGCTTATTGCGCTATCCCAGCTAAACTTTAGTCTAGAAAAAGATAGGAAACTATGTTATAATCGTCTAGTTGCATAGGACACTATGCTTTTTTGAAAGGAAAAACATGTCATATAACCATTTAGGGGTACTCGTAAAAATGGCTAGTTTGGCTTTCGATCGAACAGCTAGTCACTTATTAAGCGATTTTGACCTCACCCCTAGTCAATTTAAAATTCTAAAATATTTAAGTCTACATCAAGACCAAGATACCAGACAGATTGATATAGAAAACTTCTTTAAAATGTCTAATCCTACAGTAACTGGTGTCTTGAATAATCTGGAAAAAAAAGGATTAATCGAGCGTCTCAGTCATCCTCAAGATAAACGGTCTAAATTAATTGTGTTAAATCATCAAGCCAGTCTAAAAGCTAGCGATTACCTCCAAAAGAGTCAAGATATCGAAGCGCTTTTCACCAAGGGATTAACCCCTCAACAAGAAGACAGTTTAAAAGAGTTACTATTGATTCTCATTAATCAAACCACTGATTCTACCAAATCTAAAGAGAGGTAACCATGCAAGCCAATAAATTTCAAACACAACCCATTTCATCCCTACTTTTTGCAATGGCAATGCCAGCCATCATTGCTAATTTAGTCAACTCCCTATATAACATTGTGGACCAAATTTTCATCGGTCACAGTGTAGGCTATTTGGGGAATGCCGCAACTAGTGTTGCTTTTCCACTGACCATTATTTGTTTAGCCTTTGGCTTAACCTTTGGACTTGGTGGTGCCTCTAACTTCAACCTTTCCTTAGGTCGTGGGCAAATTGATCGTGCTAGTAAAGTTGTTGGAAATGCAATTACTTTATCCCTATCTGTTGGATTTTTAATCGGACTTCTCATTATTATTTTTATCAAACCTCTTTTACTCTTATTTGGGGCCACAGATGCCACTATGGCCTATGCTTTTGACTACACGTCTATTACGGCCTTTGGGATTCCCTTTCTTTTATTTACCATGAGTGTCAATCCACTAGTCCGAGCTGACGGTAGCCCAACTTATTCTATGATGGCCATTGTTTTTGGAGCTGTCTTAAATACTATTTTGGTTCCTATCTTTATCTTCCAATTTGGCTGGGGAATCAAAGGTGCTGCTCTAGCAACTTTAATTAGTCAGATTTTATCTGCTATTTATATGGGGCTCTACTTTAGACGGTTCAAATCGGTGTCACTATGCCCTAATGATTTTAAATTAAAAACAGATATCGTGAAATCCATTTTGTCTGTTGGGTCATCTTCTTTTATCTTTCAATTTTCAACCATGATTATCCAAATTGTCACTAACAACATGTTACGCAAATATGGAGCTGAATCCATTTATGCCAGTGACATTGCCATTGCAGTGGCTGGTATTGTCATGAAGATTAATTCTCTTTTTATTGCCATTATTATCGGACTAGTTCAAGGGGCACAGCCCATTTTAGGTTATAATTATGGTGCCAAAGATTTAGAGCGAGTGCGTGCTACCACAGGTCTCTTGCTAAAATCAGCCATTGTCATTTCTATCATTGCCTTCTTTAGCTTTGAGGTCTTTGCCCGTTCTTTTCTTAATCTTTTTGGAACAGGATCAGATCTTTACTTCCAATTTGGCATGAAATATGTCCGTGTCTTTCTCTTCTTTGTCATCTTAAATGGTGTTCAGATTGCAGCCACTACTTTTTTCCAAGCCATTGGAAAAGCTAGTATCGGAGCCTTTTTATCTCTAACCAAACAGGTTATCTTTCTCTTACCACTATTGCTGTTACTCCCTTATTTCTTTGGTGTAGAAGGTGTGATGTATGCTGGTCCTATTTCAGATTTAATTGCTTTTATTGCAGCACTAACCCTTTTAAAACGCGAATTTCAGCGTATGCCACATGATTTGCGTGCCGATGGTTTATAATGAACTAAGCTACCCAAAGGTAGCTTTTTTAAATTAGGGGCTTGCGTCCCAAAGCAAGTTATAGTATTATAGAAAGGTAGCCGCTATAGTTAAATGGTATAATAAAGCAATGGTAATGCTTCGTTCCGAGTTCGATTCTCGGTGGTGGCAAAGTAAGACTGTCCTATTTTAGGGCAGTTTTTTTATTGGCACTCTAATGCTTAATGAGGCCTCAAAACCTCTATAAACTTGATATTTCAGCCTCTTTATGATATGATTTCACAGGATGAAGAAAGTCGTGTTTTTTTCAATAATCAAAAAGCTAACCTTTTAGGCTTTTGATTACTAACAAAATCATAAACAGTCTTCTCACACATTTTTAAAACAAATCAATTCTAAATAAGATAAAAGGAAATGACGAAATGAATGACATTATGTCTGATTTTTTGAAACAGGGTTGTCAGAAAAACAATTTTATTGTTGGCCCTTGTTCCATTGAATCTTACGACCAAATTAGACAAGCTGCAGCTAGTGCTAAAGAGCTGGGCTATAAATACTTCAGAGGAGGAGCTTACAAGCCTCGTACAAACTCTGCTTCTTTTCAGGGCTTAGGCCTTAAAGGCATGCAATACCTAAACGAGGTCTGTCAAGAATTTTCGCTAAAAGCAGTTAGTGAAATCATGTCTGAAAAACAACTCGAGGAAGCCTATGACTACCTTGATGTGATTCAAGTTGGGGCTCGTAACATGCAAAACTTTGAGCTTTTAAAGACCTTAGCCAAAGTGGACAAGCCTATTTTGTTCAAACGTGGGCTGATGGCAACTATTGACGAATACTTGGGAGCACTGTCTTACTTGCAAGAGGACGGCAAAACCAACATTATTTTATGTGAAAGAGGTATCCGTGGTTACGATACCCATACACGAAATATGTTAGACATCATGGCCATTTCCATTATCCAAGAAAAAGTGAACCTGCCTATCATTGTTGATGTCTCTCATTCTACAGGAAGGCGTGACCTCCTTCTTCCCGCTGCAAAAGTTGCTAAAGCCGTTGGTGCTAATGGCATTATGATGGAAGTTCATCCCAATCCAGAACTTGCTTTATCCGATGCTGACCAACAAATTGATTACCAAACCTTAGCCAAACTTGGCCAAGAGCTTTGGACAGACTAGTTTTTCCTATTTTAAGAGGTAACCTTATGACAGATCAACTAACCATTCATTCTAAATTAAGAGACTATCCTATTCTCTTTACAGAAGACATTTTTCAACCCTTACAAGAGCTCGTTGCCACAAAAAAAGAGCCAAAGATCCTCTTTTTAACCGATCAAAATGTTTATGATCTATACCAACCCTTATTTGAGAAACTTCAAGAAAGCTTTAAGGCTTGTCTTCATATCAGTCCTGCCGGAGGTCAATCGAAATCTTTAGAAGAGACGAGTCGTATCTATAATAAGCTTTTAGATGAAAACTTTACTCGTAAAGACATGATTGTTACCATTGGTGGTGGCGTTATCGGAGACTTGGGGGGCTTTGTGGCAGCTACTTTTTATCGTGGCATTAGTTATGTGCAAATTCCGACGACTCTCTTAAGTCAAGTGGATAGTAGTATTGGTGGAAAAGTAGGTATTCACTTTAATGACTTTACAAATATGATTGGGAGCATCTACCCACCAGAATTAATTATTGTCTCCACCAACTTTTTGTTAACCTTGCCTGAGCGGGAATTTTCGTGCGGGATCAGTGAGATGTTGAAAATAGCATTTATTCATGACAAGCCCTATTTCAAAGAGATAGTAGCTTATCAAAAAAATCCTGACCAATCCCTTCTTAAACCTTTGATATATCAAGCTATTAATCATAAGAAAAAGATTGTCGAAGAAGATGAATTTGAAAATGGTAAACGCCTTTCCTTAAACTTCGGCCATACCATTGGTCACGCTATTGAAGCGCTCTGTCATCACGATGCCTATCATCACGGTGAAGCTATTGCTGTTGGCATGATTTTTGAAGCTAAGCTAGCTCTGGCGCATGGAGAAATTAAGCAGGAAGATTTGGATCAATTGACTCAAGCCTTCCAAGCCTTTCAATTACCAACTGCTCTAAACAAGTTTCAGCCTAAAGCTGAAGAACTCTTTGACGTCTTAAAAACAGATAAAAAAAATAGCAAGGATACAATCGTTTTTATCCTACCTAATCAGAATGGCTTTTTACCACTTGCTATTTCAAAAGAAAATCAAGCATTTGTGGAGACCATTCGCCAACTCCTTCAACTTCACTAAAAAACCTAAGTTTGGTTCACAGACCAAACCTAGGTTTTTTTGCAAGTAAATTAGAGACTTATGCCCTTAAGGGTTTTAGTAAAAAACGAGCAACCATCATAAGAAGCAAGGAAAGCATTAAGAGTCCTAAAAGATAAGGTATAGCACTTGTCAAACTACCACCATTTTGAAAAATGGTAATGATGCTTAGTACCCAGTTTTGTGGAAATAGTTTTCCGATAGCTTGCATATAGCTAGGTGTAATGCTCAATGGCCACAAGCAGCCTGCCAACATTGAACTTGGCATGACCAAGATATTAGCTAATTGACTACTTTGTTGACTATTTTGAGCAATTGCTCCGATGACCAAGCCAAAAGCAATCGCAAACAGGCTATACAAAAAGAAAGTCAGGATAAAAATAGCTGCTGGAATGTAAAAGCTCACATTGGCTATCTTTAACAAGCCCATCATGATGGCGATTTGAATAGCAAAGGCTACAATACCAACACAAACATAACTTAAGAGATACTTCAACCGTGATAATTTCGTCAAAACCAATCGATTATAAACCCGACTAGTCTTATCCGTCAAAATACCTCCATAAAGGACACTGCTGCTTCCCAACATAAGAATCAACAAGAAGCCAGTAGTAGTTGATGAAACAGATTTGCTCTGAGAACGGTCAGCCAAAGTAATGGTCTTGACACGGTATTTTTGTTTTTGATTTTCTTTCAAAATCTTATCAAAACTTTTCTGATCTCCAGCGGCTACATCACCAATGGTATTATAATTATCTAATAACTGATTAGCCTGAGCCTTAAACCATTCTGTCACTTGACTATTAGCAATGGAACGAAGAGCTAGCGTCTGCTTCTCTCCTTTTAAAACCTTTTGACCAAATCCAGGTTGGATAGTCAAAACCACCTCTAAACTTTTATCTTTTAAATAGTTATCAATATAGGCTTCATCAAGTTTTGTAAATACCTGATACTTCTTATTCTCTTTGATTTTAGCAATAAAAGACTGGGAAATAGCACTTTGATCTTTATCCAAAATTCCCACTTTAGCTTGATTGCCACCTGCAAAACTTAAGGATAGAGCTAAGAGAGTGGTTAAAATTGGTAATAAGAAAAAAGTCACATAGCTGGTTTTCCGACGTCTGATTTTAACAAAAAGGGTTTTTATAAAAGCTATCATGCGACCACCTGCCTTCTTGTTCCTAGCCAAGCTAAAAGCATAAATAGACTTCCCAAGCCAATATTAACCATTAGGGCTGTCGGAATTGGATTGTTTTGCCCTCCGAAAATCAAATAGAATAAACTATCATTTACCCACTTAATAGGTGATAAGTTAGAAAGTTGGTTGATAAAAGCACTATTTAAAACAGATAATGGGATATAACTGCCACCTAAAAAGGCAAAAATAGGAATAATGGCATTGGAGGCAACCATCAAGAAAGCTTCGTTATGAATAAAGCTAGCTAAGCCAATTCCTATGGCAACGGATAAGTAGACTAAGGATGCTGTAACACCTATGATTTGCCAATCATTGGTGCCCCAATTCACAAGCATAACAAAACGAGTAAATAGATAAAGGATCCCTAACTGCACTCCTGTCGCAATCATTTCACCTATTAATTTTCCAAGCAAGAGATTACTATTTGAAACACCAGTCAAGCGAATTCGACTCATGGTTCGATGCTGATAATCACTTAATACGAGATTCATTGCTGATAAAATACTATAAAAAGTAATCATGGTAAACATTGAAATAGCATAGTAATCGGCAGATGTCATCCCTTTACTGGTCTGAACACTACTTGTTTTGATATAATCTGCCTGACGTTTTTTAATCTGAGCAAGTGACTGAGGGTAAAGCGTTGCAATGGAGTCATAGGTTTTGGCATTATCCACAAAATTTGTCACTAACATGTTGATTAAATCAGCATTTTCTTGATTAATTTTGTTAGTGGTCACTTTAATAGACTGGTTACTTTCAACCTCAAGCAGAGCACTGATTTTACCTTCGCTAACATCCTTTTTAGCACGCCCAATAGCTTGCGTTTCTTTTGCTTCTAACTGCAATTCTTTCTTAAGAACCTTCAAGAAATCAACAAAATTTTGTTGATAAGGAGTTTTCTTACCTTCTAGGTGATAACGAATGCTTAGTTTTGGCACTGCACTAGTTGTATTAAAACTTGATTTAAAGGCAAAGCTTAAAATCATAATCATCAAGATTGGAAAAATAACCATCATCAACAAGGCTGTTCGATTTCTAAAAATCTGCAGGCTTTCTTTTTTGATTAAATGTAGTAACATCATAAGCCAACCTCTAATCTCTTAACTTCTTACCAGTTAAATGAAGGAAAATTTCTTCAAGATTTAAATGATTATGCTTAATGTCACTAAAACTAATCTTGGCTTCTTTTAACTGTGACACAATCTTTTCAATATCTTGGTTTTCAATAACCAATAGTTTTTCATCCTCATGTGTTACCAGCTGCCAGCCAGGTAATTGCGTAAGGTCCGGCTCTTGATCCCCAACTAAGGTAACCATCACTTCTTGTTTAAATTCACTTTCATAGCGTTTTTCAAGTGAAGACTTACTACCTTGCTCAATGATACTACCATGATCCATGATATAAATGTAATCACAAAGACTTTCAACTTCTTCCATGTAGTGGCTGATATAGATAATGGTAGCTCCTTCTTGATTCAGCAAACGTATGGATTCTAAAATGTGGTTTCTAGATTGGGGATCGATACCTACGGTTGGCTCATCAAAGATAATCAACTTAGGAGAATGAACCAAAGCACAAGCAATGTTTAAGCGACGCTTCATCCCTCCTGAAAATTGACTCGGGAATTGTTTTGCTTGGGCTGTTAATTCGACAAAATCTAAACTTCTTAGCACTTGTTCTTTTAATTGAGTCCCCTTTAACCCATATAAAGAACCAAAGAGTTCCACATTTTCGTATGCTGTTAAATCTGAATATATGACAATATCCTGCGGAACATAGCCAATAGCAGAGCTCACTTTTCGAATGGCTTTATGAGGATGATTAAGGAGGTGAATTTCTCCAGAAGTCAAGGGAACAAGACCTAAAATAAGATTAATTAAAGTTGATTTTCCAGCACCATTAGGTCCTAATAATCCATAGATTTTTCCTTCTTCAATGGTCAAGGAAACGTTATCCACAGCCTTCTTCTCACCTGAATAGACTTTTGTAACCTCTTCTAATTGTACAAAACTCATATAGTTCCTTCTTTCTATCATTAATGCTGTTCTTTAAAACTAAGTAGGATGTAGGTTAAGGCTAATAGCAAGGTTCCAACTGGCCACCCGTAAAGGAGGGTAGCCGTCACTGTCCAGATGCCTACGGTTAAAGCTAAAACCTGAGATAAGCTATCTCGATAACGTAAGGCTTTAATTAGTCCATAAGCCACTATCAAAGCAAAAACAGCATAGGATGAATCCTCTGTTAAACTAAGTAAAAGCCCTAAATACAAGAAAGCATCCACAACCAAGGTCAGGATAAGAATAAAACTACTTGCCCCAACTTTATCTTTTTTAAAGGCCAACCAATTCATTTTTTTAAAGTGTAGACGACTGTCTTTTTGACACAAGATATCACAAATCACAAGTAAAACAAGCAAGGGAATTTCCACTAAAGTTAAGACATATAAAAGTCCAAAAAAGAGCAAATGCCAATCCCAATTAATAGTTTTAAGCTCAAAGAAAAGGTCATGTTGTGATAAGACAGATCGATTGCCTACCACCATCAAGAACGTCATTACCAGCAGCTGTACGATGATTAATAACAAGTCAACGAACTGTTGATAGGTAAAAAATCGTCGATGTTGAAAATGCCAACGGTTTAAAGCACGGCGTTTATTCCTAGCCAGAAAATAAGTGAAAAGACCTAGAAGGCTTAGCATTAAGATACTAACAAGTGTCATTTCATCACCTTCTTTTCTTTTAACTGCCACCTGCTTAAGCTTTCAACCAGAAGATTTCCTCCCACATGAATAATGATGACTAACCATATGGATTGGCTCACAATATAAAGCGTGCCATACATTAATCCTGTTAATAACTTAGCGTAAAAAATAGCTTTTCCCATTAAGAGATGATTCCACGCATAACAAAAACTGCTGATAATCAATACTAACAGTGCCGGTAGCTTAAAGCCTTCCATTAAAATGGTAAACCATATCAATCGATAGGTCAACTCTTCAAAAAAAGCAATTGCTAGAGGATAACATAATTCTTTCAATCCCTTAGTAGTCCCCACAAAAGTAATCTCTAGTGGTAACCAACTTCCCTTTTGTTGACATCTTAATAGGTGTGAAAAGAGTATCTCTACCCCCAAGACCAATGGAATCAAAGCCAAGGCTAGTCCAAGATCACTTACTCTAAAAAAACTTAGGCTACTAAATAATTTAGGAGAGATAAGAGCAATACTGACTAACATAAGACTGTAATAAGTGCTAACTGCTTTTAAAAAGGTAAGCAACTTAAAACCATGACCATCTTCTTTTTGCCCAAAAATAGCTTGCATGGCAATCGCTGGATTCAAACTAACCAGCAAAAAGCAAAGGTTAAGGCATTGGGTGTACAAATTCATTTTTGACACCTCCAAATTGTTTCATGCGTGGATGATTGGCAAAAGGAAAAGCTGGAATGCACATTTCAAGTAGTTCTGGTGTCAAAACACGTGTAACATACCATCCTTTTTCTGCTGCTTCTGGAGGTGTTATATCTAGAAAGACTGCATTAGGACTGACGCGCTTGGTATAGTCTAATAAAATTTTTAAGTCTTCTTTTTTGTTCTTACCAGCGTGATTTGGCAATTGACTCAATGGCACACTTCCAGAAATCAAGGGCTCGAAGGCTTGCCATTTAAGATCTCTATCTTTAGGATGAGCGTAATAAAAGACGTTACTATCCAAGTCTAAAAACTTAGGATCTTGACTCTCACTATTGGCAAGACTTTCAGGATTGTAAAGAAGACTGTAATAATAGCTATAACTAATAGCTGAAGCTTCCATTATTCCCCTTAATAGCGTATGCTTAGGATCCAGTCCTGCCTGCACTCCAAATAGTAAATAAGAACCTTCATCGTATTTATTTTTCAAAATAACCCCAAAGGTATATAGAGGATTGTCCTCACCCACTGTCATATCAATAGGAATAATCTCATAAAGACTATTTTCTCCCAAATTGGCTTCCTCAAGGATGGCTAAAATATCAGGGTCATCAATAATAATTCTTGAACAAGCTTTCTTGGTATGCCAACTTAGCATCATAGAATCAATCTGAAGATACTCAATGATACTATTACACATGGCTGCTTCTAAGCTTTTATGAGAGGCGGTTCCTGTTGAGAAACCAGGAATTGCGTGGTGCTCTCCTAGTTCTTCTTTAGGCATGTAGCCAATACACAGCATCTGAACAGGGACATACATGTCTTGGTCTTCAAAGAACATAGGACATTTGACCCAACCTAAGATATCATCTGGTTCAACCTGCTTTTCACACATGGACATGTGTAAAGATAGGCTATGATCAATTTGTTCTTGAGTAAAGACCTGCAAGTACTCAAGAGGCATCACACGCACTTTTTGACTTAAGTCATTGTAAGAAGCATAGACAATACGCTCAGATAACAAATCACCAGCAATAATACTGGCATAGCGCTCAATACTCTCCCCTAAATACTTGATTAAGGCCTCTTCATAATGACTACCATAGCCAATAATGTGATAGCTAACTTGACTCATCTCGCCAATAAATTGCTTATGATAATCAGGCATTTGCCCCGTGACACTTTTTAGATAAACATCATGGGGGTGATTACAAACTGGAACCTGTGATTGATTCAGAATTCCTGTTCGGTTACCACTGAGGGTCTTTAATTCTGAAAAAATACGGTTAAAGGAAGGATAAAAATCTAACATTTGCTCCCCTCCTAGTCTTCTTTAAGTAATTCTTTGATAATCTCACGTGTTGATACTTGTTGATCTTCGTAACGCAAGCGCGCTAAGGCTCCTCGACTTTGAGAATTAGACATTTTCAAAATATCTTGCACTTGAATTTCAAGAGTTGGCAAGTAAATACTTAATAAGCGCCCCTCAAATTTTGAACTACCGGTTTATGCAATAATAAAAGCTTCACTAACCAACAAATTCATCAAAACACTGAGAAGTGGCAAGTATGCCTTACTAACAGTATGTGTTGTTGGTAAAACCTGACTAGCAAAATGTTGATAAAGGGTATGGTCTTGCAAACGAGCTAATACCCTTCTTTCTAAACTATCGAAATCTGCTGTATGAGGAGGATTTAAGGTACAAGCATGTAAAAATGGCCCATCCACAAAACCAAGAACTAATTGTTTTTGTAAGGCAACACTTATCTCGTTTAAATGTCTCAACATGGTAACATTTAGACGCTCCTGACAAATAACGATACTTTGGTAGTCCTTTAAACGCTCTGATAAACTGTTCATGTGACGGTGATGCTCTAAGGCATCCAAGCGTGAGGAAACATCTGTCGTTTGGATGGTCATCTTAAGATCATCATCAGCAACTCTTAAGTCTAAATCCAACTGTTCTGCAAGTAATAAAGCCGATTGGTTAACATATGTTGAATCACTGATAAATAAAATAGGCGATTTATCTGGTCCCTGCTCTGATTCAGCGATAAAATGAAAATTTCCTGTTAATATTTTCATGACGTTTTCTTGAAGCGCATGCTCATCTTCAAACATCAAAATATCGTTGTAATAGAGCGCTGTGATGACTTCTGTTAATTTGACAAACAGCTCCTCTTCTAATTCTTCTTGATAAAGGTCCGTATCGATGGCTACCCCATTGAATAAATCTGAGATCATTTTGTAATAAACCGCTTTAAGATCTTGAGGCTCTTGGGTGAAAAGGCAACACTTTTCTGTACAACATTTATAAAGTGCTTTTTTCTTTAAGCAATTAATCTCCATGTCATGGGTGTCTGGTAGTTGAGACTGCCATGAATGCGATGGTAATTCCACCAGTGCACATAATCTTTCGTTTTAAGGATTAATTCTTCCAGTGACTGAAAGGTTTCTTGATGAATAAATTCAATTTTGAAAGCGCGATAGGTGCTCTCAGCTACCGCATTGTCATAGGGACAGCCTGCTTGGCTTAGAGAACGATTGATTCCAAAAGCTTCCAACATGTCATCAATCAGCTGATTATCAAACTCCTTCCCACGATCAGAATGGAAGATCTTGACCTTGGTCAGAGCGTAAGGGATGCTCTGAATCGCTTGTTTAACCAATTCGGCGGTCTTATGCCAACCAACTGACAAACCGATGATTTCACGATTGAAGAGATCAATAATCAAGCAAACATAAGCCCAGCTATTACCGACACGAACGTAGGTTAAGTCTGTTACTAAAGCATTTAGAGGCTTTTCTTGATGAAATTGTCTGGCTAAGTGATTAGGAATAGCTGCCACATTCTTCCCTTTTGAATGTGGCTTGAAGGCTGCTTTCTGATAAACGGATACTAAGTTGAGTTTGTGCATGATGCGACGAATCCGACGACGAGACAGCTGGATGCCTTCATTTTCCAAACATTTCTTGATTTTCCTAGCCCCGTATCTGGCCTTACTTTCGAGAAAAATAGCTTTGATATTTTCTTCAAGTTCCGCTTCAGAGACTGGTTTAACAGCCTTGTAGTAATAGCTAGAACGAGGAATGTTCAACCAACGACACATGGCTGAAATGCTATATTTGTCTTTATTAGCAGTGATTACTTCTCTTTTCGTGCCATAATCACCTCCGCTTGCTTTAGGATATCTAACTGCATTTCGAGTTCTTTATTACGCTTTCGGAGTTCAATCAGTTCACGCTGCTCATCTGTAAGATTATCAATAGTTTTAAAGGAACCAGTTGTTTTAGCCTGACGTACCCACTTATCGAAGGTTGATGGGGTTAACTCATATTCTTTGATAAGCTCACTTCGTTTCATCCCTGCATTGTGAAGGTCAACGATTTGTTGCTTAAAGTCATCGGTGAAGTGGCGACGTATTTTTCTAGACATAATATTCTCCTATTTTCTTTAGTGTAGAACACTTTATAAATTCTGTCTAGTTTAGTGTAACCTATTCATAGCTTCGTTAAAATCCCACAAGCCTTTTCGAAAACAAAAGGTGTCATTAAATTGGACAATACGGACATTACTATTTAATTGATATTTCATTAAGACTCCTTACTACCGACAATAGTCATATGAATCACATGATGATTCAAGCCATCTAAACCTAATTTTTCTTGAAGGTATTCTTTATTATAACCACCAATATCGACACTGCCATATACCAAGGCTGTCGAAACTAATTGGATATTTTGCGCCATCTCTCCTGATTCAATAAAGGCATAGGCAGTAGCTTGATTACCATACTTACGAGTATTTTTGAGATAGTCATAGGCATAAATAATAATCATATTACAATCCTGAGCATTGATAGGACCGTATTCTGCAAATGCTCGAATATCTTCTTGAGGAGCAAGACTGTGACATCTTAGCGCGTGCTGATAAGGTAAGTATTCATAAAACCCATCCTCAAGCTTTTCGATATTTCTGGCGTAAAAAAACAAAGTGATGGGGTATAATCCCCCACCCGAAGAACAATTTCGCAATGTTACTGTCTTAGTAATTTCTTCTTTTACTTGCACTTTTGAACTAACACCAGTTGCATAATAAAGAAGATTGGCTAAATCTTGTAAAGGCATCTCCAAGTCGATATATTGTCGATGACTTCTGCGATTCACAATACAGGTCGAAAGACTGGTTGTGATTTTTGTTGCTTTAGGTAAAGGTATGACCCGGCTTTTATCTTCAAAGAAAGCACTATTGGTAAAGGTCGTTACAGCACTATCTGTAAAGAAATCTGCCACACTGGCTCTAAAGCCGAGATAATTATTATTAGTCTTATAATTAAGTAAAAAACGTTGACTTAGGTTATCTGTTTCATTTGGCATCAGATGCTGAGCAACCAGTTGTTTAGAAGTTTTTAATACGGTTTGATGATGATAATCCGAAAAAGAGAAATGTCCCGTATTAAACTCAAACAATTGCCTTGCTTCTTCTCTGGTCAACTGTGGTTGAGGGCTATCATGAAACTTTTCTTTTGAAAAAAATGGCATAATTAACTTTCTATCTCATCTCACTAATACTGTGGTAACCAGCAGGGGCCACATATGTTGTTTCAGCTACGCTAGTAGCCATGATGTTAGCTTTTAATGTTAGCATAACGTTGCCTCCTTCTAAGGTTAAGCATCAGTAGCTAGCGACCAATGATTTCCCTCTATTAACCTACGGCTAAACTCCTAAATCCAACTAACTTAACTTGCCGGCGCTGGAGCAATACCAGAAGTTGATCCACCAGTAGAGTTACCATTAACAGATACTGAGAAGCAGCAAGTAGTACTACAGCAACAGCAGCATCCGCCAGGAGCTACTTGAGTGGTTTCGCCTACACTAGTAGCTAAAATGTTTGAAGTAAATTTTAACATAATCTTACCTCCTTATATTTACGACTTGGTAAGAAGTAATCAATTGACAAGCGTTAAAGTTAGAAGACTTTTTCTAACAAGAAATGTTACTTGTTCTTTAACCAATTGATCAAGGGACAAGGCTAGCTATTGTATCCTCGTAGTAATACAACCATTCAACTCTTGTCATATATATTATATTAAAAAAGACAGAAAATGAGATATTAAAAATAAAAAAATTAGATAATTTTTACACAATTTAATGTGCCTTAAAAACTATTTTAGGCTTATTGAACGAAGTTTTTGAGGCATTTTTGACTAAGTAAGAATCTGACAGACCATGCTAGTAAATAAAAAAGAATGGACGAGATAAAAATCCATTCTTTTAAAAATATAAAAATAATGACAATTTGCTTTTAAACTACGAGACAAAGAAAACCATAAATAGTGTCATTAGTGCAACACTGCTTAAAATCGTGACTGAGTTTAGGGTCGCAGGAAGACTACTGTCACTTCCTAATTGTCGAACATACAAAGGTGTCACAACCGAAATTGGGGCTATTAAACAGATGGTCAACATTTCTTTGATAGCTAACTCTAATGGTAAACTATACAAGAAAACTAACATGATAAGAGATCCTAACAACCTGAGGCTTAAGAGTTGTCCTAAAGATTTCAGTACTTCTTTAGAGAATTTAAAATCAACCATTAATCCTAAGACCATCATGGCTACAAAAGGATTAGCATCTGCAGCTACCTTGACCAAGGTTACGATATTTTCTGGAATTGTCACCTGAAAAAGAGATAGACAAAAACAAAAAAGGTAGGTACAAAAAGGCAAGGAGCGACACAACTTCTTGAGCATTCCAAGGACCGTTACTTTTTCTTCTAATTTGGCAATGAGACTAATTAAGGAATAATTGCCTCCAAATACCATAAAAGCATTTCCCGTATCAAATAAAATGACATAAATAAGATAAGAACTAGGAAAAAATGATTGGACAAAAGGAAAGGCGAAAGTTCCAATATTATAACCAGCCAGTTGCATCATTTCTTGAGCTTTTTCTTGAGAAGGCTTATGTCGACCTCTGACATAACCGATACCGAGCAAGGTTAAATTTCCTAAAATAGCAATCAGAATGGGAAGTAATAAAGTCGCCGTTATAGAGATGCTTTGAGTTGAAACGATAAGTGCAGATGGCAAGGTCACATTCATCAGTAACTTAGAAAAGGACTTGACATCTTTAGGAGATAGCACATGATAAACTTTTAACACATATGCAAGGACAATAATCAGAATAAAGGCACTAGCCTTTAATAAAACGTGAAACAACTGGTACTCCTTCTTTATTATGGAACTAATAGCGACAAAAAAGAGCTGCCAAAGCACTGCTAGCAAACAGTGTTTCGCACACTCTTTTAAAGGCTATTTCTAAACGATAATTGTAATAATCTGACTACTTATGCTCAAAGAGAAGTTCTCGAACAGCCGCTACAGGCATGTCTTGACCCGTGATAAGCTTAAAGGCTTCTGCCCCTTGATAAAGGAGCATTCCTAAGCCATTTATGGTTTTTTTAGCTCCTACTTCTTTGGCCATAGCTAAGAGTAGCGTTTCACTCGGTTCATAAACCAAGTCCATAACCGTTAAATCAGCTCCAATAGCTTTAGGGTCTTTAATCAAACTGGTAGCGCCTTTAACCGTCATTCCAAGTCCAGTAGCATCAATATAAATGGTCGATGTCTCTAAAGCCTTTTGAAAAGCTTGCTGATCTGCCAAGTCTGTAAGACTAACCTTAGCAGCAGTCTCTTCGTTTAGAGCTGTTACTAGCGATTGAGCCTCTTGAAAGGTCTTTGATTGACGGTTAAAAAGACGTACTTCTTTAGCCCCATCAAAAGCTAACTGGGCAGCCACAGCCTTCCCTGCTCCGCCAGCACCTGTTAGTGTAATGATCTGGTCCTTGATTGGAATTCCTGCTTCAAGTAAGGATTGCACTGCTCCTCTTCCATCTGTGTTATATCCAACTAAATGACCTTTTCCATCTTTGTTGACCACCGTATTGACGGCTCCAACTAACTTAGCAAGAGGAGATATCTCATCCAAAAAAGGAATAATAGCTTCTTTGTAAGGCATGGAGACATTGGCACCCCTAATCCCCAGAGCTCGAATAGCCTGGACGGCATCTGGAAAATTGTCTTGCTCTACCTCAAAAGCCATGTAAGCATAATCAAGATTTAAAAGCTTATAAGCAGCATTATGCATTTTGGGAGACAAGCTATGACGAGCTGGATTAGCTAATAAAGCTACCAATAAGCTATGTCCTGTTAAGCGTTCTGTCATCTAAGCCTCCCTTTACATGAAATAAAGCTTCTTTTGTTTATGTGAAATACAAAATAGTCTGCCTTTCTATTATAGCTTATTTACCTCAAAAAGCTGAAAGTTTTGTTTTACCAAAACAGAAACTATTTTTAATCAAATTATCATTTTATTTTTCTTGATTTTCACTATCCTTCTTCCTTTTTTTGCTTGGTTATACCATAAAAACTGAAATAGACATTGTTTTTATCTTCTTTTAGTTAAGATATACCAATTCTTATTGATTGACATATTAATTTAATTAAATTTAAATTATATAATATAGCTATAAATTTTAAATTTATTAAGAACAATATTCAAAAAGAGGTTACTATGAACACAAAACAACTTTTTTCCAACCGTCAATTGAAACTGGGTGTAGCTTCAATTGCACTTGCCACTACTATTGTGTGGTGTAGCAACTGTTTCAGCAAACGAGTCATTGGTTACTTCAACGCAAGAAGCTCCAATCATCGCTATTCGTAACGAGGATTGGAGCTTCCAAATTCCTCAAGTCATGAATGATGAAGGCTTCGATTTTCCTCTTTTTGTTGAAAGAGGGAGATTCCCCTTATTTCAAAAACGATTAACAATGCTTAGATCACAACTTCGCACTTGGACAGAGACAGCAAAAACTTTTTTTAAAGCTTAACTCGTTCTTCTATGACCTATTCCCTTAAATGATAAAAACTTTCTATTCCTAAATAAAACAGTCAACATAAGTTAGGTTGTTAGGCTTTTAAAATCCCCACTCAACATCTTTCACTCGATTTTCTAAGCTTGATACTAGCAAATAAAAACATACCTTGCAACCCTCGTTTAAAGAGCTGCAAGGTATTTTAAGTTGTTAAATTCCATAGTCCAATCTGAATGTCATCAAGTTTTATGCCAGCATTTTCAGGCTGAACAAGTGTCAATTCAAGGATTAAGGCATCAAGACAATCCTCAAAGAGTAGTTGATACCTTTGACCAGCTTTAAGATTAGTTTGAAAAGCTAAGAGGACTGGTTTAGCACTTAGAGAACTGTATACCTTTAGAGAAAGGTCCAGTTCTTGTAAGTCGTCATTAGCTAAGAGAGTGATTGCTCCAATAGCTTGGATGGTATCGTATTGATAGCGATAGCAAATGGATTGGGCTTCTCTAAAGAGACAACTTTGTTGGGCAACCAAACTTAAGTCTTGATGAAGAAAGATTTTGTTATGAGATGAGCGTAAGTCTGCTTCAAGAGTAAGCTTTTGACCAAAAACATCTGCTTGTCCTGTTACCGTCTGCTTTCCTGAGAAAATAGATTCTTTCAAGAACCAGGTGACTGGAAAAGCTTTTTTAAAAGGCTTTTGATGAGCATCCCTTGGGCTCAGCAATTGAGGCAAACGAATCTCTTCGCCTTCTCTAAACTCATAACTCTCTTTTGAAAAGCTAAGAGGACCATCGAAAGCACGATAGTAGCGAGAACTTGGCAAGGTAGCTTGAGACACGTCCTTGGTTCGATCATACCAAATATAAGGGTAAGGAAAATCTGTCAAGATTTCTTTATCAATGGCTTTCTCAGTAATTGCCATTTCATAAACCGACTGTCCAAATTTAGCTGAACTGGCTCTTATAAGTGCCTGACCTTTTTGCCCCTCTAATTGTAACATCACTAATAATTTGCCGCGATAAAGTTTCCGAGAAGCATCCTGATACAATTGATGGTCGCAAGGGTTACCATTATCCAAGGCAAGTAACTTAATCGGACCTTGGCAATCAATTTTTATCTCGCAAGTTGTCAAGTCAAGTGCAACCAGTTCATAGATAACTAGAGTTCCAGATGTTAAGCTGTTCGGGATAGCTCAAACAGGAATTTTGAGGATTGATATTGAAGAAGTCGTCTTGGGCGCTCATTGATGGCAGTAATATAATTGTCAAGTTCTTCAGAGGTTAGTGGATTAAGTGAGACTCCTTTAGGGACATATTCTCTGAGGAGGCCATTGAAGTTCTCGTTTTTTCCTCTCTCATGTGAAGAATAGGGATGTGCAAAGTAAACTTCAACAGCTTCTAAGTTTGAGAGTAAACTAAACTCAGAACCATTATCCGCTGTGATGGATGCAATAGGATACTGACTGATGAGATGCGTGACAGCACGGTTAATGGTTTGGGACTGCTTGTCTTCTAGCTTAACTCCTAGTGCATAGCGTGTCTGGCGCTCTACCAAAGTCAACATAACAGCTTCACCTTTGGTTTTCTTGCCGAGAACCAAATCAATCTCCCAATGCCCAAATTCAGAACGATCATTAATATATTCTGGACGTTCTTCGATAGATTTACCTAAAGTCTTCTTATTCGTCTTCATGACTTTCTTAGAACGTTTTCTGATACTAACCATCTTAGGCAAATCGATTGGTTTAATAGCTAATACCCCCTCTTTGATATAACGATAAATCGTTTTGGTAGAGGGGACGACTTCTTCAGGATGGTTCACTTTGTAAGTCTGAACAAAACTATCCACACTATGGAGACGAATGTTAGCCGTCAAGGCAGATTCTAATTGTTCAATGAACCTAGCGGAGCAGTCATTCAACTTGAGATAAGAACTCTTTTGACGATTGGTTTCATAGACACGTTGCCCACTATCAGCGAAATAGGCGTTGAAGAAGGTTTGTTTTCCATTCTTATCCTTTACCTGTTCTACTGAACCACGTTTTATTTCTCGGCAGATTGTAGAACGGTGACGACCCAAGAGTCGAGCAATCTCAGCGGGTTTCTTTCCCATTTTAAGATAAGCAGCAATTTCACCCCGTTCTGTGGCTGAAAGATGAGAATAGGATGATTTTCTGGTAGAATTAATGTTGGACATGTTCATCTGCTTTCCATACTGAATTGGGGAATTCTAGTATATCAGACGAACATGTCTTTTTTGTTGCACTTCATTTTACAACGCGGGTCAATTTTTATCTCATCATCTGCTGAAATATCCAATTGACCATGCTCATCAAGCAAATCTAAGGTCAGATAAACCAATTGTCCATTAGAAAATTCAGAAGGCGAAAAGGCAGACCATCTTAAGCGTCTGGTTTTCCCTAAGCTACTGACCTCTTGCCTGCCACCACTTCAAAGCCCAACTCCTGCCAATCAATAATAACTTTTAAGCCTTGAAGAATCATGTACTCATCATCCACTAATAATACCTTATACATGCTAATCCTTTCTGATTCTAATTTCAATCATAAAGCCCCCACCTTCAGCTTCTGACATTAGCCAGCTTACCTGATCTCTAAACTGATGAAAGAGTCTCATATAAACATTTTGCAAACCAATTGAGCTGTTTCCTAAAACTTGGGGATTTTTTAAACCAGCTTGAATCTCTGCTAAACGCTCTTTACTGATTCCCTTTCCATTATCAAGTACGCGAATAAGGATAGAATCGTCTTCATCTAAAGCTTTGATACTCAGAGCATTATCTTGGCGACTATAATCAATCCCATTAATAAAATAATTTTCTACCAGAGGCTGAATAATAAATTTTGGAATGGCTAAATTAGCGATATTAGGGTCAATTTTGACATGATAAGCGAAGCTATCAGGATAACGCATTTGATACAGATAAATGTATTTCTCGCAAAAGGCCAATTCATCTTTTAACTTAGTGGTCTTATCTTGACTGATATTATTACGTAGCAAACTAGCAAAGGCAAAAATGACATCTGCCAGCTCCTCTTGCTGACAACTTAAGGCATACATGCGGATATATTCCAATGTATTATAGAGGAAATGCGGATTAATCTGTGATTGCAGAGCTCGCATCTGCGCATCTCTTTGCTCGACTTCTAAAACGTAGATTTCATCAATATAAGCATTGATATTGCTAAGCATTTGGTTAATAGCTTCTGAAATATTATAAAGCTCTAACTCCATATGACTATTGTCAATAGTGAGAGAAAGGTCACCAGCTGCTACTTTTTCAACGGTGTCAGTGATTTCAGACACTTGCTGGATATAGTTTTTAAAGACTCTAAAGAGTAATTGTAACAAAAGCCAAGCTAAAAGCAGTGAGCTTAAGCTATAAATAATAACTGTTCGAACAGCCTCTCCAAAAAGATAGGACTTGCGAATGGTGACATAAGCTAGCAAATCACCTGATCGATTATACTGGATGTTGTAACCTTTGGCTATGGTGTTAAGATTGACCGTATCATCTCTTTTCAACACTTTTTGAAAAGAAGTCTCTAAAGTCCTAACATCCTTACCACCTTGACTAAACAATTTTCTTCCGTAGTAATCAAAGGCGAAGGTGGCCAGATAGTTATTTTGTTTCTTGTGTAAAATAGGACTAGGCTGATCAAAATGAAGGTACAGTTTTCCTGTGATATCTCCAGATTCTGGATGACGAATAGACCTGATTAAATAATTCCCTGTCATTTTTTCAGGCTTTCCTGCTAAAAGTCGCCCAGTTTTAATAGCCCTATCCGCATAGAGATAGGAGGTTCCGTCTTCTAAGGTGATGGTTATGGTATCCATCTCTGGATACAAATCAAATAAACGTCGCAATTGTTCTGAGAAAAGAATAGTATCTTTTCCTTTTTGCCAGTCATCAAAGACTTTAGTGAGATATTGATTTGGGGTCAACATCATGTAATGATATAAATTACGGTAATCTTCGGGACGTCCTATTAGTTGCTCTAAGACACGTAAGGTCACGTAATTTTGAGACTGCAATTTGCTTAGCGTATCTTCTAAACGCATTTGAGCCTCTGTTTCCACCATCTGATATCGGTTTCTGATACTATAGGTACTGAGACCTATGGCACTTAAGCTGAAAAAAATCAGTATCAAAAAACTATAAAGTTTCATCAAGCGATTAATTAAAATCCCTTGCTTAAAATGCCTTGTTAGGGCTTTACTAAAAGAATTAAGCTTCATCAATCATGCCATCCACAAGTTCACGATTTGGTTTGGTTACAAGGTTTAACAGAAAGACCAAAAGGCCAAAACTAATGAAAATAAAGAGCCCTTTATACTGCCAAGTGATATAACTTAGTAATATCAGAACACCAAGCGTCTCTAAAAACTGCTTGAAGCTCAAAAAGACACTGATAAAAGCCAACTTAGCATTCTCCCACAATTTTATTTCGTAACTAATAGTATAAAAGATCATGTAGATATAGACCATCCAGTTGCAAGCCATAGCTACCATAATGACAAAAGACAGGGTAAACCAAATCAGAGAATGCATTTGCAAGGCTAAATGCAGATTTAAGCCCAAGAGGAAACTGACAAGAAGAAATAAGTAAAACAGACTATTAGCTTCTTTAAAACAAGTCTTCCAAATCTGAAACGCTCTCTTTAGTGAGTAATGCTTTTCATCTTGACTGGTCTCTAAAAATAAGGTTGCGATGGTCTGCCAAGCAGGGCCGATACCAAGAACAAAAAGTCCTGCTAATGATAATAGATGAAAAATGAGAGTCAGTTGGATAAGTTTCCAAATAATAAAGCAGATTTTTTCAATTCCTGTCATGTGTCATTCCTTTTCTAGGTTGGGTATTACATATTAACTAGCCTGCTTTTCGATCAACAGACCAATGAGTCTTTGTCTCTTATACTATATCATATTTGAGCTTTCTTTTGACATGGCTTGATGAGAAAAAGGACTGGTAATTACTCCAGTCCTCAATTCTTTACTTTAGATAAGATATCTCATCTTATTTTTCTTTTGAAACAAAGTCATCCAATTGTTTTTGAACTTCTTTTTGAACTTTATCCCATCCAGCACCTTTAAGGTCTGAAAGGAGTTTTGGAAGTGTTTCATCAGGATCTACAGTACCAGTGTTGATACTTGCTTTGTAACGGTTCATCACGTTTGAGATATTTGACAATTCTGTTTTGATTGTTTTAGTATCTACGATAAATCCAAGAATTGGAGATTCTTTAGCATCTTTGATAGATTGATCGCGTTTTTCAATCATGTCATCTGTGATAGATTCTTGAGTGTAAAGAATTTTGTTGTTACCAGTGTTCCAAGCACCCATGTGCATTTTTGGTTGGTAACCATCAAGCAACTTGATTTTCTTGTCGCCAACTTTTTCCCAAGCTTTGCCTTCAACACCGAAAACAAGTCCATTAAGGAGTTCTGGATCACTGTTAAGAAGAGAAAGAACTTCAACAGCTTTTTCTTTGTTTTTAGAACCATTTGATACTACAAAGTTTGCCATTTGAGCTTGTAAAGTTGTTTTAAGAGCTTTTGTCAAAGGACGAGATACAATTTCTTTACCCGCAGCGTTTGTTAAGATAGTATCGCCGTAATCCATAGGACCTTGGGTTTCTTCACGCATAAACCAAGTGTTACCTTCTAATGGGTAACCTTCTGTGTTAGTTGCTGCATCTGTTGGGATGAGACCTTCTTTATACCATTTGTGCATTAAACGGAGATCATTTTTGAAGGAGTCATCATCATATGGGTTGATGATAGTAGGTTTACCTTCGTCAATTTTCACAGCAAATGGTTGGTTTTTAGTCAATGGGTAATCGTAATCACCTGACATATTAAAGACTTGTCCAATGGCAAAGGCTGCTGTGTTTGGTTCTTTTTCATGGAATTGTTTCAAAACAGCTTCTGCGTCTGCATAAGAGTTAATGTTTGAAATATCAAGACCATATTTATCCACTAATTCTTTATTGAAGGATAACATTTGTTGCGCATACACGTTAGCATCTACTGGGAAGGCATAAAGTTTACCGTCAATCGTATTTCCTTTGATGTAAGCTGGGTCCAAGTTTTTATAAGTTTTCTTCGCGTATTTTGGCATTAATTTTGTCAAATCAGCAAAGGCACCTTTTTGAGAGTTAACCACATAGTTATTGGCAAAAGCAATATCATAGTTTTCACCAGAAGAAATGATGGTACTCATCTTTTCGCCCCAGTCACCCCAACCGATGTATTGCAAATCAACAGTCGCACCTGTTTTTTCTTTAATGCGTTTATTGGCAATTTTCATCAATTCATCGAAATTATCAGGTTTATCACCAACTTGATACATCAACAATTTGACATCACCATTTTTTGAAGCAGATTTGCTTCCACAAGCTGCTAAACTAGAAGCTGCCAAAACAGTTCCAGTAACACACAAGATTTTTTGCCACTTTTTCATAAGTGTAGGCCTCCTAAAAAATTTTTACTTTTTAACACTAATTTAGCTAGGACTAGTTGATTCGCTAATCCTTAAGAAAACTACTCTTTAACGCCACCGATAGTCAAACCACCAACAAAATATTTTTGGAAGAATGGGTAAGTTAAAGCAATTGGTAAGGTAGCGATAACTACATTCGCCATACGAACAGACTCTTTTGGCAAGGATTTAAAGCCATCTGCCATTTGAGCACTCATTCCGGCATTTTAAGCGAGAGCTTGCAAATTACTTTGAATTTTCATTAGCAAGTATTGCATTGGATACAGATCTTCACTTTGCACATAGAGTAAAGCATTGAACCAGTCATTCCAATAACTCAAGGCTGAAAAGAGACTAATGGTTGCAATCCCTGGCACTGCCAAAGGTAGAACGATTTTTCTAAAAATCATGAACTCAGTTGCACCGTCCATGCGAGCAGATTCGATAATACTATCAGGAACTGTCTTTTTAAAGAAGGTTCTCATTACCAAAATCCCAAATGGTCCTAAGGCCATTGGTAAAATCAAAGCCCAGACAGAATCTTTTAATTGCAAGAGGTTGCTAACGACCAAATAGTTGGCGACAATACCTGGTGCAAAGAGCATTGTAATAAGAGCATAAACCGTAAAGAATCGTCTATATGGGAAATAAGGTCTTGAAATAGCGTAAGCGTAAGTTGACGTCATCGTTGTATTTAGCAAAGTTCCAAATACCGTTACAAAAACGGAGACACCGAAAGAACGAATAATACGTTGGGACATAGCTCCTTGGAAAATAAAGTGGTAAGCTTCCAAAGACATGACTTTCGGGAAAAAACTATAGCCATGATTGATCAAGTAATGTTCATCTGTGAATGAAATGATAATAACAAAGATAAACGGAATGATACAAGAGACGGCAAAGAGAGCGATTAAGATATTAAATATAAAGTTTACCCATGGTGCTAGTTAATTTCAAAATATCTCAAATTGTAAGCTAGTATGATTTGTTCAATCCTCAATTGCAGCCCTGTCATGCCCCTAGCCAGTGTTCGTTCCATATCAAAAAGGGAACAAAGTTCTGAAAATCTAGTCTCAATGGTTCGTCTCATAGCCATTAGTTTCCAATGATTATGCTGTTTAGCCCCTTCCATATTTTGACGCAAGGGAGTCCAGAGGTGATAGCCATTTTGCTTCAACTCATCTTTCAGCTCACGGTTAAGGTAACCTAAGTCTGCTAAAATGACGGATTGTTCACACCTTTCTAGCAACTCGTAAACTGCCTTAATATCATGAACAGAGGCTGGGCTGACAACATAATTCAGAATGTAGCCTGATAAGGTCACTAGCATGTGAACCTTAAAACCGTAAAACCACATATGTTTAGAGGCGGTGTAACCAATATTAGCTATCCCATTGAAAAGTCTGAACCTGTGGTTACGAATAGATTGACAAAGTGGCAAAGGAAAGCTGTCTATAATAACAATGGTATTGGGAGAAATTTGAGTGTTCATTGCCTGACGAATCACTTGAACCAGCCAAATCAACTGTCTTGCACGCCTATTAAAGCGACTTCTTTCTAGTAATGTACCGCAGGGAAATAGCTGACAAATCCTATAAAAGTGACGTTGTGATTTAATACCTAGTTCAGCTTGTAATAGCAGTAAAACTAGAAGAGATTGGTCTGAAACTTTGGACAGACAGACGTTACGACGGTGTTTGAAGTCTTCCGGACAATAATCCTGATAAAACTGAGAACAAATTTTTGATAATTGACGCATATTCCATTGTAAGTGATGGGATTTAGCTGTATACTGTAAGTGGCTCATTTGGACTAACCTCCTGTTTGTGTAGGCACTTACAGTATAGTCCTTTTGGGCTTTTTATTGTATTTTGAGATTAACTAGCACCACGGGTAAAGTTTGTTTTCTTGTCAAAGGTTCGAATATTAACCTTTTTGACTTTTTTCTTTTTCTCCATTGCTTCCTCCTAGAACAGAGCTGATTCAGGATCCATACGGCGTGCAACAGCATTGGATAAGAGTAAAATACATGTTCCTACAACTGACTGGTAAAGACTGGCTGCTGAGGCCATTCCGATATCACCTGTTGTTGCTAAGGCGTTATAAACATAAGTATCTAACACGCTTGTCACATCATAAAGCGGTCCTGAGTTCTTTGGAATGACAAAGAACAAACCAAAGTCAGATCTGAAGATATTTCCAATATTGATAATCAAAAGAATGGTCATCATTGGTAACAATTGCGGAATGGTAATATTTTTGATTTGTTGCCATTTGCTAGCACCATCCACCATCGCTGCTTCGTAGTAAGTATCTGAAATTCCCATAACTGAGGCATAATAGATAATACTATTATAACCAAGCCCCTTCCAAACACTCATAAAGAGTAAGATGAGTGGCCACCAAGTAGGATTAGAATACCATTTAATGGCTGTTCCACCACTTGAAGTAATCAGTTGGTTTATCAAGCCCTTGTCAGAATTTAGAAAGGCTGATACAAAATACTCAATAACTACCCAAGATAAGAAATAAAGTAAGAGTGACATGGTATGGTAAACCTTAACTGTTTTCTTATTACGCAATTCACTCATGACAATGGCAAAAGCGATAGCAAAGAAAACGTTAAATGCTAGGAAGACAACATTATAGGCAATAGTGTTTCGTGTAATTAGCCAGGCATCCTTTGAGGCAAAGAGGTATTTGAAATTATCAAATCCAACCCAAGGACTTTCTTTGAGACTTTCTAAGAAGCCACCTGCCGAATAATGAAAAGCTTTAAAGGCCACCACGTTTGCAAATACTGGTATGTAAAAGAAAAAGATGAACCAGATAAAACCTGGTAAGACCATTAACAACAAGGCCCGATATTTAATCACATTTTTCCAAAAGGATTGCTTTTTTGGTCTTCGTCATTGAAGGAACCCTCCCTTTGTTTAATCAAGTTATGGTTTAAGTATATCAAGCGCTTACATATCTCACAAGCAACAAATTATAGGTCTTATAAAACAAACTATAGATATGATAGCACAAAATATAGTTTGTCTTAGAAAGCCTTTTCAATTGCTTGAAATTCTGTCATACTATTGGTAGAAAATAGCCAAGAAAAGGAGATTTCATGACACTTCTATGCATTGATATTGGTGGCACTTCCATTAAATTTGCCCTCTACCAAAAGCAAGAGCTTAGTCACCAAAGTCACTGTCCCACACCAAGCTCTTTAGAAGCCTTTTATCAAAAACTTCAGCAAAAAGTTGAAAGCTATTTGCCTTATGACATCAAGGGAATCGCTATTAGCTGCCCAGGCGCGGTCAATAAGTTACAGGGCACTATTGAGGGAGCTAGCGCTTTACCTTACATTCACCATTTTCCGATCCAAAAAGCTTTAGAAGAAAAACTCGGCTTTCCTATTTCTATGGAAAATGATGCAAACTGTGCTGCTCTAGCAGAGGCTAGACTTGGGGCTGGTAAGGATGCAAAGAGCCTTGCTTTACTTGTCTTAGGCACAGGGGTCGGTGGTAGTCTTGTCATTGATGGCCGCATCCATCACGGGGCTCACTTATTTGGTGGCGAATTTGGCTTCATGGTCATGAATAATCGTTACCAGACCTTCAGTCAGTTAGGAACCGTGGTTAACATGGCAAAACGCTACAACCAACGCATGCATGGAGGCAAAGCTCTTACCGGTAAAGAGGTCTTAGAACTAGCAGAAAAAGGAGATCTCATTGCCCTTGAAGAAAGACAAGTCTTCTTAGAAACTTTAGCCATGGGGATTTTTAATATTCAACACGCTTTTGACCCTGATAAAATCCTTATCGGTGGTGGTGTTTCCCAAGCCGACTTTTTGTTACCAGCCATAGAAGCTCAGTTAGAAAAGATATACCAGAAGGTTGCCATCTCTGATTTGCAACCATCTATTGGTATTTGCCAATTTAAAAACGAAGCCAATCTTTTGGGCGCTGCCATTGACTTTGAACAAACTTATTTGGAGGGGGTTGATTAATGGATAGACTTGATTTTATTGACACACGATTTGGAACTGCTAATCAATACTCATTTTCAAAGGGAAATTGCTTACCTTTGACGGGTGTTCCATTTGGAATGAATTTCTTAGCGATAGAAAACAATCAAAGCCGAGGAGCTTGGTGGTTTCACCCTGATGACCACACCTTTTCAGGAATTCATTTGACACATCAACCCAGTCCTTGGATCGGGGATTTTTCAACCTTCAGTATGTTGCCGGTCAGTGGTCCAGTGACAAAAGGAGATGTGTTTCACAATCAAAGTTCCTATCGTCCCAAAGAAGCACGATTCCATCCTCATCGTCTAGAAATAGTTAGTCAGCGCCACCGCATTTTAAGTCGCGCTACTGCTTCTACCTATGGTTTTCATTGTCAGTTCACCTTCGAAATAGGAAAAGCAGGACTGATTTTTCACAACCCTGGTCAGAGCTTTTGGCAGGTGGAATCTGATCGTCAAACCATCTTAGGCTGTGTCCAAAACGTTTCCGATTGTCTGGACAAAGACCTCAAGATGTATGTTTATTTAAGATTGAGTCATCCTATTCAACAAAAATACGTCGGAAAAGAGCTCAAGAAAAAAACACTGGATGATCAAACACCTAATCAATTCACTTATTTCCAATTTTCTGATGATTTAACTCAGCTAGAAGTTACTGCTGCTACTTCTTTTATTAGTTTTCAACAAGCCGAGCTCAACTGGCAAAGAGAATTTCCTCAAACCTTTGAAGACAGTGTGACGGCAAATGCCGCCTCTTGGCATAGCTATCTGGATCGCATCGAGGTTGAAGACAAGAACTTTGACAAGGTCAAACACTTTTACCAACATTTTTACAGGGCACTACTCTTTCCACAGAAATGGTATGAACACAACGAAAACAATGAAGCCATTCATTACAATACTAGTCTAAAAAAAGTTGTTCCAGGTATTTTTTACACTAATAATGGCTTTTGGGATACCTATAAATCCGTCTACCCACTGTTATCTCTGATTGCACCTGATATTTACGAAGAAGTCTTAAAAGGATTGCTATCAGCTTATCAAGATACCGGATTTTTACCCAAGTGGCTATCTCCTGATGAACGTGGCATGATGCCTGGTACCTTAGTAGATGCGGTTATTGCTGACGCTGCCGTGAAAGGTATTGGACAGGACTTAATGCCAGACCTATTAGAAGCTATGGTAAGCACTGCTACCAGTCCTAGCGATGATCCACGATACGGACGCTTAGGGCTTGGAGGATTATCAAAGACTGGGATATATTCCAAATACTTATCACGAAAGTGTCAATCAAACCCAAAATTATGCCTATAGTGATTTTTGCATTGGTCAAGTCGCTAAGCATTTAGGCGATGAGGCACTAAGCTCATCTCATCATTTTCAATCCCTTAATTACCGACATCTTATTGACAAGGAGACAGGTTTCTTACGTAGCAAGAATGACAAAGGTAACTTTAGAACTGACTTTGATCCCCATAGTTGGGGCCAGGATTATACAGAAGGCTCTAGTTTTCAAAATAGCTTTGCTTGCTACCATGACATCCAAGGCTATATTCGTACTATCGGAGGCAAAGAAGTCTTTATCAAGCTTTTAGAAAACCTCTGTAACCAAGACCCTAGCTTTAAGGTGGGAGGTTATGGTTTTGAAATTCACGAAATGAGTGAATTAGCTGCGCAAGATTTTGGACAAATTGCTATTTCCAATCAACCTAGCTTCCACCTGCCTTACCTTTATCATTACATTGGTAAGCCACATTACGCCCAATTAATTCTTAAAAACCTGCTAACCCACGCCTTTGATCAAAATAGCTATCCTGGTGATGAAGATAATGGTAGCATGAGTTCTTGGTTCCTCTTTAATAGCCTTGGCTTTTATCCTGTCACGCCTGGCAGTGGGCAGTACTTGTTAGGCATTCCAATGCTGGATAAAGCTACCATTCACCTGCCAAATCAAAAAGACATCACTATCCATTGTAAGGGCAATGTGCCCCAGTACCAATTTGTCACTAAGACAAGACTTAACCAAAGTAACTATGACAAACTTTATCTGAATCACCAAGATTTAATAGAAGGTTGTCAACTAGAAGTCACCTTAGGACTCGTCCCTCCTCTTAACAATTATGCCAAAAACGATCTTCCTTATTCTTTAACCACTTAAAGAAGGGATCAAAACAAAAGCTGATACTTAGGTTCTTCCCAAGTATCAGCTTTTTTAGTCTTCTATTCCATTTTGAGCAATCACATCTTTAAACCAATAGGCCGATTTTTTAGGTCGTCTGACTTGGGTATGAATATTATTTTCTACCAAGCCATAACGGTTTTTATAAGCATTTAGCCAAGACCAGCCATCAACTGGCATCCAAACATGGAAACCAAAACAGTTAGATCCATCCTGTATGCCTTTATGCAAATACCTTAAATGTTCTGTTAAAAATTGAATGCGGTAGTCATCATCAATACGACCATCTGAATTACGGTAATGATCTTCTCCTGAGATACCCACCCCATTTTCAGATAAAAACCAAGGAATATTATTATAGTGGTCTCGCATTTTGATGGCAATGTCATAAACCGCTTCTGGGTAAATCTCCCAACCCTTATCCACATTCATGCGTCGACCTGGCATTAGGTAAGCATCATAATACCACTCAGGGCTCCATGAAGGGCTAATGACAGGGATCACATCTGGCGCTTTCACGCGCTTAGGATGGTAAAAATTCAAGCCCAGATAATCTACCTTATTGTTGGCAATAATAGCTAGTTCTTCTGCTGTTGATTCCCACAAGACACCATCTTTTGTCAAAACAGCAATCAATTCCTCTGGAAACTGCCCATGAACAGCAGCATCCATGAACAATTCGTTATTCCATAATTCCGCAAAATGAGCAGCCGCAAGATCTCTTTCGCTAGAGCTAGCAGGATAAGCAGGTGTCAAATTCAAAATTGTACCGATGCGACCATCTTGCTTATCGGCAGGCATTTGGCGATAGGCCTCAATTACTTTAGCAGTGGCTAGGGCTAAGTTATAAGCCACCTGGACCGCTTTTTTGCCATCCACAATAGCAGGATAATGGAATTGCATCAAGTATGAACCTTCCACAACCACCATGGGCTCATTGTGGACAAACCAATCCTTAACTCGATCTCCAAAAGCCTCGAAACAGACTTTAGCAAATGCGACAAAAAGCTCTACAACTTTTTTAGATTCCCATCCACCATAAGCCTTATAAAGAGTAATTGGCAAATCAAAATGGTGCAAATTGATAACTGGTCGAATGCCATTAGCTAGACAAGCGTCAATGACCTTATTATAATAAGTTAGGCCATCTGGGTTGATGCTGGCCGTTTCAAAATCATTGATCAGGCGGGTCCACTGGATGGAGGTGCGATAAGAATTATGACCAAGCGAAGCTAGTAAGGCTAAATCGCTCTCATAGTTATGGTAAAGGTCAGATGCCGTATCGGGTCCAACATAATTATAAAAACGCTCTGGTTCTTGCTCATACCAGTAATCGAACAAATTACGGTGCGGTTTGTGAAAACGCCCTTCGCTTTGAGGACCTGAAGTAGCTCCTCCCCACCAAAAGTTGTCTGGAAACTGTAACATCTTGTCTTCCTTTCTCTTATCGTGTGCCTTACTGATAATCTTCAGCTCGCGCTTGGCTAACTTGTGCACCGGATGCTAAAGTAGCTAATTCACCACTGCAATGCAGCTGGTAATAGCGGCTAGGGATATTGCTTCCTATGCGATGTCGATTCTCTGTTAAGGCTTGGTAAAGGTCTTTTGCTTTCTTATTATCTGTTAGAATGACTTGCCAAAGTGCCTTGTCTTGCGCAACACGTTCAAACCATGGCGCAATTGCCTTTTGAAAGGCTGGATTTGCTAGTCCCTTTAATTGCTCAGTAACTTTCTCAAGTTCATCCATCCAAGCACTTAAAGCTGCTTTATTTTTCATTAATAAAGCCTCTTCTACCTCAAATGGCAAGTCACGATGCAGGTGTCGATTGCCATTATGCCAAGCAAATTGTTCAAGAAATGCTGCCATTTGAGCATCACCACTATAATCAAGCAAGGCTTGTGGCCAAGAAAGACTTGGTTGGTATCGACTAGCATCCCACAAATAATAACTCATATCTGTCAAAGTCAACTTAGACAATTCCCAGCTAATCATCGGATTTGAAACAATTCCCCTGACTTGGTAATCTGACTTGGCTAAGAAGGGCGAATGATTAGCAAAAGGCGTTAAAAAGAGTCTTTCAGAGTCATTTTGGTAATCGTTTACTGGAATATTATCCCAAATAATCATCGGGCGTTGATAGACGGCTGCCATAGTTACCACGTCATCTTCTGAAATTTGACTGGCTAGTGTGCTTGGCCCTGTCCAGAAAAAGGCCACATCTGAAGGAATTGATTGAGATAGCTCTTCTAAATATAAGGAATCATGATGGTTGTCATATTCGGTCGGACAAACCACCAATTCTGGCGCTGCATGATGAGCTTGCAGATACTGATAAAGGCTAGTTGCCAAATGCCCCTGTGCAAAAGCCGTCTTTTTAAACCGTCTTTCCACAGCATCTACAATCTGATAATCAATATCATCTAGTAAAAGCCCAAAATGACAAACACCCAAATCTAAGAGTTGCTGCAATTTTTGATAAAGCAAGTCATAATCTTCTTCCTTAGTATAATCAAAATCCAAACCAGGACTAATCATATACCAAAAATCCACCTGTCTGTCTTTAGCAACCTTCACCAGCTCTTCAAAATAAACCATCCAATCTTCTGGGTAAAGGTCACGCCAGTTCTTTCGTTGGTAATCATCATCTTTAGGAGCATACATGTAAGTGTTCATGCCCTTATCTGCAATAAAATGCAAGCAATCTAAACGCTCTTGTCTCGTCCATGGTGTACCGTAGAAGCCTTCAATGACCCCACGCATCTCAAATGTTTGACAGAAACGATTGGCAAATAAAGACGACCATTTTCAAAGCTAATAACCTTTTGCAAAGCTTCTTGAGCATAGCCAAAAGCCCGTAAATTTTGACTTTCAATCACAATTTCTGCCTAATCTGAAATGGTCAATTTAAAAGCATCTTTAGCCAAGTGACGGTTAAAAAGGTGCTTAATGGTAAGGCTAGCCTTTCCTTCTTCAATCCAATTAAAGTAACTCGCTTGAGCTAGAGAGTCCTTCATAGACGTTTGGTTTTCAAAACGGAAAAAACGACCTACAAAACGGGTGGCTACTGGTGCTTCAAAGACTAAATAATCCCCTCTGGTCACCACTTCTTGATACTGCTTAAGAGCTTGGTAAATTGATATCTTCATACTCCTTTTAACATTTATTGATAATCTTTATAACTACTACTCGTCTTTTTGACAACTACTTTGTCTCATATAGAGTTGAACGGGAAGCTGGCAAGAGCTAACCACTTGTTTAGGATCTTTCATCTGAGCAATCAACAATTCAGCAGCTTCTTTTCCCATCTGATAAAAGTTTTGACCTGCTGTGGTCAAGGTTGGATTTAAGAGACTGGAAGCTTGATTGTTATCAAAACCAACAATGGCCACCTGATCAGGAATGGTTAAAGAACTCTGGATTAAGAGTTGAATCAAGGAAATGGCCAACCAGTCATTTTCCATAACCAGCCCTGTTTTAAGCTCCTTATGGGCTAACAAGTCTTCTAGCAAATATTCCAAAAAATCTTCCTTGCTTTGAAGAGCTTCCTTTGAAAAGAGCCTAGCCTGTCCGTCAGTTTCTGCCATAGCAGCCAAATAACCCAGATAGCGGTCACGAACCGAGGAGACTTCCCCAAAAGATTCAGTGGTGACAAATAAGATACGATCACAAGCTTGATCAATCAAATGTTTGGTCAACTGATAGGAACCACCTTTATTGTCTGCCACAACAGAGGGAAAAGCAAAAAGATCCAAGCTCTTATCCAATAAGACAAGTGGAATATGGTGCAAATCGCAATAAAAAGGCAGGTCAATGCTGTGATTAACATCCTCAGGATAAAAAATGATGCCCTGATAATCGTTAAGCTCTTCCATTTTAACTTGGCTAGCCAACTGAACCATGAGTCGGTAACCTTTTTCAGCAGCTACTTCCATAATACCCTTGGCATAATCTCCCAATTCAAAATCAGAAGCAAACGGTAAAATCAACAAAATATCTTGATACTGACTAGGGATGACTTCTTTTTGATGTCGAATAAAACTCCCTTTCCCTCTAGTCCTTGTAATCAAGCCTTCTTGCTCTAGTTCAACCAAAGCACGCTTGGACGTAATACGACTTACTGAAAACTGTTGGGACAGTTCTTTTTCAGTTGGCAAACGATCCCCCTCTTTCAAATCGCCTTGGTCAATCTGATTTTTAATAAAATGATATATCTTTTTATACAATAATTCCGCCATGATAGTTCTCCTTTAGTTAGTATAGCACGATAAAAAAACATTGTAAACCTTTTCAAAAAACAATGGACAAAAAAAGACTTATCATTTATAATGGACTTGACTGTAAAAAGATATATCATTTCGGAGGATGATGACATGACATGACCTATTCCACAAAGCGTCTTAACCTTTATGGACAAGATTGAAAGCCTGTGTGGTCAAGAACACGCCGATTGGGCTCTTAATTTTAAAACCAGCTTTGCCAACACTTTAGAAACCACTCTAAAAACCTATGAGGACGGTACGAGCTTTTTACTGACAGGAGACATTCCTGCCATGTGGCTGCGCGATTCAACGGAACAAATGAAACCTTACCTTTTTTTAGCTAAAGAAGACAAAGAGATTGAAACAATCATTGCTGGCTTAGTCAAACGCCAATTCCGTTACATTTGTATCGACCCCTATGCCAACGCTTTTAATGAAGAAGAAAATGGTAAAGGTCACCAAAGTGATCACACTCAAATGAATCCATGGATCTGGGAACGTAAATATGAAATAGATTCGCTTTGCTATCCTGTTCAGTTAGCCTATCTCTTGTACCGAGAAACTGGCAGCACTGACCATTTCAATGATGATTTCCACAAGGGGATTTCCTTAATCCTTGACTTATGGACTGTCGAGCAAGATCATTCTAAAGCTCCTTACCTTTTTGAACGTGACACTTGGCGAAAAGAAGATACCTTAACCCATGAAGGAAAAGGAAGTCCAGTCAAGCCAACTGGAATGACCTGGTCTGGATTTAGACCAAGCGATGATGCCTGTCAATATGGTTACCTCATCCCTTCTAATATGTTTGCCTCAGTCGTCTTAGGCTACATCAAAGAGCTCTATAGTCAAGTCTTTGATAATCAAGCTATCGCCAATAAGGCTGATGAGCTCAGACAAGATATTCTAAAAGGTATCCAAGAAGAAGCCTTGGTGCAAAACCAAAAAGGGCAAACTGTTTATGCTTATGAAGTAGATGGCTTTGGACACTATTCCATTATGGATGATGCTAATATCCCAAGCTTATTAGCGGCTCCTTATCTTGGTTTTTGTGCCAAAGATGATCCTATTTATCTGGCGACACGTCAAACCATCCTTAGCCCAGAAAATCCTTACTATTACCAAGGAAAGGTGGCTTCTGGTATTGGTTCCTCCCATACCCCAGAAGATTATATCTGGCATATCGCTTTAGCGCTGCAGGGCTTAACAGCCATCGACAAAGAAGATAAAAAAGCGATGCTTGATTTACTGGTAGCCACTGATGCCGGAACCCATCTTATGCACGAAGGCTTCCATGTCGATGATCCTAAACAATACACGCGCCAGTGGTTCTCTTGGGCTAACATGATGTTTTGTGAACTCTTACTCGACTACCTGGGCTACCACATTGCTCCTTAGAAAGGGACTTATCCTATGACCCGCAAGAAAGTACATATTATTTCTCACAGCCACTGGGACCGTGAATGGTACATGGCTTATGAACAACACCACATGCGCTTAATCAACTTGATGGATGATTTGCTTGACCTCTTCAAGACAAATCCTGACTTTCATAGCTTCCATCTTGATGGTCAAACCATTATTCTAGACGATTACCTACAAGTAGAAGCCGAAGTCAGACAAGCCATTGCTAAAGGCAAACTAAGAATTGGTCCCTTTTACATCTTACAAGATGATTTCTTAACCAGTAGCGAATCAAATGTCCGCAACATGTTGATTGGTAAAGAAGACTGTGATAAATGGGGAGCCAGTGTCCCTCTTGGTTATTTTCCAGATACCTTTGGTAACATGGGACAAACCCCTCAATTAATGCTCAAAGCAGGTCTCAAGGCAGCTGCCTTTGGACGTGGAATTCGTCCAACTGGCTTCAACAATCAAGTAGACAATAGTGAGAAATTCACCTCACAATTCTCAGAAATGGCCTGGCAAGGACCTGATGATAGCCGAATTCTTGGCCTCTTATTTGCCAATTGGTATAGTAATGGCAATGAGATTCCTACAGATGAGGCTAAAGCCAAAGCCTATTGGGACCAAAAATTAGCTGACGTGGAGCGCTTTGCTTCGACAAAGCACCTGTTAATGATGAATGGTGTTGACCATCAACCCGTTCAGCTTGATGTCACCGAAGCTATCGCACTAGCCAACCGTCTCTACCCAGACTACGACTTTGTCCACATCTGCTTTGAAGACTACCTAAATGATCTGGCAAGTGAGCTTCCAGACGATTTATCAACTGTTTATGGCGAAATTACCAGTCAAGAAACCAACGGTTGGTATATCTTAGCCAACACTGCTTCTGCCCGCGTTTATATCAAACAAGCCAATACCAGAGTCTCTCGTCAGTTGGAAAATCTAACCGAACCTCTAGCCAGCATGGCCTATGATATCACAGGAACTTACCCTCATGACCAATTACGCTATGCCTGGAAAACCTTAATGCAGAACCATCCACATGATTCCATCTGTGGCTGTAGTGTTGATAGCGTCCACCAAGAAATGATGCCCCGCTTTGAAAAAGCTTATCAAGTTGGTGTTTACTTAGCTGACAAAGCGGCACAGCAAATTGCTGACGCAGTTGATACCAGCTATTTCCCAGAAGATAGTCAGCCCTTCTTAGCCTTTAATACCAGTGGACATCCTAAAAACAAGGTGGAAGAATTTAGTATCACTTGGAAAAAATGTTTCTTTGGGCAACGTTTTCCTAAAGATGTTTATCAAGAAGCTAAAGATTATCTTGCCAACCACCCACAGCACTTCCAAATTATTGACGCTAAGGGACAAGTGGTCAAAGAAGCCGAAATCCTATCAACAGAAATTGCCTTTGATTACGATTTACCAGAAAGAACCTTCCGTGAAGCTTATTTCGCCATAAAAGTAAATCTGCGCTTACCTTTAACTCTAGAAGCGATGTCTTGGCAAAGTTTTGCCCTAGTAAGTAGTAATAGTTCTGAGCCAGAAGCTGAAAAAGGTCTCTTTGATGAGGAAACTGGTACACTAGAAAACGACTACCTCTCTATCACTTTGAATGAAAAAGGACTCTTAGATATTAGAGATAAGGTCAGCCAACAGGTTTTCCACGACTGCCTACAATTTGAAGATTGTGGTGACGTCGGAAACGAATACATTTTCAGACAACCCAATCACGATCAACCTTATTTTGCCCACGAAGGTCACTCCACTCTTCAGGTTAAGACCATCACTCCAAATTTAGCAGAGTTAGTCTTAAGGCAGAGCTTTGCCATCCCAGTCTAAGCAGATGACCTCTTACAAGAAGAGATGGAAGCTGTCATAGACATTACCGAACGCCGTGCTGGACGTTCTAAAGAACTGGCTAAGCTGACCTTAACAACCCTTATCCGATTAGAAAAAGGCAATCCTCGTCTTCAATTTACAACTACTTTTGACAATCAAATGACAAACCATCGCTTACGTGTCCTCTTCCCAAGTCCAATAGAAGTTGATCATCACTTTGCTGATAGTATCTTTGAAACCGTCAAACGCCCTAATAAACCAAACCAACAGTTCTGGGAAAATCCAAGTAATCCACAACACCAAGAATGCTTTGTCAGCCTCTTTGATGGCGAAAATGGACTGACTATCGGCAACTATGGTCTAAATGAATATGAAATCTTACCAGAAACAGCTACGGTTGCTTTAACCTTACTACGTTGCGTTGGTGAGCTAGGTGATTGGGGCTATTTCCCAACGCCTGAAGCCCAGTGCTTAGGTCAGCAAGAAGTCCATTATAGCTTTGAAAGTATTCGCAAAGAAACTCAATATGCCAGCTACTGGAGAGCGCAAGAAGGACAAGTTCCACCAGTCATCACACAAACTGATCACCACAAAGGACAAATCGCTTCAAGTAAGACTTATTTGGCTCCTCTAGCTGATCAAGTGGCCTTAACAGCCTTCAAGCGTCGTATCTCTGATAATGCCCTAATCACACGCGCCTACAACCTCTCTAATGATAAGTCCTGTCCTTTATCCTTAGACCTTACTCACCACCAAGCACAAGTCACTGATTTACTGGAAAGGGAAATGGGCGATTCCCTTCCTCATAATCTAGAAAAGGCAGAAATTATAACACTAGCTTGGAAAGAAGACTAAAAGAAAAAGCTTAGCAACTCCTAAAAGAGTGTTAAGCTTTTTTACTTGCCAACTAATTCCGTCATTTTTCTAAATAGCTCTTTTGAAACAGACGTTTCTAATTGCCTGATTAATCGGTCGCCAAACTGGTGAGAGAGGTCAAAAATGCATCCATTTCCTTTTTTGACCTTAAAACACTGACTTTTCCATCATAACTTTGCAATTGCTTTTCCATAGCTGGATAAGACTTTGAAAATTGCCAAACAAAGGCTAAGAACGTTAAATAATCTCGGTCTAAAGACTCCTTAAATGTTTTAGGCATTTCCGGTCGACTAGAAGAAGAAAAGGCAAAGAGCAGACTTCGTTTGAGGACCCGTAAAAGGTTGAAAACTCGCGGTCTTTTTAGCCAGACTACATGATCTGCTTCAGCTAAGCGTATGGCTAAACTATTTTGAAAATTGCCATCAATAAGCCATCTCTCATGCCCTTGCATAAATTCAAATAAGAGCTGACCAAAACGTTCTTCAGCTTGACTTGAATAATCCATGTCATGCCAAATCACATCCAAATGCAGACAAGGAAGGTCCAAACGCTGGCAAATTATTTGAGACAAATAGGTCTTTCCCGAACCTGGACTACCTATAACAATCATCTTCATTTACTCACCTATTACATGTTCTTTTCTGACAAAGCCTTACCATAATCTAACCAATGGGCTTGATAAGAACTTTCTGTCACAATAAGCCCTTCTAAATCCGATACCTGATAAATCCCTCTGTTTTGACATGCCTTTACGCAATGCTCATAATAAGGCCATTGATCACTGTCATCTAAGTTCACAAAGAAGGCTTTCAAAACCTAAGCGCATGGCCCAGAATGCCCTTGTATGCCCATCTAAAATGTAAAAACCATCTCCAAAGCGCCTAACCGTAATGGCAGACATTTGATTAATGGTTTCCTTAGTTAACCAAGTTGCGACTTGGTCCACTTTCTTTTCAGACAAGTAAAACTGACTGGATTGAAGCTAATCAAGACTTATCTTTAGCTTTGTCATAGATTTCTCCAAACTGCCTAGGTGGATTCATAGGGCTAGTATGTTTACCAATCCTCTTTTCCATCCAAATCATATCAAACCATTGCTCAAATTTATAGCCAGACTGATGAAACCTTCCCACCAACTCAAAGCCCAAAGAGTCATGAAAATTACGACTCGCTTGATTTAAAAAAGGACTTTGTTTGTCTGTATAAGCAATACAAGCATTCAAATTAAGAATTCCCATTTCTTTCAAGTAGGCCTCTAATTACTGATAGAGTTTTCGACCAATTCCTCGGCCACGTGCTAACGGAGCAAGGTAAATCGCTAGCTCTGCAGACCAAGCATAGGCAGGTCCTTCATGAAACTGACTCGCATAAGCATAGCCTAAAATCGTTTCATTTTCTTCAGCAACCAAGTAAGGATAAAAGGTCATCACCGAAAGCATCCGTTGCCTAAACGCCTCTAAGCTAGGAACCTCATAGTCAAAGGTTATGGCTGTTTGCGTCACATAAGGTTTATAAATCTCACGCAAAGCTTTTGCATCCGCCTCAGTTGCCACTCGTATCCTAATAGTCATTTCTGATTCCCCTTCTATCTAACAGATAATCACTCATCATCATACTATTTGTGTGATAAGCTCTCTCAAACTAGTCACCTAAAAAAAGACTAGTTCGCTCTCTTTTTCAATTTAACCACAGCCTCTGTTCTTGCAGTGTGTGGAAACATATCAACAGACTGAATATAGGAAACCTCATAAGCTTTTACCAGGGAAACCAAATCCCTTGCTAAAGTCGAGGTATTACAAGACACATAAACCATCTGCTCAGGCTGATAGTCTAAAATAGTTTCTAGCAGCTTCTCATCAAGTCCTGTTCGTGGTGGATCAACAATAATAGCATCAGCGCGATATCCTTCTTGATACCTTTTAGGAATCAGCTCCTCAGCCTTACCAGTTTCATAGTAAGTATTGTCAAATCCCATAGCCTTGGCATTCTTTTTAGCATCCGAAATAGCTTCTGGAATAATGTCCATTCCACGCACCGACTTCACTTTCCCAGCAAAGGCAAATCCAATTGATCCCACACCACAATAGGCATCAATAATGTGGTCTTGCTCCGATACATCAAGTGCTTTAAGCACCTGCCCATATAGAACCTCTGTTTGCTGAGGATTTAGCTGGTAAAAAGCTCTCGGAGACAAGGAAAATCCATAATCCAGAACAGCTTCTTGAATAGTATCTTGTCCCCAGATAATTTCAGTATTTGGCCCATAAATCTCACTGGACTTAGAAGGATTAATATTAAGAGCTACCGTTTTGATTTCTGAGAAAGCCTCCGTTAAATCCCTGACAAAGGCTGCTAACCTAAGTTCCTTACTACTAATAATAATTAACTGTACCTCATTGCTAGCCTCAGCTTTACGCACCATAACCGTTCTGACCCCTGCAATTTTGCGTTCATTATAGATAGGAACCTTATGCTTGTCTAAAAGAGAAGTCACTTTATTAATAATAGCTTGAGTTAAAGGGTCTTGTACCAAGCAATCTTCAATAGCTACCAGGCGATGGCTTCCTTCTGAAAACAAACCAGATGTAATTTTCCCACCAAAAGAACGCGTTTGAAATTGTAGCTTAGCTCGGTAATGTTGAGGTTTCTCCATTCCCAAGGTACGACGGACCTCAAACGCTTCATAGCCTTTAGGCTTAAATTTTTTCAAGGCTTGTCTAATCACATCATCTTTAAAATCAAGTTGCTTGGGATAAGCTAAATGCATAATCTGACAACCACCACACTGTTCATAAATGAAACAATCAGGAATAACACGATGTTTAGACTTTTTATTAATGGTTAACAGTTTTGCTTGCGCAAAATTACGCTTAACAGCCGTAATTTCACAAAAAATATCTTCCCCCTTCAAAGCTCCAGGAACAAAGACCAGTGTCTTTTGATAAAATCCAATTCCCTCACCATTTATTCCCATTCGCTTGATTTTTAGCGAAATTTTTTGTTTAACTTTAATAGCCATAGTTCTGTTACTAATTCTCCTAACTCTCCCCAAAAAGGTCAACTTCTCTTTATCGTTTCATAAAATCTTACTTCTATTTTACCATTTTTGCTATAATGAAAATATGAAAATACAGAAAATTGAAAAGAAAAAACGTCTTTATCTTATTGAACTCGACAATGGCCAAAAACTTTACGTCACCGAGGATACGATTGTAAGATTTATGCTGAGCAAAGATACCATTATCACTGAAGAGGAATTAAAAGACATCACGAGCTTTGCCCAATTCTCACATGGTAAAAATCTAGCCCTTTATTTTATTAGCTTCCAGCAACGTACCCAAAAAGAGGTTCAAGATTATCTCTTAAAACATGATATTGACTCAAGAATTGTCCCACAAATTATGACTGACTTAATCAATCATAATTGGGTAAATGATCAAAGCTATGCCCAAAGTTACATTCGACAAAATCAATTATCCGGTGATAAGGGGCCTCTTGTATTGAAACAAAAACTTCAGCTAAAAGGAATCACTAGCGACATCCTATTACCTCTTCTCGAAGAAGAATCTTTTTTACCCATTGCCGAAAAAGTAGCTCAAAAACTCTATCAAAAACAGGCAAAACGACTACCACTAAGAGCACTTAAAGAAAAAATAAACCAAAATTTATTACAAAAAGGTTTTTCTTACCAACAAACAAAGCAAGCCATTGAGCAGTTGGATTTCAATGAGCCAACTGAAGACCTATATGATTTACTCGATAAAGAATTTGACAAACAGTATCGAAAATACAGTCGAAAATTTCAAGGTTACGACCTCAAACAAAAGCTTTATCAAGCACTTTACCGTAAAGGTTTCGATAACGATGACATTAAATCTAAGTTACGAGAATATTTCTAATGCTAACTAAAAAAGTGATTTATTTACTTAAATATGGTAAACTATAAAAGATAAGTTTAATTGTAGAAAGTTGGTAAGGCATGAAATTACCTAAAGAAGGCGACTTTATTACAATTCAAAGTTATAAGCATGATGGTAGATTGCACCGCACCTGGCGCGATACTATGGTACTAAAAACAACTGAAAATGCTCTTATCGGAGTGAACGATCACACCTTAGTCACAGAAAGCGATGGTAGGCGTTGGGTGACAAGAGAACCCGCAATCGTTTATTTCCATAAAAAATACTGGTTTAACATTATTGCAATGATTCGAGATAGCGGTGTCTCTTATTACTGCAATTTAGCAAGTCCTTATCTCATGGATGCTGAAGCATTAAAATATATTGACTATGATTTAGACGTCAAAGTTTTTGCAGATGGCGAAAAACGACTACTTGACGTTGATGAATATGAAATACACAAAAAAGAAATGCAATATAGCCCTGATATGGATTTTATTTTGAAAGAAAATGTCAAAATATTAGTTGACTGGATTAATAATCAAAAAGGACCATTCTCAGATGCTTACATCACTATTTGGTACAAACGTTATCTTGAACTGAAGAATCGTTAATAGTTGTCAAGCGCTCCTTTGGAGTGCTTTATTGATTACACAAAAGAAAAGATATATGGCATTTCAAACCATTAAAAAACGCTATGCTAGTTTCGGTGTGGCTACAAGTTTACCACCTGAATTAATTGATGACATATGGCAAATTATTGACCAGAATTTAAAGGGTTTCATTTCCCGCGTTGTAAAATGAAGTGCAACAAAAAAGACATGTTCGTCTGATATACTAGAATTCCCCAATTCAGTATGGAAAGCAGATGAACATGTCCAACATTAATTCTACCAGAAAATCATCCTATTCTCATCTTTCAGCCACAGAACGGGGTGAAATTGCTGCTTATCTTAAAATGGGAAAGAAACCCGCTGAGATTGCTCGACTCTTGGGTCGTCACCGTTCTACAATCTGCCGAGAAATAAAACGTGGTTCAGTAGAACAGGTAAAGGATAAGAATGGAAAACAAACCTTCTTCAACGCCTATTTCGCTGATAGTGGGCAACGTGTCTATGAAACCAATCGTCAAAAGAGTTCTTATCTCAAGTTGAATGACTGCTCCGCTAGGTTCATTGAACAATTAGAATCTGCCTTGACGGCTAACATTCGTCTCCATAGTGTGGATAGTTTTGTTCAGACTTACAAAGTGAACCATCCTGAAGAAGTCGTCCCCTCTACCAAAACGATTTATCGTTATATCAAAGAGGGGGTATTAGCTATTAAACCAATCGATTTGCCTAAGATGGTTAGTATCAGAAAACGTTCTAAGAAAGTCATGAAGACGAATAAGAAGACTTTAGGTAAATCTATCGAAGAACGTCCAGAATATATTAATGATCGTTCTGAATTTGGGCATTGGGAGATTGATTTGGTTCTCGGCAAGAAAACCAAAGGTGAAGCTGTTATGTTGACTTTGGTAGAGCGCCAGACACGCTATGCACTAGGAGTTAA
>NZ_AEUX02000003.1 GCF_000188015.2 Streptococcus ictaluri 707-05
CTTGGGCGCTCATTGATGGCAGTAATATAATTGTCAAGTTCTTCAGAGGTTAGTGGATTAAGTGAGACTCCTTTAGGGACATATTCTCTGAGGAGGCCATTGAAGTTCTCGTTTTTTCCTCTCTCATGTGAAGAATAGGGATGTGCAAAGTAAACTTCAACAGCTTCTAAGTTTGAGAGTAAACTAAACTCAGAACCATTATCCGCTGTGATGGATGCAATAGGATACTGACTGATGAGATGCGTGACAGCACGGTTAATGGTTTGGGACTGCTTGTCTTCTAGCTTAACTCCTAGTGCATAGCGTGTCTGGCGCTCTACCAAAGTCAACATAACAGCTTCACCTTTGGTTTTCTTGCCGAGAACCAAATCAATCTCCCAATGCCCAAATTCAGAACGATCATTAATATATTCTGGACGTTCTTCGATAGATTTACCTAAAGTCTTCTTATTCGTCTTCATGACTTTCTTAGAACGTTTTCTGATACTAACCATCTTAGGCAAATCGATTGGTTTAATAGCTAATACCCCCTCTTTGATATAACGATAAATCGTTTTGGTAGAGGGGACGACTTCTTCAGGATGGTTCACTTTGTAAGTCTGAACAAAACTATCCACACTATGGAGACGAATGTTAGCCGTCAAGGCAGATTCTAATTGTTCAATGAACCTAGCGGAGCAGTCATTCAACTTGAGATAAGAACTCTTTTGACGATTGGTTTCATAGACACGTTGCCCACTATCAGCGAAATAGGCGTTGAAGAAGGTTTGTTTTCCATTCTTATCCTTTACCTGTTCTACTGAACCACGTTTTATTTCTCGGCAGATTGTAGAACGGTGACGACCCAAGAGTCGAGCAATCTCAGCGGGTTTCTTTCCCATTTTAAGATAAGCAGCAATTTCACCCCGTTCTGTGGCTGAAAGATGAGAATAGGATGATTTTCTGGTAGAATTAATGTTGGACATGTTCATCTGCTTTCCATACTGAATTGGGGAATTCTAGTATATCAGACGAACATGTCTTTTTTGTTGCACTTCATTTTACAACGTGGGTTGTTTTTTACAAATAGATTTAAGTTATATTACTGTTTGTAACTCAAAAATGGAAATTGCTATAAAATAAAGAACTTTGATGTCATCAAAGTTCTTTATTAAAATGCTCTTTAGAATGCTTATAACCATATAATACATAAATTAGTGTACCTATTAAAGTACTGATCGCAAATGCTAGCCAAGTAAAAGGCATATATTGACTCATGAAAGATGCACAAATAATAATGGCTAGAATTGGTAGAAAGGGAACAAAGGGAGTTTTAAATTCACCTTGTTTAGGAGCTCCTTGACTTTTGCGCAGACGTATAATGGCAAAAGACATAATAATCAAATAGGCAAGTGTTGTGATATTAACGAACTCTGCTAGGCTTGCTAAAGGAAATAGGCCAGCAAATATCATTGATAATAAGCCAACAACTAAAGTCGCATTTTTAGGAACTTTAGAGATTGCTGTAATTTGATAAAGAGATTTTGGAAGTAATCCATCACGACTGATACTATATACAATTCTAGCAAGAGCATATGTCATTGAAATACAGACAGTAATCAAAGTTAAAATGGCTACAATAGAAACGTAATCAGCTGCCCAAGTTAATCCTACACTTCTTAAAGCAAAAGCTACAGCATCTGGAACGTTTAACTTCGTGTAATGTACAATACCAGTAAGTATCATTGTGACAACGATATATAAAATCGTCACTATAGTTAACGATAACACTATGCCTCTTGGAACTGTTTTTTGAGGATCTTTGACCTCATCAACTGTCATGGAAATGGATTCAAAACCTAAAAAGGCAAAAAACATGACTGATGCTCCCGCAAAGATACCAGTTTGACCACCATAAATTTGTCCAAGTCCATAAGGAGCAAAATTGGACCAATTTTGACCATCAATAAAGAAAATTCCTACTATAATAAAAAGCGCAAGTCCAGAGAATTTCAAAATCACTAAAAAACTATTAAATCTCAAAGCTGCCTTTGAATTCATTAACACAATGGCAGTCACAAAAAACATAACTAAGACAGGTAATAAGTCAATATAGGTACCTTCTTTAGCATTATAAGTTCCATTCAATGCAGCAGGAAGTGTTATTCCATAGTTTGCAAGCATGCCTTTTAGATAACTTCCCCATCCTACAGCAACACTAGATATAGCAGTTAGGAACTCCATAATAATGTACCAACCTACTATCCATGCAGGAAATTCACCTAAAGTAGCGTAAACATAACTATATGCTCCTCCATTAGATGGAATCCGAGAAGCAAACTCTGCATAAAATAAGGCAAGTATAGCAATTGCTATAGCTGATATAACAATAGATATTGTTAAAGCAGGTCCTGCATAATTAGCGGCACCAATTCCTGTGATAGTAAAGATACCAGTTCCAACCATGGAGCCGAGTCCTAAGAAAACAAGATCACTGACTTTCAAATGTCTATTCATTTCAGTTCTTGTGTCATTTTTGCTTTTTTTACGAAATATTTTCATTGTTTTTTCCTAATTCAATGGTTTTATTCCAATAGTGTATCATTTTTTAGAAACATTGTAAATTTCATTAAAAAAGAGTCAGGATACCCTGACTCTCATTCGAACAGTTAAACTTGATCAGTTTTTTTTGTTTCTGACATTTTATCTTTGATTTCATCATAAGATAAAGCATGAATTTCTTTTTCTTCTGCATCTGGATCATTAGGCATTTTACCAGTCTCATAAATAGACTTGATTTGAGCTGCATCCAATGTTTCATATTTAAGTAAGGCTTCAGCAATTAATTTATGAGTTTCTCGATGTTCTTTAATAATGTCTGCCGCTTGATTACGTGCTTGATTTAATAAGTCACGAACTTCATCATCGATTAACTGTGCCGTCTGAGCAGAATAAGATTTTTCTGGAGACAATTGTCCTGGCATCATAGCATGATTGCCTTCATATTGAACCGGTCCAAGTTTTTCACTCATCCCATATTCAGTAACCATAGCACGAGCCATTTGTGTTGCTTGTTCAAAGTCATTTGATGCTCCCGTTGTCTGAGCATTGAAAATAATTTCTTCGGCAACACGTCCACCCATAAGTCCTGCTAATTGTTCTTTTAAATCGTCCTTAGAAAGAAGCATTTGATCTTCTTTTGGAAGTGCAATCATATAGCCTCCTGCACGTCCACGAGGAACAATTGTTACTTTATGAACAACTCGAGCATTTGATAAGACTAAACCAACAATTGTATGTCCTGCTTCATGATAAGCAACCATTTCACGTTCTTTTTTGTTAACTTGTCTATCTTTCTTAGATGGTCCCGCAATAACACGGTCCTCTGCTTCGTCAATATCACTAGCATCAATTTTATCTTTATTGCGACGAGCCGCAACTAAAGCTGCCTCATTTAAGACGTTTTCAAGATCGGCACCAACAAAACCTGGCGTCTGCTGAGCAACAACTTTTAAGTTAACATCTTCAGCTAATGGCTTGTTTTTGGCATGGACACGTAAGATGGCTTCACGACCTTTGACATCTGGACGTCCAACTAAAATCTTACGGTCAAAACGACCTGGTCTTAAAAGGGCTGGATCAAGCACATCGCTACGATTGGTTGCTGCAATAACGATAATATTTTCATTGCCTTCGAAACCATCCATTTCAATGAGGAGTTGGTTCAAGGTTTGTTCACGCTCGTCATTACCACCGCCCATACCTGCGCCGCGACGACGACCAACAGCATCAATTTCATCGATAAAGATGATTGCACGTTCAGCTTTTTTAGCATCTTCGAAAAGAGAGCGAACACGACTAGCCCCGACACCGACAAACATTTCAACGAAGTCTGAACCAGAAATACTAAAGAAAGGAACGCCGGCTTCACCAGCAACAGCTTTAGCAAGCAGTGTTTTACCAGTTCCCGGAGGACCCTCTAACAAGACCCCAGCTGGGATTCTGGCACCGAGTGCTTTATATTTTTTAGGATTTTTAAGAAAATCAACAACTTCAACAAGCTCTTGCTTTTCTTCTTCAGCGCCAGCAACATCTGTAAAGCGAAATTTGACATCGCTTTTAGACTGTGATTTCGCTTTGTTTTTACCAAAACTCATGGCACCTCTAGCACCGCCGCCGCCTTGATTCATCATCATCATCATGAAAGCAGCAAAAATGATAATTGGCAAGAAACTCATTAAGAAAGTGATCCAAGTACCACTTGAACTTTCTTGTTTGACATTAATTTCAGTATCTGTCTTATCCGCTGCCCCTGTCATTTCTTTCAAAATAGAATCAGTCGGCAAAACCAAAGACGTGAATTCTGTTACTTTTGTCGAAGTACCATTTCCTAAAAAAGATAAACCTGGTTCAACCGAAACCTTTTGAGGTTTTTCGTACTTACCTTTTACTTCAATGATACTGCCACTTGGTTGATAACTAAGCGTTTTAATATCACCAGCTTTTAACTGTTTGATTAATTTTGAATAACTAATCTGTTGGCTTTGTGTACTAGTTCCTTTTAAATAATATTGAAATCCTGTTATGACTACAACAATCATTAATATATATATGAAGGAATTTTTTACAAAACCATTATTTTTATTATTTTTCATATAGTAATAATTGACCTTTTTCTATTTTGAATAGACTTCTTCCTTTAAGACTCCTACATATGGTAAGTTTCTATAATTTTCTGCGTAGTCCAAACCAAATCCAACAATAAATTCATTTGGAACATCATAACAGACATAATCCGCATCAATCTCTACCACACGTCCTTCTGGTTTATCAAAAAGAGTCGCAATTTTAATTGATTTTGCTTTACGATATTTGAACATGTCTCGTAAATATTTTAAGGTACGACCCGTATCGATGATATCTTCAACAAAAATAATGTCTCGACCTTCAATATTGGTATCAACATCTTTTAAAATTTTGACCTCACCACTACTTATTGTACCACCATGATAGCTAGAAACAACCATAAAGTCAATTTCTACGTGCGTATCAATATGTTTCATTAATTCTGCCATAAATGGAACAGAACCTTTTAAAACACCTACCATCAAAGGATTTTTCCCCTGGTAATCTTTAGTTAATTGTTCGCCAAGTTCTTTTGTTTTTTGAATAATGTCCTCTTCGGTATAAAGAACTTTTTTAATATCTTGCTCGAGCATGCTGTCACCTTTTTTCTAATTTATCAATATACAGTTTAGCCAACATTATATCATGTTTAGAAGCTTTTCTCAAATATGTTTTATCACCTACAATGACAAAAATAATGCGATTATCTTGTTGTCCTATAATAGCATTTTGACGTTGCTTAGCAGTGAATTTTTCATCAATAAAGAGACGTCTTAATTTTTTTGAAAACTTCCCAAAATCAATACTATCTCCAGCTTGACGTCCTCGTAATTGAATTGATGATAAACTGTATAAAGGTATTTCTATATCAGTACTCTTTTTTAACTGCTCCTTTTTAAAAGCAAAGGAGTATTGCTGATATATAAGCACACTATCATATTCTAGCATTTGAGATGGTAATTTAAACTCCGTCTTAGGAATGATTTTAGTGATTTGAAAGACATCTTCCTCCAGTATCAGTGAATACTGGTTTTTTAGATAGATTGTGCCTTGTTTTTTCTCTTTAATTAATCTTAATAACTCTTTAAATTGCGCTTTTTTGAGTGTTAATTCAGGAATTTTATCAAGGTAATCTTGTAATAAAAAATATTGGACTGCTTCTGTTTGGTTCAAGAATTCACAACGATTAGTCACCTCTACATCCCGAGTTAATTCTCTAAAAGCTTGAAAGAGGTACTCGCTTTCAAAAGATAATTCTTGCAAAGCCTGTGTGATATTAGGATTTTCTTTTTTTAGTGTTTCTATGTACTGATGACGAACACGATTCCTAAAATAGGATAAACTATAGTTAGAATGATCTTCAAAATGATAAGGTATTGGCAAATCAGCCTTAGTCAATGTCAGAAAAGGACGAATAAGTTCTCCGTTACCAAATGGCTGACGATCTCTGATACCGACTAAATGTCTCAAACGACTTCCTCTTATGAGTCTCATAAGGATAGTTTCTGCCTGATCATCTGCATGATGAGCTGTGACTAAAGCGGTATAATTTTCTTTAAACATGATTTGCTTAAAGAACTGATAACGAAAAACACGCGCCTTTTCTTCTGAGAATTCTCCATTGAAATAAGCTACGTGAAAAGGAATATCTTCTTTTCTAGCCCATTCTTTTAAATAAGTTTCTTCTTCTTCTGATGCTTGTCTTTGTTTATGATTGACATGAGCAATCCCAATTTCAATCCCTAATTCTTTTTGAAAGGTATGCAAAAAGTGCAGTAAATTCATTGAATCTACTCCACCCGATACGGCAATCAGCACTTTTTGATGCTTTGAAAAATAAGCTTTAGATTGAATCAAACGATAAATTTCTTGATAGGTCATTTTAAAATAGTATAGACATCATCAGCGATATTAGTAATGTCATCATAGGAAGCTTGATCGGTCATAATAGAGATAATAAATGGTGTATCTACGTATACAATAGCAACATCATGTTTAAAATCGTAGGCATCTCCAATTTTATGTGCTACAGGAACAGTTATATTTTTAGAAATACGTTGATTATCAAATTCGGTGTCAGATAAGTAAGAAATAATCTCTCCATTTTGATAATAAATTGCTTCCATCATATTAGCAGCAGCTCGTGAAGAGAGTATACGTTCCTCCATATCCCAATTACTTCCTGTTAAAGCCCTTACTTCGTTCATGAAAGATTGGTCATATTGGTGACAGATATAATAACCTAAAATATTAGTAGCTACATTATCTGACTGTTGAGCAACAGCCTTTAATAGCGTCTCAACACTATATTCTTCTTTATTAGCTGTTTTACTAATTTTACCACTTCCTGATGGGTCATAATCCCCATAAAAATGATTAACTTTATCAAGGTATTTCAAAGCTTTATCTTTTCTTATTTTCCCTTGATTTAATTGCTTTTGGACATGATAAAGAGTTGCTAATTTGGAAATACTTGCAGCATACATGCGTTTATCTGCGTTTATTCCCGCACTAGCTTGGGTATTCAATTGTTTCACAAAAATAGAGTAATTCTCTTTTTGGTATTTTTGAGTCAACATTTCTTGAACTTTAAGCATTCGATTATCTGTCATCGAAACTTCTAAATCATTGATCCAACCTTTTCCATCGACATACAGATAAGTGCCATGTTGGGTTTGAGCTGTTTTTTGAACAGATAGCTTTTGTCCAAAGTCAAATGAAACATTAGCTTCTTTCACTCCCAAGACGTAAGGCTCTTGATATACTGTCATTTTTTTTTGCGCCCAAGCTGTCATATTCGTCTTTGATTCACTAATCATTACATCTTCAAAAACAATATGTCGACTAGCTTCTAGATAAGTCCCATCAGTTAATTCAAAAACAGGAATCTGATGGGCATTAATCAAAAGGGATTTAAGTTTAAGCTCTTTATTAGGCTCTAGTCTTTTTTGAACTACAGTTAATTCAGGATCTGTATAAACTTCTGTTTCTTGAAACAAGTTTGGGTTAATTGGTAAGGAGTGATAATAAGTATTAGCTGTAACCACATCTTGACGTAATTGATAAAGTGTAGTATTTGAAAACGCCATTGATTTTTCAGTACTGATAACTGTTAAAGGTGTCAAGAAAAAGGTCATTAACATCACTGTTAATAACTTTTTCATGACAATTCCTTTCTAGCAAGTGTTTTATCGCTCTTTTTTTCAACTAACTCTTGATTCTTTTTTTCAAGTTCTGCTAACTTGATATCTGAAAAAGATAAAAAGGTTTCGATTTTTTCAATAAGATTATCCATTATTATTTTGGTAGTAATCCAGGAACTGGATAAATCACTTCTCCTTCTCGTGATAAATAATATTTAGCACGTGCATATTTTTTAACAAATTCTTCGTTTTTTAACCGTTTGGCTAATTCTTTTTCCGCTTTGGTACTTTTGTTTAAGCTATCGTATTCTTTTTGCAATTTAACAACTTGTTCGTTTTGTTTTTCAAAACCAACATAACTTTTAACCAAATTATAAGTCGGCAAGATAAATAGAAACATCATACTCACCAAAATCCATCCCATAAAACGATTTCTCTTTTGAATTTCTTCTTCTTCAAAACGTTTTTTGAGATTTTCTTCGTTAATGTAGTGGTTATTTAATTGAACAACGCTAGACTTCTTCATGACTTTCAATCCTTGTCTCACTGATGATATCGTACATTTTTAAAGCATCTTCTTTTTTCGTACTATCTTTCATTTCCAGTACACGGACCGTTAATAGTTTATTTCCAAAACGAATTTCGATGGTGTCATTTAATTTTAAATCAGTTGAACTCTTAGCGAGTACTCCATTCACTTTGATACGTCCTTTATCTGCAACTTCTTTAGCAACAGGGCGACGTTTTATAATTCGTGATACTTTCAAAAATTTATCTAATCTCATATATTACCCCACAATCCCTTTCATTTTACCATTTTTCCTTTATAAATGGTAGGAAAGACCATAATTTCTGATGGAAAACAAGGAATTTACGGCATAACAATAAGAAGACTAAAAGTCCACTCACAGCCACTATAAGTAAACTAGCTAAAGTTTGTAAACGTGTTTTGACAGGTAAATAAGGCATTATCACATGCATCACCAAAATCATCACCAACAAAGCCAAAAAGTATTTAACATTAATGACAGTTGTTAAGTTTATTTGTGCCAAAAAGACATAAAGACATAGCACAAAAACAAGTGGTAGAAGTGTTGATAACGAACTCCCAAGAATTCCATAATAGTAAGTTAATATAGGTGTTAAGACTAACTTCACTAAAATCCCAATACTTAAGATATAAAACGACTTCCGGCGAAGATTTTCAATAAAACATTTTTGGTGACAAAATTGGATAACACTAGACAAAAAGATAACACCTAAATACAAAGCTAGTGGCAACCATGCTTGATTATCTTCAAATAATAACTGATTCATCAAATGCAAGATAGTGACATAACCAGCAGTCAAGGTTAAATTAAAATAACATATAAATTCAAAAAAGAATTGACTTTCTTTTTGGTAGTCTTTTTTATCATGATGATGCAATTGCGTCAAACGTGGTAAATAACTAGTAAATAAAGCAGTAGTAAAAATCAATCCAAATTGAATTAAAGGCTGACCTCTATCATATAGCCCTTTGGTAACCTCAGCTAGGATTTCTGAATAGCCAGAAGAAACAAGGCTATTTTTAACAAAAAAGGAATCGATTAATTGAAAAATTAAAAGGTAAATAGCATAAAAAGTAAAGATAAAAACAGATAATCCTATATTTTTCATCTCCTTAAAAACTAAATGCCCTTTTAGAAAAGATATCAAGGAATAATCACTACGCTGTTTCAGATAAATTAAAACGATTAAGCTAGCAATTAAATTACCGCTGGCCGCTACATTGGCCATAAGATAAATGGTCCAATCATAATAGAAACAGCATAAAGCAGCAACAATGATAATAACAATTCGGATGATCTGTTCCATAACTTGACTAATAGCGGTAGGTGCCATATCAAGTTTTGCTTGAGAAAGGCCTCGATAAAAAGAAATAAAAGGAACTGTTAACAAAGTACATCCTGTCAAGATAATAGCAGGTGCTAATTTAGGTGTTCCAATCCAAAATGCAAGCTGTCTATGCCAAATAAAAAGGCCAGTAGCAAATAAGACACTCAGTATTAATTGTAAAGCAAACAAAGTCTTTAATTGATCAGGCTTCTTTCTTTGTGCAATGCTCGCAATCACATTAGGAAGAGCAGTTAAACTTAAAGCTGAAATAATAGCTAAAAAAGGGTAGATTTGCTGATAGGCGTAAAAACCCCTGTCACCAACTAGATTTTGATAGGGAATACGATAAATAGCTGCTAAAAATTTTGATACTAAACCACTAATGGTTATAAGCAGACTTGATTTTTTAGTTTGATCTGGTAACTTTTCTAGATTTAATCTCACTAAGTGCTTCTCCAAACGTTATCAATTCTTCTAAGATATCGTAAATCTTTTTATTTCTGATATCAAAGATAATATCAATTTTACCTTTATTTTCGCTAATTTTCGCTTTTAAACTCGTTTTTGATAAAGCTTCAAAATAATCTTGAGTTAAATAATATTGTAACGAGGCTTTTTCAAATCGCACAAGAAGTTGATTCGTTTTCTTTTCAAGTATTTCCACAAAGGCATTATCTATATAATACTTAAGTAGTCCTATCTCTAATAAGTAAGCTACTTGATCTGGATATTCTCCAAAGCGATCCATGATTTCTTCTTGTAATTCAAGATAAGCATCCTTGCTATCAATTTCACGAATTCGTTTATAAATCTCAATTTTTTGACGTTCATCTTTTAAATATTCTGCTGGCAAGTAAGCATCAATTTGTAAATTAATCTCCGCATTTCCTTTTTTACGCACACTTGTTTTACCTTGTTTAGCCGCAATGGCTTGTTCTAGTAATTGTGAGTACATTTCAAAACCTACCGAATCAATGAAACCACTTTGAGAAGCTCCCAGAATATTTCCTGCCCCACGAATAGATAAGTCTCTCATGGCAATTTTAAAACCAGATCCAAGCTCTGTAAAGCCTTTTATAGCTTCCAAACGTTTTTCAGAAACTTCCGAAAGCACCTTGTCTGGTCTGTACATAAGATAAGCATAGGCGATTCGATTGCTTCGTCCAACTCTTCCTCGAAGTTGATAGAGAGTTGACAATCCCATATGATCGGCATTCTCAACAAACAAGGTATTAACATTTGAAATATCGACTCCCGTTTCAATAATTGTTGTCGCTACTAAGACGTCGTATGCCCCATTAATAAAGTCAATTAATGTATTTTCTAGTTGAATTTCACTCATTTGACCATGAACAAAACCAATAGAGGCTTCCGGAACTAATTCTTGTAGTTCTGATAATTTCTTGTCAATCGTGTCAACTTTATTGTAAACGTAGAAAACTTGACCATTTCGGTCCATTTCCCTAATAATAGCTTCCCTAATAAGGCCTGGATTATTTTCTAAAACATAAGTTTGCACAGGATAGCGATTTGTCGGAGGCGTTTCAATAACGGATAAATCACGAATCCCTAACATAGACATGTGTAAGGTTCGAGGAATTGGGGTAGCAGTTAAGGTCAGGACGTCTACTTTGGTTTTCAACTCTTTTAATTTTTCTTTATGTTTAACCCCAAAGCGTTGTTCTTCATCAATTACGATTAAACCTAAATCTGAAAAAATAACATCTTTAGAGAGAAGACGGTGTGTCCCTATAATAATATCAACTTGTCCTTTTTTTAGTTTTTCAAGGGTTTGTGTTTGTTCTTTTTTACTTTGGAAACGGCTTAAAACAGCTATCTCAACGGGATAGTTTTCAAATCTGATTTTAAAATTATCGTAGTGCTGTTGTGCCAAAACTGTTGTAGGGACTAAAATAGCAACTTGCTTATGGTCATTAACAGCTTTAAAAGCTGCTCTCATTGCCACCTCTGTCTTACCAAAACCAACATCACCAACCAATAAACGGTCCATCGGTTGACTGCTTTCCATGTCCGTTTTAATTTCTTTAATCGATCTGATTTGATCATCAGTTTCTGCAAAAGCGAAGTCATTATCAAAAGACTCTTGTAAGTCATCATCTTTTGAAAATTGAAACCCTTTTTGCTGACTTCTCTCAGCATACAACTTTAATAAATCATCTGCTATATCTTCGACTTGTTTACTGACTTTTTGTTTGGTCTTTTGGAATCTACCGTCATTTAATTTGTTAATTTTAGGCTCTTTACCATCAGCCGAAACATATTTAGAAAGCTGTTCAATTTGTTCAACAGGTAAAGAAATGCGGTCTGAATTTTGATATTGAATAGTGACATAGTCTCTATGAATACCTTGAATTTGGATTGTCTCAATACCTAAAAAGCGTCCAATCCCATGGACATTATGGACGACATAATCCCCTTTAGACAGTTCGTTATAATCTTTCAAGCGTTCGGCATTACTAATGTTAGAACGGCGAACTCGTCTTTTTATCGTCTTATGATAGATTTCATGTTCTGTAATGAAAGCTACTTTTTCATCTGCAAAATAAAAACCAGTGGAAAGGTGATCAATAATGATTTGTGCTTTTCCTTTTTGAATAGCGTCAGCTGAAACAAGGGGAAGTTGAAACTGATAATCATCAAAGGATTTGAGTAATCGTTCATAAGCTTGCTGAGACTCTACTTGAACCAAAACTGTGGCTTTTGATTTTTGATAACGGTTAATTTCATCAATTAACAAAGGAAATTGATTGAAAAATTCTTGCATCGCATATTGAGTCAAGCTATGTAAACGATCAAATTTAATATTACCTAGACCTTTATGAAAATTTGAGAAAAAGGTTGCCGGTTTATAATTGCGAAATTGGCGATAATTATCTGCAAAATAAGTTTGACTTGCAATAGCTTTACATTGTTGTAAATCATCTGTCAACAGATGAGCTATTTCCAAGTCAAATTTGGCATTACGATCCACAATTTTCTGAAAGTCATCTAAAAAGAGAGGAGTTCCCTTAGGGATATAATCCATAAGGGTCCAATTGTTATCATAAAAAAGGGCTTTAAACTTTCCAATATCTTTGTGTTTGAAACCGTCAGTAGTAACCGCTTTTACTTCTTCTAAATAGGTCCTTGTTTCAGAAGGTGCAGATAACATAGCTTTCTCTAAATTTTTTAACCCTCGTTCTAAATCCTCTTGACTGAAAATCAGGTCAGTTGCTGGTCCTATTTTAATGCTATCCATTTGCTTTAGAGATTTTTGATCATCCGTATCAAAACTTCTAATCCCATCAATCTCATCACCAAAAAATTCGATTCGAAAAGGAGTTTCTTCTCTTATTTCATAAATATCTAAAATATCTCCTCTATGACTAAATTCGCCTGGAGCTATAACCTGAGATACTTTTTGATAGCCTAAACGATGAAGTTTTTTAGTGATTTGAGTAATATCTTCTTCTTGTCCGATAGTCAGTTGAAACTGACTCTTTTTAAAAAAATCTGGCTGTGGCAGGATCGTTCTAAGGCCAGCTAAAGAGACTAATAAAATACCTTTCGTTTCTTGTTGACTTAAAAAACTAAGAGCTTCTACTCGTGAAAGAGCCTTATCAAGTGATGAAAAAATAAATTCTGCTGCTGCAACATCATCTGCAAAAAATTGATAAACGTATTCTTCGCCTAGCAAGACAGATAAGTCTGAAGCTAATTTTTCCATCTCGTTTTGACTGGAAGTTACAACGACTATTTTTTCTTCTTGGGTTAAATAAGCTGATGCGATAGCCATTGCTTTGCTTGACCCTGAAAGTCCCATCACTAGTTGTCTGCCTAATGTACTTAGTCCTGCCTGCCAATTTTGAATGATCTTATTTTGACTAAATAATTCTAAATGATTCATATCTTATCCATTAAATTTCTGCATTGTTTTTTCAAAATCATCTTCTTGTAAATAGAAATTGACAGCCTTGACAACCTTGTCAAGTATCAATGAGATGGTAATACTGTCTTCAGTGTTAAATTGACCTAAAACGTGATTGATAACAGCCATGCCTTTGGGTGGTCTTCCAATACCAATTTTAATGCGGTCAAACTCTTGGCTTCCTAAATGAGTAATAATGGATTTAATTCCATTATGTCCCCCTGCTGAACCTTTTTGTCGGAAACGTATCTTTCCAACTTCCATATCCAAATCATCGTAAATCACAATCAAATCTTCAATAGCGATATTAAAATAAATACTTAATGCTTTAACTGCAATGCCACTATTATTCATAAAAGTTGTTGGTTTTACAAAATAGACCTTTTCATGATTAATGAAAGTCGAACCAACTAAAGCTTTGAAATTTTTATCTTCTGTAAACTTGATGTCAATATCATTGACAATTCTGTCAATTGCCATAAAGCCAACGTTATGTTTGGTGTGATTATATTTTGAACCAGGATTACCTAGTCCCACTATCATTTTAACCATTTTTACCCTTTCTATTCTAATAGCAAAAGGGTTGGAATAACTTATTCCAACCTAATTCTGTTATTTTTCTCTTTCTTAAACGTTAAAGCGGAACTCCATGATATCGCCATCTTGAACGATATACTCTTTTCCTTCTTCACGTAATCTTCCTGCTTCTTTAACAGCTTTTTCAGATCCATATGTGATTAAATCATCATAAGACATGGTGACAGCACGAATAAAGCCTCGTTCAAAATCTGAGTGAATGATACCAGCCGCTTGAGGCGCCTTAATCCCACGTTTAAATGTCCAAGCACGGACTTCTTTTTCACCTGCTGTAAAATAAGTGCCTAGTCCTAAGATATGATAAGCTGCTCTGGTCAATTTATCAACGCCTGATTCAGTAAGCCCAATAGCTTCCAAAAATTCTTCTTTATCCTCATCGTCAAGCTCTGAAATTTCTTCTTCTGCACGCGCTGAGATAACCACTACTTCAGCATTTTCAGTAGCTGCAAAGTGACGAATTTGTTTGACATAATCAATATCATCTGGATCAACAACTTTATCTTCATCAACATTTGCTACATAAAGTACTGGCTTAGTTGTTAACAAGAACAGCCCTTTAACGACTTTTGCTTCTTCGTCGGTGAAATCAATAGTACGAGCTGATTTACCATCTTCAAGTACTGGTTTGATTTTTTGAAGAACATTAAACTCTGCTACTGAGTCTTTGTCTTTTTGGGTACGAGCCATTTTTTCAACTCGAGCATAACGTTTATTGATAGAATCTAAGTCTGCTAAAATCAATTCTAAATTAATGGTATCAATATCTGCCATCGGATCCACAAAAGCATCATCACGGCCTTGTTCACGCATGACATTTTCATCATCAAAAGCCCGAACAACGTGAACAATAGCGTCCACTTCACGGATGTTAGCTAAGAATTTATTACCTAGACCTTCACCTTTTGAAGCACCTTTTACAATACCAGCAATATCAGTAAATTCAAATGTAGTTGGAACTGTCTTTTTAGGCGTAATAAGCTCTGTTAATTTGTCAAGTCGCTCATCTGGTACTTCAACCATCCCCACATTAGGATCGATAGTCGCAAAAGGATAGTTAGCAGCTTCTGCGCCTGCTTTTGTAATAGCGTTAAATAAGGTCGATTTACCGACATTTGGTAAACCAACAATTCCTGCTGTTAATGCCATATTTACTAAGTCTCCGTTCAAATTTTCAATCAAGACTATTATAGCATAAAAGTATGAGAAAAAGCCTGTCAAATGACAGACTAAATCATGAATTAGTAAAATAATTGCCTTAAATTTTGGGGTGCTATTCCTAAAAAATCAAGAAAAAGGAAAATCGAATATAAAACAAAAAATGCTATTAAAATATTTCCGAAAATTAACCAAAAATTTCTGATAACTGCTTTTATATCATAAGGTTTATTCTCAATAATCCGTTCCACAGTTTTTTCTGGTTTTTTACCTAATATTAACTGGTCCAAACTGACCTCAAAAATAGTAGCCAGTTTGATCAAATTTGTCATATCTGGACATGCTTCATTATTTTCCCACTTGGAAATGGCTTGTCTTGAAATAAAAAGTTGCTCTGCTAAATAATCTTGTGAAAAATTTTTTTCAAGTCGTAAATGTTTTAACTGCTCTGAAAACTTATTCATAATAAATGTTCCTTTCTTTTAATAACTCTATCATAATAAGTATTTTCATAAAAATATAGCACTTTTTGCAGCAACCAGAGCTAGCAAACTATCAGTATATAGTTATTTAAACAAGCTTTTTAAAGTTGCAACACTTTTTTTAATTTTCGTTCAAAATCAAATCGGTTCATCATAACAATATGATCACAATTGGTGCATTGAATCTTAATATCGGCTCCCAATCTGATAATTTTCCACTCATTGGCTTTTTTTCCTGTTGCTTTTACTGTACAGGCATGCGGTTTTTTCATTTCAACTAGTGATCCCAATTGGTACATAACTTTCCTCACTTATCTTAGTTGCTATGTCTTATGATAACAAAAAAAGCTCCCAGATGGGAAGCTTTTTTTAGTTAGTACGTACAGGCGTAATTAATTGGATAAAACTTTCTTCATCATCTCCTGGTGTTAAAGTGAAAGGTCTAACCGGAGATAAGAAATTAATTTTGACGGTTTCACTCTTAATAGCTTTTAAGGATTCGATTAAATAAGTTGGATTGAAACTGATGGTTAAATCGCTACCTGTTTGACTCACAACATCTAAGTCTTCATTAACTTTCCCTACTTCTGGGGAATTTACATGGGCAGAGATATGATTTCCCTCAATTTCTAATTTTACCGTCCCATTTTGAGTAGCATTTGAAATCAAGAAAGCACGTTCCATAGCATGACGTAACGATTGGGTATTAAAGACCACTTCCGTTTCAAATTCTGTCATCAATAGACGATCCGTATCTGGGTAATTGCCTTCTAGTAAGCGCGTGTAGAAAGAAATATGCTCGCTTCTAAATAGCATTTGACTTGGTGAGAAAAAGACTTCTACGGTTTCAATATCATCTGTAAAGACTGATGCAAATTCTCTCAATGACTTACTTGGAATCACCACATCAAAGTCGTTTGAATTTTTATCAAGTGTGATCAAACGTTGACTCATTCGATGTGAGTCTGTTGCAACAGCTTTAAAATCTTTATGTTGACTCAAAACCATATGCACACCTGTCAAGATAGGACGACTTTCTTGCAAACTAGCTGCAAATGCTGTTTTAGCAATAATCGATTTTAATAATTTAGTTTCTAAAACGAGAGGATTAGTCGTAGAAACTTCTTGGAGACGTGGGTATTGGTCAACGTCTTTTCCTTTTAGAGTGATTTCTGATTTTCCACTTGTCAATACAACTTGATGTTGCTCAATTTCTTTAAATTCTAACGTATGGTCTGGAAGACTTGAAATGATATTAATAAAGAAATTAGCTTCTAATAAAACGGCACCTGTTGAAGTAATTAGTAAGCCAGCATTATCATTGCTAACAGGAATAGTGTTAGCAATTGAAATTTGTCCATTAGAACCAGTTAAGGTAATATCTGTTGTACTAACTTCGATTTTGATTGTGGATAAAATAGGAATAGCATTTTTACTGCTAATAGCTCTTTTAGTAGCGTTTAAGGCTTGGATAAAAAGGGTACGATTTATGGAAAATTGAATCATGAAAACTCCTTTATTTATAAGTATTATATATAGTAGTAGTAGTAGGTCTTGTGTAAATAGTGGATAAGTCTCTTAGATAGAGTCATCTCTAAGCAAAGGGACTGTTCACAACTTGTGGATAACTTTTACTAAAATGGAGAATTTATCCACAAAGCTTATTTGATTTTATTTTTGATGGTTTCAATTTCGATGCGCAGACTCTCATCTTGGCTAATCATGTTTTTGATTTTGTTGTAAGCATGAAGTACAGTTGAGTGATCTCGTCCTCCAAACTCTTTTCCGATTTTAGGAAGACTGTTATCTGTCATTTCACGCGCTAAAAACATGGCTACTTGTCTTGCTAAGACGATATCTTGAGTTCTCTTAGTAGCTTTAATTTCTTTTACGGTAACATCATAAAATTTACCGACTTGAGATTGGATATCTTCAATCGGAATAATAGTCATTTTAGGTCCATCTTGTCTGCGAGCTCTAATGGCTTCAGCAGCGATGTCAACCGTAATAGTATCAATTTGTTTAAAATTAGCTACTAGACTGATATCTTTCAAAGCTCCTTCTAAATCTCGAACATTTGAATCAAATTGACCTGCTAAATACTCAATTGTATCCTGAGGAAAAGTAAAATGATAATCTTGAATTTTATTGGTTAAAATAGCTACACGCGTTTCAAAGTCTGGCGGGGTAATATTAACTGTTAACCCCCATTTAAAGCGGGTCACTAAACGATCTTCTAAATCGTTTAAATGGTCTGGAGTGCGGTCACTCGTGAGAACAATCTGTTTGTTATTATTATGAAGTGCATTGAAGGTATTAAAGAACTCTTCTTGAGTACCAGAGAGCGTTTTTTTCGCTAAAGACTGAATGTCATCAATTAATAGAAGATCTAAATTACGGAACTTTTCTTTTAATTCATCCATGGTATCAAGTCTGATGTGCACAACGAATTCATTAATGAAATTTTCAGCTGTAATATATTTGATACGGGCATTTGGATCCTCTTTTAAAACGGAGTTACCAATAGCATTTAATAGATGGGTTTTACCTAATCCAGGGCCACCCCAAATAAAAAGTGGGTTATAAGTTGTTCCCGGAGTATTAGCAACTGCTATAGAAGCTGCTACTGCCCATCGGTTTTCATCTCCTTGGATAAAGTTTTCAAAGCTATATTTAGCATTAAGATCAGATTTAACTGCTGGTAATTGGGTGAAACTTGCTTGATTTTGATTAGAATAAGAGGTATTTTGTTGTGGCTCGATGGCTAAATCGTCTTCAAAAACATATTCTACAGAAATTTGAGCATTATAGACTTCAAATCCTGCAGTTAAAATGACATCTTTGAGATTTTTTTCCCAAAAGAGTTCTTTCATACGATCTAAATAAATAGTTGCCACATGATTGTCCACTTTTAGTAAGCGAGCATCATGGACAAAAAATTCATAAGTTGCCTGTTTTAATTGGCTTTGAGCTAACTCTAAAACCCTATTCCAAAAAATGTGTTCATTTTCAGTCATATTAGGTTCCTTCTTGTGGATAATTCTAGGACTATTCTATCATAAAAAACGATGGTTTTCCACAAAGCTCAAAGAAAAGTTTATAGTTACCCACAAGCTGTGGAAATCCTATACACATTGTTAACTGGAGTTTTCCACAAGCTGTGGAAAGTAAAATATTAAAGATAAAATCAAGGTTTTTGTCTATTTTTGGCTGTGGAAAAAGAAAACTAAAAAAACAGACTATCAACAAGCTAAATAAGCTTGTTGATAATTCTGTTTAATTCTTCTTCATTGGAAAAAACTAACTGCACATGGCCACTACCATCTTTTTTCAATTGTAAACTTGAGGGCAATCCTAAAGATTTTGAAATCTTTTTTTCTAAATGGTCACAAAAAATATCTTTTGGTTTAGAATGTGTTTTTTTATTAGTCCCAGATTTGACAATATCTTCTAATTGTCGGACACTAAGTCCATCTTCTATAATTTTCTTGAACCAATATTCTTGTGTTTTGGAATCTGATAGAGCTAGTAAAGTTCGTGCATGACCTGCACTGATTTGCCCCTTTTCGACAGCAATAATCATATGAACTGGCAATTGTAGTAATCTCAAGGTATTGCTAATGTAGGGACGTGACTTCCCCATATATTTAGCGACTTCTTCATGTGTTAGTTTATTTTCTTCAATTAAAAGTTGATAAGCTTTTGCTTCTTCAATAGCATTTAAATCTGAGCGTTGAAGGTTTTCCACGATAGCTTGCTGCATGCTCTCTAAATTGGACATTTCTTTAACGATAGCAGGTAACTGTTTTAAACCAGCTATTTTCGATGCTTTAAACCGTCTTTCTCCAGCAACTAACTCATAGCCAAAAATTTTTGATTTTCTAACAATGATTGGTTGAATGAGCCCGTTCATTTTGATTGAATTGGCTAAATCATCCAATTCTTTTTGATTAAATTGAAGTCTTGGTTGATAAGGATTAGCTACTATATCTTCAATTGGAATGTGTATTAATACTTCTTTCATAGTTACCTTTCGTCATGAAAAAATACCTTTACAATATTGTAAAGGTATTTGACAAACATTGTCAAGTAAATGTATTACTCTTTTTTAGTCAGATCTTTGGTTGTCTTGGATAGCTTAATGTCAACTTTTTTCTTACTAGTTCCTCTATAGAAGCTTATCTTGATAGTATCATTGATATTTTGTCCATATAAGATACTTTGTAAATCACTGATAGAAGCGACATTTTTACCATTAATTTCTGTAATAACATCATATTGTTGTAATTTTCCATTAGCTGGCATGCCTTCTTGAACAGAAGCAACAACAATCCCATTTGTGACACTAGTTGGAATATTTATTTGACTCAAAGCATTGGTAGATAAGTCATTTAGGTTTACCATTGAAATTCCTAAAGCGGGACGTACAACTTCTCCGCTTGCTTCAAGTTGTTCAATGATTTTAACCACATCACTTGACGGAATAGCAAATCCAATACCTTCTACAGTACCATTACCACCTGCTGGTGTGGATGAAATTTTACTAGAATTGATACCAATGACTTGTCCTTCAATGTTAATCAATGGTCCACCAGAATTTCCTGGATTGATAGCAGCATCTGTTTGAATGGCATTTGTTGAGACTGTTTCGCCATTTTCATTTCTCAAGGTTACAGTTCTACTTAAACTGGAAACAATACCTTCAGTAACTGAATTAGCATACTCTGTACCAAGCGGGCTACCAATAGCAATGGCTACTTCCCCGATATTAATTTTTGTTGAATCCGCAAATTCTGCGGTTGTTTTAATCTTGTCAGATGAAATCTTGACAACAGCTAAATCAGAATAAGTATCCGATCCGACTAATTCACCAACTACTTTTGTACCATCGGCCATAAGAATTTCAATTCTTTCAGCACCATCAATAACATGGTTATTAGTTACTAGATAGGCATATTTGCCTTCTTTTTTATAAATAACTCCGGAACCTTCACTAAAGATGCTATAGTCATTATCTTTTTCTTGAGAAGGGCTTTGCTCACCAAAAAGTTCGCTATAAGGATTAGTAAGTGCTGCTGAGTTATCTTTTTTATAATTGATAACAGAGACAACAGCATTTTGCACGACTTTGACGGCTTTAGTTGTATTAGTAGTGTTATTGTAATGGACTTTACTCGTAATTGCTGATTTTTCGGAACCAGATTTAACCAATTCTGTTTGATTGGTATTGGTCATTACAAAAAAGGCTAAAATTCCTCCAATAAAGCCAATTAACAATACCCACAATGACTTTAAAAATTGTTTAAGTGTTGACACATGACCACCTCCAAATGTTTTTTATTAGCTTATAAAACTTTGCTTAATTATACCTTAAAAGATGTAAAAAGAAAAGTAATCCACAGCTTGTGGAAAACTTTCAGATAGCTATCAGAAAATGCTTGATATCAGAGTATTTTTAACGATTATACAGAAGTTAACATGTGGATAAACTGTGAAAAGAATCTTTTCTATGATACAATAAAGGCATGAAAATAAAAGTTATATGTGTTGGAAAATTAAAAGAGCATTATTTAAAAGATGGTCTTTCAGAGTATCAAAAACGTCTTTCACGATTTTGTCAATTTGAAATGATTGAACTAGTAGATGAAAAAACTCCCGATAAAGCAAGCAATGCTGAAAATCAACTGATTATGGAAAAAGAAGCCGATCGCATTGAAAAGAAAATTGGTCAACGTGATTTTGTTATTGCTTTGGCAATTGAAGGAAAACAGTTTCCCTCAGAAAAATTTAGTCAGCTAATAACAGATACCACCGTTAATGGTTACTCTGATATTACTTTTATTATTGGTGGTAGTCTGGGATTAGCCCCTAAAATAAAAAAGAGAGCTAATCTGTTGATGAGTTTTGGTCTTTTGACTTTACCACATCAATTAATGCGTTTAGTCTTAGTTGAACAAATTTATCGTGCTTTTATGATACAACAAGGTAGCCCTTATCATAAATAAGTTTTTGTTTCATGTGAAACAAAAAAAGAAGTGCTCTAAATAAAGATGCACTTATTTTTGTAGATGATGATCTCAGCAGGATTCGAACCTGCGACCGTTCGCTTAGAAGGCGAATGCTCTATCCAGCTGAGCTATGAGACCTCAACTTCATCATTTTAACAAAAAATAGGGGCTTCTGTCAATGGGCTGTAAGGAAAAATACTAATACTATCTAAAAAAAATATTAGTATGAAAACAAAATGAGTTAAAAATGTTATTATAGATTTTCTGGGAAGAACATTTTTCATCTAAAAATAAGATAGAGCATGCTTTAATTAAGTAATATCAAAAATTAACCCGCGTTGTAAAATGAAGTGCAACAAAAAAGACATGTTCGTCTGATATACTAGAATTCCCCAATTCAGTATGGAAAGCAGATGAACATGTCCAACATTAATTCTACCAGAAAATCATCCTATTCTCATCTTTCAGCCACAGAACGGGGTGAAATTGCTGCTTATCTTAAAATGGGAAAGAAACCCGCTGAGATTGCTCGACTCTTGGGTCGTCACCGTTCTACAATCTGCCGAGAAATAAAACGTGGTTCAGTAGAACAGGTAAAGGATAAGAATGGAAAACAAACCTTCTTCAACGCCTATTTCGCTGATAGTGGGCAACGTGTCTATGAAACCAATCGTCAAAAGAGTTCTTATCTCAAGTTGAATGACTGCTCCGCTAGATTCATTGAACAATTAGAATCTGCCTTGACGGCTAACATTCGTCTCCATAGTGTGGATAGTTTTGTTCAGACTTACAAAGTGAACCATCCTGAAGAAGTCGTCCCCTCTACCAAAATGATTTATCGTTATATCAAAGAGGGGGTATTAGCTATTAAACCAATCGATTTGCCTAAGATGGTTAGTATCAGAAAACGTTCTAAGAAAGTCATGAAGACGAATAAGAAGACTTTAGGTAAATCTATCGAAGAACGTCCAGAATATATTAATGATCGTTCTGAATTTGGGCATTGGGAGATTGATTTGGTTCTCGGCAAGAAAACCAAGGTGAAGCTGTTATGTTGACTTTGGTAGAGCGCCAGACACGCTATGCACTAGGAGTTAAGCTAGAAGACAAGCAGTCCCAAACCATTAACCGTGCTGTCACGCATCTCATCAGTCAGTATCCTATTGCATCCATCACAGCGGATAATGGTTCTGAGTTTAGTTTACTCTCAAACTTAGAAGCTGTTGAAGTTTACTTTGCACATCCCTATTCTTCACATGAGAGAGGAAAAAACGAGAACTTCAATGGCCTCCTCAGAGAATATGTCCCTAAAGGAGTCTCACTTAATCCACTAACCTCTGAAGAACTTGACAATTATATTACTGCCATCAATGAGCGCCCAAGACGACTTCTTCAATATCAATCCTCAAAATTCCTGTTTGAGCTATCCCGAACAGCTTAACATCTGGAACTCTAGTTATCTATGAACTGGTTGCACTTGACTTGACAACTTGCGTATCAAAAAATATTGAAAAAAATTCAAATTTTTTCGAAAAAAGTATAGACAAATAAAATTAGTCTGCTATAATAATAAGAGTGTTAAGGAGAACTTCTCCAAAACTTCTGGTCCGTTGGTCAAGGGGTTAAGACACCGCCTTTTCACGGCGGTAACACGGGTTCGAATCCCGTACGGACTATCAGAATTGTCGAGAAGACAATTTTTTTATTTTTCCGGCATAGCTCAGTTGGTAGTAGCGCATGACTGTTAATCATGATGTCGTAGGTTCGAGTCCTACTGCCGGTGATAAGATATTTCCTGAGTTTTACTTAGGATTTTTTTGAACTGTGATAGCCTGTTAAAATTATAAATATAAGAAAAGATGCATCAGATATTTATCTGATGCATCTTTTAGTAGGGTTAAATAAGCTCTCTGACAACATTTTTAATGCTTAAAACTTCACAGTACCGTTTTACTAGTAAAAGATAGATAAGAAGGCTTAGAAATGATATCGAGATGCCTAGAATGAATCCTTGTGGAATAAAAGTCAATGTAAGGACTCCTTCTCCTTTAGGGACAGCAACTTTTATAAAGCCATCCTGTGCTCTTTGGATAGGAACTGACTTTTTACCCAATTTGGCTTTCCAACCTTTATCATATGGAATTGTAAAAAGTAGAGAAGCTTTTGTTTTAGAGTGATAGTGACTAATGATTTTATTTTTTTGAACCACAGTTTCTACTTTTTTAGCTTTAATATCATGAATAGCAGTTGTTAAAGAATTGATATCTAGGCTATAAAAATGAGGTTGATTCACCGTGATCTGTTTATTATTTGGAAAGATAAAGTCGACTGAAACAGTACTTTGCTTTTGAAAATAGCCTAGATCAAAAAAGCTAAAAGCATTATCTGTCGTATAATGGTAGGCGTGATTATTAACTCGAATAGTAATATTTTTACTATTGGGATTTGTGAATTGGATATTTGGTAAGCTAACGTAAAGTTGTTTATTGTTAGGAACTACTACTTGATAACTAATGATAGTTGGAACATTGCTATGAATTGCTTTACTTGACACTTGCTGGTTAAATAACTGTGCATTAGAAGTAAGTCGTGATGGCTCTAATTTAAAATAGGTGTATTCTTGTCCACTTAATTGGTTTAAAAAACGTGTTTGATTGTCAAGTGTATTGACACTTAAGTTGACATCTTTGTAAATCGTATTTGTCAAGATACCTAATGGTAAATCATAAGTATTTTGATAGAGATAGGTTTGTTTATTTTTTTTAATCTGATGAAAACCAAATTTATTAAGTTTTTGCTGACTTAGATTGTACTTAACACTTAAGAGGCTATCCATGAGAAGGGTATTATTTTGGTACCTTAGATTTAAGTTTGTGCCATCAGAACGATATCCCAAGCGATTTAATAGAGAACTGGACTTGCGGTTTCTTACTGATGAAAATTGAGAGACACCTCTGTAATTAAATTTCATGCTATCATTACCGGTTTGAGGTATTTGACGTTCCATTCGAAAGAATGGTTTATCTTTTTTAGAAACTCCTTTGACAAGACTGTCAATTTCTTTTAAATGTCTTGCATAACCTTCTCTACTTGGAAATACCCATTCCTTGTTAATACCACTTAATTGATAAGAACTATTAATTCCTAGCTCAAGGCAAGTAAATAATAGTGTAAACATCTTTAACATCTTTGTAAAGCTTTGCTTTTCTTGATTTAGTAAGAATAAAAGAGTATAAACTGTTAAGAATAGAAGGCTTAAAAAAAAGAGTCCTATTTGCAGAAATTGATATTTTTGGATAAATAAGTAGGGGAGGCTTAGTAAAAGACAAAGTAGTGTAAAAGACAATAAAAGTTGTTTTTTCTTAAAGTATTTTTCTTGATTTAAGACTTTAGCCGCTAAAGTTAAGATGATAATAGAAAAAGTCCAACTATAGCGATGTAAAAACATATTTGGGGCATGCATGCCTTGCCAGAGTAGATCTAATGGTTGAAGATAAAAGCTACTGATAATAAAACTAAGTAATAAGCCATAAGCTAATTTGATTTGCCATGAAACTGATTTTAGAGTGAAGAAAAGACAACTCAAATAAAGAGGAAGGATACCGGTATAAATCATAGGTATGGCATCGAATTTAGTGGTATCATAAGCTCCTACTGATAATTTTGCTAATAAATCAAAGTACCAAGATTTATCTGTCAAGATTTGGTCAAAGTGTGTAAAGCTTTCACCATAACTTGATAGATCTAAATAGGTAGGAATAAGCATAAAAGAACTGGTTAAAGCAGACAATAGGGAAATTATGACAAACATAAAAAAGGGGACTAAACGCTTTTTCCACGATTTTATTTCAAGAAGATTGATAAGACAATAAAGGAGTAAAAAGATAGCAACCATGTATCCAAAATAGTAGTTAAGGATAAAAAGGGAACTTAAGGAAAAGTAGTAAAGCGCTGTTTTTCCTTCTTTGAGTAAAAGATGAATCCCCAGCAGTATTAATGGCAAAATGATAAAGACATCTAGCCAACTATTTAGTTCTAATTGACTAGTGACAAAGCTCATTAGGCTATAAGAAATGGATAGAGAAAGGGTAAGATAAGCTTTAATTTTAGGGTAAATGCGACCAAAGGAAAAATATGAGGATAGACCCATTAGACCAAACTTCAGAAGGGTTAAGAGGTAGATGGCATCGGGCATAGACTGTAAATCAAAGAAGTAAACTAAAGGAGACAAAGGACTTCCTAAATAATAACTTATTAATGCCCAAAAATTTAACCCTAAACCACTCGTGAAAGTGTAAAAGAGACTATCTGTACCATGTAAAATATTTCTTAAAGTTTGAGCAAAAATCACATATTGATGAAAGCCATCACTAGCTAAAATGGTATTACTTCCTTGATAAGAAATTCCAAATGGTAAAAGGCACAGCCATAAAATAAGTATTGGTAGAAAAAAACTAGCCAGATAATAACATAAGGATTTCGTTTTCCTTCTTTTCATAAGTAAATTTGACTTTCTTTTGATTGAAAAAATACTAGAGCGAAATCGCCCTAGTATTTTTAATTCCAAAGTTGTGCTACTCGAGCTTGGACTTCTTCATTTTCAAGGAATTCATCGTAAGTTTCATCAATACGATCAATGACACCATTTTTAGAAATCACAACGATGTGGTTAGCAATTGTTTGAATAAATTCATGGTCATGACTGGCAAAGATAACAGATTCTTTGAAATCTTTAATACCATCATTCAGACTGGAAATAGATTCCAAATCCAAGTGGTTAGTAGGGTCATCAAGAATCAAAACATTTGATTTCAACAACATCAATTTAGATAACATGACGCGAACCTTTTCACCACCGGAAAGAACATTAACGGATTTCTTAACTTCGTCTCCAGAAAAGAGCATACGACCTAAGAAACCACGTAAGAAGGTATCATCATCTTCCCCTTTAGCAGCAAATTGACGTACCCATTCTAGGATAGATTCACTTGTCGCAAAATCTTTGCTATTGTCTTTTGGTAAATAAGAGCGACTTGTTGTAACGCCCCATTTGATTGTCCCTTCATAGTCAATGTCATCTGCTAGAGCACGCATCAAAGCAGTCGTTTGAATATCATTTTGTCCAATGATAGCTGCTTTGTCACCTGGACGAAGAATAAAGCTGATATTATCAATGATTTTTTCGCCATCAATAGAAACAGATAAGTTTTCAACAGAAAGGAAGTCATTCCCCATTTCTCGTTCAGCCTTAAAATTGATAAAAGGGTATTTACGACTAGAAGGAATAATTTCTTCCAATTCGATTTTATCAAGCATTTTTTTACGTGATGTTGCTTGTTTAGATTTGGAAGCATTGGCAGAAAAGCGAGCTACGAATTCTTGTAATTCTTTGATTTTTTCTTCTGCTTTAGCATTTCGATCAGATTGAAGACGAGCAGCTAGTTCAGAGGATTGTTTCCAAAAATCATAGTTACCTACAAATAATTTGATTTTTCCAAAGTCTAAGTCAGCCATGTGGGTACAAACTTTGTTTAAGAAGTGACGGTCATGGGATACGACAATAACAGTATTTTCAAAATCAATTAAAAAATCTTCTAACCAGGAAATAGATTGAATATCAAGTCCATTGGTAGGCTCATCCAGAAGAAGGACATCTGGCTTACCAAAAAGTGCTTTGGCAAGGAGAACTTTAACCTTGTCTCCATTGGCTAACTCACTCATGCTTTGATAGTGTAAGTCTTCTGAAATATTTAAGTTTTGTAAGAGTTGAGATGCTTCGCTTTCAGCTTCCCAACCACCTAATTCAGCAAAGGTACCTTCAAGTTCAGCAGCACGTACACCATCTTCTTCTGAAAAATCTTCTTTCATATAGATAGCATCTTTTTCTTTCATAATGCTATAGAGTTGCTCATTTCCCATGATAACAACATCAATAGCGCGTTCTTCTTCATAGTCAAAGTGATTCTGACGAAGGACAGAAAGGCGTTCATTTGGTCCTAAAGAGATAGGACCAGTTGTTGGTTCAATATCTCCTGCTAAGATTTTTAGAAATGTTGATTTTCCAGCACCATTGGCTCCAATAAGTCCATAGGTATTACCGGCTGTAAATTTGATATTAACCTCATCAAAAAGTTTTCGGTCGCTAAAACGTAGCGATACATCAGAAACTGTTAGCAATTTTTCACCTCATATTATTTCTCTAAGCTTCATTGTACCTAAAAAAGCCCCTTTTTTCAATCAGAAAGGGGCTAGGCTATTACATTGGTAATAAAACATCTTTGTCTTCTCTTTTGTATTGTTTGGTCAAGCTAAATCCACGCCCCATAACTTGTGCAGCAGGCATAACAACAATAAAAGCAGTATCATCAATTTCTAGAATTTTTTCTTGTAAAGCAGGAAGTTCATAAGTAGAAACAATGGCCATTAACATGACTTTGTCAGATGTTGTGTAGCCTCCACGAATAGGAATTTTTGTTACACCCCGATCCATCACACCAGTGATATAAGCTTTGATTGCTTGATAGTCTTTGGAAATAATCATAACATTCTTTGATGAATCAAATCCGTTTTCCATAACACTAATCACATAGCCGATTACTAAAAGCCCGATTGTAGAATACATGACATCATCTGCTGAAAGAGCGATCAGTCCCATAAGAACACTTATTCCATCAACGATAGTCATAGCTACTCCTAAAGAAAGTGGCGAATATTTATGTAAGACTTGCGTCAGAATACCGGTACCACCAGTTGAAGAATTTCCCCAAAAAACCATCCCTAATCCAATACCACAGATAATGCCTCCAAAAATAGCTGCTAAAAATTGATTATGTGTAATAGTTGGAAATTGATTAGTTAACCGAATAGCAATAGGGTAGATCCAAGAGCCATATAGGGTTCTTACAAAATTTTGTTTGCCAAGGAAAAAGTAACATAGAATCAATAAAGGAATATTACTTAACATTAAAAAAAGGGAAGGACTGATACCAAATAGAGCTTTAACAACTACAGATATCCCTACCATACCACCAGAAGCAATGTGATTATCTACAAACATGGTGTTAAAACCAATGGCTGTAATAAAAGAACCGATGGTTACCAGTAGAATATCCATTACCCTTTTTTTCATCATTTTAGTTATCTCCTTTAGTAAGCATTAAAATAGTAGACTTATTATCTCTCAAAAGAAGTCATAGAGTCAAGTATTATTTCTAAAAACTGACTTAACTTGACAAACTGTCTAGAATTTCATAGAATATTTTTAAATTAGATGAGTAATTTTTAGTTTGTTTCTAGAGAGTTAGCGGTTGGTGAAAGCTAATAACAAAGAAAATGAATTGGGCTAATGGTTATATTGAAAGGAACGCATAACTTTCAGGTCTGGCACCCCTTATCGTGCAACTTCTAAAGAATTAAGAAGATGATGAGATGATGGAAAAACAGTTCTATCAATTGAGGTGGTACCGCGTATTTATTGTAATCACGCCCTCACGCTGGATGCGTGAGGTTTTTTATTAGCAACTAAATTTACAAAAGGAGAGATAGATGACAAAACCTATTATTTTAACCGGAGATAGACCTACAGGAAAATTACATTTAGGTCACTATGTCGGTTCTTTAAAAAACCGTGTTCTGTTACAAAATGAAGAACGCCATCAGATGTTTGTTTTTTTAGCTGATCAACAAGCTTTGACAGATCATGCTAAGGAATCTGAAATGATTCGTGAATCTATAGGAAATGTAGCTTTAGATTATTTGTCAGTAGGACTTGATCCAAAGAAATCAACACTATTCATTCAAAGTCAAATTCCTGAACTTGCTGAATTGACCATGTATTATATGAATCTTGTTTCATTAGCACGTCTAGAACGTAATCCAACTGTTAAAACAGAAATTGCTCAAAAAGGGTTTGGAGAAAGTATTCCAGCAGGATTCTTAGTTTATCCTATTTCCCAAGCAGCAGATATTACGGCATTTAAGGCAAATCTTGTTCCAGTTGGAACTGATCAAAAACCAATGATTGAACAAACACGTGAAATTGTCCGTAGTTTTAATCATACTTACCAAACAGATTGTCTTGTGGAACCTCAAGGACTCTACCCTGAAAATGAGAAAGCAGGACGACTTCCAGGCTTGGATGGAAATGCTAAAATGTCCAAATCATTGGGAAATGGTATTTATTTATCAGACGATGCAGATACTGTTCGTAAAAAAGTAATGAGTATGTATACTGATCCAAATCATATTCGAGTAGAAGATCCAGGGCAAATTGAAGGTAACATGGTTTTCCATTATTTGGATATTTTTGGTAGGCAAGAAGATAGAGCTGATATCGAGGCTATGAAAGAGCATTATCAAAAAGGTGGTCTTGGTGATGTTAAAACAAAACGTTACTTATTGGAGATTTTAGAACGTGAGTTAGCTCCAATTCGAGAAAGACGATTAGAATATGCCAAAGATATGGGAGAAGTTTTCCGTATGTTAGAAGTAGGTAGCCAAAAAGCACAAGCAGTTGCTGCTCAGACTCTATCAGAAGTCAAGTCTGCGATGGGAATCAATTATTTTTAATTGACATGTCAAAATAAAATGGACAGTAATCCTATCATAAAAAAACAAGTATATGTCAGCAAGCCTGTCTTTACATCAATCGTTATTCCCTGTAAAGTAAAACTAAGAAAGGAGTATACATGTCTTTTAGTAGAGAAATCAAATCTTTAAGAGAAAGAGAGGGGATCACACAAGAAGAAATGGCAAAGCAGCTTACTATTAGCCGGCAAGCTATTTCTAACTGGGAAAATGATCGTCACTTACCAGATATAGAGATGCTTATTCTTATTTCTAAAACTTACAGTATTTCCTTAGATCAGTTAATTTTAGGGGGAGATACTATGACGAAAAAATTAATTAGAGATGGTAGCCAAAACAAACGAGTTGCTATGAAATTGCGAATCTTACGACTAGGTTTTTATTTATTTTTACTTGGTTTAATTTTCTTTGTGATAGGACTTTTAGGTCGTCCGAGTCTTGAACATTTCTTTGCTCAAGCGTCAACTATTTCCTTTACAGGAAGTCTAATTGCCTTTTTAGTTTTAGGCCTTAAAGGAATTGTAGATTTATTGCATCCCATTCAGATACCTTAAGAATATCTCAAGCCAGTTTACCTGGTTTGGGATTTTTAAATAGCTTTTAGTCACCACACTTATACCATATGGGAGAAAAAGAGTCATAATTTGTTGACAAATGATTTTAGCGTGTTATGATAGTAACAATAAAAAATAGACTGGGCTATTATTCCCTAAAAACAATGAAAAGAGGATTATGTTAATGTCAAATTGGGACACTAAATTTTTGAAAAAAGGCTACACCTTTGACGATGTCTTACTTATTCCGGCAGAAAGTCACGTACTTCCAAATGAAGTTAGTTTGAAAACAAAACTGGCCAAAAATTTGACACTAAATATTCCTATTATCACTGCTGCAATGGACACTGTCACAGATAGCAAGATGGCTATTGCTATTGCGCGTGCAGGTGGTTTAGGGGTTGTTCATAAAAATATGTCAATTACTGATCAGGCTGAGGAAGTACGTAAAGTTAAACGTTCTGAAAATGGTGTTATCATTGATCCTTTCTTCTTAACACCTGAGCATAAGGTTTCTGAAGCAGAAGAATTGATGCAACGTTATCGTATTAGTGGTGTTCCAATTGTTGAAACTTTAGCTAATCGTAAATTGGTTGGTATCATCACCAATCGTGACATGCGTTTCATTACAGATTACAATGCACCAATCTCAGAGCACATGACTAGTGAAAAATTAGTAACTGCTGAAGTTGGAACAGATCTTGAAACAGCAGAGCGCATCTTGCATGAGCATCGTATTGAAAAATTACCTTTAGTAGATGATAATGGTCGTCTTTCTGGTTTAATTACAATTAAAGATATTGAAAAAGTGATTGAATTTCCTCATGCTGCCAAAGATGAATTTGGTCGTTTGTTGGTTGCAGCTGCTGTAGGTGTCACTTCAGATACCTTTGAGCGTGCAGAAGCCTTATTTGAAGCTGGTGCTGATGCTATTGTTATTGACACAGCACATGGTCACTCGGCTGGTGTTCTTCGTAAGATTGCTGAAATTCGTGCTCACTTCCCAAATCGTACCTTGATTGCAGGAAATATTGCTACTGCTGAAGGAGCTCGCGCTCTTTATGACGCAGGTGTCGATGTAGTGAAGGTTGGTATTGGACCAGGATCAATTTGTACAACTCGTGTGGTTGTTGGTGTTGGGGTTCCTCAAGTAACAGCTATCTATGATGCAGCAGCGGTGGCGCGTGAATATGGTAAAACCATCATCGCTGATGGGGGAATCAAGTACTCGGGTGATATTGTAAAAGCTCTTGCAGCAGGTGGAAATGCTGTTATGCTTGGCTCAATGTTTGCTGGAACTGATGAAGCTCCAGGTGAGACAGAAATTTATCAAGGTCGTAAATTTAAAACTTATCGTGGAATGGGTTCCATTGCTGCTATGAAGAAAGGCTCAAGTGACCGTTATTTCCAAGGGTCTGTCAATGAAGCAAATAAATTAGTTCCAGAAGGAATTGAAGGACGTGTGGCATACAAAGGGGCTGCTTCAGATATCGTCTTCCAAATGCTAGGTGGTATTCGCTCTGGTATGGGCTATGTCGGAGCTGGTGATATTCAAGAACTTCATGATAATGCACAGTTTGTAGAAATGTCTGGAGCTGGATTGATTGAAAGCCATCCTCATGATGTTCAAATTACAAATGAAGCACCAAATTATTCTGTACATTAAACGTAACTATTTCTCTAAATAAAAGGGCAAGAAGGTAACTTCTTGCCCTTTATTTTTGTGATAAATTATCAGAGCTTTTAGTGACACTATATTGTGTTTTAGACTTAAATGAGCTATAATAAACATTCGAATGAAAGCACTTTAAAAATAGTTCAAAAGTGCGATTTTAATATAAAAGGGGAGATTGTTTTGGAAGTAATATTATATGCACTGGTGCCTATGTTTGCATGGGGTAGTATTGGATTTGTTAGTAATAAAATTGGAGGGAGACCTTCACAACAAACCTTTGGGATGACTTTAGGGGCCTTGTTATTTGCTTTTGTGGTATGGTTAATCGTTAGACCTGAGATGTCAATGAGATTATGGGTCTTTGGTATTTCAGGTGGTATTATTTGGTCAATTGGACAAACGGGACAATTCCATGCGATGCAATACATGGGTGTTTCTGTTGCCAATCCCTTATCTAGTGGTTCTCAGTTAGTACTAGGAAGCTTGATCGGAGTTTTCGTCTTTCATGAATGGACAAAACCTGTTCAATTTATTGTTGGTACCATTGCCCTTTTACTCTTAATTATTGGTTTTTACTTTTCCAGTAAGCAAGATGATAACAATACAGAAAAAAATCAATTACATAATTTTTCTAAAGGTTTTAGAGCATTAACTTACTCTACTATTGGTTACGTCATGTATGCCGTTCTTTTTAACAACATCATGAAATTTGATGTTCTATCAGTCATTCTACCAATGGCAGTAGGGATGGTTTTAGGCGCTACTATGTTTATGTCTTTTAAAGTTTCTTTTGATCAATATGTTATCAAAAATGGTTTGGTAGGTTTACTTTGGGGAATCGGAAACATTTTTATGTTACTGGCAGCCTCTAAGGCAGGTTTAGCTATTGCTTTTAGTTTTTCTCAATTAGGCGCCATTATTTCTATTATTGGAGGCATTTTATTCCTAGGTGAAACTAAAACCAAAAAAGAAATGCGATGGGTTATTTTGGGGATTATCTGCTTTATTCTAGGTGCCATTTTGCTTGGTATCGTTAAATCGTAAGTATAGAGTATAAAAAGCACTTAAGCTATTGACTTAAGTGCTTTTTATACTAATCAGTTCTCACAGTTCCTTTTTTTATGTTAAAAATTTTCAATGAATCAGGTAATTGTGATAGATGATCTAGACTTGTTGTCGTGATAAAGGTTTGTACATTCTCATTAATGACTGTTTCAAGCAACTTAGTCTGACGTGTATTATCTAGTTCACTCATAACATCATCTAATAACAAGATGGGATTATCACCTGTTAATCGCTTCATCAGACTGACTTCAGCCATCTTAAGCGATAAAATAAGACTACGGTGTTGTCCTTGACTCGCAAAATTGGCATTCATCCCATTAATGTAAAAGTCAAGATCATCCCGATGAGGCCCAATACTGGTAGACTTTCTAAAAAAATCTTTTTGATGATTCTTTTCTAATTGCTTGAGAAAGTTAGTTTCAATATCAGATTTACAATCAAAGGTGACCGAGGATTGATAAACTAAAGAGAGATTTTCTAAGCCATTAGATATGGCATAATGGTGTTTACTGGCTTCTTGTTCTAGAGAAGCGATAAAATCCATACGATGTTCCATCACACGGCTACCATAGCTAGCCAATTGGTAATCTAAAACGGCTAAGAAATCAGCATCAATTTGTTGAGCGCTTTTTAAATAACTATTACGCTGTTTAAGCACATGATTATAGTGAGATAAATCAGAGAGATAGACAGGTTTGATCTGTCCTAAATCAATGTCAATAAATTTCCGACGAAGACTAGGTGCTCCTTTAATAAGTTGGAGGTCCTCAGGAGCAAACAAGACAACCATCAGTTTTCCAATATAATCGGATAGTTTGGCTTGTTTCAGAGCATTGATTTTGGTAATTCGTCCTTTAGGAGAAAGGATAATATCCAAGTCAAGACGACCACTAACACGTTCAATTGTTCCAGAAAGGGAAAATTGTTCTTCATTAAAGTGAATCAGTTCTTTATCGGTTCGTGTCCGATGACTTCTAGTAAGAGAAAGAAAATAAATCGCTTCAAGGAAATTGGTCTTTCCTTGAGCATTGTTTCCAATGAAAACATTTAAACCTGGTGAAAAACTGGCTGAGATGTCTTGATAGTTGCGATAGTGATGAAGGGTTAATGCTTTAATCCACATGCTATGTCCCCGGGAAGCGAACAGGCTGAGAAGATTTCTTTTTAGTCTTAGACATGGATTTTCGAGAAGGACCAGCAGAGGCTTTCTTTTTATTTTCCTGATTCATTTGTTTAACCAATCTTGCCACACGCTCTTTTTCAGCTAAAGCCTGAGTATGAGCTTCTTGTTCTGCTTGACTAGGTTCAATTAAAGTGATGACTAAATCATGTGATGGAATAGTAATCGTGTCTCCAATTCTGATTTTTTTACCACGTCTTTGTTCTTCTTGGCCATTAAAAAGGACTTGAGTTTCTGCTAAAAATCCTTTAATAGCACCTCCACTTTGGATAATTCCGACTTCTTTTAAGAGTGCCTGTAAAGTGATGAATTCAGTAAATAATTTATATTCCATAATGTTCTCCAATTTATCATTCAAGTCATTATAGCATAAAAGAAGGGTAAATAATAATCCCTAACCTAACACAATTATAGGAGTTCTTAGGGAGGACACACTTATCATTCTACTAAGCAGAATAAAAATGGTATAATCATAGAGATTACACTATTTATTAAGGAAACATTATGAAAATTGTTCAGGGAGTACAACTTCATCTGATAAAAACACAAAAATTTAAAACAAACCAGATTACACTTCGTTTTTCAGGAGATTTAACACAAAAAACAGTAGCTAAAAGGAGCTTAGTTGCTCAAATGTTGGCCACTGCTAATGAGGAGCACCCAACAGCAAAGTTATTTAGAGAAAAATTAGCACAATTATATGGAGCGAGCTTGTCAACTAATGTGTCAACTAAAGGTTTGGTGCATATCGTTGATATTGATATAACCTTTGTTCAAGATAAGTATACGTTTAATGGCGAAAAAATTTTGGGTGAAATCATCCAATTTTTAAAAGCAATGCTCTTTTCACCTCTGATTTCTGTGGCTCAATATCAACCCAAGGTATTTGAAATCGAAAAAAATAATTTAATCAATTATATTGAATCAGACAAAGAGGATTCTTTTTATTATAGTGCTTTAAAAACGAAAGAATTATTTTATGTCAATGATGCTTTACAGGTATCAAAATATGGTACTGCGGACTTAATTGATAAAGAGACAGCTTATACGAGTTATCAAGAATTTCATCGGATGCTGAAGGAAGATCAAATTGATATTTTTGCTTTAGGTGATTTTGATGATTACCGTATTGTTCAATTATTACATCAATTCCCCTTTGAAAATCGTAAAAAGAAATTGGACTTTTTCTATATTCAAAATCCAGTTAATATTGTGAAAGAGTCGATTGAAGAAAGAAGTGTTAATCAAACTATTTTAGAATTAGCTTATCATTTTCCAATTATTTTTGGGCAAAAAGAACACTTTGCTTTGATTCTTTTGAACGGTTTACTAGTTTCTTTTACACACTCTAGATTATTTACCAAAGTTCGTGAAGAAGCAGGGCTAGCTTATCACATTGGTAGTCGCTTTGATGTTTACACTGGTTTGTTTGAAATTTACGCAGGAATTGATGGCCAACATAAAACAAAAGCACTGCAACTAATTATTAAGGAATTAAATGACATCAAAATGGGTGGTTTTTCAAGTAGTCTAATTAAAAAGACTAAACGAATGTTAAAAAATAATGTTCTGTTATCAGAAGACTATAGTAAAACCTTAATTGAAATGTCTTATACCAATTTTTATATTGACCCCAACTACTCTTTGTCAACTTGGATTGACGAGGTTGACAAAGTTAGTAAAGCTGACATTGTGAAAATTGCTAATTTATTAAAGTTGCAAACCTTATATGTTTTGGAAGGAAAGTAAATGACAAAATTAATTAAGAAAGAGTTTTCGCAAATAGGGGAAGAACTTTATTATGGGCAGTTAGACAACGGGTTACAATTATATATTATTAAAAAAACTCATTACTGTGAAAAGACTGCTATGTTTACAGTTAATTACGGATCTATTGACAATAACTTTACAGTTGACGGTAAAAAAATAGTAGCACCAGAAGGAATAGCTCATTTTTTAGAACATAAATTATTTGAAGATGAAAATGGGGAAGATTCAGCTAATAAGTTTACTGAATTAGGCGCAGAAACAAATGCTTTTACAACATTTGATAAAACAAGTTACTTTTTTTCAACAGCAAGGGAATGGGAAAAAAGTTTGGAGCTGCTTCAAGAATTTGTATTAACTCCTAACTTCACAGAAGAGTCTGTTAATCGTGAAAAAAGTATTATAGCCCAAGAAATTGATATGTATCAGGATGATGCAGATTATCAAGCTTATAGTGGAATTTTACGTAATCTTTTTCCTCATACAAGTTTAGCTAGTGATATTGCAGGTACAAAAGAGTCTATCCAAGAAATAACAAGCCATGTCTTGAAAAAGAGTCATAATTACTTTTACCGTCCCTTTAATATGAGCTTATTAATGATTGGTGATATGGACGTTGACACTGTGTTTACAGCAGTAAAAACCTATCAAAGCCAACTGAATCCTCGAAAAAAGATGGCTATTCAAGTAGCACCTTTAGTCTATCACCCTGTTGTTAAGTCAAGTTCCATTGACATGGATGTGTCAACTTCGAAATTGGTAGTAGGATTTCGTGGAAAACTATTGAGTGAGGATTACTCACTTCTAACGTGTCGGTTAGCTCTTAGACTTTTATTGTCTATGTTGTTTGGCTGGACTTCTGAAACTTATCATGAGTGGTATGAGGAAGGGAAGATTGATGATTCTTTTGATTTAGAAATTGAAATCCAAGAACAATTTCAATTTATTTTGATTTCACTTGATACCAATCAACCCATTGCCATGTCTAATTTGATACGAAAAAAACTTGAACTATTTCCTAAGTCAAATGATATTTCAACTGAACATCTTTTACTGTTAAAAAAAGAAATGTATGGAGACTTCGTTCAAAGTTTAGATTCAATTGAGCAATTGACTAGTCAATTTAATCTTTATTTATCATCACATGAGACTTATTTTGATATACCAGCTATTTTAGAAAAATTGACCTTAGAATATATTCTGATTATCGGCAAAGCCTTTTTTAAAACGGTTGAGGTTTCTGATTTCACGGTCTTTCCAAAATAGTTTAAAATCTGCTATAATAGTTTTATTATAATATTTTTGAGGTACCTGTATGAGTGAAAAGAGTCTGGGTGAATTATTAAGAGAATCACGTCTAGGAAAAAACATTACATTAGATGATATTGAATCCAAAACGGGAATTTCTTCTCACTATCTGTTAGCAATGGAATTGGATCAGTTTAAGATTATTCCAGAAGAAAAATTAGATGGTTTTTTAAAGCAATATGCAGATATTGTTGGTTTACCATTTGAAAATGTCAAAAAACTTTATCAGCTTCAAATGAGTTATAAAAGGGTTAGTGATACCCCAACCGTTACTCAAATTGTCGAAGAAAAGTTAAGCCAAAGAAGACTACAAGAACAATCCTCTTCAACTCAAGAGGTCACAGCAAGTAATAAAGCAGAAACGCTTGTTATACCTGTCAAAACAGTTGGAATAGATAGCCCGAAATCTTCCAAAGTTTTACCTTCTAAGCAGTTCAAGTCAGATGATCGTTTGGTACCTCAATCACATAAAGGTTCAAGATTAAGTCGTTATGGTAAGAATGATGATGATAAAAAATCACTAATTCCTGCCGCTCTATTAGGTTTATTAGCTTTACTTTTGGTGGGAGTCATTTTCTTTGCGGTTTGGAAACAGATTGAAAAAAATCAAATGGCTAAGGAAAAGGAAAGTTCTTTAGTGAGCTCATCTCAAGCTGCTGATGAGACAAGTGATTCTAGTGCTAATCAACCTCAGACTCAAATTAGTGTGGAGGGAGCAGAAAATTACTTGATTGCTACTGTGACTAAATCTAAAGAAACTGTAGATGTGACCGTTGCTTTGACAGAAGCTGATAGTAGTTGGATTTCTTTGACAAATTCGGAAATTGGCGAAGCTGGTATCACCTTAACACGTGACAATCCAAGCTATACGGCTACTCTTCCAGCAGAAGTCGTTGAATCTCTCTTGACTTTAGGGGTAACGAGAGGGGTATCAGTTACTATTGATGGACAGGCTCTTGATTTATCAGCGTTAACAAGTACTGATATTAGTTACATCACACTTAGAATGCAATAATAAGGTATTAAAATGACAAAAAAAGAAAATATTCCCAATTTACTAACCCTCATCCGTATTATGATGATTCCTCTATTTTTGCTTGTGACATCAGTTTCAACTTCAGTAGGGTGGCATATTTTTGCAGCAATTATTTTTGCGGTTGCTAGTTTTACGGATTATTTAGATGGCTATCTTGCTAGAAAATGGCATGTGGTAACTAATTTTGGGAAATTTGCTGATCCGCTAGCAGATAAGATGCTTGTGATGAGTGCTTTCATTATGTTAGTAGGTTTGGATTTGGCACCTGCTTGGATTTCAGCTATTATTATTTGTAGAGAATTAGCTGTCACTGGACTTCGCTTATTACTAGTTGAGACTGGTGGGGAAGTTTTAGCGGCAGCAATGCCTGGAAAAATTAAAACAGTCACACAAATGCTGTCTGTTATTTTTCTATTAAGTCACTTGACCGTTTTGGGAACTATTTTTCTCTATATTGCCCTATTTTTCACTATTTATTCTGGTTATGATTATTTTAAGGGGGCTAGTTTCTTATTTAAGGATACGTTTAAGTAATGACATCACATATTATCGAAGTTAAACAGGTAAGTTTTAAATATAGTCAAGAACAAGAAAATTATACTCTAAATAATATTTCGTTTCATGTGAAACAAGGAGAATGGTTGTCCATTATTGGTCACAACGGCTCTGGAAAATCAACAACAGTACGCTTAATAGATGGTCTATTAGAAGCGGGATCTGGTGAAATTTATGTTGATGGAGATCTGTTGACCGAACAAAATGTTTGGGATATTCGACATAAAATTGGGATGGTTTTTCAAAATCCTGACAATCAATTTGTGGGAGCAACTGTAGAAGATGATGTTGCTTTTGGATTAGAAAATAAGGGTGTTCCATATCAAGAAATGACAATTAGAGTGGAAGAGGCTCTTCGATTGGTTAATATGGAAAACTTTAAAGAAAGAGAACCGTCTCGCTTATCTGGTGGACAAAAGCAAAGAGTGGCTATTGCGGGTGCTGTTGCCATGCGACCAATGATTATCATCTTAGATGAAGCAACTAGCATGTTAGATCCTAAGGGGCGTTTAGAACTTATTAGGACTATTCAGTCTATTCGAAAGAAATATCAAATAACTGTTATTTCTATTACTCATGATTTGGATGAAGTTGCTCTAAGTGATAGAGTTCTGGTGATGAAAAATGGTCAGATTGAATCAGCCTTATCACCAGAAGAATTATTTGCAAGAGGTGATGACTTACTTAATCTCGGTTTAGACATTCCCTTTACCGCCTCTGTTATAAACATGCTTAAAGAAGAAGGTTACCCGATTGAGGGAAACTATCTCACAGAAAAGGAATTAGAAAATCAACTATGTCAATTAATTTCCAAGATGTAAGCTATACGTATCAAGTGGGGACACCTTTTGAAGGGCGTACCCTTTTTGACATTAATCTTGATATTATAGATGGCTCCTACACTGCTTTTATTGGACATACTGGATCAGGTAAATCAACCATTATGCAATTGCTGAATGGATTGCATGTTCCAACAAGTGGAACGGTAACGGTGGAAAATCAAACCATTACCAATCAATCTAAAAATAAAGAGATTAAGTCGGTTCGAAAGCATGTCGGCTTGGTTTTTCAGTTTCCTGAGAGTCAGTTATTTGAAGAGACCGTTTTAAAAGATGTCGCCTTTGGTCCACAGAATTTTGGGGTATCTAAAGAAGAAGCGGAAGCTTTGGCACGAGAAAAAATAGCTTTGGTCGGACTTTCGGAAGAATTATTTGACAAAAATCCTTTTGAATTGTCAGGTGGGCAAATGCGAAGAGTGGCTATTGCAGGGATTCTAGCGATGCAACCAAACATTTTAGTCTTAGATGAACCAACTGCTGGACTCGATCCTAAAGGCCGAAAAGAGTTAATGACCCTCTTTAAAACTCTTCATCAAACAGGTATGACTATTGTTTTAGTGACACATTTAATGGATGATGTTGCTAATTATGCTGACTTTGTATATGTTTTGGAGGCCGGAAAGGTTATTTTATCAGGAAAACCTCGAACAGTGTTTCAAAAAGTTACTTTTCTAGAAGCTAAACAATTAGGTGTTCCAAAAATTACAAAATTTGCCCAATCTTTGGTCACACGCGGACTGGATTTACCTTATTTACCTACGACCTTAGATGAGCTTAGAGAGGTATTAAGACATGGATAAATTAATACTTGGTCGATATATTCCAGGAGATTCGATTATTCATCGCTTAGACCCAAGAAGTAAATTGCTAGCTATGATTATTTATATTGTGATTATTTTTTGGGCTAATAATTTGGTGACCAATCTTATCATGTTAGTGTTTACTTTATTAGTAGTAATCTTATCAAAGATAAAATTGTCCTTCTTTTTGAATGGTGTTAAGCCCATGATTGGCATTATACTTTTTACCACGCTTTTTCAAATGTTTTTTGCACAAGGTGGACAAATTTTAATTCAATTTTGGATTTTTAAAATTACTGATTTTGGTCTGAGCCAAGCTTTGTTGATTTTTATGCGTTTTGTATTGATTATCTTTTTTTCAACCTTGTTAACATTGACGACGACACCTCTAAGTTTATCAGATGCGGTTGAATCCCTCTTGAAACCTTTTGTGAGATTTAAGGTTCCTGCGCATGAAATTGGCTTAATGTTATCCTTAAGCTTGCGTTTTGTCCCTACTTTAATGGATGATACCACTCGTATTATGAATGCTCAAAAGGCACGTGGGGTTGATTTTGGAGAAGGAAATCTTTTTCAGAAAGTTAAATCCATTATTCCAATTCTCATTCCTTTATTTGCATCTAGTTTTAAAAGAGCCGATGCTTTGGCGATTGCTATGGAGGCAAGAGGCTATAAAGGAGGCGAAGGGAGAACAAAGTATCGCTTTTTAGATTGGAAAGGACAAGATACCCTTGCTGTTTTCATCGTTTTGTTACTAGGAATTCTTCTTTTCTTCTTAAAAAATCCCAATCAATTAATCTAAAACATTTTTAAAGACCTATTAAAAACTAGAAAAAATGATTTTCTAGTTTTCTTTTTTTGTTTTTAAATGAAAAAATTCATGTAAAATGATAGCTCTTTCACGAAAAAAAGCTCAGAAATTCTTGTAATATCAATATTTATGTAATATTTTTAATATAGCCTCAACACCAAAGTAATAAATAAAAGCTATTATGGATATCGGAGAAAAGTGAGGTATATTTTAATGTTTAAAAAAGAAAATTTAAAACAACGTTATTTTAGTTTTGGGGTTATAGCATTTGCGATTGCTTTATTAGCTATTCTTTTTGCTTTTTCAGGTAAAGATGTTAATACAGATTCTTATGCAAAAAAACCAGAAACTAAAGTCATTAAAGAAGTTAAAAAGTCAACAAAAGAAAAGAAACCAACTGAATCAGTTAAAAAAGAGCCTGTTAAAGAAGAAAAAGTTCAAGAAGCTCCAGCAGCAACTCCAGTTGTGGAAGAGACAGCAGCTCCAGTAGCAGCTCCAGCGGTTCAAGAAGTAGCAGCGACAACACAATACACAGTAACTCCTGTTTCTTATAGCAATGGAGTTGTTCTATCTAATGGAAATACTGCAGGTGCAGTAGGTAGTCAAGCAGCAGCTCAAATGGCAGCAGCAACTGGGGTTTCACAAGCGACATGGGAAGCTATCATTGCACAAGAATCAAATGGTAATCCAAATGTTGCCAATCCATCAGGTGCTTCTGGTTTATTCCAAACTATGCCAGGTTGGGGATCAACAGCTACTGTTCAAGATCAAATTAACTCAGCTTTAAATGCTTATAACTCTCAAGGGTTATCAGCTTGGGGCTACTAAACTTTTAACAGAATAATGAACAAGCATAGCAAATTGATTTGCTATGTTTTTTTGGTTTCTTTGTCTTTTTAAAATAAAGAATTTAAAACAGGTAATAAATTTAGTGGTTCATCGATGATGGCGTGAGCATTGTGTTCTATTAAACTTGCTTGATTTCCAAAACCCCAAGTGACACCCACTGTCAAAATTCCTGCTTCTTGACCTCCAATAATGTCAAAGGCTGTGTCACCAATAATAGCAGCCTGCGAAGGTGAAATATGATGTTGGCTTAGACAAGCCTGTATGACATCAACTTTATGATAGCGTTGACTAGTGGAACCAATTATTCCTTTAAAACAGCTAGTAATGCCTAATTCTGTTAGCATTTGGATAGCCATAGGTTGGTGTTTACTCGTAGTAACGAATAAATCATAGTTAGCTTCTTCCAATGCCTTTAATAGTTGCTTGATTTCAGGATAAAGGGTTACTTGAGAAACACCTATTTCTTTATAAAACTGTCTAAAGTGATTAATGGCAGTTTCTACTAGAGAGGAATTCTTAAAAAAATGTTGGAAAGTTACCTCTAAAGGAGGTCCAATATAGGTTGATAGGATAAGATCATCAGGACAATCTATCTCCATTTGTTTAAAGGTATATCTAAAAGCATTTAAGATTCCGATACTTGAGTCAACCAAGGTCCCATCTAAATCAAATAAAAGTGATGTCATTGTTATTCCTTAATTAAATGCTGATTTATTCTCCAAAAATATCCTTAGTGTATTGGCGTCCAGTTGGTGTAGCTGCGAGCCCACCTTCAGCTGTTTCCCGAAAGGCAGTCGGCATTGCAGATCCAACTTGGTACATGGCATCAATAACTTCATCTACAGGAATTTGAGATTTGATGCCAGCTAAAGCCATATCAGCAGCAACAATAGCAAAGCTAGCGCCTAAAGCATTTCGCTTAACACAAGGAACTTCAACTAAACCTGCAACAGGATCACAGATTAATCCAAGTAGATTTTTAATGACAAAAGCAATGGCTTGACTTGCTTGAAAGGCAGTTCCTCCTGCAGCTTTAACAAGAGAGCAGCTGCACTCATTGCTGATGCGGAACCTACTTCTGCTTGACAGCCTCCTTCAGCACCTGATATGGAAGCATTGTTCCCGATTACCAAGCCAAAGGCTCCTGCTGTAAATAGGAAGTCAAGTTGTTCAGCTTCTGTTAACTCTAGTTTATCGATAGCAGTAGCTAGAACAGCAGGTAGACATCCGGCACTTCCTGCCGTTGGAGTCGCACAAACGAGACCCATTTTAGCATTTAATTCATTGACAGATATGGCATTTCTAACAGCAGTTAAAATAGTAGTATCTGAAAGACTTTTCCCTTTTTTGATGTATTGATCCATCTTTAAGGCATCTCCTCCAGTTAGTCCACTAATAGATTTACTGGATGTCAATCCGGTGACAATTGACTCTTTCATGACTTGTAAATTTCGAGACATGATAGCTATAATATCTTCTCGACTTCGGCCAGTCATTTCTATTTCAGTAGCAATCATTAATTCAGCTACATTTCCGTTAAATTGGTCTTCAGCTTGTTGAACAAGTTCTTCAATGGTGTAAAACATAGTTACCTTTCTAGTCAAAGAAGTTGACATTATAAAGATTAGGGATAGTAGCAATTTTCTTGACAGCTTCTTGACACTCACGCGAATCAATTTCGATAATCATGATGGCTTTTTCGCCGGCAGATTCCCTTGTTACGTTCATTTGAGCGATATTAATATTGCTAGCTGATAAGATATCTGTCACCTTTGCAATCATTCCAGGAATATCCTGGTGAACAATGATTAAAGTTGGTGTATTGGTAGATAAGGATACCGAAAAAACATTCAACTCGGTAACTCGAATGTTACCACCACCGATTGATTCCCCTGTGATACTCATGGATTTACCATTCTTTTTAACAACAATTTTAACGGTATTAGGGTGGGGGGCATTACTATCTTTTAAAATTTCCCAGTAAATTTTAACCCCTTTTTGATGGGCAATTTCAAGGGATGATTTAATATCAGGATTGTCTGTATCCATTCCTAAAATTCCTGCAACAAGTGCCTTATCAGTCCCATGTCCTTGGTAGGTTTTAGCAAAGGAATTATAGAGATGAAAGGTGACTTCATCAGGAATATCTCCAAAAATGGAATGGACAACTTTTCCAATTCTTACTGCGCCAGCTGTGTGACTACTGGAAGGTCCAATCATAACAGGGCCAATAATGTCAAAAACTGATTGAAATTTTTTTGTGTTCATAGATTCTCCACCGTATTTTTTAATCCCTTTCATTATAACAAAACATGGTATAAAATGTGATTTTTTTCTTAATAGATATTCTTGGAAATAGCAAACAATACTGTTATAATAGTCTATGCGTCTGAGACGCTTCGAAATCGACCTTCAAATCGCATTTTGAAAACGACGACCTTCAAATCGTACGTTAAACGAAAGATGGGAGACATGTTATGAAAGAAGAGGCAAATACTCGTGTTGTTGTCGGTATGAGTGGTGGCGTTGATTCATCAGTAACGGCTTTGTTATTAAAAGAACAAGGCTATGATGTGATTGGCGTCTTCATGAAAAACTGGTATGATACGGATGAATTTGGAGTCTGTATAGCTACTGAGGACTATAAAGATGTAGCGGCTGTTGCTGATCAAATTGGGATTCCCTATTATTCAGTGAATTTTGAAAAAGAGTATTGGGATAGGGTTTTTGAGTATTTTTTAGCAGAATACCGTGCAGGACGTACCCCAAATCCTGATGTTATGTGTAATAAAGAAATCAAATTTAAAGCATTTCTTGATTATGCGATGACTTTGGGAGCGGATTATGTGGCTACTGGGCACTACGCTCAAGTAAAGCGTGACGAAGATGGTCTTGTACATATGCTACGAGGCCTTGATAATGGCAAAGATCAAACTTATTTTTTAAGTCAATTATCACAAGAACAGTTACAAAAAAACCTCTTTCCCCTGGGACATCTTCAAAAATCAGAAGTTCGAGCTATTGCAGAGAGAGCTGGTTTAGCAACAGCTAAAAAGAAAGATTCAACTGGAATCTGTTTTATTGGAGAAAAGAATTTTAAACACTTTTTAAGTCAATATTTACCTGCACAAAAGGGTCGTATGATGACAATTGATGGTCGTGATATGGGTGAACATGCAGGTTTGATGTATTACACTATAGGGCAACGTGGTGGACTAGGTATTGGGGGACAACATGGTGGCGATAATCAACCATGGTTTGTTGTTGGAAAAGATTTGTCTCAAAATATTCTATATGTTGGACAAGGCTTTTACCATGAGTCATTGATGTCAACTAGTCTTGACGCCTCTGTCATACACTTTACAAAGGAAATGCCAGAAAACTTTACACTGGAGTGTACAGCTAAGTTTCGTTACCGTCAACCAGATTCTAAAGTGACAGTTTATGTCAAGGGCGATAAGGCAGAAGTTATATTTGAAGAAGCTCAACGAGCGATTACTCCTGGTCAAGCAGTTGTTTTCTATGATGGTGATGAATGTTTAGGTGGTGGCATGATTGACATGGCTTATAAAGATGGACAAGCCTGTCAATATATTTAAAAAGGAAATAGCATAAGTCTAAGAAAAAAGAAAGTATTCGACAATTTTAAAATATTTGTTACCCATGGTGCTAGTTAATTTCAAAATATCTCAAATTGTAAGCTAGTATGATTTGTTCAATCCTCAATTGCAGCCCTATCATGCCCCTAGCCAGTGTTCGTTCCATATCAAAAAGGGAACAAAGTTCTGAAAATCTAGTCTCAATGGTTCGTCTCATAGCCATTAGTTTCCAATGATTATGCTGTTTAGCCCCTTCCATATTTTGACGCAAGGGAGTCCAGAGGTGATAGCCACTTTGCTTCAACTCATCTTTCAGCTCACGGTTAAGGTAACCTAAGTCTGCTAAAATGAGGGATTGTTCACACCTTTCTAGCAACTCGTAAACTGCCTTAATATCATGAACAGAGGCTGGGCTGACAACATAATTCAGAATGTAGCCTGATAAGGTCACTAGCATGTGAACCTTAAAACCGTAAAACCACATATGTTTAGAGGCGGTGTAACCAATATTAGCTATCCCATTGAAAAGTCTGACCCTGTGGTTACGAATAGATTGACAAAGTGGCAAAGGAAAGCTGTCTATAATAACAATGGTATTGGGAGAAATTTGAGTGTTCATTGCCTGACGAATCACTTGAACCAGCCAAATCAACTGTCTTGCACGCCTATTAAAGCGACTTCTTTCTAGTAATGTACCGCAGGGAAATAGCTGACAAATCCTATAAAAGTGACGTTGTGATTTAATACCTAGTTCAGCTTGTAATAGCAGTAAAACTAGAAGAGATTGGTCTGAAACTTTGGACAGACAGACGTTACGACGGTGTTTGAAGTCTTCCGGACAATAATCCTGATAAAACTGAGAACAAATTTTTGATAATTGACGCATATTCCATTGTAAGTGATGGGATTTAGCTGTATACTGTAAGTGGCTCATTTGGACTAACCTCCTGTTTGTGTAGGCACTTACAGTATAGTCCTTTTGGGCTTTTTATTGTATTTTGAGATTAACTAGCACCACGGGTATTTGTTGGATTTTTCTATTATGGGTACTTTGTGTCACTAAGCGAAGTATAGATGGTTTTAGCAGTTATTGATAATGACATTCAGTTAAAAACATTTCCAGAAATAGCATTTAGTGACTCTGGTTAGGACAAACAATGACAGGTAAGTTTAAGTCTAAGGGGACCTAACATTTTGGGTTTACAGCTGTGTCAACTTATTTTGACACAATTTTAAAGTAAAAAGCTATAAGGCATCATTCATGGTTTAGGAGATAAGATGGTTAGAGATTTTCGAGTCATAGAAGAAGACTGTGCTTTTGGACTTAGGGCCAGCGCCTTGATTATCAAAGATAATCAGATTTTCTTAACCAAAGACCAGAGTGGCTATTATTATACTATTGGTGGTGCCAGTTTAGTCGGTGAAACAACTCGGGAAACTGTTTTACGTGAAACCTTAGAGGAAATTGGTATTTCTGTAGAAGTAGGACCGTTGGCTTTTGTTGTCGAAAATCAGTTTTATAAAAAGGGTAGACTTTGGCACAATATTGAATGTCACTATTTTGTGACACCCTTGACTGATCCGAACTTACAAATGTCTGAAAATGATAAGACACAGATTTGTGAATGGGTAGCTCTCGACCAATTGTCAACCATAAAGTTAGTTCCTGAATTTTTAAAAGAAGGTATCATTAATTGGCCAGGGCATATTGTACATGTAGAAAGCAGTGAAATTGACAAATCATAGAACCATGATAGAAAGTATTAAAACTGATAAAAGGGAAATAAAAATGACACATGAATTTACAGAAGCCTATGATGTTATTGTTATAGGTGCAGGACATGCTGGGGTAGAGGCTAGTTTAGCTACAAGTCGTATGGGCTGTAAGACTTTATTAGCGACTATTAATTTGGATATGCTTGCCTTTATGCCTTGTAATCCTTCCATTGGAGGCACTGCCAAAGGAATCGTCGTTCGTGAAATTGATGCACTTGGTGGGGAAATGGGTAAGAATATTGATAAAACCTATATCCAAATGAAGATGCTCAATACAGGTAAAGGACCTGCAGTAAGGGCTCTAAGAGCTCAAGCTGATAAAAATCTCTATTCAAGAGAAATGAAGCATACCGTAGAAAAGCAAGAAAACCTCACCCTACGTCAAACTATGGTTGATGATATTTTGGTAGAGAATGGTAAGGTAATTGGTGTTTTAACAGCAACTGGTCAAAAAATTGCCGCTAAAGCCGTGGTTATCACAACAGGTACAGCTCTTCGTGGGGAGATTATTTTAGGAGAACTCAAATATTCTTCTGGTCCAAATAATAGTTTAGCTTCAGTTACTTTGGCAGATAATTTAAAGAAACTAGGACTAGAAATCGGTCGCTTTAAAACAGGGACACCACCGCGTGTTAAAGCATCATCTATTGATTATAGTTTGACAGACATTCATCCTGGGGATACCAAACCTAATCATTTTTCATTTATGTCTAAAGATGAGGATTATTTACAAGATCAGATTCCCTGTTGGTTGACTTATACCAATCAAACGAGTCATGACATTATTAATCAAAATCTTCACCGAGCTCCGATGTTTTCAGGGATTGTCAAAGGGGTAGGCCCTCGCTATTGTCCTTCTATAGAGGATAAAATTGTGCGTTTTTCAGATAAAGATCGTCATCAGTTATTCTTAGAACCAGAAGGTCGTGATACTGAGGAAGTCTATGTTCAAGGTTTGTCAACAAGCCTTCCAGAGGATGTGCAAAAAGACTTGCTTCACTCTATCAAAGGGCTTGAGCAAGCAGAAATGATGCGTACAGGCTATGCTATTGAGTACGATATTGTGTTACCACATCAACTGAGAGCAACACTTGAAACAAAATTAATCTCTGGTCTTTTTACAGCAGGTCAAACCAATGGTACTTCTGGCTATGAAGAAGCAGCTGGACAAGGTATTGTAGCTGGAATCAATGCAGCTCTTAAAGTCCAAGGAAAACCTGAACTGATTTTAAAACGTAGTGATGCCTATATTGGCGTAATGATTGATGACTTGGTAACCAAGGGAACCTTGGAGCCATATCGTTTGTTAACTTCTCGTGCGGAATACCGTTTGATTTTACGTCATGATAATGCTGACATGCGATTAACAGAAATCGGTCGTCACATTGGGTTAGTGGATGATGAGCGCTGGCAAGCTTTTGAAATCAAAAAAAATCAATTCGAGAGTGAATTAAAACGTCTTGATAGCATTAAACTAAAGCCCATTAAAGAAACTAACGCAAGGATTCAAGAACTAGGCTTTAAACCTTTAACCGATGCTATGACTGCCAAAGAATTTATGCGTCGACCAGAGCTTGACTATCATCAAGCTGTTTCTTTTGTAGGTCCAGCAGCTGAGGACTTAGATGCTAAAATTGTGGAGCTTTTAGAAACGGAAATCAAATACGAGGGATACATCAAAAAAGCGCTTGATCAAGTGGCTAAAATGAAGCGCATGGAAGAAAAGCGGATACCAGCTGATATTGATTGGGATGCTATTGATTCTATCGCAACTGAAGCTAGACAAAAGTTCAAAAAAATCAATCCTGAGACTATTGGTCAGGCAAGTCGTATTTCAGGGGTTAATCCCGCAGATATTAGTATTTTAATGGTTTACATAGAAAGCAATGGGAAAGCGCGTCGTAGGCCCTAAGTCGTCATAGAATTGTAATCTCAAAGAACCTGACAGCTCTGTATTTCAGAGCTGTTTTATGGTATAATATGGGCTTAAGAGGTTAGAGAATGAAAAGATTTCGTTTTGAAACCATTCATTTAATTATGATGGGGTTGATTTTGTTTGGATTGTTAGCATTATGCATCAGAATCATGCAATCCAAAATGCTCATATTATTAGCTGTTTTTCTAGTATTATTATTTGTCGTCGCTTTGCTTTTGTATCAAAAAGAAGTTTATGAATTATCTGATTTAGATCATATTGAATTGCTAAATGAACAAACAGAGGATAATCTTAAAACATTGCTTGATAAGATGCCAGTAGGTGTGATTCAGTTTGAACAAGAGACAAATGCCATTGAGTGGTATAATCCTTATGCTGAGCTTATTTTTACCAATGAAGATGGTCGCTTGCAAGAGGAATTGATCCATCACATCTTATCAGAAAAGCGTCAAGGTGATATTTCACAGACCTTTGAAATTCTTGGAAATAAGTACACATCTTATATCGACGTTCCTTCAGGTATCTTTTACTTTTTTGATAGCTTTGTGGGGAATCGTCAATCCATTGACGCTAGTTTCCTGAGACCAGTAGTTGGGATTATTTCTATTGACAACTATGATGATATTACAGATAATCTTTCGGATGCAGATATCTCAAAAATCAATAGTTTTGTTGCCAATTTTATTACCAACTTTATGGAATCAAAAAATATTTTTTATTGTCGTGTCAATATGGATCGTTTTTACTTTTTCACAGACTATAAAACATTGAAAGAGTTGATGGATGATAAATTCTCTATTTTAGACGAATTTCGTAAGGAAGCTCAAGATACCCAACGTCTTTTGACACTCAGCATGGGAATTTCTTATGGCGAGGATAATCATAATCAAATTGGACAAGTAGCACTTGAAAACCTTAATGTTGCATTAGTACGTGGAGGAGATCAAATTGTCATTAGAGAAAACAACGATCATGAGAGTCCTATTTATTTTGGTGGAGGCTCAGTTTCAACAGTAAAACGTTCACGGACACGTACGCGTGCTATGATGACGGCAATTTCTGATCGTATCAAAATGGTTGACAATGTCTTTATTGTAGGACACCGTAAACTCGATATGGATGCCCTGGGTTCGGCTGTTGGGATGCAATTTTTTTCAAGTAATATTATTGAAAATAGTTTTGCAGTCTATAATCCTGACGAGATGAGTTCAGATATTGAACGTGCTATTGAAAGGCTCCAAGCAGATGGGAAAACACGCCTAATTAGTGTTTCACAAGCTATGGGACTTGTTACACCTCGATCTCTTTTGGTTATGGTTGATCATTCTAAGGTCTCTTTGACGTTATCAAAAGACTTTTATGACCTCTTTAAGGATGTAATTGTCGTCGATCACCATCGAAGAGATGATGATTTTCCAGATAATGCTGTCTTAACCTTTATTGAAAGTGGGGCAAGTAGTGCAGCAGAATTGGTGACAGAACTTATTCAATTCCAAAATGCGAAAAAACGCTTAAATAAAATTCAAGCAAGCATTTTGATGGCGGGTATCATGTTAGATACCAAGAATTTTTCAACGCGCGTGACAAGTAGGACCTTCGATGTAGCAAGCTATTTACGTGGAAAAGGCAGTGACAGTGTCGAAATTCAAATGATTTCTGCTACAGATTTTGATGAATACAGACAAGTCAATGAAATTGTCCTTCGAGGAGAACGCTTTATTGATACTATTATGATTGCGACCGGGATTGACGATAAGCAATATAGCAACGTTATTGCCAGTAAAGCAGCTGATACGATTCTATCAATGGCAAGCGTTGAGGCTAGTTTTGTTTTGGTCGAGACTCCAAGCCATAAAATTGCTGTATCTGCTAGAAGTCGCAGCAAGATTAATGTACAGCGCATTATGGAAAAAATGGGTGGCGGAGGTCACTTTAATCTGGCGGCCTGTCAGATGGAAGGTATTACTTTAACTGAAGCCAAGCAATTATTACTAGAAACAATAGAAAATACCATAAAAGAAGCAGGAGAGGTAGAAGCATGAGAGTTATATTTTTAGCAGATGTCAAAGGTAAAGGAAAAAAGGGTGAGATTAAAGAGGTTCCAACAGGATATGCCCAAAATTTTTTAATTAAGAAAAATTTGGCTAAGGAAGCCACTTCTCAAACAATTGGAGAATTAAAAGGGAAACAAAAGGCCGAAGAAAAAGCACAAGCTGAAATCTTAGCTGAAGCAAAAGCTATGAAAGAAGTGCTTAGTCAAGAAAAAACACGTGTTCAATTTACTGAAAAAGTTGGACCGGATGGGCGCACTTTTGGTTCAATCACCGCTAAAAAAATTGCAGAAGAGTTGCAAAAACAATTTAACTTGAAAATAGATAAGCGCCATATTGTCTTAGATCATCCTATTCGTGCTATTGGACTTATTGAAGTACCTGTCAAATTACATAAAGAAGTAACAGCAGAGATTAAACTCAGTGTGACAGAAGCTTAACACAAGAAACATAGATAAGATTTGGAGGTGGTTAAGGTTGCCTGAAGTATCTGAATTACGTGTTCAACCTCAAGATTTGCTGGCAGAGCAATCTGTCTTAGGGTCAATCTTTATCTCGCCAGATAAACTCATTACGGTTAGAGAGTTTATTAGTCCTGACGATTTTTATAAGTATTCCCATAAGATTATCTTTAGAGCAATGATTACTTTAAGTGATCGTAATGATGCTATTGACGCAACGACAGTTAGAACTATCCTAGATGATCAGGGAGATCTCCAGAATATTGGTGGTCTTTCTTATATCGTTGAATTGGTTAACAGTGTTCCAACAAGTGCCAATGCAGAGTATTATGCTAAAATAGTCGCTGAAAAAGCTATGTTGCGTGATATTATTGCTAGGTTGACAGATACTGTCAACTTAGCTTATGAAGGTGCTTCTGATTCTGAGGATATCATTGCAGGGGCAGAAAGAGCCCTTATCGAAATAAACGAACACAGCAATCGTAGTGGTTTTAGAAAAATATCAGATGTTTTAAAAGTTAATTATGAGAACCTAGAATTAAGGTCTAAGCAGACCTCAGACGTTACGGGATTACCAACAGGTTTTAGAGACTTAGATAAGATTACAACTGGTTTACACCCTGATCAACTAATTATATTGGCAGCTCGACCAGCTGTCGGAAAAACAGCTTTTGTGCTTAATATTGCTCAAAATGTTGGCACTAAACAAAAAAAAGCTGTTGCTATTTTCTCTTTAGAAATGGGAGCAGAAAGTTTAGTGGATCGTATGCTTGCAGCTGAGGGAATGGTTGATTCTCATAGTTTGAGAACAGGTCAATTGACAGATCAGGATTGGAATAATGTCACTATTGCCCAGGGGGCTCTGGCAGAGGCTCCAATTTATATAGATGATACACCAGGGATTAAGATTACAGAAATTAGGGCAAGATCACGTAAACTATCTCAAGAAGTTGAAGATGGCTTAGGTTTGATTGTTATTGACTACCTTCAACTTATAACGGGAACAAAACCTGAAAATCGACAACAGGAAGTATCTGATATTTCTCGTCAATTGAAAATTTTAGCTAAAGAGTTAAAAGTTCCTGTCATTGCTTTGAGTCAGCTTTCTCGTGGCGTTGAGCAAAGGCAAGACAAAAGACCTGTTTTATCTGATATTCGTGAATCAGGGTCTATTGAGCAAGATGCGGATATTGTTGCCTTTTTATATCGTGATGATTATTATCGTAAAGAAGGTGATGAAGCCGAAGATGCTGTTGAAGATAATACCATAGAAGTGATTCTAGAAAAGAACAGATCAGGAGCACGTGGGACAGTCAAATTAATGTTCCAAAAAGAATACAATAAGTTCTCCACGATTGCACAGTTTGAAGAGAGATAAGAAAGAGAGAGAAAAAAATGAGTGATGCATTTGCTGATGTTGCTAAAATGAAAAAAATCAAAGAGGAAATTAAAGCCCATGAAGGGCAATTGGTTGAATTAACCTTAGAGAATGGACGTAAACGTGAAAAGAATAAGATTGGACGTTTAATTGAAGTTTACACCTCTTTGTTTATCATTGAATATAATGACAATTCAGATGTCCCAGGAGCTATTAACAATTCTTACGTAGAATCTTATACTTACTCTGATATTTTAACGGAAAAAACATTAATTCGTTACCTCGATCAAGAGTAGGGATATGTCACATTTTAACCTCATAAGAGGTTTTTTCTTTACATTAAAGTTGACAGAATTGTCAATCTTCCATATCAGATATTGAAAATCAAATAATAGGCAGGAAAAAAGGAAAAACTATTGTAAGTTTTTCCTTTTAATGCTATAATGTAGTTAGTGTGAAATAATAGCAGAAAAATATGAAGCTCGTCAACAGGTGGTTCTAAATTTAGTAACCTTAGCTGTTTAGGCGAAGACCCCCTGCACGAATCAGGATTTTTCAAACAGTTATTTCCTCATTATTTTTTTAGAGGAGGACATTATAGATGTCACGTTATACTGGTCCATCATGGAAACAATCACGTCGCCTTGGCTTGTCACTTACAGGCACAGGTAAAGAATTGGCACGTCGTAACTACGTACCTGGTCAACACGGTCCTAACAACCGTAGCAAACTTTCAGAATATGGTTTGCAACTTGCTGAGAAACAAAAATTACGTTTCTCATACGGTCTTGGTGAAAAACAATTCCGTAACTTGTTCGTACAAGCTACAAAAGTTAAAGAAGGAACTCTTGGTTTCAACTTTATGGTTCTTTTAGAGCGTCGTCTTGACAACGTTGTTTACCGTTTAGGTCTTGCAACTACTCGTCGTCAAGCACGTCAATTCGTTAACCATGGTCATATTCTTGTTGGCGGAAAACGCGTTGATATTCCATCTTATCGCGTTGAAGTTGGTCAAGTTATCTCTGTTCGTGAAAAATCAATGAAAGTACCTGCTATCGTTGAAGCAGTTGAAGCAATCGTTGGACGTCCAGCTTTCGTTTCATTTGACGCTGAAAAACTTGAAGGTTCATTGACTCGTCTTCCAGAACGTGAAGAAATCAACCCAGAAATCAACGAAGCACTTGTCGTTGAATTCTACAACAAAATGCTTTAATTTTAAGATTAAACTTGCTGAAAGCCTACTATTGTGGGCTTTTTGCTTTGTCTTAAAAGGTTGACTATGGGTCTTATTTTCTAAAAAAATGTCTAATGGGAGCAATTGATGTTGTGAGGTAAATCTTCCTATTTGGTATAGATAAGAAAAATCAAAGTAACACTAAAAGGATTGAGTCCTATACAATATAGAATTCAATCCTTTATTTTAACTATTATGGCTAATTTTTGGAAATCAGTACACTAAAGATGTCTTTCTTTATTTATCTTTTACATTTAAAGTCCAGTAGTTATAATTTGAAACAAGTCCATTTTCGGTATGTCCAGATGGTGCGACTTGTCTTATCCATACTAAAAAGGCATCTCTATCTTCATTGTTGACAACAACTTGTTAAGTTTCTTTCATGTCAGTATATTGTGAAATAATTGATGTATTATTAGAAGGTGCTATATAAAAACCATCCCGCAATTTTTTGTTCTCATTTGCAATATAAGCACTTGGAAAGAGATCAGTCTCATATTCTTCTTGATTACTTGTTTCAGTATTAGCCTTTGATGGTGTACTTTCTACAGAAGAACTTGTCTGTGTTTTACTGGTTTGAGAGCTAGGTTCTGAGCTGCTTTCAGTTGTTGAATGTAGGGATTTATGCTTAGAAGTTTTTTTACTAATTTGTTCTGACTTATCTTTTTTATCAAGTCCAGTTTTAGCTGTATTTTTGGGATGGTTAGAACAAGCGGTTAAAAGTAAGAGTGATGACAGTAAAATAATTGTTTTCTTTTTCATTTTTAATACCTCTTTAAATGAATTATATCACGAGACGCTTTTTAAAAGAATCAAAAAACAATTTTTTTAAAAATTTATAAGGATGAGAGAAAAAGGGACTAGTCGCATACTCTAGAATAATCATCTCAGTATCACGTCATCCAAATTTTATATCAAAAAGTAGTTGTAAGTTAATCTCTTCGTTTAAAAAAGAAATAGCTATTGTTAAAATTTGTGAAATAATATACAATATTTAGTGTAAAGAATTTTATTTCAAGGGGGATTTATGAAAAAAAACACTTTTTAGGATGCTTACTCTTTCAGTAGCCTTACTGATATTAGTGGCGTGTGGAAAAACAACCCATCAACCTGAGAAAACCAAGACAAGTACTTCTTCTAAAGAAGAGGTTGTTTCAGGAGCTTCAGAAAAAACCTATACCGACCCTTCTAAGCTAGCAAAATCATATGACGTGATTATCGTTGGTTCAGGTGGAGCAGGTATGTCTGCAGCCGTTTCAGCTAAAGATGCTGGTGCTAAAGTTGCTATTTTTGAAAAAATGCCAATTATTGGTGGAAACACAGCCAAATCATCAGCAGGAATGAATGCTTCAGAAACGAAGTTCCAAAAGGAGCAAGGAATTGAAGATAGTAATGCTAAATTCTTTGATGAGAGTTTAAAAGGTGGTAAAGGTACTAATAATCAAGAACTACTTCATTATTTAGTAGACCACTCAGCTTCAGCAATTGATTGGCTAGATACTATGGGCATTACACTTAATAATATTACAACTACAGGAGGAATGAGTGTTAATCGAACACATCGTCCGTCAGATGGATCTGCTGTAGGGGGCTATTTAGTGGACGGTCTCTATGCAAACGTCAAAGAACGAAAGATTCCGATCTTTGTTAATGCAGATGTAACTGATATCTTAGAAAATAAAGGAAGTGTTTCAGGGGTTAAAGTTAGTATAGCTGGAGAGACTAAGAAGGTGTCTTCAAAAGCAGTTGTTCTATCTACAGGTGATGGTATTTTACTAGCAGAAGATGAAGGTGCTGATACGGTTGATATGCAAGAAATTCAAATCCATCCAACCGTAGAACAAGAATCAGCTTATTTAATCACAGAAGCTGTTCGTGGTGAAGGAGCTATTCTAGTTGATCAAAAAGGACAACGCTTTATTAATGAGTTAGAAACTCGTGATACAGTTTCAGCTGCTATTAATAAGTTAAACCCTAACCATGCTTTTGTTATTTTCGACCAAGCCCTTAAATCTCGCGTACCAGCTATTAATCAGTATGAAGAGAAAAAATTAGTTGTTAAGGCAGATACTATAGAAGCCTTAGCTCAGAAAATAAAAGTTCCTGAAGAGAGTTTGAAAGCAAGTCTTGAAGCTTGGAATCAAGCTATAGCAAGCCAATCAGATGCTCTTGGTAGAACAACAGGGATGACACATGATCTTAGTCAAGCTCCTTTTTACGCTATTAAGATTGCCCCAGGTATTCATCATACCATGGGAGGTTTAAAAATCAATACAGAGACCCAAGTACTGAAAAAAGATGGAACACCTATTGCAGGTCTTTATGCAGCAGGAGAACTGACCGGTGGTGTACATGGTAAAAATCGTATTGGTGGAAATGCGGTAGCAGACATTATTATTTTTGGTCGTCAAGCAGGTGAGCAATCAGCTAAGTATGTTAAGTAAATAGAAAATACATATTAACAAAAAACTAGAACAGCTTTTGCAATCTAGTTTTTTTCTGTTTAAATTAGTTGGAGTTCGTTAACATTTTGAGGACAAACTGAGTTAGCTGCTCTGGCGATTCTTTTTTACCACTGGCAATCCATGCTTGACAGATCCCAAAAAAAGCATAAGCAAAGTAAACTGCGCTGTATTCCTTTTCCATATTATTGAGGTAATCGGTGTTTAAATTTTTGATTTACTTGTATAATATATTTTATCATAATTTTTGAACACCATGTCCAATTTAGGAGAAAAAATGTTAGAAGAACTAAAAGCACTTATTAAAAATCCAAAACTTATTATTACTATGATTGGAGTTGCCCTAGTTCCAGCCCTATATAACTTAGCCTTTTTAGGTTCTATGTGGGATCCTTATGGTCAAGTAAATCATCTACCTATCGCTGTTGTCAATAAAGATCGGCCAACAAAATATAAAGGTAAAACCTTTGAAATCGGTGACAATATGGTGGACAAGATGTCTAAAAATAAAGACTTAGACTATCATTTTGTCAGCGAGAAGGTAGCTAAAAATGGTTTAAGACAGGGTGACTATTATATGGTAGTAACGTTACCAAAAAATCTCTCTCAAAAAGCCACAACCTTATTAGAGAAAGAGCCTGAAAAACTTGTCGTCTCTTATCAAACCAGTAAAGGTCATGGTATGGTTGCCTCTAAGATGGCAGACACGGCCATGCATCAACTTAAAGAAAAGATTGCTACAAATCTGACAGAAAGTTATATTGCCTCTGTCTTTAAAAACATGAGGCATCTGCAAAAAGGGCTTAAAAAAGCAAGTAATGGAGCCAGTCAGTTAAATGAAGGGGCACAGGTTGCACAAGATGGTAGTCAAACTTTAACCAATGGTCTAAATCGATTCGCAAGTTCTACTCAAACTTTCGATCAAGGAGCTTCTCAATTTTCTAATGGTTTAGTGTCTTATACAGATGGTGTTGGTCAATTACACCATGGATTAGGACAATTTTCTGAAAGCATGCCTAGTTACCTAAATGGTGTGACCCAATTAGCCAAGGGAGCTAATCAATTGTCAGATGGGATTAGGAAACTGGAAGGGGCTACTCAATTACCACCAGAAAAAAACAGGCAATTGAAAGCTTAATTGATGGTTTACCTCAATTAAACCAGGCTATTCAACAATTAAATATGAGCTTATCTCAGACGGGTATGCCATCAGTTGATCAAGGAGATATTAGTCAAAGACTAGCGGCTATAGGAGAACAAGCAAAACAGGTTATTGTTGACGCTAACATCTAAAATCAGAATGAGCTTAAGGCTCTCCAATCAACGACTACTTATCAAAGTTTGACTCCAGAACAACAAAATGAGCTTAGCTCAGCTTTAACTAGTCAAACATCAAATGCCACACTAGCTGCTAAGGAGATCCTGACTAATCTACAGATGATAAAAGAAGGGTTGACAAGTTTGTCAACACAAGATGCTACAGCTCCGTTTGTCACATTAAAAGAGAGTGTAGCTCAGATAGCTAGCCAATCGAATCAGGCTTTACCAGCCTCAAGTACTGCTTTGCTAGAATTATCTCAGGGTCTCACAAAAGTACATACAGGTTTGTCTGATCAAGCTTTGCCCGCAACACACCAGCTAGCCAATGGCTTAGTTCAACTAGATGGTAAGAATGAGGCGGTCTTATCTGGTATTTCTAACCTTTCTAATGGAGCATCTCAACTAAACAATCACACAGGACAACTATTATCTGGGAATAAGCAACTTCTGGAGGGTTCTCATCAGTTATCAGGAGCCTCTATTCAATTAGCAGATGGCAGTCAAAGCTTGACAAGTGGATTAACAGCATTGTCAACAGGGTTGACAGAACTAGATCATTCACTATCAAAAGCTTCTCAACAATTATCTCTGATTTCTGTTACTAAAGATAATGCGAAAAAAGTGGCAAAACCTCTAACTTTATCTAAGTCAGATACCGATAAGGTAAAAACGAATGGGATTGCGATGGCGCCATACATGATAGCTGTATCCTTGATGGTAGTTGCTTTATCCACAAATGTTATTTTTGCTAATTCTTTATCTGGTCGTCCGGTCAATAGCAAATGGGATTGGGCTAAGCAAAAACTTGTCATTAACGGATTTATTTCAACAGTGAGCTCCTTTATTCTTTATTTTGCTATTCAATTATTAGGATTTGAGGCCAATCATAGCATTAAAACCTTAGCTTTCATTGTCCTTAGTGGATGGACCTTGATGGCACTTGTGACAGCCTTAGTTGGATGGGACGATCGTTATGGCTCCTTTGCTTCTCTTATTATGCTCTTATTACAAGTGGGTGCTTCGGGAGGTTCTTATCCTATCGAATTAAGCGGAGCCTTCTTCAGATATTTACATCCCTTTTTACCAATGTCTTATATTGTTTCAGGACTTCGTCAGACTATTTCACTTCGTGGGCATATTGGAACAGAGGTTAGCATATTAACAGGGTTCTTAATTGCCTTTATGCTGATAGGTCTAGTGATTTACCGTCCAAAATCAAATGCTTAAAAAAGAAGTGAGACAGATTTTTTGAAACTATAAAAAACTTCTAGACTAAATTCTAGAAGTTTTTTGTTAATGGTTTATTTTTAATGGATGTCAATATTTCCGGTGTTGACAGAGATGTCAACGAGATGGTCGGATGCATTGTCTGTTTTAAAAATGGTTTTTCCTGAGCTAGACTCTTTAGATAGAGGAGTAGAGGCAAGTTTATCTCCTAATCGGATAGTGCCATTTACAGTTTCAGCTTGGTATTGAATTGCTTCACTATTAACTAGTGTCAAGTCCATGTCAATATTACCTCCCTGAAACTTATTTTTTCCAGTTAGTTTGACCTTATTAAAAGCGACAAGTGACACGGGTTGAGAAGAGTATTCGTCATTTTCTTTTGCAGCAGGTGTTGTAAACTGAATGGTGTAAATACTGCCATCATTACATTCAACTCCTCCAGGATTAATGGTGTGAATGCTGACATGACTTAATTGAGAGTTATAAGTCGTGAACCCTCCAGAAGCAATTGTAATATCACTATTTTCTAAGATAGAATCGGTTAGTGTGACAAGATTGTCTCCTGAATTAGCAGTAATCTGTTTTAAGTTGCTTCTAGTAGCAGTGAGTGGACCTTGAATGTCACCTTGTTCAATCCGACTATCGATCAACTGTAAAGGAGCTGTTAACTCGAATTTTTTGATGGTAATATTATTTAGACTAACATAGAAGAAATTATGTCCTTTTAGTTCTTTTAAAACAGTATTTTTGGGTAAGGTAATAATGATTTGACGTCGATTAGCATGTCTTTGAAGATCATTGAATGTAAAGCCCATGATCTCTATGGCACCAGTAACAACAAAATCTCGATACTTTTGGCTAATGTTTAGGGTTCCATTTGTAGCACTTACTTTGATAGGATCAAGAAATTTAGGATGGGTATAGTAAGAGACAGTAGGTTGTTTTATCTCACTTGTTTCAATAACGACCTCATAATTAGAAATCGCAAGGTCAATATCGTCAATCTTATTAAGGGTTTGAGTCACTTTTTTAGGAGCAGTTTATTGTTTAATGGCTTCAAATCCACCACCTAATAGGATGGCACCAAAGACAATACAAGTGACGCTAATCATAAAAAATCGTTTGGTTAAGGTTGCTGTTTTCATACGTACTCACCTCTTTTGTGATTAATCCATTTAACAAAGGCTACAAAGCCTCTTCCAGAATAGCGAAGAATAGTAGTGGCAATAATCCAAATAAGAATGCCGCCACCAAAGCTTAAGAGAGATGCACCGATTCCCATGGATAGAGCAGGAAGAGATAAGCCTAGTAGGGTAAAACTTTCAAATAAGGTAATGGCAGCTACAAGAATGCCACCCAAACCAAAAAGATAAGCGGCAAAGATGAGCATAAGCCCAGCTGCTAAACAAGCTAGAAGAAAAACAATTAATGAAAGTAATAGCGGTAAGGCCAAGGGTGCCGCAAAAAGAGATAAAATGGTTAAACCAATAATGGTTGCTCGACTCTTGGGTGTTTTATCGTTGTTGGCCAGATGTTTCCCCAAGACATTGGAAATAATCTCACTTGCAGCTTCTTTTGGACTACCCAATTCTTGGATAACATGCTCTTCACGTTCTGGTCCTGCTTCGTCAAAATACTCGATATAATAGTCCATGGCTTCTTGGTAATCTTCTTTTGGTAATTTTCGTAAGTATTTGTCTAGCTCAGCTAGGTATTCAATCCTTGTCATGTCTCAAACTCCCTTCAATTATCCCATCTAGGGCTTCTTTATAGCTATTCCACTCTTCTTTCAGATAAACAAGCTGAGCTTGTCCTAGGGAGGTAATAGCATAGTACTTACGTTTACGACCTTGATGTTCTTGACTATAAGTTGTTAAAAAACCTGATTTATCCAATTTTTTTAAAATAGGATAAAGGGTAGATTCTTTGATATTGGCTACTAATTTAATTGTTTGGCTAATATCATAACCATAAGAATCGTTTTTTTGAACAATAGATAAAATCAAAAATTCAATCAAGGTAGCTGATACTGGAAAATACATATCTTACTCCTTTATATATAATTATTTTACATATAAAGTATATGCCTTATCATTTGACTTGTCAATGCTTATCGTTAAAAAATTTGTTTTAGAAGGTGATTAAACACTAGGATACTTAGTTGACCAAAAGAACTTAATTTTATACTATAAAGAAGATTAATCAAATCATATGTAAAGAGGATAACAGATGCGCAACTTAATTGAGAAATATCAACCTAAACCCATAGGAGAAAAAAGGCGCTATGCGGTTTTTATTCCCTTGATTTGGGAAAATAATGATTGGCATCTTCTATATGAAATCAGGAGTCAGCAGATCTCACAACCAGGTGAGGTCTCTTTTCCAGGGGGACGTGTAGAAGTAGGAGAAACATATCAAGAAGCGGCTGTTCGTGAAACGATGGAGGAATTAGCTATTTCATCAGATGCGATTGACCTTTGGGGCGAGATTGATTATTCAGTCCAGAGTCAAAGAACGATTCACTGCTTTGTTGGCCAATTAATGATTGATGATTGGCGTTTACTCAAATCAAACGATGAAGTAGAATGTTTTTTTACGGTGCCATTGTCACAACTAAGAAAACAAAAACCCGTTTATTATGACCTACACTCACAACCCATAAAAACGCCTAGTTTTCCATTTGATCGTATTCGAAATGGCATCAAATACCCTTTTAAAAATCAGCAGTATGCGATTCCCTTTTATGAACAATTTGATCATCTGATCTGGGGAATGACTGCACAGTTTACCAAATGTTTAACCGATATTCTAAATGATGAATCAATTGCAAAGAAAAACCCCTTAGATATTGAAAAATCTAAGGGGAGATAGAGCACTAGTTTGTTGGCGTCAACTTTTTGTCAACGACCTGTAAAGGTTATTTGTATTTTTCTTCTAATTGACTCATCCAAAGTCCGAGCCAAATACCAAGAGCAAATAACACAAGGGCCATAAGCCAGGTTAAGATACCTGCATGACTGTAGGAAATAGACTCCGGACTACTACTATTTGGGATAAGAATTAATAGCGTGCTGGATAATACAATACCAATGATAAAGTGGTAGACTTTTGAATGATGGTGCTGTAAAGCATAATCCATACTTTTAGAAAAAGCCAAGATTGCTAGGACTCCTCCGATAGCAATAGGTAAGAAAGTCCCTAATAAATCCAAAGATTTGAACCCTATTAACATAGGACCATAGAGTCCTAAGATAAGTAAGAGATTTGACGGGCTTAGTCCAGGGACAAGTATTCCTAAAGCAATTAAGGCACCTGCTAAAACAAAGGTTAAAAAGTTAGCTGGTAAGGTACCGATTAAATCATTTAAGAAGTATAGACCTAGTCCCGAAATAACAAAGGTAAGGACTAGCCATAGCCAGTCAGCTTTGTCTCTTTGAGACTGCTTGGTTGACTCCTTAATCAGACTAGGAATAGTGCCGACAATAGCACCAGCAAATCCCCATAAGACGATAACTTGATAGTGCTTAAGTAAAAACTCAACGGGGAAAGAAAAGAGAGCAATACCTAAAATACCACCAATTCCTACTGGTAAGAAAAATAAGACATTTTCAATAAAGTTATCCCTCATATGAGCTAAGAAGGAAATCATTCGCTCATAGATTCCTAAAATGGCTGCGAGAACACCACCGGATACACCAGGTAAAATAAAACCTAGTGCAATAATCATGCCCTTAAAAACTCTTGAAATAAATGAAACCATTGTTGCCTCCTGAAAAGAATGATTTTATTGTATCATAAATTTAAAGAATTGCTGACACAAAGCTGCTTATCCCTACTAAAATAATTGTTCCTAATAGGACATTCCATTTTGAAGATGTTTTTCTTAAATACCATGAAATACCGTGTCTTTGTGATCAAGTCAAGTTTGGTTGTCAAAGTTATAAAGAAAATTTACAAAAACTGTAAACCTTACGACAATTATCAAAAAGATAAACGAAAAAAAGCTTATGTCAAAGACTTTTGATAGTAAACTTATTGAAGAAGGATTATAGTAGCTATTAAAAAGGAGATTTATTATGGGCTTTAAAAACCAGTTACCTTATTATCGAAAAAAATTACAGATGTCACAAGAAGAGCTTGCTGAAATGATTTATGTTTCCAGGCAGACTATCTCAAACTGGGAAAACGGTAAAACCTATCCAGACCTGCAAAATCTTTTGATGTTAAGTAAGTCCTTACAGGTTCCTTTAGAGCAACTAATAGCAGAAGATATCCAAAAAATGACTTTAAGTATTAAGGATGAGGAGATTAAACAATGTGATAGGGATACGCATATTATGTTATTTGGGACACTCCTAATTGCTATCAGTATTTATCCCATAATGTCTTGGTTAGGTTGGTGGGGATATGGTCCGATTGCTATCTTATGGTTGATAATCATGCGTAGCGCCTTAAGAATTGAGCGATTTAAAAAGACATATGATGTTCAGACTTACCGAGAACTTGAAGCTATAGCAAAGGGTGAGAGCTTAGATCAGATTGATAAGATTAAAGAAAAAGCAAAATACCCTTATCAAAAAGCATGGATTGTTATTGCGTACACAGGATTGACAGTGTTAATAACCTTACTCTCTATTTTGTTTTTTCATTTGTTTTTTTAAGCACGAAAAAAGCCTTTGAAACGTTCATTTCATAGGCTTTTTATATCTCAATTATTTAACTTCTGTAAAAGTTACGTGTTTACGTAATTTTGGTGAGTATTTTTTCAATTGAAGTCGGTCTGGAGTGTTACGTTTGTTTTTTGAAGTAAGGTACAAGCGTTCACCAGATTCTTTGTGTTCAAGTGTAATATTTACGCGCATGGTATCTCCCTTCTATTATTTAGCTTCGTTAGCTTTAGCGATTTTACGTCCTTTGTAGTATCCTTTAAGTGATACACGGTGAGAACGTGAGTAATCTCCAGTAGTTTCGTCGAATTGTACAGATGGAGCTGTCAATTTGTAATGTGTACGACGTTTGTTCTTTTTAGCTTTAGACGTGTGACGTGCAGGAACTGCCATTTTTTCTATCCTCCGATTAAAATAGTTAGAGTCTTGCGAAAATCTTCAATGACTAAACATTTTGGTTATCACTAATAGTGATAGTAGATTTTCAACCCTGATTCTTTGATTTTTATGTTATGGCTCTCGCCAACTTTAATATAGTAACACATCTTTTATGTAAAGTAAAGTTACTTGACAATTTTTTTGATTTTTCTTTTGAGGTGATACGGATGCTTAATTTTCACCTATTGCCAGTGTTGCCTTGGTGAATTTGTGGTAAAATATTAGTAATGAAAATTGAAGGAAAGGTTTAAGCTGTTGAAGTGACCTAGTTGGCTGATGAGAGTGAGCTTTTATCATAGAAAGAATAGCAAATGGAGTTTTTACCCCTATCCTTTTTATGTTAGGCATTTCTGAAATATGCTTGTATGAAATGTTATGAAATTACAAAAACCTAAAGGAACACAGGATATCCTTCCTGCTGAAGCTGCCAAATGGCAATATGTGGAGCAAGTTGCACGCGATACGTTTAAAAAATATCATTATGGTGAAATTCGAACACCAATGTTTGAACATTATGAAGTCATTAGCCGTTCAGTAGGGGATACAACGGATATTGTTTCAAAAGAAATGTACGATTTTCATGATAAAGGTGGCCGACACATCACCTTGCGTCCGGAAGGAACAGCTCCTGTTGTACGCTCTTATGTCGAAAATAAATTATTTGCTCCTGAGGTGCAAAAACCAGTAAAACTTTACTATTTAGAATCAATGTTTCGTTATGAACGCCCACAGGCTGGTAGACTGCGTGAGTTTCATCAGGCCGGCGTAGAGTGCTTTGGATCTGGGAACCCAGCAACAGATGTCGAAACCATTGCTATGGCTTATGATTTGTTTGAAAATTTGGGACTTAACAATCTTCAGCTACATTTAAATAGCTTGGGCGGTCCTGCTAGCCGTCTTGCTTATCGTCAGGCGCTTATTGAATACTTAACACCTTTACGTGATGGCTTATCAAAAGATAGCCAACGCCGTTTAGATGAAAATCCATTACGTGTTTTGGATTCAAAAGAAGCTGTGGATAAAGAGGCAGTTAAAAACGCTCCTTCTATATTAGAATATCTTTATGAAGAGAGTCAGGCGCATTTTGAAGCCGTTAAGGAAATGCTTGAGGATCTAGGAATCCCTTATGTGATTAATACTAACATGGTACGTGGTTTAGATTACTATAATCACACCATTTTTGAGGTGATTACAGAAATAGACGGCTCAGAATTAACCGTATGTGCTGGCGGTCGTTATGATGGTCTTGTGTCTTACTTTGATGGACCTGAAACCCCAGCCTTTGGCTTTGGTTTAGGCTTGGAAAGACTCTTAATGATTTTAGACAAGCAAGGTATTGCATTACCAGTTGAGTCTGAGATGGATGCCTATATCGCTGTACTTGGACAAGGAGCTAATCAAAAAGCATTACAACTCGTACAAGCTGTTCGAAGACAAGGTTTTACAGCAGAACGCGATTACCTAGACAGAAAAATTAAAACCCAATTTAAATCGGCTGATTTATTTAAAGCAAAGGTCGTTTTAACGCTTGGTGAGACAGAAGTTGAAGAAGGTCAGGTAACAATTAAAAATAATCAAACCCGACAAGAACTTAAGGTTTCTTTTGAAGAGATAATGACCAATTTTGAAGCCATTTTAACCAAATTAAGTTAAAAAACGTGATGATTCACGTTTTTTTCTTATCTTTTGTTCAAGAGCTTTATCTTTTCTGAAATCAGTTCTACTATTTCCTAAAAACTCCTTTCAATGGGTGGGGTTTTTAGTGCCTTTTTGCTATAATAGTAAAGAATATAAAAAGTAACGGAGATATGATATGAAACGTAGCATGTATGCAGGATGTGTTCGTGAAGAACATATTGGAAACACTATAACTTTAAAAGGATGGGTAGGTCGCCGCAGAGATTTGGGCGGACTTATTTTTATTGATTTACGAGATCGTGAAGGCATCATGCAATTGGTCATTAATCCTGAAGAGGTTTCAAGTCAATTAATGGCAACTGCTGAAAGTTTAAGAAGCGAGTATGTCATTGAAGTTGAAGGGACTGTTGAAGCGCGTCAACAAGCCAATGACAAACTAGCGACAGGTGCAGTTGAATTAAAGGTAACAGCTTTAACGATTCTCAATACAGCTAAAACAACGCCATTTGAAATTAAGGATGGAGTGGAAGTCAGTGATGAGACACGTTTACGCTATCGTTATTTGGATCTTCGTCGCCCAGAGATGTTAGCGAATTTTAAATTACGTGCCAAGGTAACTCATGCTATCCGTAATTACCTTGATGAGCTTGGCTTTATAGATGTTGAAACTCCTATGTTATCAAAATCAACACCTGAAGGAGCGCGTGATTATTTAGTTCCAAGTCGTGTCAGTCAAGGGCACTTTTACGCCTTACCGCAAAGTCCACAAATCACAAAACAATTATTGATGAACGCTGGCTTTGATCGTTACTATCAGATTGTTAAATGTTTCCGTGATGAGGACTTGCGTGGAGACCGTCAACCTGAGTTTACACAAGTTGACTTAGAAACGTCCTTTTTATCTGAGAAAGAAATCCAAGATATCGTTGAAGGAATGATTGCTAAAGTTATGAAGGAAACAAAAGGGATTGAAGTAACCTTGCCATTTCCGCGCATGGCGTATGATCATGCCATGAACGCCTATGGTTCAGATAAACCAGATACTCGCTTTGACATGCTTTTACAAGACTTGACAGAACTTGTCAAGGAAGTTGACTTCAAGGTCTTCTCAGAAGCTAAGGCAGTTAAAGCTATTGTGGTTAAGGGAAATGCAGACCGTTATTCTCGTAAAGATATTGATAAACTAACAGAATTTGCTAAACAATTTGGAGCGAAGGGACTTGCATGGACTAAGGTGGCAGAAGGTAACTTAGCTGGACCAGTTGCCAAATTCTTGACAACAATCGAGTCTAACTTGACAGAAGCTTTACAATTAGAAGAAAATGACTTGGTCTTATTTGTGGCAGATGAGCTTGAAGTTGCCAACAATACCTTGGGGGCTCTTCGAAATCGTATTGCTAAAGAACTTGACATGATTGACCCTTCTAAGTTTAATTTCCTTTGGGTTGTTGATTGGCCAATGTTTGAATGGTCTGAAGAAGAAGGCCGCTATATGTCTGCGCATCATCCATTCACACTACCAACTCAAGAATCAGCTCATGAGCTAGAAGGTCAATTAGCTCAAGTTCGTGCGGTGGCTTATGACATTGTTTTGAATGGATACGAACTTGGCGGTGGAGGCCTTCGTATTAACCAAAAAGATATGCAAGAGCGTATGTTCAAAGCCCTTGGCTTTACAGCAGAAGAAGCTAATGAACAGTTTGGTTTCTTGTTAGAGGCTATGGACTTTGGGTTCCCTCCTCATGGTGGATTAGCTATTGGACTTGACCGTTTTGTCATGCTGTTAGCTGATAAAGATAATATTCGTGAAGTCATTGCTTTTCCAAAAAATAACAAGGCTTCAGATCCAATGACTCAAGCACCAAGTTTGGTGTCATCAAAACAATTAGAAGAACTTAGTCTTCAGATAGAAAGTCATGATTAAAAAAACAACCTACAAGAAAAAAGTAAAATACGTGATTAGTAGAGGGGCCAAGAAAATCGGCTTACTTCATGCCCTAAGAAGTATTTCCAAAGAAAAATATGCAGAGAAGATTTCCGCTTCTCTGCTTTATGGCATTCTATCCAGTATAGCTGTTAATTTTTTCTTTCAACCAGGTCATGTCTACTCTAGTGGCGCGACAGGATTTGCTCAGGTTATTACAGCAGTTAGCCACCGCTTTTTTGCGATTGATATACCAGTTGCCTTAGCTTTTTATGTTATTAATATTCCTCTATTGGTTTTGGCATGGTATAAAATTGGACATAAGTTTACGATTGTTACCTTTATAACAGTTACGATGAGCTCGTTTTTTATCCAGATTATGCCTCAGGTGACCTTAACGACTGATCCCCTTATTAATGCTATTTTTGGGGGACTGGTTATGGGGATGGGAATTGGCACGGGTCTTAAATCACGTATTTCAAGTGGGGGAACAGATATTATTAGCTTAACCCTTAGAAAACGAACTGGAAAAGATGTCGGTAGTTTATCATTAATGGTGAATGGTGTTATTATGATTTTTGCAGGGCTGCTTTTTGGTTGGCAGTATGCCCTTTATTCAATGGTAACTATTTTTGTGTCCAGTCGTGTTACCGATGCTATTTTTACTAAACAAAAGAAAATGCAAGCAACCATTGTGACCAGTTGCCCAGACAAAGTTATTCAGATGATTCATAAAAAGTTACATCGAGGGGTCACCAGTATCAATGAAGCAGAAGGGACCTATAAACACGAGCAAAAAGCTGTTTTGATTACCATTTTAACCAGAGAAGAATACCCTGAGTTTAAATGGTTGATGCTAAAAACAGACCCCAATGCTTTTGTGTCTGTGGCAGAAAACGTTCGTATTATAGGTCGCTTTGTTGAAGAAGACATTTAATAAAGGAGTTGGAATGCCAGTTGATCAAAGCCTAAAACTGAAAAATTTTGCTTTCATAATTCTTGGAGCGGCTACTTATGCCTTTGCCTTTGTCTATTTTTATATGGCCAATCAGATTGCAGCCAATGGCTTGGCAGGTCTAACGTTAGTAGCTAAAGCTCTGTTTGATATTAACCCTTCTATCAGTGGCTATCTCATTAATCTTCCGTTGGTTGTTTTGGGAGCAAAAATGTTTGGTAAGAGATCTATGATTTATACTGTCACTGGCATTTTATCCTTATATTTATTTGTCTGGATTTTTCAGCAAATTCCACTTGTTGTTGACTTAGATCATGATAGTTTGGTTGTTTCTCTGATGGCAGGTATCATCGGTGGACTTGGTGGTGGTTTGGTCTTTCGAAATGGGGGTACTATCGGAGAAGCCGATATTTTTGTCATGCTTATTTCCTTGACCTATATTTCTCTGCCTCAAATGATGTATGCTTTGATTGCTAGTTTCATGTATGGACGCATTGCTCACCTGGTCCAAAATGGTGGGTATTCTGCTAGAGGTATTTTCATTATTTCTGATCATGCGGAGGCTATTTCGACTTTTATTATGGAAGAACTGGGTCGAGGCGTTACTTATTTGCATGGTGAGGGAGCTTATTCAGGACGAGAAAAAAAGGTTATCTATGTAGCTTTAAGTCGTACAGATATTCGAGAAGTCAAAGCTTTTATTGTTCAAGTAGATCCAAAGGCCTTTGTCTCTTATTTTGATGTGGATGAAGTTAATAGTCCCGAATTTATTGCTTCTAAAAGAAAAATGATAAAGAAGAACAAAGCAAAAAGCTAGAAATCAGTTATGAAGTCTCTACGTGATAAATAAAAAAGAATAAAAAGAAATATGGAGGTATGTGAATGGCAAGTCATGAAAGAATGTCTCGGGTGAAAGAACTTTTTTTAATTGCTATAGGTGTTGCTATCTATACATTTGGATTTGTTAATTTTAATATGGCCAATAAATTGGCTGAGGGTGGCGTTGCAGGAATTACCTTAATTTTGCACGCGCACTTCGGTATTAATCCGGCCTATTCATCCCTCCTGTTTAATCTCCCTTTGTTTATCTTGGGAGCTAGAATTTTTGGGAGACGTTCTTTAGCTTTGACCATTTATGGTACAGTTTTAATGTCAAGTTTTATTTGGATCTGGCAAAAGATGCCAATAGCTTTAGGCCTTGAACATGATATGATGTTAGTGGCTGTAGTTGCGGGTCTTTTTTCAGGTATTGGTAGTGGTATTGTCTTTCGTTACGGGGCTACCACAGGTGGCACGGATATTATTGGTCGTATTGCTGAAGAAAAATTTGGAGCTAAGCTTGGGCAAACCTTGCTACTGGTTGATACCTTGGTTTTATTAGCTTCCTTGACTTATGTGGATTTAAAACACATGCTTTATACCCTGGTAGCTAGTTTTGTATTCAGTCAAATGATTAGCGTTGTCCAAAATGGTGGCTATACGATTCGTGGCATGATTATTATCACTAAACAATCAGAAGCAGCGGCACAAGCGATTTTGACAGAAATCAATCGTGGGGTTACTTATCTGAAGGGTCAAGGAGCCTATTCTGGCAATGAATACAATATCATGTATGTCACACTTAACCCCAGTGAGGTAAGAGAGGTCAAACGTATTCTAGCGGAACTTGATCCTGATGCCTTTATCTCTATTATTGATGTTGATGAAGTCATTAGTTCTGATTTTAAAATTAGACGAAAAAATTTTGACAAACCTATTGAGAAGGCTTTACAGAAAAAGCCAAGGATGCTAAAATGAAGACAATCAAATGATTGCAGAGGTTGAAAAACAGCTATGATTAACAAATAACTCATTGTTGCTAACTAATTTCCTTTAACACAAGGAGTTAGTGTCTACTTTGAGGTTTGAAATCAAAGCTTTTTTTGTGTGCTCTTTTTCAAACCTTTCTATATTATAGAAAGGAATCATGATGGAGATATTACGTATTTCTGATTATCAGTTAAGAATAGAAGATAGAGATTTATTAGCTATTAAAGATTTGAGTTTGCATTTAGGTGAAAAAATCGTTCTCCTTGGAGAGAATGGGGTCGGGAAAACCAGTTTCTTTAAATCCCTTATTGGACAAATAGACGATTATGAGGGAAGGCTTGTTCTAAACAGTGATTTTGTTTATGTTCCTCAGATAAAAGAAGCTAGTCAACAATCAGGTGGTGAGCAAATGATGGCTTATCTAAAAAAGGCCTTTCAGAAAAAACCTACTCTTTTATTATTAGATGAACCTAGCTCCCATTTAGATAGCAACAATCAACAGTGGTTGATCTCTCAACTTTTAGCTTTTAAAGGAACCGCAGTAGTGATTAGTCATGACAGGAAGTTAATTAATGATGTTAGTCAAAAAATCTGGCTAATCGAAGACAAAACCATAAAGGTCTATCCAGGAAATTACCATGATTTTCAAGAGCTCAGGGCTAGAGAAGAAGCCCGTCGGTTACGAGAATTGAAGTCCTATCGTCAAAAAGTCGCTCAGTTAGAACATGCCATTTTGATGAAAAAGGAGAAAGCTAAGAAGATGTCTCGACGCAAAAAGAAAAACGTCTCATCTTCTGATTGGAAAGTTAATGCATTTGCTGGTAGTTATGATTCTCAAGCAAAAGCGGTTGCCAAAACAAGTAAAGTGATGGAGAAACGATTAGCTAACTTACCAGAAGTTAAGGATATTCCCAAAAAGCAATGGGCAAAATTAAAAGATTCTTCAGATAAGCAAGCTACACCAAATACTTTAATAAGACTAACAGAAGGACAGCTTTTTCGAAAAGAAGAATACCTGTTTGATTACCCGGATTTCATCAATAGAGGTCATGATAAAGTAGTGATAAAAGGGCGCAATAAAGCTGGAAAAAGTAGTTTTTTAGAAGCCCTAGTTGATCACAAATTGCCAGGATATTATGCTCAAGGACTTGAGATTAGTTATTTCAGACAAGATCAACTTAATCTAGACCTGGACTTAAGTGCGTTTGATATCATTCAGAAGCAAAGCAATCAAAGTCAACATATTATTTTTAATAGCTTAGCTATGATGGGTATTGACTACCATAAAGCTAAACAAAAAATAACATGTCTATCAGGAGGTGAACGCATTCGAGTATCACTAGTTCTCATGCTGTTGAGACCACATCATCTGTTAATTTTAGATGAGCCTACCAATTACCTTGATTTAGTTGCGATTGAAGCTTTAGAAGTTTATTTAAAAGAATACCTAGGAGCTCTTTTACTGGTTTCACATGATGAAGTTTTTTGTCAAAAAGTGGCTTCAGTACATTATGAAATTGACCAATGTAGGATGCAAAAGCTTACCTAAAAAACCTTCCTCAATTTTGAGGAAGGTTTTTGGTTACATTTCATTTGGAGCTTCAACACCAAGTAAGCGAAGGGCTTCTTTTAGAACAGTAGCTGTTGCATAGCAAAGTGCTAGTCGGCTATCACGTTCATTATTTTCTTCAAGAATACGAGTATGGGCATAGTATTTATTGAAGCTTTGTGCCAAATTAATAGCATATTTTGCGATAATAGATGGCTCAAAATGATCAGCTGTTCGTTTGATAATACGTGGGAAATCTTGGATTAGTTTAATAATCTCCCAGCTCTCAGCATCATTAAGGCTATACTGAGCTTGTGTAGATGGTTCAAACTGAGCTTTACGCAAGATGGATTGGATACGCGCGTGTGCGTATTGAACATAAGGTCCAGTTTCCCCTTCAAAGGATACCATAGCTTCAAGATCAAAGTCATAACCGTTCATTCGGTCAGTCTTTAAGTCGTAGAACTTGATAGCTCCGACACCAACCGCGTGTGCCACATCTTCTTTGTTAGGAAGGTTAGGGTTTTTCGCTTCAATTTGAGAAGCTGCACGGTTAATAGCTTCAGCTACAGTTGGCTCTAGTAAAATAACATTACCTTTACGGGTAGATAGCTTAGCACCACCTTTTGTGACTAATCCAAAAGCCACGTGAGTCATGTCATCTGACCAGTCATAACCCATTTCTTTAAGAACAGCTTTTAGTTGTTTGAAGTGGGCAGCTTGTTCGTTACCAACAACGTAGATTGATTTAGCAAAATCATAAGTACATTTACGGTAAAGGGCAGCAGCAAGGTCACGGGTGATGTAAAGTGTAGCACCATCAGATTTTTTGATTAGAGCAGGATGCTCGATACCATATTTTTCCAAATTCACCACTTGGGCTCCTTTGGACTCGACTAAGAGACCTTTTGCTTCAAGTAGTTCTAGGACTTCGTCCATTTTATCGTTATAGAAAGCTTCTCCGTTGTAGCTATCAAAAGTCACTTTCATTTGATCATAGAGACGGTTAAATTCAAGCAAGCTTTCATCACGGAACCATTGCCATAAGCTAGTCGCTTCTTGGTCGCCGTCTTCCAATTTACGGAACCACTCACGGGCTTCTTCATCAACGGTAGGATCTGTTTCAGCTTCTGCATTGATACGTACATAAAGTTTTAGAAGTTCATCGATAGGGTGTGCTTTAACGGCTTCTTCGTCCCCCCATTTTTTATAGGCAACAATCAACATCCCAAATTGTTTGCCCCAGTCTCCTAAGTGATTGATTTTAACTGGCTCATAGCCCATTTTAGCAAAGACATTTGCAAGGCTATCTCCGATAACGGTTGAACGTAAATGGCCAATAGAGAATGGTTTAGCAATATTTGGACTTGACATGTCAATGGCAACATGACGATTTTGTCCTTCGTTTTGTTGCGCGTAATCAGAACCATCTGTAATAACTTGTTTTAAGACTTGTTCTGAAATAGCTGCTTTATTTAGGAAGAAATTAAGGTAAGGGCCTACAGCTACCACTTTTTCAAATTGGCTAGCTTCAATCTTTTCTGCTAATTCGCTAGCAATCATTTGAGGTGCTTTGCGAAGAATCTTGGAAAGGCTAAATGCTGGAAAAGCTAAGTCTCCCATATCTGAATTTTTTGGTGTTTCAAGCAAGTTGAAGATGGCTTCTTGTTCGAGTTCAGGAACTACTTTAGCAATCTCACTTGCAATTAGAGTTTTAGTATCCATATTGTTTCTCCTAAAAATAGTTTGTCATCTTATTCTAACACATTTCTGCAAAATAAACGAGATGAGAATTGAGAAATTATACTGAAAAATTAAATCTTATTTCAAATATTTTATCTTATATTTTCTGAAAAAAGAATTAATCAATCAAATGGCTTACATTGGCTCTTATTAAACATCAAAATAGGTATCAAAGAGGGATAAATCTTATTAAAATCCCATCAGAAGCATGAAAAAATACATTTTTTTTGGTATAATCTAAGAGGATAATTATACAATTGGGGTGATATATCATGAATAAAATGGAGAGACAAAATCAGATTAAGCAGATTATTCAGGCAGAACACATCGGGACGCAAGAAGAAATCAAAAAATACTTACAAAAAGAAGGCATTGAGGTGACTCAGGCTACCCTATCTCGTGATTTGCGTGAAATCGGGCTTTTAAAGTTGCGAAATGAAGAAGGGAAACTCTATTATAGCCTTTCTGAACCCGTCGCAACACCTTTTAGTCCAGACGTGAGATTTTATGTGCTGAAGGTTGATCGTGCGGGTTTTATGTTAGTTCTGCATACAAATTTGGGGGAGGCAGATGTGCTAGCAAACTTAATCGACAATGACAGTATCGAAGATATTTTGGGGACCATTGCAGGTGCCGATACTTTGCTAGTCATTTGCCGATACGAAGAAATCGCAAAACGTTTTGAAAAAGATTTAGCGGCAGGCATATGACAGATTACCGAGTAGCGCTCGACCAGTTAAAGATAGGCATTGCGACTCATCCAAGTGTAAAAAGCTATCAAGAAGCACGACAAGAGTTGATGGATATGACAGATTATGAGAAGAAGTCTTATGATATGAAACGTCAGCAACAAGATTTTTACCTTTTTCAAAAGATAGATAAAGAAAAAGCTGCAGCTTCCGCTAATCAAGAGGCAAATGCTCTTAAACAAGAACTTGACTGTCAGCCAATCATTGAAGCCTATCGTTGCAAAATGCAAGATGCTAGTGATCTGATTCAATACATCACCGGAACTATAGAAGATAAGTTAAATAAGGAGTTAAATAATGGCAAAAGCTAACATTTCTCCTGGAATGCAACAGTATCTGGACATTAAAAAAGATTATCCAGATGCTTTTTTGCTTTTTAGGATGGGAGACTTTTACGAGTTATTTTATGAAGATGCTGTTAAGGCAGCTCAGATTTTAGAAATAGGATTGACGAGCCGCAATAAAAACGCTGAGAATCCAATTCCCATGGCAGGAGTGCCTCATCACTCCGCTCAACAATATATTGATGTTCTGATTGACTTGGGCTATAAGGTAGCCATTGCAGAGCAAATGGAGGATCCTAAACAATCTGTTGGAGTGGTAAAGCGTGAAGTGGTTCAAGTTATTACCCCCGGTACAGCAGTTGATTCAACAAGGCCTGATAATGCTAATAATTTTTTAGTAGCAGTTGATTTTGACGGGACTCATTACGGTTTATCTTATATGGATTTGTCTACAGGAGAGTTTCGTGTTACCGATTTAGCTGATTTTTTGAGTGTTAAAAGTGAGATTCAAAACCTTAAAGCGCGTGAAGTCTTACTTGGTTTTGAACTTTCAGATGAAGAACAGACAGTATTAGTAAAGCAAATGAACCTTCTGCTTTCTTTTGAAGACACTCTCTACGAAGATGAGCGATTGATAAAAGCTGACTTTAGTCCAATTGAACGCTCTGTTGCAGCTAAACTCCTGAATTATGTTCATACGACGCAAATGCGTGAGCTCAGTCATTTACAAGAGTTGGTCCACTATGAGATAAAAGATTATTTGCAAATGTCTTATGCTACTAAGTCCAGCTTAGATTTGGTGGAAAATGCAAGGACTGGTAAGAAACATGGGAGTTTGTATTGGTTGTTGGATGAAACCAAAACGGCTATGGGAATGCGCTTGTTAAAAACCTGGATTGATCGTCCTCTGGTCAATAAAGAAGCGATTCTTGAGCGGCAAAATATCATTCAAGTATTTTTAGATGCCTTTATCGAACGAACCGATTTAAGTGACAGTCTAAAGGGTGTCTATGATATTGAACGACTTTCAAGTAGGGTTTCTTTTGGAAAAGCAAATCCAAAGGACTTGTTGCAATTAGGGCATACCTTAGGACAAGTACCACTGATCAAAGCTATTTTAGAAAGTTTTAACAGTCCTTATCTTGACAAACTTGTCAATCAGGTTGACACAATTCCTGAATTAGAGCAATTAATTAGAAGTGCTATTGACCCGGATGCGCCAGCCACTATTAACGAAGGAAATATTATAAGGACAGGCTTTGATGAGCGATTAGATCATTACCGAAAAGTCATGCGTGAAGGTACTGGTTGGATTGCTGATATTGAGGCTAAAGAGAGACAAAATAGTGGTATTAATAATCTTAAAATTGATTATAATAAAAAAGATGGCTACTATTTTCATGTCACCAACTCTAATTTAAGCATGGTTCCTGATTATTTCTTTAGAAAAGCCACTTTAAAAAATTCAGAACGCTATGGAACAACTGAACTTGCTAAAATAGAAGGTCAAATGTTGGAAGCTAGAGAAGAATCTTCCAGTCTGGAATACGATATTTTTATGCGTATTCGAGCAAAAGTGGAAACTTATATTGATCGCTTACAAGCTCTTGCCAAAGCTCTTGCAACTATCGATGTCTTACAAAGTCTTTCATTTGTAGCTGAAAAAAACCACTACATCCGCCCGCAGTTTAATCAAAAGCATCAGATAAACATTCAAGAAGGTCGTCATGCGGTGGTGGAGAAAGTAATGGGAGCTCAAGAATATATTTCTAATGATATTATTTTTGACGGTCAAACCTCTATCCAGTTAATAACAGGACCAAATATGAGTGGTAAATCCACCTATATGAGACAATTAGCCTTAACCGTCATTATGGCACAAATGGGTTCTTTTGTGGCAGCTCAGTCAGTTGACCTTCCCTTGTTTGATGCTATCTTTACTCGTATAGGGGCAGCAGATGATTTAATTTCTGGTCAATCAACCTTTATGGTTGAAATGATGGAAGCTAATCATGCTATTAAGAGGGCCTCTCAAGATTCTTTAATTTTGTTTGACGAGTTGGGAAGAGGAACAGCTACCTATGATGGTATGGCACTGGCACAATCCATTATTGAGCACATTCATGATCAGGTAGGAGCAAAGACCATGTTTGCAACGCATTATCATGAATTGACAGGGCTGTCAACTATATTGACAAGCCTTGTCAATGTGCATGTAGCTATCTTGGAAAAAGATGGTGATGTCACATTTTTACATAAAATAGCTCAAGGACCTGCTGACAAGTCATACGGTATTCATGTGGCTAAAATAGCTGGCTTGCCTAACTCTTTGTTGAAACGTGCTGATACCGTATTACAGGAACTTGAATCCAAACAACCTTTAGCTATGACATCACATACAGATAAGGATGACTCTTCTGCTACTAACAGTAAAGCACAATTATCGTTGTTTGATACAGAGGATAAAGTTACAGCTATTATTCAAGAATTAGAAGCGCTGGATATTATGAATTTGACGCCAATGCAAGCAATGACAACTCTATATGACTTGAAAAAACGTTTATAACAATAAAAACGGATATTCTACAAATAAAGGAAAGGCCTGTCGTTCGCGTCAAGTCTTTCTTTTATTTTCTGAGACTTTATCATCGTTGTCTAGATCAATAAATAATAGTATGTTAATTAACTAATCTCTTTTATTGTAGGACCTTTTATTTTTCAAAAAGGATGATTTTGCTCTTAGTAGACTGGACAAAAGTCCTAAAAAGGAAGCAGAAATGGTATAATAAAAATGATTCGTTTAGAATTTATGTAGGTGATGACAATTGCGATAAGGTGAATTGCAGTTTCACTTTTAAAAGGATTGAATCATCTAATGATGAGTTACAAGCATGTTGTCAAAAGCTAGTAATAGTTTTTCTGATAATTAGCAGATGATAAGAGAGGTTTTTATGAAACTGTCTTGGTCGCGTTTTTCTTGGTTATTTCTCCCATTTTATTTTGCTGTCTTACAGCTTACACGGCGGTTTATCCCTCCTCTGTATCATTTATTGCAAGTGATTAATGGCTTAGCATTTCTTATTAGTTTCCTTGCTATTGCGTATTTTATTTTAAGATTTATTGTTTTTAACCTTACCTATAATAGAAAGAAGTAGGAAAACGTCATGAAAGCTTTTAAAAAAGTAATTGCCTTTATTTTTGATACCACATTTCAGCTCTTTTGTACCTTATTGGCTTGTTTTATCAGTATTCAGTTTGCATTGGGAGAGAATAAAGTAACTATTACCTTGACACAATGGTCTTGGATTTTACCAATTGCTTTAACAATCAGTATAGTTAAAGCAATTTATGAGAAATGGAAAACCCCTGAGGCCACTAAGCAATAAAAGCTAGACAGATGCTGCTCAAAAAAGTATTCACTAGTCAGTTAAACCACTATTAAAAAGGACAGATACCATTTGGCAAGGTGCAGATCAGTCACCTTTTAGAAAGAGATAAGCAGTCATTATGACAAACATTATTGAATTACCAGAGGTTTTAGCTAACCAGATTGCAGCAGGTGAAGTAGTCGAAAGACCGGCCAGTGTTGTAAAAGAATTAGTTGAGAATGCCATAGATGCAAACAGCAGTCAAATCACTGTTGAAATTGAAGAATCTGGCTTAAAATTGATTCAAATAACAGATAATGGTGAAGGCATGTCTCAAGAAGACCTTCCTTTGAGTTTGCGACGCCATGCGACTAGTAAAATTAAAACACAAAGTGATCTTTTTCGTATCAGAACACTTGGCTTTCGTGGAGAGGCTCTGCCTTCTATAGCCTCTATTAGTCAAATAAGCATCAAAACGGCTACTAAGAATGAAGTACACGGCTCTTTATTGGTAGCAAAAGGGGGTCAAATTGAGACTTTGGAGCCTGTCTCAACGCCTATTGGCACAAAAATAAAGGTCGAAAACCTTTTTTATAATACGCCAGCGCGCCTTAAGTATATGAAAAGTTTACAGGCTGAGCTAGCTCATATTGTCGATGTGATTAATCGCCTCAGTCTAGCTCATCCAGAAGTAGCTTTTACTTTGATTAGTGATGGTAAAACCTTGACACAAACTTCAGGTAAAGGGGATTTAAGACAGGCTATTTCAGGAATTTATGGCTTAAATACGGCTCGAAAAATGATTGAAATCTCCAATGCTGATTTAGATTTTGAGGTGAGTGGTTACGTTAGTTTACCCGAATTGACCAGAGCCAATCGTAATTATATGACGATTTTAATTAATGGTCGTTACATCAAGAATTTTCTATTAAATAGAGCAATTCTAGATGGATATGGTTCAAAATTAATGGTTGGGCGTTTTCCAATTGTGGTTATTGATATCCAAATTGATCCTTACCTTGCTGACGTGAACGTGCATCCTACCAAGCAAGAAGTCCGTATTTCCAAAGAGCGTGAACTGATGACAATCATCAAAACAGCTATTTCAGAAAGTTTGCGTGCGCAAGATTTGATTCCAGATGCTTTGGATAATTTAGCCAAAAGTAGTGTGCGTGGCAAGGATAAGGCTGAGCAAATAAAACTGCCTCTTCAAAGTAGTCAACTTTATTATGACGCTCAAAAAAATGATTTTTTTGTCAAAGAGACAGCTATGTCAGAGGAACCCTTCCTAAACGACTCTTCTAGCTATCTTGACAGACCTGTCAAAGAGATTGACAAGGTCGAGGTAGAAGAAACTTTAGAGCAATATAGTCAACCTAGTGTCAAACATGCTAGTCGTCCCAATCATGAGCAAGCTGAAACAGAACATTCAGGAATTGATTTTAAAAATAAGCAAAAAATGACTCAGATGATTCAGCGTTTGGAGAAAGAAGAGGCGAAGGTCTTTCCAGAATTGGAGTATTTTGGACAGATGCACGGGACATATTTGTTTGCTCAAGGTCAAGAAGGACTTTATATCATTGACCAACATGCCGCCCAAGAACGGGTCAAATACGAGTACTACCGTGATAAGATTGAAGAAGTTGACACTAGTTTACAGCAACTATTAGTTCCCTATCTCTTTGAATTCTCTGGCTCTGACTTCATTAATCTACAAGAAAAAATGTCACTACTAAATGAGGTTGGTATTTTTTTAGAAGCTTATGGGCAAAATACCTTTATACTGAGAGAACATCCGATTTGGATGAAAGAAGATGAAATCGAATCTGGTATTTATGAAATGTGTGACATGCTTTTACTAACCAATCAAGTTTCTGTCAAAACTTACCGAGCAGAGCTAGCTATTATGATGAGTTGTAAAGGTTCGATTAAGGCAAATCATAGTTTGGATGATTATTCCGCAAGACACTTGTTGCTTCAATTAGCCCAGTGCAAAAATCCTTACAATTGCCCTCATGGGCGTCCTGTACTGATTAATTTTAGTAAGGCAGATATGGAAAAAATGTTTCGTCGTATTCAAGAAAATCATACTAGTCTGAGAGATTTAGGAAAGTATTAATAGATAGATTTAGCTTGTAAAAGAAGACGTCAGTTCACTTAGGACAAACAGAAAGAAAAAGGTTAAGATGTACGATTATATTAAAGGTCAACTGACTAAAATAACGGCTAAATACATTGTTATTGAGGCAAACGGGATTGGGTATATGATTCATGTTGCCAATCCTTATAGCTTTACAGATAGTGTCAAGCAAGAGCTAATAGTTTACCTGCATCAAGTTATTCGAGAAGATGCTCACTTGTTATTTGGATTTCATAGTGAAGCAGAAAAAGACGTGTTTTTAAAGTTGATTTCTGTTTCAGGTATTGGTCCAACGACAGCTCTTGCTATTGTAGCTGTTGATGATAACGAAGGCTTGGTCAGTGCTATTGACAATAGTGATATCAAATATTTGATGAAATTTCCTAAAATAGGAAAAAAAACAGCCCAACAAATGGTGCTTGATTTAGCAGGAAAATTTGTGGAAGCACCAAAAGATAACACTGGACGTCAGGCCAAATCTAAAGCTAATGGTAACGCGTCTTTAGATGAAGCTATTGAAGCTTTGTTAGCGCTAGGCTATAAGGCCAGTGAGTTGAAAAAAATTCGAGCTTTCTTTGAAGGAACTAACGAAACCTCAGAGCAATATATTAAATCAGCTCTTAAGATGCTCATGAAGGGTTAGGTGTTTCACATGAAACGTTGTTCTTGGGTCCCTTCTGATAATGGCCTTTATTGTGACTATCATGATAAGGAATGGGGAAAACCGATTTATGAAGATCAAGCTTTATTTGAACTCTTGTGTTTAGAAAGCTACCAGTCGGGTTTATCTTGGTTAACTGTGTTGAAAAAGCGACAAGCTTTTCGACAAGTTTTTCATCACTATGATATTGAAGCTGTTTCAGATGATATTGAAGCTGTTTCAGCTTTTACACAAGAAGAAATGATAGCAGCTTTGAAAAATCCTGCCATTATTCGTCATCGCTTAAAGCTAGAAGCAACCGTTAATAACGCAAGAGCTGTTCAGGAAATTCAAAAAGAGTTCGGCACTTTGTCAAGTTATCTTTGGGAGTTTGTGGAAGGTCAACCCCTTGATAATCTTGTCAACAAAGATAATCCAGTTCCTGCACAGTCTGCTCTGTCCGTGGTTTTGGCTAGAGACCTGAAAAAAAGAGGGTTTAAATTTCTAGGACCTACAACGATTTACTCTTTTATGCAAGCATCTGGCATGATTAATGATCACGAGGAAGATTGTTCTTTTAGGTATTGATCTTATTTTAAAGGGGTCTCATTAATGAGCTAGAGAGGTATCAATGACATTCTGGAGAAATGATTGGTTACGACTACTACTGCTGACTTTTTTAGGGTATCACTTGATCAACAAAGACGCCTTGTTTTTGGTACAGCTAGGCTTGGCTGTATTAGCCATATTGGAAACTTTATTTGTTTTAGAACGTCTCTTTTTTGGTAAGAGAGTAAAGGTGAGAGATTGGTTATCAGTTGGTTTGGCTTATGTAGTGCTTTTAATTTGGCTTTTCCTTCTGACTGGGTGGCTGACTGATAGCATTTTGTTGTTACTCGTTCTTTTCTTAATAATAGACAAAGTAAGTGGTCGAAAAAAAGGAAACTATGTTAATCGCAAGCGGTCTAAGCTTGTAGGTAAGAAAGCTAATGAAAGAGAGTTGGCCAGTGTCGCTTATGCCTATCTCTGTGTTTTATTAGTTGGTATGGTGATAACTGCCTTGACGAGGACTAATATGCTTTGGCTTTCTTTAGGATTCGGTCTGTTACAATATGTTCTTGTGAGTCAAGTTTTCTTGATCAAACTAAGACGTCTTATGTCTTTAAAATGGACTATTTTTTTACGTCTGCTACTGATCCTAACTACTATTTTACCGATAATATTAAAATTATCAGAAATGATGGCTCCTGAAGTGATAAGGCTTAGTTTAATGTTTAGCTATTTGCTTACCGTAGCTCTTATCTGTCATTTTTTATCGCTAGTTTCCTTAAAGTTACTTAAGCATTAAAAGCTTTATGATAAGCTAGGATCATAAAATCTTCGTGAATCGGAGATTTTTTTGTTAGAATGTAAACAGATTACGAATAGATAGGTAGGTGAGGAAATGAGAGCTGAACTGATTGCGGTAGGAACTGAAATACTAACAGGGCAAATTGTAAATACCAATGCTCAATTTTTATCAGAGAAAATGGCAGAAATTGGGATTGATGTTTATTTTCAAATAGCTGTTGGGGATAATCAAGATAGGCTACTGTCAACGATTGCAATCGCGAGTCAACGAAGTGACTTAGTGATTTTGTGTGGTGGTCTTGGACCAACCGAAGATGATTTGACCAAGCAAACTTTAGCCCGCTATCTAAATAAACAGCTGGTCTTTGATCAAAGAGCAAGTCAAAAATTAGATGATTTCTTTTCCAATCGTCCCCAAGTCGATAGAACTTCCAATAATGAGCGTCAGGCTCAACTGATTGAAGGCTCTATTCCTTTGCAAAATAAAACAGGACTTGCAGTAGGAGGTGTTATCAGTAACAAAGAGGTAACTTATGTCCTCTTACCTGGGCCACCAAGTGAGTTGAAACCCATGGTTAAGGAGGAGTTACTTCCTCTTTTAACTGACCATAGGAGTAAACTTTACTCAAGGGTTTTACGCTTCTTTGGCATCGGAGAGAGTCAATTGGTAACAGTCTTAGCTGACTTAATTACTCAACAGACAGATCCAACCATTGCCCCTTATGCTAAAATTGGAGAAGTTACTTTGCGATTGTCAACTAAGTCTGACGATCAAGAGCTAGCTAAGACAAAACTTGATGACTTGGAGTAAAAGTTGTTAGCCACTAAAACACTGCAACAAGAAGAGTTGAGTCACTTTTTCTATGGTTACGGTGAAGACAATTCTTTGGCATCAGAGACAGTAAAGTTGCTGCGAGAAAAAGGAAAATCAGTGACGGCAGCAGAAAGTCTTACAGCGGGTTTATTCCAAGCAACTTTGGGTGATTTTTCAGGAGTTTCACAAGTCTTTGCAGGTGGCTTTGTCACCTATAGTATGGAAGAAAAATCAAAAATGTTAGGTATTCCCTTATCGGATTTAGAAAAAAATGGAGTGGTTAGCGCTTTTACTGCAGAGCAAATGGCGGAGAAATCACGTCAATTGACAGGGGCTGATTTGGGAGTAGGGCTTACAGGAGTAGCGGGGCCAGATTCTTTAGAAGGTCACCAACCAGGAACAGTTTTCATTGGCCTTGCTAGTGAAAATAAGGTAGAATCAGTTAAAGTAATGATTAGTGGTAGAAGTCGCTCAGATGTCCGTCACATAGCCACTTTACATGCCTTTAATCTGGTCCGTAAAGCTTTATTAAAAATGTAAAATTTGTTATAATTGTGGTAGTGTTACTTAGGGGATTAAGGAAGATTTGGCTGAAATATGACCCTAAAAAGAGGAGAAAATATTGGCAAAAAAAGTTAAAAAAAATGAAGAAATTACTAAAAAATTTGGTGATGAACGTCGTAAGGCACTTGATGATGCCTTAAAAAATATTGAAAAAGATTTTGGTAAAGGTGCAGTAATGCGTCTAGGTGAACGTGCTGAACAAAAGGTTCAAGTTATGAGTTCAGGTAGCCTTGCCTTAGATATTGCACTAGGAGCTGGTGGCTACCCTAAAGGCCGTATTATTGAAATCTACGGGCCAGAGTCATCTGGGAAAACAACTGTTGCTCTTCATGCTGTTGCTCAAGCACAAAAAGAAGGTGGCATTGCAGCCTTTATTGATGCGGAGCATGCCTTAGATCCTGCTTATGCAGCATCTCTAGGTGTTAACATTGATGAATTGCTCTTGTCTCAACCCGATTCTGGTGAACAAGGTCTTGAAATTGCTGGTAAATTAATTGACTCAGGTGCCGTTGACTTAGTTGTTGTCGATTCAGTAGCAGCTCTAGTTCCTCGTGCAGAAATTGATGGAGACATCGGTGATAGTCACGTTGGTTTGCAAGCACGTATGATGAGTCAGGCAATGCGTAAATTGTCAGCATCAATCAATAAAACTAAAACAATTGCTATTTTCATTAACCAATTACGTGAAAAAGTTGGTGTTATGTTTGGTAATCCAGAAACAACTCCTGGTGGACGTGCCTTGAAATTCTATGCCTCTGTTCGTTTAGATGTTCGTGGTAATACACAAATTAAAGGTACTGGTGATCAAAAAGATAGCAGTATCGGTAAAGAAACAAAAATTAAAGTTGTTAAAAACAAAATTGCACCACCATTTAAAGTAGCTGAAGTTGAAATCATGTATGGTGAAGGAATTTCACGTACCGGAGAATTAGTTAAAATTGCTTCAGATTTGGACATCATTCAAAAAGCGGGAGCCTGGTTCTCTTACAATGGTGAAAAAATTGGTCAGGGTTCAGAAAATGCTAAGCGTTATCTAGCTGATCATCCAGAATTATTTGATGAAATTGATCATAAAGTGCGTGTTAAATTTGGTTTACTTGAAGAAACTGAAGATGACATTGTAGAAAAAACAGAAGCAGTCGAATCAGATGACTTAGTCCTTGACTTGGATAATGGTATTGAAATTGAAGATTAAAAAAAGACCCAGTGGGTCTTTTTTTCACGAGCCTTGAAATACGAAAGCGAGTCTTCGGACCCAGTGGGCTATTTTTTCGTGAGCTCGAAAACAAGGAAGCGAAGCAAAATCCAGAGGAGTGGCTCTTTTTTCACGAGCTCGGAAATAGCTAAGTAAGTTTTCAAATCGATTAGCTTTTCTTTGATTAAGCTAGCAAGAAGGAAAATGGTTCAATTCCAACAGAATCAGTTGAAAATTTTCAAAAAAGGCTATAAAAATATAAAAGAGTTAGGTGGAATGGATGTTCTTTGCTGGACTTCTAAAAAGAGAAAAAAACGCAAGTTGTCAAGTCAAGTGCAACCAGTTCATAGATAACTAGAGTTCCAGATGTTAAGCTGTTCGGGATAGCTCAAACAGGAATTTTGAGGATTGATATTGAAGAAGTCGTCTTGGGCGCTCATTGATGGCAGTAATATAATTGTCAAGTTCTTCAGAGGTTAGTGGATTAAGTGAGACTCCTTTAGGGACATATTCTCTGAGGAGGCCATTGAAGTTCTCGTTTTTTCCTCTCTCATGTGAAGAATAGGGATGTGCAAAGTAAACTTCAACAGCTTCTAAGTTTGAGAGTAAACTAAACTCAGAACCATTATCCGCTGTGATGGATGCAATAGGATACTGACTGATGAGATGCGTGACAGCACGGTTAATGGTTTGGGACTGCTTGTCTTCTAGCTTGACTCCTAGTGCATAGCGTGTCTGGCGCTCTACCAAAGTCAACATAACAGCTTCACCTTTGGTTTTCTTGCCGAGAACCAAATCAATCTCCCAATCGCCCAAATTCAGAACGATCATTAATATATTCTGGACGTTCTTCGATAGATTTACCTAAAGTCTTCTTATTCGTCTTCATGACTTTCTTAGAACGTTTTCTGATACTAACCATCTTAGGCAAATCGATTGGTTAATAGCTAATACCCCCTCTTTGATATAACGATAAATCGTTTTGGTAGAGGGGACGACTTCTTCAGGATGGTTCACTTTGTAAGTCTGAACAAAACTATCCACACTATGGAGACGAATGTTAGCCGTCAAGGCAGATTCTAATTGTTCAATGAACCTAGCGGAGCAGTCATTCAACTTGAGATAAGAACTCTTTTGACGATTGGTTTCATAGACACGTTGCCCACTATCAGCGAAATAGGCGTTGAAGAAGGTTTGTTTTCCATTCTTATCCTTTACCTGTTCTACTGAACCACGTTTTATTTCTCGGCAGATTGTAGAACGGTGACGACCCAAGAGTCGAGCAATCTCAGCGGGTTTCTTTCCCATTTTAAGATAAGCAGCAATTTCACTCCGTTCTGTGGCTGAAAGATGAGAATAGGATGATTTTCTGGTAGAATTAATGTTGGACATGTTCATCTGCTTTCCATACTGAATTGGGGAATTCTAGTATATCAGACGAACATGTCTTTTTTGTTGCACTTCATTTTACAACGCGGGAAGAGAAAAAAATGACAAAAAGTCCCAAAAATAACTTTATTAAGTAAAAAAATGCTGAATAAGAAATAAATATAGGTCCAAAGACCTATATTTATTAAGAATTGACTATGATACAATATAGGTATCACGAGATAGAAAGTGAGAACAACATGATTAAAATTTATACGATTTCAAGTTGTACGAGCTGTAAAAAAGCTAAAACATGGCTTAATGCACACAAGCTCCCTTATAAAGAACAAAATTTAGGAAAAGAACCTCTTACACGAGAAGAAATTTTAGCTATTTTATCAAAAACTGAAAATGGGGTAGAAAGCATTGTTTCTTCAAAAAATCGCTATGCTAAAGCTCTTAATTGTGATATTGATGAATTGAGCGTTAGTGAAGTGATTGATTTGATTCAGGAAAATCCACGTATTTTGAAAAGTCCTATTTTAATTGATGATAAACGACTACAAGTAGGCTATAAAGAAGATGATATTCGCGCCTTTTTGCCACGTTCTATTCGTAATATTGAAAATACGGAAGCACGTCTACGCGCTGCTCTATAAAAAAGCTCCTAGGAGCTTTTTTATTTTCCCATTACTTGAATTCTTGTTTATTCCTAAAAAATAGGCTATAATAAAGCATAGCATTTAATTTTAGAAAGAAGGTGTAAGTATGGGATTTACAGATGAAACAGTCCGCTTTAAATTGGATGATGGTGACAAAAAGGAAATCAGTGAGACACTGACGGCCGTATACCATTCTTTAGATGAAAAAGGCTATAATCCGATTAATCAAATCGTAGGGTATGTTTTGAGCGGGGACCCAGCTTATGTTCCTCGTTACAATGATGCTCGCAATCAGATTCGTAAGTATGAGCGTGATGAGATTGTAGAAGAACTTGTTCGTTATTATTTACAAGGAAATGGAATAGACGTTAAATGAGAATAATGGGACTCGATGTAGGCTCAAAAACAGTTGGGGTTGCCATTAGTGATCCTTTAGGATTTACGGCACAAGGCCTAGAAATCATAACAATTGATGAAGACAAGAAGGATTTTGGTTTTGAGCGTCTAACTGAGTTAGTTAAACAATATCAAGTGGATAAGTTTGTGGTGGGCTTGCCTAAAAACATGAACAATACTAGTGGCCCCAGGGTAGAAGCAAGTCAAGCTTATGGGCAAAAAGTTCAAGAATTATTTCAACTTCCTGTCTATTATCAAGATGAACGACTAACAACTGTTGAAGCAGAACGCATGTTGATTGAGCAAGCTGACGTTAGCCGTGGGAAACGAAAGAAAGTTATTGATAAATTAGCAGCACAACTAATATTACAAAACTATTTAGACCGTAACTATTAAGGAGAAAATATGACACACGATCACGAGCATGAAGTTATTACTTTGGTTGATGAACAAGGTAATGAAACCTTATTTGAGATTTTATTAACGATTGACGGACGCGAAGAATTTGGTAAAAATTATGTTTTACTAGTTCCTGCTGGTTCTGAAGAAGATGAATCTGGCGAAGTTGAAATCCAAGCTTATTCATTTACTGAAAATGAAGATGGCACAGAAGGGGACCTTCAACCAATTCCTGAGGACTCTGATGCAGAATGGGATATGATTGAAGAAGTCTTCAACAGCTTTTTAGACGAAGAATAAAGAAAAGGGCCAATAGGTCTTTTTTTTATTGTTAGAAAGAATTTAAAGACTAATTTAGGGAAATTTGTCGAACTATTAGTTAGGGGGTGATTTTATTTATTTCTTAAGGCATAGTGATAGATTGTTTTTAGAATATTATCAAACACGAAAATGTCATCGTTTTCGTGATATTTTACGCTACGCTCGGCTTGTTCGTAAATTGACTAAATACTAGATTTTGTTATACTTGTTTTATGACATTTCAAGGAGAAAAATCGTGAGTCAGTTAAGTGAAAAAGAAATCTCAGAACGTTTAGACACAAGCCTACAAGATGGGCCAACTATACATACAACGAAATATGAAACAAAAGTTCCTAGCTTACACAAGCTCTATATTTTGGCTTTGAGTCTTATTGCTGGTCTATTAACAGTGGCTCTTCCTTTTTTGACGGATATGGCTAACAGTATACAATCACAAAATTTGTATATTGGTATGATGCTAAGTCGAGGGCAAATTCCTTACAGTGATGTTTTTACTACAGGGGGATTCTTATATTTTGTCTTAATAGCTTTAAGTTATCATTTGGGAACCACTCTTTTTTTGATTCTGATTCAAATGACTTGTTTTTACCTGACAGGATTGTATCTGTATAAGTTGATAAATTATGTAACGGCTTTCCAAAAAGTAGCCTTGGCTTTTTCTGTGCTCTATTATGTTTTCTCTCTCATACTGGGATTTGGAGGCATGTATCCGATTCAGTTCGCGATGCCATTTGTGCTTATATCGACCTGGTTTTTGACAAAATACTTTGTCAATCTTGTTCAAGATGAAGCTTTTATTTTATTTGGTTTTTTTGGTGCTATAGCTATGTTACTAGAGCCAAGAACACTTGTCTTTTGGCTACTAGCTTGTCTAACCGTTATTTCTTATAATATGAAAAATGGGCACCTTGCTAGAGGTTTTTACCAATTACTTGCTGCTATTTTTGGAATGATTCTGATTTTTTATACAGCTGGTTATTTTATTTTAAACCTTCAGATTTTATCGCCTTATCTCACACAAGCAGTTGGCTATCCATTTACTTACTTTAAAGTTGGTTCGCTGGAGTTGCTAGCGGGTATGGGTATGCAGTTAGCATTAGCAGTTGGTTTTGGTTTACTAACAGGTTTAGTTTATTTTCTAAAAAATAGTAAAGAGTCTTCAGATAGTTTTATGAAGTGGTTAATTACTTTAGTGCTTTTGACTTACTTAGTCATTGCCATGCTTGCACAGGACTTACATACTTATCATCTCTTACCATTACTGCCGTTTGCTTTGATTCTAACATCACAACCAATTGCGAAGAGTTATCAAACGGTGCTAAATAAGGTTAGTCATCGACGTCGAAGAGGAAAAAATGGGACAAGGTGTGTCATTTCTTTGTATCTCAAAAAACACCTTTACCTACCTTTAGTGTTGCTTGTAGCTGCGCTGACTTGCTCTGTTTATCGAGTGGTTAAAGAATCTGAGACTAATCAGGTACGTGGACAGATTGCTAATTATTTAAAGTCAGAGCTCAATAAGGATCAAGCAATCTATGTTTGGGATACTAGTTCCAAAATTTATCTTGAAACAGGAGCTAAATCTGCTTCACAATTTCCGTCACCTTTTGTTAATTTGAAGAAACAAAGCCATCAGCATATTTTAGAAGATGAACTTTTGGAGAATGAAGCTGTTTATATTGTTGTTAATAATCACGAAAAACTCCCAGAAAAATTTAAAAAAATTCTAAGAAGTCATTATAAAAAGGATCAAAAACTAGTGGCTAAGGGCTTCCGCCTTTACCGTCAAAAATGAGAATAAAATCAATATATTGTGTCTGATAAAGAACCTTGACACAATATATTGATTTTTTTGTTTAGAGTGTTATAATAGTCGAGTAAGGAGAATGGACATGATAACACTAGAAGAAAACAAGGTTCTTATTCAACCAGATATCAAAGTGATTAAACGAGATGGTCGTTTGGTGAGTTTTGATAGCACTAAAATTTACAGTGCTCTCTTAAAAGCTAGCATGAAAGTGACCCGAATGTCATCGCTTGTTGAAACAAAATTAGAAGCTATTTCTGATCGGGTTATTGCTGAAATTATGGAACGTTTTCCTCATAATATCAAAATTTATGAAATTCAAAATATTGTTGAGCATGAGTTACTAGCTGTGAATGAGTATGCTATTGCCAAAGAATATATTAATTACAGAACGCAACGTGATTTTGAGCGCAGCCAAGCTACGGATATTAATTTTTCGATTGATAAACTAATCAATAAAGACCAAACCGTTGTGAATGAGAATGCCAACAAAGATAGTGATGTTTTTAATACGCAACGCGATTTAACGGCAGGAATTGTGGGTAAATCAATTGGTCTTAAAATGTTACCACCTCATGTTGCCAATGCTCATCAAAAAGGTGACATTCATTATCATGATTTGGATTATAGTCCCTATACTCCAATGACTAATTGTTGTTTAATTGATTTTAAAGGCATGTTGGCAAATGGTTTTAAAATTGGAAATGCTGAAGTTGAAAGTCCAAAATCCATTCAAACAGCAACTGCTCAGATTTCGCAAATCATTGCTAATGTAGCTTCGAGTCAATATGGTGGCTGCACAGCAGATCGTATAGATGAATTTTTAGCCCCTTATGCGGAGTTAAATTTCAAAAAACATATGGCAGATGCCAAAAAATGGGTTGTCGAAGACTTATGTGAGAACTATGCCTTTGAAAAAACACAAAAAGATATTTACGATGCTATGCAATCGTTAGAGTATGAAATTAATACTCTATTTACGTCAAATGGGCAAACTCCCTTTACCTCTTTAGGGTTTGGGCTTGGGACGTCATGGTTCGAGCGGGAAATTCAAAAAGCAATTTTGACCATTCGTATTAATGGTTTAGGAAGTGAACACCGTACGGCAATTTTTCCTAAATTAATCTTTACAGTTAAACTCGGTTTGAATTTAGAACCTGAGTCGCCAAACTATGATATTAAAACCTTGGCCTTAGAATGTGCAACTAAACGCATGTATCCGGACATGTTATCATATGATAAAATCATTGAACTGACAGGGTCTTTCAAGTCTCCAATGGGCTGTCGCTCCTTCCTTCAAGGGTGGAAAGATGAGCAAGGACGTGATGTGACTTCTGGTCGGATGAATTTGGGTGTGGTTACTCTCAATTTTCCACGTATTGCCATGGAGTCAAATGGTGATATGGATAAGTTCTGGGAACTTTTTCAAGAAAGGTTACAAATTGGTAAAGACGCTTTGGTTTATCGCGTAGAGCGGGTCAAAGAAGCCAGTCCTGCTAATGCGCCAATTTTATACCAATACGGTGCTTTTGGTAAACGATTAGCTAAAACTGGAAATGTGGATGATCTCTTTAAACATCGTCGTGCCACAGTTTCCTTAGGATATATTGGCTTATATGAAGTTGCTTCTGTTTTTTACGGTGGTCAATGGGAAGATAATCAAGAGGCTAAGGATTTTACAGTAGCCATTGTAAAAGCAATGAAAAATGCTTGTGAAGAGTGGTCTAATGAGTATGATTATCATTTCTCTGTTTATTCCACACCTTCAGAAAGCTTAACTGATCGTTTTTGTCGCTTAGATACGGAAAAATTTGGAATTGTTACTGATATTACAGATAAAGAGTACTATACTAATTCTTTCCACTATGACGTCCGAAAAAATCCAACCCCTTTTGAAAAACTAGACTTCGAGAAGGTTTACCCAGCTTCAGGTGCTTCAGGCGGGTTCATTCATTATTGTGAATACCCAGTCTTGCAGCAAAATCCAAAAGCTTTAGAGGCTGTATGGGATTATGCCTATGATAGGGTAGGCTATTTGGGAACGAATACACCGATTGATAAATGTTATGAGTGTCAGTTTGAAGGGGATTTCAAGCCTACTGAACGAGGCTTTACCTGTCCAAACTGTGGAAATAATGATCCTAAGACAGTAGATGTGGTCAAACGTACCTGTGGTTACTTGGGTAATCCTCAAGCACGTCCAATGGTTAATGGACGCCATAAGGAGATTTCTGCGCGTGTGAAACACATGAATGGATCAACGATCAAATACCCAGGATTGTAAGCTGTAAAAGCTTTGTTTTAAGGAGAAATATGATATGCTTAAAAGGTTGCTTCATGCAAGCAATCTTTTAGTTATTAATGACGAGCACTCTTATTTGGAGAATGCTATTTAGAAAGGTGAAACAATGGGAAAATATCAATTAGACTATAAAGGAATGCAACAAGTGGAGCGATTCCATGAGAAACATTCTACGCAAAAACCAACAAAAAAGAACCGTGTTCAAGAATTGCGAGCACAATTTATCGAAAAATCAACCAAACAAAAGAAAAAATAGTTTAGGTAGGAGGTTGGCTAATCATGCTTCATATTTCTATTGTAGGGTTAGGAGCTATTTCTCAAAAAGCTTATTTGCCTTATATGAGACAGTTAAAAGAGATACATTGGCACCTTTTTACAAGAAATAGAGATGTCTTGGTAGAGGTTGATCAACTGTTTGCCAAATCCAGTATTTACAACTCACTTAGTGACCTTGCACAGGTACCTTTAGACGGAGTTTTTATCCACGTCGCTACCCTTGCTCATATGGAAACGGCTAAGCTTTTTTTAGAAAAGGGGGTTCCTGTTTATATGGATAAACCCTTAACAGAGGATTTTTTCAGCACTTTGGATTTAATTAAGTTAGCGCAATCCAAAGGAACATTTCTGATGACGGGTTTTAATCGTCGCTTTGCTCCTCGAGTAATAGACCTTGCTCGTTTAGAAGCGAAACGTAGAGTATTTGTTGAGAAAAATGATATTAATCGGCCAGGGGAATTACGTTTTAAACTTTTTGATTTTTTCATTCATCCTCTTGACACGGCTCTTTTTATCAGTGATGAGCCTCCATTAAGTGGTACTTTTTCTTATCATTTAGAGGAGGGATTGCTTAGTCAAGTGATGGTTAATCTAGAGACGAAACATAGTCAGATTACAGTAGCAATGAATTTACAGTCTGGTAGTCGCCGAGAAATTATGGAGGTGCAAACACCTTTTGAAACTCAACGTCTAGAAAATTTGGAAGAGTTAGTAAGTTATAAAGGAACTCAGAAAGAGTCTATCGGATTTAATTCTTGGGACACGACCTTATTTAAAAGAGGATTTGAGTCTATAATTGATGCTTTTTTAGAAGGCATTAAAAGTGGAACTAATCCAGTAACCGATGACTCTACTCTTTTAAGTCATTGGATTTGCCATCAAATAGCTCGCTCTAAGACGAACGCAGGACAACTTGAGCTTGAGCTTCCTTCATTAGTTTGATAGGAGTATGATATGCCATTAAGACAACCTCAAATAGCTGACAAAGAGACTGTGCTGAAAATGATGCGTGAGTTTGAGCAAGCTGACTCAGCGCATGACGGTAGTTTTTGGGAACCCGAAGACTTTGTGTATGAAGACTGGCTGGATTCAAATGCACAAATGGAGATGGGACTTAATATTCCTGTTACTTGGGTACCGTCTATCCAATTAGTAGCTTTTGACGAGAAGGAAGAAGCGCTAGGTTTTGTCAGTCTACGATTACGTCTAAATCAGCAGTTGAAAGAAAAGGGTGGTCATATTGGCTACTCTGTACGTCCTAGTCAGCGTGGCAAAGGTTATGCCAAGGCTATGTTGGCAGAAGCCGTTCAAATAGCCCAAAATAAAGGGATTAAAGACATTTTGGTCACTTGTCATTCAGACAATAAGGCGAGTCGAGCGGTCATTTTAGCAAATGGTGGACAATTGGAAGATATTCGACACCAAACAGAACGTTATTGGATAACTTAAGAGGCAACTATGGATAGTAACTGTTGGAATTCCCCAAAACCAAAAGAGTGGCAATCTGAACAACTTAGTCAAGGGCGTATCATTGACTATAAAGCGTTTAACTTTGTAGATGGAGAAGGCGTCCGTAATTCTCTTTATGTATCGGGCTGTATGTTTCATTGTAAGGGATGTTATAACGCCGCAACTTGGTCTTTTAAAGCAGGTGTACCCTACACTAAAGAGTTAGAAGAGCAGATTATGACTGATTTAGCTCAGCCATATGTGCAGGGATTGACTTTACTAGGGGGAGAACCTTTTTTGAATACAGGTATTCTGATACCATTAATTAAAAGAATTCGCCGGAAATTACCTGAAAAAGATATCTGGTCTTGGACAGGTTATACTTGGGAAGAGATGATGCAAGAAAGATCTGACAAGCTAGAACTGTTGAGTTTGATTGATATACTTGTAGATGGTCGTTTTGATATTACCAAAAAGAATCTCATGTTACAATTTCGAGGGTCTAGTAATCAACGGATTATTGATGTCCCTAAGTCTTTAGCAGCAGGGCAGGTTATCATTTGGGATAAGCTCAATGATGGCCATCAACAATTTGAACAAGTGACACGAGATGATTTGCTTTAAGGAACTTATCCACAGTAGAGATGTTGAAAACGAAGGATGAAAACGATAAATCAAGGATTATTGTTAGCCCCTGATAGACAGATTGACTGTTTTTCCCCACATTATCCTCATACTTATCCACAGCTTGTTAATAAGTTGTCAGATTGGGGAAAACTAAAAAAAGAGGCTTAAGCCTCTTTTTTAATGTAAACATATTGAGAAGGAGAAGACATCTGTTCAGAATAGCTAAATCCATTGAATTGAAGCGCTTTAAGATCATCTAATTGTTCAACCAAATGATTGGCACAGGCCGTTAAAAAGGCACCTCTAGCTTTCTTTGAAATGGTGGAGTGAGATTTGAGTTGACCATCTTTTTCTTCTAAAAATTTCATACTTATCCACAATTGACGGCTTTCTTTTGAAAAGACCTCTTCAAATTCACTAGAAAGAAGGGAAATCAGTTGAGACTGTTCTTTTGCAAAGGCATCGTAATCAGATCGCCAATAGTTTTTTAGACTTTGTCCCTCAACCTTTAGTTTAGTTTGGAAATCTAGACGATGTTCTGCAATCTTTGCATCTGCAGGAATAATACCATAGAAGGATGAGGTAATAAAAGCATGCTTTAGAAAGTACTCTAATGAAGCATCTGAAAAAGTATCATCCTTAATATAACGGTACATGAGACCATTGAATAACTGATAGGCAGGATATGCTTTGGCTTTTTCTTTAATCATGCAGTCAAAACGTTCCACTTCTTTGGGAACGGCTGCTTCCTTAATGTGATAAGCTTTAGCTAATTCTTGATTACTTAGTGAAAGAATTGACTCTAAAATAGACTTGCTTTTCTGAGATAAGTGATGAGGAAAATAATTAGTGAGAATTTTCATCTCTTTTGCAGTTGGAATTAAAAAGGTTAACATAAGCATATTGTAGTTGAAAAAATGAGCCATTGTCAAGAAAAAGTAATAGGTTAAGAAGATTTTGAAAAAGTATCTTCCTTTATATATAGTAAAAAGCGCGAGAAATGATTTGAATAAAAGATTGAAACTTTTTCGCAAGTTGTCAAGTCAAGTGCAACCAGTTCATAGATAACTAGAGTTCCAGATGTTAAGCTGTTCGGGATAGCTCAAACAGGAATTTTGAGGATTGATATTGAAGAAGTCGTCTTGGGCGCTCATTGATGGCAGTAATATAATTGTCAAGTTCTTCAGAGGTTAGTGGATTAAGTGAGACTCCTTTAGGGACATATTCTCTGAGGAGGCCATTGAAGTTCTCGTTTTTTCCTCTCTCATGTGAAGAATAGGGATGTGCAAAGTAAACTTCAACAGCTTCTAAGTTTGAGAGTAAACTAAACTCAGAACCATTATCCGCTGTGATGGATGCAATAGGATACTGACTGATGAGATGCGTGACAGCACGGTTAATGGTTTGGGACTGCTTGTCTTCTAGCTTAACTCCTAGTGCATAGCGTGTCTGGCGCTCTACCAAAGTCAACATAACAGCTTCACCTTTGGTTTTCTTGCCGAGAACCAAATCAATCTCCCAATGCCCAAATTCAGAACGATCATTAATATATTCTGGACGTTCTTCGATAGATTTACCTAAAGTCTTCTTATTCGTCTTCATGACTTTCTTAGAACGTTTTCTGATACTAACCATCTTAGGCAAATCGATTGGTTTAATAGCTAATACCCCCTCTTTGATATAACGATAAATCATTTTGGTAGAGGGGACGACTTCTTCAGGATGGTTCACTTTGTAAGTCTGAACAAAACTATCCACACTATGGAGACGAATGTTAGCCGTCAAGGCAGATTCTAATTGTTCAATGAATCTAGCGGAGCAGTCATTCAACTTGAGATAAGAACTCTTTTGACGATTGGTTTCATAGACACGTTGCCCACTATCAGCGAAATAGGCGTTGAAGAAGGTTTGTTTTCCATTCTTATCCTTTACCTGTTCTACTGAACCACGTTTTATTTCTCGGCAGATTGTAGAACGGTGACGACCCAAGAGTCGAGCAATCTCAGCGGGTTTCTTTCCCATTTTAAGATAAGCAGCAATTTCACCCCGTTCTGTGGCTGAAAGATGAGAATAGGATGATTTTCTGGTAGAATTAATGTTGGACATGTTCATCTGCTTTCCATACTGAATTGGGGAATTCTAGTATATCAGACGAACATGTCTTTTTTGTTGCACTTCATTTTACAACGCGGGATTGAAACTTTTTTGCTAAAAATTTATAAAATCACTTGCAATGGCTGATGTTTTTTGTTACCATACTATGGTGCTGTAAAAATTACAGCTGTAGCTATGATACGAGAGGTTGCGACACGCTCGGCTGCATTGCCATGCGACACGTGTTGGTTTTCTCGAGGAGCTAGCCTATTATCGTAAATAGACGAGAGGAGAAAAGATGGCAAACAAAAAAATCCGTATCCGTTTGAAAGCGTACGAACACCGTACACTTGACACAGCGGCAGAAAAAATCGTTGAAACTGCAACACGCACAGGTGCTACTGTAGCTGGACCAGTTCCACTTCCAACAGAACGTAGTCTTTACACAATTATTCGTGCGACTCACAAATACAAAGATTCTCGCGAACAATTTGAAATGCGTACACACAAACGTCTTATCGACATTGTGAACCCAACTCAAAAGACTGTTGACGCTCTTATGAAATTGGACTTACCAAGTGGTGTAAACGTAGAAATCAAACTTTAATTTGATTTTTGAGCACAAAAAACGCTCGTTAAAAACTTTTTTGAGCACAAAAAACGCTCATAAAAAACTTTTTGAATAATATAAGAAAAGGAAATATTTTCTCATGACAAAAGGAATCTTAGGGAAAAAAGTGGGAATGACTCAAATCTTCACTGAAACTGGTGAATTTATCCCTGTTACTGTCATTGAAGCAACTCCAAACGTTGTGCTTCAAGTTAAAACTGTTGAAACAGACGGTTATGAAGCAGTTCAAGTTGGTTTTGATGACAAACGTGAAGTATTGAGCAACAAACCTGCCAAAGGCCATGTAGCAAAAGCTAACACAGCTCCTAAGCGCTTCATTCGTGAATTCAAAAACATTGAAGGCTTAGAAGTTGGTGCAGAAATCACTGTAGATACATTCGCAGCGGGAGATGTTGTTGATGTAACTGGTACTTCAAAAGGTAAAGGTTTCCAAGGGGTTATCAAACGCCATGGTCAATCACGTGGTCCTATGGCTCACGGTTCTCGTTACCACCGTCGTCCAGGTTCAATGGGACCTGTTGCGCCTAACCGTGTTTTCAAAAACAAACACTTGGCAGGACGCATGGGTGGCAACCGTGTAACAATTCAAAACCTTGAAATTGTACAAGTTATCCCAGAAAAGAACGTTATCCTTATCAAAGGTAACGTACCAGGTGCTAAGAAATCTCTTATCACTATCAAATCAGCAGTTAAAGCTGCTAAATAATAAGAAAGGAGAAAACAGTTAAAATGGCAAACGTAAAACTATTTGACCAAACTGGTAAAGAAGTTAGCTCAGTTGAGTTAAACGATTCTATCTTCGGTATTGAACCAAACGAATCAGTTGTTTTTGATGTTGTAATCAGCCAACGCGCTAGCCTTCGCCAAGGTACTCACGCGGTTAAAAACCGTTCAGCAGTATCAGGTGGTGGTCGCAAGCCATGGCGTCAAAAAGGAACTGGACGTGCTCGTCAAGGTTCTATCCGCTCACCACAATGGCGTGGCGGTGGTGTGGTGTTTGGACCAACTCCACGTTCATACGGATACAAACTTCCACAAAAAGTTCGTCGCCTTGCTTTGAAATCAGTTTACTCAGCAAAAGTTGCTGATGAAAAATTTGTAGCTGTAGAAAGCCTTTCATTTACAGCACCAAAAACTGCTGAATTTGCAAAAGTTCTTTCAGCGCTAAGCATCGATTCAAAAGTACTTGTTATCGTTGAAGAAGGTAATGAATTTGCAGCACTTTCTGCTCGTAACCTTCCAAACGTTAAAGTTGCAACTGCAACAACTGCAAGTGTGCTTGATATTGTAAATAGCGATAAACTTCTTGTTACTAAAGAAGCAATCTCTACAATTGAGGAGGTTCTTGCATAATGAATTTGTATGACGTAATCAAAAAACCTGTAATCACAGAAAAATCAATGATTGCTCTTGAAGCAGGCAAATACACATTTGAAGTTGATACACGTGCACACAAACTTTTGATCAAACAAGCTGTTGAAGCTGCGTTTGACGGAGTTAAAGTTGCAAGCGTAAGCACTGTTAACGTTAAACCAAAAGCAAAACGCGTTGGTCGTTACACAGGTTTCACTTCAAAAACTAAAAAAGCTATCATCACTCTTACAGCTGATTCTAAAGCAATCGAGTTGTTCGCAGCTGAAGCTGAATAATCTAAGGAGGAAATAACGTGGGTATTAAAGTTTATAAACCAACGACAAATGGCCGTCGTAACATGACTTCTTTGGATTTTGCTGAAATCACAACAAGCACACCTGAGAAATCATTGCTTGTTTCTCTTAAAAACAAAGCGGGTCGTAACAACAACGGACGTATCACTGTTCGTCACCAAGGTGGTGGACACAAACGTCATTACCGTGTCATCGACTTCAAACGTAACAAAGACGCTGTTGAAGCTGTTGTTAAAACTATCGAGTACGATCCAAACCGTACAGCAAACATCGCATTAGTACACTATACTGATGGGGTTAAAGCTTACATCATTGCACCTAAAGGTCTTGAAGTAGGTCAACGTATTGTTTCTGGTCCAGATGCAGATATCAAAATTGGTAACGCACTTCCATTAGCAAACATCCCAGTTGGTACAGTTGTTCACAACATTGAGTTGAAACCTGGTAAAGGTGGAGAACTTGTTCGTGCGGCTGGTGCTTCTGCGCAAGTACTTGGTCAAGAAGGTAAATACGTTCTTGTTCGTCTTCAATCAGGCGAAGTTCGTATGATTCTTGGAACGTGTCGTGCTACAATCGGTACTGTTGGTAACGAGCAACAATCACTTGTTAACATTGGTAAAGCAGGACGTAACCGTTGGAAAGGTATCCGCCCAACAGTTCGTGGTTCTGTAATGAACCCTAACGATCACCCACACGGTGGTGGTGAAGGTAAAGCACCAGTTGGACGTAAAGCGCCATCAACTCCATGGGGTAAACCAGCGCTTGGTCTTAAAACTCGTAATAAGAAAGCTAAATCAGACAAACTTATTATTCGTCGTCGTAACGAAAAATAATCGTTTAGTTTAAAGCTTATTAAACTTCCGCCAACTCGGTAGTCTAATAGACAAGCCGTTGTGGTACATTATTTAAAGGAGAAAACTACAAAATGGGACGTAGTCTTAAAAAAGGACCTTTCGTCGATGAGCATTTGATGAAAAAAGTTGAAGCTCAAGCTAAAGACGAAAAGAAAAAAGTAATCAAAACTTGGTCACGTCGTTCAACGATTTTCCCAAGTTTCATCGGATATACAATCGCAGTTTATGATGGACGTAAACACGTACCAGTTTACATCCAAGAAGACATGGTAGGTCACAAGCTTGGTGAATTTGCACCAACTCGTACTTACAAAGGTCACGCAGCTGACGACAAGAAAACACGTCGTTAATAGGAGGAGGACACAATGGCAGAAATTACTTCAGCTAAAGCAATGGCTCGTACAGTGCGTGTTTCACCTCGTAAAACACGTTTAGTACTTGATCTTATCCGTGGTAAGAAAGTTGCTGACGCAATCGCAATCTTAAAATTCACTCCAAACAAAGCAGCTCGTGTTATTGAGAAAACTCTTAACTCAGCTATTGCAAATGCAGAAAACAACTTTGGTTTGGAAAAAGCTAACTTGGTAGTATCTGAAACATTCGCCAACGAAGGACCAACAATGAAACGTATCCGTCCACGTGCGAAAGGTTCAGCTTCACCAATCAACAAACGTACAACTCACGTAACTGTAGTTGTATCAGAAAAATAAGGAGGTAAAATCGTGGGTCAAAAAGTACATCCAATTGGTATGCGTGTCGGTATCATCCGTGACTGGGATGCGAAATGGTATGCTGAAAAAGAATACGCGGATTACCTTCATGAAGATCTTGCAATCCGTAAATTCATTAACAAAGAATTGGCAGAAACTTCAGTTTCAACTATCGAAATTGAACGTGCTGTAAATAAAGTTATTGTTTCACTTCACACTGCAAAACCAGGTATGGTTATCGGTAAAGGTGGCGCAAACGTTGACGCTCTTCGCGCTCAACTTAACAAATTAACTGGAAAACAAGTACACATCAACATCATTGAAATCAAATCACCAGATCTTGATGCTCACCTTGTTGGTGAAAACATTGCTCGTCAACTTGAGCAACGTGTTGCTTTCCGTCGTGCTCAAAAACAAGCTATCCAACGTACAATGCGTGCAGGTGCTAAAGGGATTAAAACTCAAGTATCTGGTCGTTTGAACGGTGCTGATATCGCTCGTGCTGAAGGTTACTCAGAAGGAACTGTTCCACTTCACACACTTCGTGCTGATATCGATTACGCTTGGGAAGAAGCAGACACTACATATGGTAAACTTGGTGTTAAAGTTTGGATCTATCGTGGTGAAGTTCTTCCAACTCGTAAAAACACTAAAGGAGGCAAATAACATATGTTAGTACCTAAACGTGTTAAACACCGTCGTGAGTTCCGTGGGAAAATGCGTGGTGAAGCTAAAGGTGGAAAAACTGTAGATTTTGGTGAATATGGTCTTCAAGCTACAACTAGCTCATGGATTACTAACCGTCAAATCGAAGCTGCTCGTATCGCTATGACTCGTTACATGAAACGTGGTGGTAAAGTTTGGATTAAAATCTTCCCTCACAAATCTTACACAGCTAAAGCTATCGGGGTTCGTATGGGTTCTGGTAAAGGTGCTCCTGAAGGTTGGGTATCACCAGTTAAACGTGGTAAAGTAATGTTTGAAATCGCTGGTGTTTCTGAAGAAATCGCTCGCGAAGCACTTCGTCTTGCTAGCCACAAATTACCAGTTAAATGCAAATTCGTAAAACGTGAAGCAGAATAAGGAGAAGACATGAAACTTGAAGAAATCAAAAAGTTTGTTGCTGAGCTTCGTGGCTTGTCTCAAGAAGAGCTTGCTAAAAAAGAAAACGAACTCAAAAAAGAACTTTTCGACCTTCGTTTTCAAGCTGCAGCAGGTCAACTTGATCAAACTGCTCGTTTGAACGAAGTTAAAAAACAAATTGCACGTGTAAAAACTGTGCAATCTGAAATGAAATAATAGATTGGGAAAGGAGCAATTCTAATAATGGAACGTAATCAACGTAAAACCCTTGTTGGACGTGTAGTATCTGACAAGATGGACAAAACAATCACTGTTGTAGTTGAAACAAAACGTAACCACCCAGTCTATGGTAAACGTATCAACTATTCTAAAAAATACAAAGCACATGATGAAAAGAACCTTGCTAAAGAAGGCGATATCGTTCGTATCATGGAAACTCGTCCACTATCAGCTACAAAACGTTTCCGTCTTGTAGAGGTTGTGGAAGAAGCTGTTATTATCTAATCAAACTAAAAGGAGAAAATTGAAATGATTCAACAAGAAACTCGCTTGAAAGTTGCTGATAATAGCGGTGCTCGTGAGATCTTGACTATCAAAGTTCTTGGTGGTTCAGGACGTAAATTCGCTAACATCGGCGACGTAATCGTTGCTTCTGTAAAACAAGCTACTCCTGGTGGAGCGGTTAAAAAAGGTGACGTGGTTAAAGCTGTTATCGTTCGTACAAAAACTGGTGCTCGCCGTCCAGACGGTTCATACATCAAATTTGACGACAACGCTGCAGTAATCATCCGTGATGATAAAACTCCTCGCGGAACTCGTATCTTCGGCCCTGTTGCACGTGAATTGCGTGAAGGTGGCTACATGAAGATCGTTTCACTTGCACCAGAAGTACTTTAATTTTTCAAAAATTAAACGAACTAAGTCCCCTAGGTTTACCTAGGGTGCCCCTAAGGGCGTAAGAAAAAATAGGAGAAACCCAGAATGTTTGTAAAAAAAGGCGACAAAGTTCGCGTAATTGCTGGTAAGGATAAAGGCACTGAAGCTGTAGTTCTTAAAGCACTTCCAAAAGTAAACAAAGTTGTTGTTGAAGGTGTTGGTATGATTAAAAAACACCAAAAACCTAACACAGAAAACCCTCAAGGAGCTATCGTCGAAAAAGAAGCTCCAATCCATGTGTCAAACGTACAAGTTCTTGATAAAAATGGTGTAGCTGGACGTGTTGGTTACAAAGTTGTCGACGGCAAAAAAGTTCGTTACAACAAAAAATCAGGCGAAGTGCTTGATTAATCACGAAGGAAAGGAGAAGCATAATGGCAAATCGTTTAAAAGAAAAATATACTAACGAAGTAATTCCTGCGTTGTCAGAGAAATTCAATTACACATCAGTAATGGCTGTGCCTAAAGTTGAGAAAATCGTTCTTAACATGGGTGTTGGTGATGCTGTATCAAACGCAAAAAACCTTGAAAAAGCTGCTGCTGAATTAGCACTTATTTCAGGTCAAAAACCACTTATTACTAAAGCTAAGAAATCAATCGCTGGCTTCCGTCTTCGTGAAGGTGTTGCGATCGGTGCGAAGGTGACACTTCGTGGCGAACGTATGTACGAATTCCTAGACAAATTGGTTAGCGTTTCACTTCCTCGTGTTCGTGACTTCCATGGTGTTCCAACAAAATCTTTTGATGGACGTGGTAACTACACTCTTGGTGTGAAAGAACAACTTATCTTCCCAGAAATCAACTTTGATGATGTTGATAAAGTACGTGGTCTTGATATCGTAATCGTCACTACTGCAAATACTGACGAAGAATCACGTGAATTGCTTAAAGGCCTTGGAATGCCTTTTGCAAAATAATAGGGGGTAAATAAATTGGCTAAAAAATCTATGATTGCTAAGAACAAACGTCCTGCGAAACACTCAACACAAGCTTACACTCGCTGTGAAAAATGTGGACGTCCACACTCAGTTTACCGCAAATTCAAACTTTGCCGTGTTTGCTTCCGTGAGTTGGCTTACAAAGGTCAAATCCCAGGTGTTGTTAAAGCTTCTTGGTAAAAATATGACACAAGACTTAATTTGTCTTTCAGATTAAGTCTTGTGCTTAATTAAAACGGTGTGAGCATAAGCTGATACCAAAGTCCTTTAAGGACAACATTAACTAGTAAGTGATAGAATCAAACTGCTAGTAAGAGGAGAAAATAAAAATGGTTATGACTGACCCAATTGCAGACTTTTTAACACGTATTCGTAACGCTAACCAAGTGAAACACGAAGTGTTAGAAGTACCTGCTTCAAACATTAAAAAAGGGATTGCTGAAATCCTTAAACGTGAAGGTTTTGTGAAAAACGTTGAAGTTATCGAAGATGACAAACAAGGTATCATCCGTGTGTTCCTTAAATACGGACAAAACGGTGAGCGTGTTATCACTAACTTAAAACGTATTTCAAAACCAGGTCTTCGCGTTTACGCAAAACGTGATGACGTTCCTAAAGTTCTTAACGGACTTGGAATTGCAATCATTTCAACTTCTGAAGGTCTTTTGACTGATAAAGAAGCTCGCCAAAAAAATGTTGGTGGAGAAGTGATCGCCTACGTTTGGTAAAATTATGATACAAAAGCCGTAACGAACAATCTAAAATTAGAAAACTGTTGTAGTTTGCTTGCAAACAAAATAGTTTGTCTATTTTAGATGGCAGTTCGTCGGCTGTGTTCAGATATGGGCACAATCATCTAGCAAACGTAAAAGAGCTAATTGAACACGGGCTAAAGACTGTGTGAAAAAGATAAACTTTTCTAGAAACTTTCGTTTCATAGTAAAGTTTCCTATTTTCACTTTGCCTTTTTCGCCCTTAGTATCTTAGTTCACCCCGTGAAAACTAGTCGCTTTGCGGCTTGACAATCTAACAGGAGAAAATAAACATGTCACGTATTGGTAATAAAGTAATTACTATGCCTGCAGGTGTTGAATTAACAAATAACAACAACGTTGTTACTGTTAAAGGCCCTAAAGGCGAACTCACTCGTGAGTTCAACAAAAATATTGAAATCAAAGTTGAAGGGACTGAAATTACAGTTGTACGTCCTAACGATTCAAAAGAAATGAAAACAATTCATGGTACTTCTCGTGCAAACTTGAACAACATGATCGTTGGTGTTTCTGAAGGTTTCAAGAAAAACCTTGAAATGAAAGGTGTTGGTTACCGTGCTCAACTTCAAGGCACAAAACTTGTCCTTTCAGTAGGTAAATCTCACCAGGATGAAGTTGAAGCACCAGAAGGAATCACTTTCACTGTGGCTAACCCAACTTCAATTGCAGTTGAAGGAATCAACAAAGAAGTTGTTGGTCAAACTGCTGCTTACATCCGTAGCTTACGTTCACCAGAACCTTATAAAGGTAAAGGTATTCGTTACGTTGGTGAATATGTACGCCTTAAAGAAGGAAAAACTGGTAAATAATGATCTTAGTTGGGTGATGGTTAAGTCTTTTAACCGATTACCTAACTGGTTCTATTTACAAACTGTCAACTAGACAAACTGATAAAATTAAGAGGTGAAAATTGTGATTTCGAAACCAGATAAAAACAAAATCCGCCAAAAACGCCACCGTCGCGTTCGCGGTAAACTCTCTGGAACTGCAGAACGCCCACGTTTGAACGTTTTCCGTTCTAATACAGGCATCTACGCTCAAGTTATTGATGACGTAGCGGGTGTAACGCTCGCAAGTGCATCAACTCTTGATAAAGACGTTTCAAAAGGAACAAAAACTGAAAAAGCCGTTGTAGTCGGCAAACTTGTTGCTGAACGTGCAGTGGCTAAAGGTATTTCTGAAGTGGTGTTTGACCGCGGTGGATATCTCTATCACGGACGTGTTAAAGCTTTGGCTGATGCAGCTCGTGAAAACGGATTGAAATTCTAATAGGGAGGACACAAAATAATGGCATTTAAAGATAATGCAGTTGAACTTGAAGAACGCGTTGTTGCGATTAACCGCGTTACAAAAGTTGTAAAAGGTGGACGTCGTCTTCGTTTTGCGGCTCTTGTAGTTGTTGGTGATGGAAATGGACACGTTGGATTCGGTACTGGTAAAGCTCAAGAAGTACCAGAAGCTATTCGTAAAGCAGTTGAATCTGCTAAAAAGAACATGATCGAAGTACCTATGGTTGGAACTACAATTCCTCACGAAGTTTTCACTAACTTTGGTGGAGCAAAAGTATTGTTAAAACCAGCTGTAGAGGGTTCTGGAGTTGCCGCTGGTGGTGCAGTTCGTGCCGTCATCGAATTAGCAGGTGTTGCTGATATTACTTCAAAATCACTTGGTTCAAACACACCAATCAACATTGTTCGTGCAACTGTTGAAGGATTGAAACAACTTAAACGTGCAGAAGAAGTTGCCGCACTTCGTGGCATCTCAGTTTCTGACTTAGCATAAGAAAGGGGATCATCATGGCTCAAATTAAAATTACTTTGACTAAGTCTCCAATCGGACGTAAGCCAGAGCAACGTAAAACAGTTGTTGCCCTTGGACTTGGTAAATTAAACTCTTCAGTAGTTAAAGAAGATAACGCTGCTATCCGTGGTATGGTTACAGCAATCTCTCACTTAGTTACTGTTGAAGAAGTAAAATAAGACTTTAAACAAAAGACCTTATTTTCAGAAAACTAATTAGTGCATAAAACCGACTTTTGTGAGTTGATAATCTTTACAACACACAGTGGTCGGTTAGTGCATATAGTAATCAATCGTTTCAAACGATTAAAATAATGTATAGGCGAGTTTCTAGGGGAGGTCCTTTCTTCTCATAGAGGCGCTAGCATTTTACAACAAAAGGAGAAAAAATGAAACTTCATGAATTAAAAGCTGCTGAAGGCTCTCGTAAAGTACGTAACCGTGTTGGACGTGGTTCTTCATCAGGTAATGGTAAAACATCTGGACGTGGACAAAAAGGACAAAAAGCTCGTAGCGGTGGCGGAGTACGTCTAGGTTTCGAGGGTGGACAAACTCCATTGTTCCGTCGTATTCCAAAACGTGGCTTTACAAACATCAATACAAAAGAATATGCGCTTGTTAATCTTGATCAATTAAATATCTTTGAAGATGGTACAGAAGTAACACCGGTTGTTCTTAAAGAAGCTGGTATTGTTCATGCTGAAAAATCAGGTATTAAAGTATTAGGTAACGGCGAATTGACTAAAAAATTGACTGTTAAAGCAGCTAAATTCTCAAAATCTGCTGAAGCAGCAATCACTGCTAAAGGCGGTTCAGTAGAAGTTATCTAATGAGGGGAAACTCATTATGTTCTTAAAAATACTTAAAGATGCATTGAAGATAAAGAATGTTCGAAATAAAATATTTTTCACAATCTTTATTATACTCGTATTCCGTATTGGAACACACATCACCGTACCAGGTGTAAATGCAAAAAGCTTAGAGCAACTGAGTGAACTTCCCTTTCTAAATATGTTGAACCTTGTCAGTGGTAATGCTATGAGAAACTTTTCAGTTTTTTCAATGGGTGTTAGTCCCTACATTACAGCGTCGATTGTGGTTCAACTTTTGCAAATGGATATATTACCTAAATTTGTTGAGTGGGGTAAACAGGGTGAAGTTGGTCGTCGTAAGTTAAATCAAGCGACTCGCTACATCTCTTTAGTTCTAGCTTTTGCTCAATCGATTGGTATTACTGCAGGTTTCAATGCTTTATCAAGTGTAGCCCTAGTAAAGACACCTGATGTTAAGACTTACTTGTTAATTGGAGCATTGTTAACAACTGGTAGTGTGATTGTGACTTGGCTTGGAGAACAAATCACTGATAAAGGATTTGGAAATGGCGTCTCAATGATTATCTTTGCAGGTATCATTTCTTCAATTCCAAATGCCATCGCAACCATCCGTGAAGATTATTTTGTTAACGTTAAAGCGAGTGATTTACAGACTTCTTATTTGATTGTAGGAGTACTTATCTTAGCAGTGTTAGCAATCATCTTCTTCACGACATATGTGCAACAAGCGGAATATAAAATCCCAATCCAATATACAAAACTTGTTCAGGGAGCACCAACAAGTTCATACCTTCCACTCAAAGTCAATCCAGCTGGCGTTATTCCCGTTATCTTTGCAAGCTCGATTACAACGATTCCAAGTACTATCATACCGTTTCTTCAAAATGGTAGAGATATTCCATGGCTATCACGACTACAGGAGTTGTTTAATTATCAAACACCTGTAGGAATGATTGTTTACGCAGTTTTGATTATTTTATTCTCGTTCTTCTATACCTTTGTACAAGTAAATCCTGAGAAAACAGCTGAAAATCTACAGAAGAACTCGTCTTATATTCCAAGTGTTCGACCTGGACGAGAAACCGAAGAATTTATGTCATCATTGCTTAAAAAATTAGCGACTGTTGGAGCTATTTTCCTAGCCTTTATCTCACTAGCACCTATTGCTGCGCAACAAGCCCTTAACCTTTCTTCTAGTATTGCTCTAGGTGGTACTAGTTTGCTTATTTTGATCTCAACAGGTATTGAAGGCATGAAACAACTTGAAGGTTACCTACTCAAGAGAAAATATGTCGGATTTATGAATATTGCAGAATAGAATATAGGTTGACCTTGTCAACCTTCTATTTTGTTTTTTGATAACTGTAAGAATTATTGTATTCTTATGGTTATTTGAAAACAAAAACAAAGGAAAACTTTCCTATCACATTTATTTCAAAAGAGGAGAAAGAAATGAATCTTTTAATCATGGGTTTACCAGGTGCAGGTAAAGGAACTCAAGCAGCAAAGATTGTTGAGAAGTTTGGTCTCATTCATATCTCAACGGGTGATATGTTCCGTGCGGCAATGACAAACCAAACAGAAATGGGAGTTCTTGCTAAATCTTATATCGATAAAGGTGATTTAGTGCCAGATGAAGTGACAAATGGTATTGTTAAAGAACGTTTATCACAAGAAGATATTAAAGAAAAAGGCTTTTTATTAGATGGCTACCCAAGAACCATTGAACAAGCATATGCCTTAGATGAAACGCTAAAAGCATTAAATATTCAATTGGATGGTGTTATCAATATCGATGTTAATCCTGAGTCATTGATTGAGAGACTAAGCGGACGCATTATTAACAAAAAAACAGGTGAAACTTTCCATAAAATTTTCAACCCACCAGCTGGTGATTACGATGAAAATGATTTTTACCAACGCGAGGACGACAAACCAGAAACTGTTAAACGTCGTTTGGATGTTAATATCGCACAAGGTCAACCAATTTTAGATCATTATCGTAAAGCAGGGATTGTAAATGATATTGACGGAAATAAAGATATTTCTGATGTTTTTGTAGATATCAAAAAAGTCATCGAAAACCTAAAATAAAATATCATAAATAACTTGCGAAACTGGAAGTCAAGTGATATAATAGGCTAGTCTGACTTATAATTGTTACCTCTGTGCTCAGAGGACATCAAATCGAAATTTAGGGGGTACTTTTGCGTGGCAAAAGAAGACGTGATTGAAATTGAAGGCAAAGTTGTTGAAACCATGCCAAACGCAATGTTTACTGTTGAATTAGAAAACGGACATCAGATTCTAGCAACTGTATCAGGAAAAATCCGTAAAAATTACATTCGTATTTTAGTGGGTGATCGTGTTACTGTAGAGATGAGTCCGTATGACTTAACACGTGGACGAATCACATACCGCTTTAAATAGTCGAAATAATTGGAGGGATTAAAACATGAAGGTAAGACCATCGGTTAAACCAATTTGCGAATACTGTAAAGTAATTCGTCGTAACGGTCGTGTTATGGTGATTTGTCCAACAAATCCAAAACACAAACAACGTCAAGGATAATATAGAAAGGAGACAAAATGGCTCGTATTGCTGGAGTTGATATTCCAAATGATAAACGCGTAGTAATTTCACTTACTTATGTGTACGGAATTGGTCTTGCAACATCTAAAAAAATCTTAGCAGCTGCTGGTATCTCAGAAGATATCCGTGTTAAAGATTTAACATCAGATCAAGAAGATGCAATCCGTCGCGAAGTTGATGCAATTAAAGTTGAAGGTGACCTTCGTCGTGAAGTAAACTTGAACATCAAACGTTTGATGGAAATCGGATCATACCGTGGAATCCGTCACCGTCGTGGACTTCCTGTCCGTGGACAAAACACTAAAAATAACGCTCGCACTCGTAAAGGTAAAGCTGTTGCGATTGCAGGTAAGAAAAAATAAAATAGGAGGTAAAAAAATTGGCTAAACCAACACGTAAACGTCGTGTGAAAAAGAACATTGAATCTGGTGTTGCACATATTCACGCTACATTTAACAACACTATTGTTATGATTACAGATGTGCATGGTAACGCTCTTGCATGGTCATCAGCAGGTGCTCTTGGTTTCAAAGGTTCTCGTAAATCAACTCCTTTTGCTGCCCAAATGGCTGCTGAAGCTGCTGCGAAATCTGCACAAGAACACGGACTTAAAACTGTTGAAGTCACTGTAAAAGGTCCTGGTTCAGGTCGTGAATCTGCTATTCGTGCCCTAGCTGCTGCTGGTCTTGAAGTAACTGCAATTCGTGATGTGACTCCTGTACCGCATAATGGTGCTCGTCCTCCCAAACGTCGTCGTGTATAATCATAAAACAAATAGTACACAAGTTTCGTTTCGAGGGGTGAAAAGATGATTGAGTTTGAAAAACCAATAATAACAAAAATTGATGAAAATAAAGATTACGGTAGATTTGTAATCGAACCACTAGAACGTGGCTACGGAACAACTCTAGGTAATTCACTTCGTCGTGTACTCTTGTCTTCACTTCCAGGTGCAGCTGTTACATCAATCAAAATTGATGGAGTACTACACGAATTTGATACAATCCCAGGTGTACGTGAAGATGTCATGCAAATCATCCTTAATGTTAAGGGACTTGCTGTGAAATCATACGTCGAAGACGAAAAGATTATCGAGCTTGAAGTAGAAGGACCGGCAGAAGTTACAGCTGGTGATATTCTTACAGATAGTGATATCGAACTTGTTAACCCGGATCATTATCTTTTTACAATTGCTGAAGGACATTCCTTGAGAGCTACAATGACCGTTGCTAAAAAGCGTGGTTATGTGCCAGCAGAAGGTAACAAAAAAGATGATGCACCTGTGGGAACATTGGCAGTAGATTCAATCTATACGCCAGTGAAAAAAGTTAATTATCAAGTAGAACCTGCCCGTGTAGGTAGTAATGATGGCTTTGATAAATTAACTATTGAAATCATGACAAACGGAACAATTATTCCTGAAGATGCGCTAGGTCTATCTGCTCGAGTTTTAATCGAACACTTAAATCTCTTTACTGATTTAACAGAAGTTGCTAAAGCAACTGAAGTAATGAAAGAAACGGAAAAAGTGAACGATGAAAAGGTACTTGACCGAACTATCGAGGAACTTGATTTATCCGTACGCTCTTATAACTGTTTGAAACGTGCAGGAATTAACACTGTATTTGATTTAACAGAAAAATCTGAGCCTGAAATGATGAAAGTCCGTAACCTTGGACGTAAGAGCCTTGAAGAAGTTAAGGTAAAACTTGCTGATTTAGGACTTGGACTTAAAAACGATAAATAATATAGGAGGACAGAATGGCTTACCGTAAACTAGGACGCACTAGCTCACAACGTAAAGCAATGCTTCGTGATTTAACGACTGATCTTTTAATCAACGAATCAATTGTTACAACTGAAGCACGTGCAAAAGAAATCCGTAAAACAGTTGAAAAAATGATTACTTTAGGTAAACGTGGTGATCTTCACGCACGTCGTCAAGCAGCAGCTTACGTACGTAATGAAATCGCATCAGAAAATTATGATGAAGCTACTGATAAATATACTTCAACTTCAGCACTTCAAAAATTATTCTCTGAAATCGCACCTCGTTATGCTGAACGTAACGGTGGATACACACGTATTCTTAAAACAGAACCACGCCGTGGAGATGCTGCTCCAATGGCAATCATTGAATTAGTATAATTTTTATCAATTTTGTTGAGTGTTATGATGATGGAGTAGGTTTTACCTATTCTTAGTCTAGCTCTGGTCTACCGCTAGAGAATTTCTCTAGCGGTAACACTCATCATGTTAAACATGTTAAAAATGAAGCTAACGCTTGTTTACGAAATGTCTCTAAAGCATAGAAACTTTTCGTAAGCAGGCGTTTTTTGGTGTTTTAGTGATTAATTTTGTCAAAGGCGATTATATGCTTCTTAAAACTTGTCTATAGGCTCGTCAGAGTACTTCTTTATCTTTAAAGATATATCAAGCACTCCTGAAATAAGAAGAGTTAAATGAGTTTAAACACCTATTTAAGGAGACTAACAGACGGAACAAGTCTTATTATGTTCTTAAGCAGAAAACGACTCTAAAGTGCTAAAATGAACCTTAAAGATTATCTAGAGTGTATCAGAAGACAGACTTCAATTTTTTTAGTTAGTAAAGCTAAATGATAAACTGAGTGATATCAAATAATTTTACGTTTTTACAGGTAGCCTATAAGCGGAAGAAGTTAATTATTTTTCTTTTAAAATATAATAACTTTATATCTGAAAACACTTCTAATTATGTTTGTGTCCTATCTCTTTAATCTATTTTTATGGCTTTCAATTTGATAATTTTATTTCAAGTTTTTTTATTTAAACAATTTATCGAAAGTTCTAAAATGAAGTTAGCCACTTGAGTGTATGAAAAAACATCTCAGAGAGATATAATTGTAATCACGACAAGAACAATTAGAAAGACTCTGAAATGCAAGACTATTATACACCAAAAGGGAAGCATTTAACACTAACCGACCGCAGAAATATAGAACGTTGGCTTCGAGAAGGATACTCCAACCGTGAAATAGCAAGAAGATTAGCGAAAGCTCCTCAAACGATTCACAATGAGATTAAACGTGGGCAAGTCAGACAAAAAGTACGTCAGGGTAAGTTTGAGTTGGTCTATTCAACGGATTATGCTCAAAAAGTTTATGAGAATAATCGTAAGAGGTCTGTCAAACCAGCTAAATTAACGAAAGCCCTAAAAGACAAGATTTTGCATTATCTGAAGCAGAAATACTCGCCGGAGATGATGGTAAAAGCCAAAGGTGTGGAGGCTCATAGATCGTCCATCTACTACTGGATTCATCATGGTTACCTCGGTGTTACTAGCAAAAGCTATGCTTTATCTTAGACTGAAAAAAACTCCCAAAAAGTAAGCTAGTCCCAACTTTATGCCTTCTGGTAAGTCCATTCAAGAGTGACCCGGGGACATCAATAATTGGGAAAATATCGGCGATTTTGAGATTGATACTGTCATTCAGACAAAGGTTAAACATGAGTGTCTCTGGACTCTGACAGATCGTAAGAGCCGCTATTAGATTATTCGTCTCATTCCTGATAAGTTGGCTTCTTCGGTGAATACCGCTTTGAGAGCCATCTTACAATATTATCAAATCAAGTTCCATTACAGCAGATAACGGTACTGAATTTAGTCGTTTATCTGAGGTTTTTGACCCTGATAACATCTATTACGCTCATCCTTTTTCCTCTTGGGAGAGGAGGACCAATGAAAATCATAATAGACTGATCCGACGTTGTTTACCAAAGGGAAGTAAAAATGCGACTCAGAAACAAATCGCATTATTGAAAATTGGATTAACAATTATCCTAAGAAAATACTTGATTACAAATCTCCTAGAGTGTTTTTGCAAAATGGCTAACTTGGACTTGAAATTTAGCTTTAAGCAATTTATTCAATTTTTTCGCAAGTTGTCAAGTCAAGTGCAACCAGTTCATAGATAACTAGAGTTCCAGATGTTAAGCTGTTCGGGATAGCTCAAACAGGAATTTTGAGGATTGATATTGAAGAAGTCGTCTTGGGCGCTCATTGATGGCAGTAATATAATTGTCAAGTTCTTCAGAGGTTAGTGGATTAAGTGAGACTCCTTTAGGGACATATTCTCTGAGGAGGCCATTGAAGTTCTCGTTTTTTCCTCTCTCATGTGAAGAATAGGGATGTGCAAAGTAAACTTCAACAGCTTCTAAGTTTGAGAGTAAACTAAACTCAGAACCATTATCCGCTGTGATGGATGCAATAGGATA
>NZ_AEUX02000002.1 GCF_000188015.2 Streptococcus ictaluri 707-05
ATGGATTTTAACAGTAATGCCACCATCAACTTTAACAGCAGGGATAACGCTCTGGTACGTAAAGACGGTACACACACTGCCTTTGTCCACTTTAGTAATGCGACGCCAAAAGGCTATACTGGTTCGGCACTATATGCCTCTATTGGTATCACCTCATCTGGTGATGGTGTTAATTCGGCCTCGTCTGGTCGTTTTGCGGGTTTGAGGTCGTTTAGGTATGCTACAGGCTATGACCATACTGCTGCAGTCGACCAAACCGAGCTATACGGTGATAATGTCTTGATTACAGATGACTTTAACATCAATAGAGGATTTAAATTTAGACCAGACAAAATGAAAAAAGTGCTTGATATGAATGATTTGTATGCATCAGTTGAGGCCTTGTGGAGGTGTTGGTTACATGCCAATAACACAGCGTGGAGTTTTAACTCCGATACCACCAGCGCAATTATCAGAGAGTATAACGCCCATGGAAACGGGCTATAGGAGAAAACATGGATTTAACACTAAAAAACAAAGAATTAAACACACTTTATAGTGTACTAGACAAAATCAAGGTCACTAATATGCGTGCCAATCGTGGACGTGCTAAATTATTGGCAAAAGTGGTCGATAAAATCAAAGAGTATGCCAAGGATGAGGGTGACCTTATTAATCTGTATGCGGCCAAAGACAAAGATGGCAAGTTTGTCATCGATGAGCGCAAAAACATCAAGCTAGCAGACCCGACAAAAATTGACGAGCTTAACGACCTGCTCACAGAGCTTGGGGAAGAGCTTATCACTATTAAAGGCCATGAGTACTCTAAGCGATTTATTGATTTTTTAGAGTATCTAGCAGAGTCAGAAGATGAGTTTACAGCTAGCGAAATTGTCTTAATTGACAACGTTTTAGAACAATTTGAAGAAAGTAAAAAAGGAGAATAAGATGAAAACATTACAACTATCAGGAAAACCATATCCTATCTATGAAGAGGGCAAAATTACTAAAACAGAAGTGCGACTAGTTGGTGATGGTGGCCTATTTATCCCTGTTGAATTAATTGGTGACCAGACAGCTAAGGAAGCAGATGACTTAATGGATATGGCTTTGAAAGCTTTTGTGCGTGAGTATGTGACTGAGTACGCTGTGGCAGAATCGGTGCAAAAAGTTGAAATCCTTAACGAAAAAGTCAAGGAATACGATAAGCAAATGGCAGCCATGCAAGCAAAGGGGAACAGGCTATTAAGGATAATCAAGCTAAGGTTGATAAAGCTGTCGTCGAATTGACTGAGTTGGTAACGTCAAGCTTAGCTGGACTAACGATGCCTGAAGTTGCTGGTAAAGAGTGATGGAACGCACCTTAAACACTATTGTGACCCTATTTGAACTGTTAAAACAAGGAGAAATGACTATGACATTTACAACAGACTATTTAATCGTTGACGTATGGTATCGTCGTGTTCGTGACGGCATCTGTGAGTTTGAACAAGTGCCGAAGCTATTTAATTTACGTGATTGTGTGATGGAGCTGCTTAGCCAAAAAGTTGACAAAAAGGCAGAGTGAGGTGACTAGATGCACGACTTTTTAGACAACTAAAAGAGCTTGGGACGCTATTAGTGCCCTTGCCCTCATTGGTGGTGCTATGATTTGGATTTACGAAAAGCTTGTCATCGAGCCAGACAGCCGATTGGCTGAGCGGTTACAAGCAAGAAAATAACAAATTATTGACAGATACAGTAAATCCTCTAACTGATGCCATCAAAGACCTAAACCACAATCTCAACACCGCTACAAAAGAGCGTGCTGAGATGCGAAAAGCATTGAGGTGCACGAGGGGGAGACTCGATGCACACGACATCCGCTTAACTGTATTAGAGACAAAGGAGAAATAAAATGCAAGAAATCACTAATATTATCACAGGGTCATCTCTATCAATCTTGACTATCTTTGCAGGTATTGTAGTCAAGTTGGTCAAAGATTATCTGCTTAAAAAAGGTGGCGAAAAAGCTGTTAAAATCGCTGAAATCGTCGCAAAAACGCTGTTGAAGCAGTTGAACAGATTGCTTATGATAAAGACATCAAAGGCATTGAAAAACTCACAGAAGCAAAAATAAGCATGCAAAGCGAGTTGTCTAAGCACAACGTCACCCTATCCAATGAAGATTTAGAAATGTACATTGAAGCGGCGGTTAAACGCATGCACGCTGAATGGCGAAAGGAGCAATAATATGGCAACTTTAGATGAAGTCTTATCCTTTGCCAAGGGATTAGCAGATACTGGCCAAGGGGTTGATCTCGATAATGTTTACGGTACGCAGTGCGTGGACTTGTCTAACTGGATTACAACGAAATACTTTGGCATTGCTCTGTGGGGAAACGCTATCGACTTACTAGATAGTGCAGCTGCCCAAGGGATGGAAGTGGTCTATAATGCTCCTGGAGTTAATACACGAGCTGGGGCTATCTTTGTGATGGTAACTTATGCTCACGGCTATGGTCATACTGGGTTAGTTATTGTGACGTCAGACGGCTATATTTTGCACAATATCGAGCAAAACGTTGATGGTAACGCAGATGCCCTTTACATCGGTGGTCCAGCTCGATATGTTGACCGCCCATTTGAAGATGGCACTGGCTATATTTTAGGATGGTTTTATCCTCCTTACGATAGCACACCAACAAAACAACCAGAGCCAAGTGCTCCAGTGGTTGCACAGTCAGATGGTAATTATGTAGCTAATCCTGAAACTGGAACATTTACCGTACGCGTGGCAGCTTTAAATGTTCGCTCAGCACCTCGTTTAGATGCAGAAGTTGTGGCAACTTATGGCGAAAATATGGAATTTAACTATGATGGTTGGATTGACTCAGACGGCTATATTTGGGTAACATATGTCAGCGTTACTGGTGTTAGACGATATGTCGCGGTCGGTAACTCACAAAATGGCAGACGTGTCACTAATTTTGGTACTTTTAGATAGGAGGTAAAGCTCCTTAAAATAAGACGAAATAAGCCTTCAGCATATGCTGGGGGCTATTTTTGTTATTAATAGTGAATGCAACAAAATTTTTACAATATATTGTGTTAAAAAATGTATTTTTATATACAATCATTCAATATGTTGTGTTCGCTTGAATTTATAAGTTTCAAGACACGACCTTGTGTCTTGACATTATTTTTAAAAAAAGTATAATTATCTTAACAAGACAACCCCCCCATTCCTTTAAAGGCAGATACGTTCTGATATGGGGCTTTTTTTATATCGTTAGGAGAGTTATGAAACAACCTTTAGCTTTGACATGGTAAGATCAAATTAGGCTATTTGAAAAACGTGGATTAATTGTTAAAGCTGATGATGTAGAGAAAATCAAACACATCAGTTATTATAGAATTAAAGAATTTGCAAAACCACTTGAAATAAAGCGACAAGATGGTGAGGAGCAAGATATTTTATATGATAATATTGAGTTTGCAGAAGTTTTGGCAAGATATTATCAGGATAAAAACTTAAGAATCTATCTACTGCACGCTATTGAAAAAATTGAAGTGTCTATTAAAACAAAATTTCTTTGTTTTGGGGGATAGATACGGAGCATTTGGATATTTAAATTTCTCTTCATGGGCTAATAGGAATAAGTTTACAAAATATGATATTGAAAAAAGACAATTTAGGATTAAAAAGAATTTATTGAATACTGTAAGAAAATCTCAACTAACTGAGTTACAAAAATCAATTAACCTTGATCCAGATGGATTCCCAACAGTGTGGCTTGCTATTGATTTATTGATGTTTGGTGACATCGTTTCAATCTTAACAATCATGAGCGAGAAGAACATTAAACAGATTTGTCAATATTACAGTTGTACACCAGAAGAACTTGTTTCGTGGCTTAAATGCTTGAATTTCATAAGAAATGTATGTGCTCATAATTCAAATGTACTGGATATTCAAATCACAACAAAGCCTAAACTTCGTTCAGAATGGAGAAATTATATTGATACAGTAATAATTAAACATAACGTGACTAAACCTTCTAATAAGTTATCCGTTATTATTGCTATTGTAGTCTATCTTGTAAATACTATTAATTCCAAATATCAATGGAGAAACATACAGTCTAGTTTGAAGGCTCTTTGTAAAGAAGATGATAGTAGGGCAAAACTTTTAGGTTTTAAAGATTATGATTCTGTTAAAGCAATGATTAATGGGATAAAGTGTACTGCTTTTACAAATTCAAAAAAATAGAAATTCTTAGCAAGAATCGCCTGACACTAGCGGCTCTTGCTTTTTTGTGTTCTTCTATTGGTTTTCTAACTTAATTAATCTATACTAGTTAAATTGAATTTATAAATAGGATAAAAATATAATGAAATTAAAAAAGTCATTGATTATTTTAGGCGCTTCCCTTATTAGTGTTTTATTTCCGCTAAGTGTTAAGGCGGACAGTACTACGTTTAAACCCATGGGGCAGCAAAGTATAGGGGGAGTGACAGTAGGTCCTTTTAAAACAGGAGATACAACTATCAATGTTAATTTAGACCCTTATGGGTATGTATATGGTTCTGTAAAACATCATGATGGAAGTGTGGATAAAATAAAGGCTGAAGCTAGAGAGGTAAAGACTACATGCCCAACAACTGCCAATGGATGTACAGAAAGAAAATGGATGGTGAGTGGTAATCGTGCTGATGGAGGTGGCAATTACACTGTTCAATTAGAGAAACCACTCGAGGAGGGAGATAAGGTAACATTGTCGTTTGCGGATGATGGCAATTTCCACTTTGGCCAATTAGTGTTTGAAGCTGAAAAGCCACAGAGCGAAACACTTCCAAAAGATAAGCCGAGTGAAGAGCAACCAAACGAAGATACAGAAGCCGAAGATATGTATTTAAAATACATGGAGTATGACGAAAGCAAAACTTGGTATCAGCGCTTTGGTGACAGTATCCAAGACCAATGATGGCATTTCAAAGGCTGGTGGAATGGATAATCAGTTGACATTTTGTGAACAACAGCGTACAATGTAACTATCATCCATGAAAATATAAAAGCTATTTTTTCCAGCCCATACGGCTGGTTTTTTGTTTGCCTAAAGTGTTATTGTGTGGTATCATTTGCTAGTAATCAGCTTTCGTAGGCAGATTAACTTTTTTATAACTAGGCCAACCTTCGGGTTGGTTTTTGTTGTATTTTCGGTAAAATAATGGTACTATTAATTTGGCCGAACCCATGATCTTTCTCTATCGTCCTCTTGTTCCCATACAGGAGGGCTTTTTTTGATATGTTTTATCAAATAAATTAGAAGTATAATAAAAAGACCTCGTCCAGAAGTCGGGGAAAAGTCGGGGAGTGGTGCTGAAACTCAGCGATTTAAATGGTTTCATTCATGCCTTCATTATAACAAAAATTGAAAAAATAAGTAGAAATTGGTAAAATAGACCGATAGTAGAAAAGGAAGAGACAAATGAAACTTGAAATCACAAATCGTATCACTCTGGACCAAGACACAGAGCTGATCGAGGAAGTTCATGTCGTTGATGTGAAAGAAAAAGCAAATGCGACTTATCTTATTTATGAAAATGATGACAAGGAAAAAGTTGTTATCAAGTTGAAGGAAGAGGAGTTAACCATGAGTCGCTTCTCTAAGCCACAAAGTTTGATGATATTTAAGAATCAGCAACAAGTCTTAATTGCCTTACCAACTCCAGCTGGTATTCAACAATTTGTGACAGATACAAAAACATACCACTTGGATCTCAAAAAACAAGAAGTAGTCTTAGCGTATGCTCTACTGCAAGCAAACTCAGAACTTGCATTTGCAAATTATGACTTGAAACTGAAATGGTATAATGATTAAAAAGCATATCATCGGATGATATTTGATGATTTTAATTATTTTTATAACAAAAAAGTGTTTAAAAGTGCTTTAAACCCCGAAAATCATCTGATGATTTTCGGGGTTTTATGAAAAAAGCAGTGGTTTTTTCTTGTTTTTTAATGCTAAATTCTGTATAATAATGGTTATATCAAGGGAGTAGCAGACGGTTAGCCGTGATTGTGTCGTCAATACGGAATTTCGATTTCCGGTACAATCTGAAACAGCGAGACTTGTTTAATAATAATAAACAGGTCTTTTTATTTGAAAAGACCAAGGGGGTAGTCATTTGTCCAAAGAACAAAAACATGAAGCGTTTTATACGCAAAGTGAAGAAACGGTACTGACTCAGTTAGAGTCTAGTAGAGAAGGCCTTTCAAGCGCGCAGGCTCAGCAACGTTTGACTGAATATGGTCGTAATGAGCTTGATGAAGGTGAAAAACGTAGCCTATTCATGAAATTCCTTGATCAATTTAAGGATTTGATGATTATTATCTTGATTATTGCAGCTCTTCTTTCAGTTGTTACTGAGGGAATGGAAGGGATGACGGATGCTATTATTATCTTAGCAGTTGTTATCTTAAACGCTGCCTTTGGTGTTTATCAAGAAGGGCAAGCAGAAGCAGCTATTGAAGCCTTGAAGTCTATGTCAAGCCCTTTGGCTCGGATTCGTCGTGATGGTCATGTCATCGAAGTAGATTCCAAAGAATTAGTACCTGGTGATATTGTCTTGCTTGAAGCAGGAGATGTGGTTCCAGCGGATATGCGTCTTTTAGAAGTTAATTCTTTGAAGATTGAAGAAGCGGCTTTGACTGGTGAATCAGTGCCGGTTGAAAAAGACCTTTCGGTTGATGTGGCTGCTGATGCTGGTATTGGTGATCGTGTTAATATGGGTTACCAAAACTCTAACGTCACTTATGGACGCGGACTTGGTGTGGTTACCAATACAGGGATGTATACTGAAGTTGGTCATATTGCTGGAATGCTTGCCAATGCAGATGAAACTGATACACCATTGAAACAAAATCTAGATAACCTTTCTAAGATTCTAACTTATGCTATTTTAGTTATTGCAGCAGTGACTTTTGCGGTCGGTGTTTTCTTGAGAGGCCAACATCCACTTGAAGGTTTGATGACATCAGTTGCACTTGCCGTTGCAGCCATTCCAGAAGGTCTACCAGCTATCGTAACAGTAGTACTTTCACTTGGTACACAAGTATTAGCTAAGCGTAATGCTATTATTCGTAAGTTACCTGCAGTTGAAACATTAGGTTCAACTGAAATTATCGCTTCAGATAAAACAGGTACTCTGACCATGAATCAGATGACCGTTGAGAAAGTATATACTAACGGTGTTCTCCAAAGTTCATCAGAAGCTATTTCTTCTGATAATAGCACGCTATGTATCATGAACTTTGCTAATGATACTAAAATTGATCCTTCAGGTAAGTTGATTGGTGATCCAACTGAAACTGCCCTTGTTCAATTTGGATTAGACCACAGTTTTGATGTGCGTGAGGCTTTAGTTTCAGAACCGCGTGTTGGAGAATTGCCTTTCGATTCTGATCGTAAGTTGATGTCAACAGTTCACAAACAAGCAGATGGAACATACTTTATAGCTGTTAAAGGAGCGCCAGATCAACTCTTAAAACGTGTGACACAAATTGAAGAGAATGGTCATATTCGTCCGATTACAGATGCTGATAAAAAAGCTATTCTTGATACCAATAAGAGCCTTGCTAAACAAGCATTACGTGTCTTGATGATGGCCTATAAATTGTCTGATACCTTACCAACCTTGGAAACAGATAAAGTTGAGGCTGATTTAGTCTTCTCTGGTTTGGTTGGGATGATTGACCCTGAGCGCCCTGAAGCAGCTCAAGCGGTTAAAGTGGCTAAAGAAGCTAGTATTCGTCCTATCATGATTACGGGTGACCATCAAGATACAGCAGAAGCGATCGCCAAACGCTTGGGAATTATTGAAGAAGATGGTGTGGATCATGTCTTCACAGGTGCTGAATTAAATGAGCTATCTGATGAAGAATTCCAAAAAGTCTTTACACAGTATTCCGTTTATGCTCGCGTATCACCTGAACATAAAGTGCGTATCGTTAAAGCTTGGCAGAATGAAGGTAAAGTTGTTGCCATGACTGGGGATGGTGTTAATGATGCACCGTCACTTAAAACAGCCGATATTGGTATTGGTATGGGTATTACTGGTACAGAGGTGTCTAAAGGTGCTTCTGACATGGTCCTTGCCGATGATAACTTTGCAACAATCATTGTTGCTGTTGAAGAAGGTCGTAAAGTCTTCTCAAACATTCAAAAAACCATTCAATACTTACTGTCAGCTAATATGGCTGAAGTATTCACTATCTTCTTAGCTACCTTGTTTGGTTGGGATGTATTGCAACCAGTTCACTTACTTTGGATTAACTTAGTAACAGATACACTTCCAGCCATTGCGCTTGGTGTTGAACCTGCTGAGCCAAGTGTAATGACACACAAACCTCGTGGACGTAAATCAAGCTTCTTCGATGGTGGTGTCAAAGAAGCTATCCTTTACCAAGGTGCCTTCCAAACCCTCCTTGTTTTAGGTGTGTATGGTTTTGCCTTAATGTTCCCTGAGCATACTAGCTATCATGATGTCCATGCAGATGCCTTGACTATGGCATATGTGACGCTTGGTCTGATTCAATTGGTACATGCTTACAACGTTAAGTCTGTCTATCAATCCATCTTTACAGTTGGACTATTTAAAAACAAACTCTTCAACTACTCTATTCCAGTAGCTTTCATTGCTTTGATGGCAACAGTAGTAGTTCCAGGATTTAATCAATTCTTCCATGTGACTCACTTAAGTTGGACACAGTGGTTAGTGGTTATTATCGGAAGTTTATTAATGGTAGTCCTTGTTGAGACAGTGAAGGCCATTCAACGCTCACTGGGTCAAGATGAAAAAGCCATTTAATATGATATTTTAATAGGTAAAAGCCCTAGACAACTTGTCTAAGGGCTTTTTTTAAGGTAATTTACTTAAACGATAGCAAGGGATTAAATTGATTAATATCAGGAGAACTGGGTAAATGATAACAAAGTAAGGTTGCAATAAGACTGTTAGATCTCTAGGCGCTAGCCAACCCAAATAAATAATAAGAAGTAGCGCAAGTGAAAATCCTATCCAGTAAGGAGGATTAGTATGAATCAAAATAGTATCACCGTCTTTTACCTCAATCTTAGGATAAGCTAGAAAATTACAGGATAAAATGGCTTTTTCATCTGGTATCTCAATACTTTTGTTGTCATGATTATAGAGATAAGTTTGATGCTTTTTATTAATATAAATTGGTGCAGCTCCTCCAAAAGTCAGGGCAAATGTTTTGTGTTTGATTGTTACTGACATATCCGTTCTCCTTAGTTCAAAAATATTTAGCTTAAGGAATCGTTAAAAAGTAGATTCCAGCCAATTCACTTGACAGTCAAAAATCTGTTGTTTGGCTTCTTTGCTATGTCCTTCAATATCATCTATGAGAATTTTAGTAGCTTGCTCGCCTTCTTCATAAGCAGGCTGTATAATGGTTGTGATACTAGGTGATGAAAAACGGGTCCACTCAGTATTATCAAAGCCAATAAGACCAGTTTTGGGCATGTCGATTTCTAACTGTTTCATGGCAGTAAAGACTTTTGGTAGCGCCCAACAGTTTGGGACAAAGACCAGGCTCTTTTCCTTTTTGTCTAGGGCCTTTTCTAGAAACTGTGCCATTTCTTGTGAGCTAGTCTTTTGCTCATCGATAATGAGTTGTTGATAATCCAGATGATTGGCAGCAAGGACGTCAATAAAACCAGAGGCTCGCTCAATACGTGTACTCAAAAGATTAGGGTTTCCGGTTATCATGATAAAATGTTGATAGCCCTTAGCAATACACTGTTGGATGCTATCATAGACAGCTTCGTAATTATTGGTCTTAACCCAATTGGTTCTATGCTCATAGAGTTGACTATCAAAGAAAACCATATGTTTTTTCTTGACATCGATGATACGAGAATATTTTCTAAAATTAGAAGTGGGCTGAATAATAAAGCCATCAACTCCCAGATTCAACATTTTTTCAATCAATTCATCTTCTCGTGAAGGGTCATAGTTACTGTTTCCGATGATGATTTGATAGCCAAACTCTTGAGCTTTGCTCTCAATGCCTTTGACAATTTGGTTTGAGAAGCTATTGGTGATGTCTCCAATGACAACACCAATTAGTTTAGTTGATTTAGCGTTTAAGCTACGAGCAGCAATACTAGGCTTATAATTGGTAGCTTCGATTGTTTCTTTGATTCTTTCCTTGGTTTCTTGCGACATTTTGTCAAACTTTCCGTTTAGATAGAAAGAAACTGTGGTTTTGGAAGTTTTAGCCAATTCAGCAATATCTTTAATGGTTACTTTGTGCTGCATTGCAGACACTCCTTTATGGTGGTATTTATTAATATCATTATAACACATTGAGAAGTAAATGATTTAGTGTTTAAATCTCATTTTCTTGTTCCTCAAATGATCAACCAAGACAACCTTTCCTCGGATTTTGTCGTCTTCTAATAAAAGCAATTTATCCCCAACTACTAAGTCATTTTGTAAGAAGCAAACACTGTAGTCAAAGTCAGCTCCAGAGATACGCCAGGCTAAGGCAGCTGGTATGTCTTGTGAACTTCCTGTTTGACGAGGAGTTAGAGTTTTGATAGTGCTACCATGTGGCAGTAAGATGGTGAAGTCTTGATAGGTATTTGTAAAGGTCACTTCTTTGATCAGTTTTTGACTGTGACTTAATTGGTTATAAGTTTTTGAAATGAGGGTCTTTTCTAGTTTCATAGGAGTCTTGCTGATAATGGAAAAAGCTTCAAGCTGGTTATTACTTGCACTGACCTTATCATCTAGAATGAACTGGTTGACCATGGTTTCTTGTCCGTGGCTTTTGAGGTAATCAATTATGATAATGATTTTGTGTTCGAGAATTAAGACCTGTCTTTCTTGGCTGTAATTTTGACTTGTTTGGCTAAATTGTGTCTCATACTCAGCTTCGATATAGTAATACTGATCAATTTGTTTGAAATGGCAAAAACGTGATTTAGGGTAGGAGTGGTATGACCAAGAGCCCTTGATTTCTTCAGGGGGTCTTGTTTTTAAGTAACAACAGGAGTGCATTTGAGCACTCTTAAAGTCATAACGCAGTTTTTCTTCTTTGTAGGTATATCGTCCTGTATCAATGATTAAGGGCTTTCCTTTGTAATAGAGAGCTAAACTATTTTGATCGCTATGAGTATGGGAGCTTCCAATGGGACCGTTTTTAAAGAAGAAATAAAAATCCTGATCTTTGATACAAACATGTCCTGAATCACGAAAATGGTGAGCGAGACTTTGTTTTTCGGGACGATTTAAACGGTTAAAGGCATCAATGCCAGATTTTCCAAGTAGAAGGAGTGTATCCAAATTGACTGTCTCAAAGGCATCTGCTTTTAGGCTAGCTTCTTCAAGAAGAATAGCAGCTAAGGTCAATATATCTCGGGTATCGGTGACATCACTATCTCCTAAAGCAATTTGGTTATGATCTGGTCCTGTCACAGCTTGTAGGTAATGACTCATCTTTAAGAGACAGTCTTTGACCTGTGGGAGATAAGATGGCGCTAGGGCAACTAATTCGAGAAGACACTTGAGGACTTCAACATGATACATGCTTGATTGTTCAAATTGGCTACTGTCTTCTAAGACTTGGAGTGACAATTGAAGAGGTAATTCTTTTTTAGCAAAGTGACTAACGTGTTTTAGGTCTATGCTTTGACCAAAGAAAACATCAGCTAATAGGATGGCACTTGTTTGAAGAATGCCCCAGTTGCTTAGGCTATACTTATCCAGATAATTCATTTCAAGAAAGTCTAGCTGTTGCTTTAAAGAAGCCAAAATCAGTGTTTCTTCCTCTTTTGACAGCAAGTTTAGGGCTTTTAAAAAGAGGATACACTTGACCCAAGAAAAACAACGGATACCAGTGTCGATTGTGCGAGTGGCTAGGCTTTTGGGATTAAGTGGTAAATCAGCACGAATCCAATCTAAGATCAAATGTTTGGCTTTGTTAAGATAAGTATGATTTTGTTCAACCATTCCTACTAATACTAATTTTTGCAGATAGGTCTGGCGATTTAGCATGTAATTCCATTCAGGGTCATCCGTAACGGCTTGATTCCAAAGAATAGGATTGAGTTGGTAAGGGATGTGGCAAGGTTCCATGTCACAATTATCAACGTAGACAAAGGTGTTATTTAAGAGTAAATCTGCTAGCTCTTTTTCTTTCTGATAAGTTGTGTTTTGATGCTTGAGAATATAAGTTCGTGTAGCGTCAATATCAAATCGGCTAATAAAATCCTTAAGTGGTGAATGCATGATATTTTTCCTTTTAAAAAAATAATAAAAGAGACTCCTTATGTCATCATGGAAACTTTCCGATGCACTAATAAGAGAGTCTCTTAACTATTAGGCTAGAATACCTAGCCAGCTACCAATAATACCGATAATAACAGTTAGAATAACTAATTTGTAAGTTGTCCATTTTTTGTTTTTGATTAAATAATACATCAATAAGGTAAATAGGGCTGGCAGCAATGCTGGAGCAATTTTATCAAGCATCCCTTGAATGGTCACAAATTTTTAATTTTTGAGCTGCATTTTCAGCATCAACTTTTCCAGCTGCAAAAGTGATTGGAACAGTGATTTTAACAGAGATTGCTGCTAATCCAGCAATAACAGTGACCCCAACGATATTGGCCATACGAGAGACGACTGCCATTTGTTCGCTCAATTTATCAATGAAGCTTGTTCCTACTTTATAGCCATACAAACCAGATCCAATCTTGATACTTGTAAGAATAATGTTCATGGCTAGGAAGAAAAGAATAGGACCAATGACCAAACCATCACTAGCTAAAGAAGCTGAAATGGTTGAAAATAGAGGTGCTAGACAGAACTGAGATAGGGAGTCACCAATTCCAGCTAAAGGCCCCATTAAGGCCATTTTAATGTTTCGTGTTTCTTCTTCAGGACGGTCATTTTCAAGCATGACTAAGTGCAAGCTAGTGATAAAAGGAAGAAAGTGAGGATTAGTATTATAAAATTCACAGTTGTCTTCTAAGGCTTTATGAAGGGCAGCTTTATCCTTACCGTAATGTTTTTTCAAAGCAGGATAGATGACGTTAGCATAGCCAATTCCTTGATAATTACTGTAGTTGAAGCCATTTTGTAAAAAGAAGGCTCGAAGAGATGTTTTAAGGTAGTCTTTTTTGTTTAATGGTTTAGATCCAGTCATCTTGTTGGCCTCCTTGAGTAGTTGTGACTTCAACTGTTTTTGGTTTATTGTAAAATTCGTTTAAGGCAAAGATAATACCGATAATAGCAATACCAATAGTTGGAATTTGCAAGTAAGCAGCACAGACATAACCCATCAAGACAAATGGAATTAATTCTTTTTTAGCCATCACAGAAAGAATCATGGCAAATCCGATAGCAGGGAGCATTTTACCAGCTACTGTTAAACCGTTTAATAATACAGGTGGGATATAGTCTACGAGATGAAGAAGAGTATCCATTGATAAAGCACCAAGAAGTCCTAATCCTAATCCGATAAAGGCAAAAGCCCAAATAGTCCCATTTGCAGCAAATTTAAAGCCTTTGATATTTCCTTTTTTAAGGTGTTTCTTAGCTGTTTCAGGAGCTCCTGCAAAAGCTGTATAAGCGAAGGTCTGTAAAAATTGAATGGCCACAGCAATTGGTGTAGAAAGAGCCAATGCAGCTTCAGGACTGACTTTGCCTGCACTGGTAATAGCCATCAAGGTTCCGAAGATACCAGGGCCGATTGGGTTTGGCGGAACGGTACCGCCGGCACCAACACCAAATCCCATATAAGCTAATTCTGAAATAGCTCCCATACTTAAGGCAGTTGGCAAGTCACCTAGGATAATTCCTACACCGAATGAAAGAATAATACAGCGATTAGTGTAGATACCCAGTAGCATCCCACTAAAACAAAAGGCTGTCCAAAGGCCGATAAGTAAGGCTTGTAACATATTGATATCCATATCAATCTCCTTGTTTAAATATAATCTAAAATATTAACTTCTGAGGCACCATTATTACCATCTGGGGTTGTTTTGGTGTTGAAGGTTACTTGATGATTATGTGCTAAGCAACGAATGGCTTCTTTATCCGCTTGGCCCAGACAAATGAATTGTGTTACAGCGACTTTGTCATCAGTTTTGTGAATATTTCCGATGTTGACTTCTTGGATGGGCACCCCACCTTCAATTAAGCGTTTAGCATCAGTTAAGTCTTTAACAACAATAAAAATGCGTTGTGCTGGACTTGCCTTGTGAATAATATCAATGACTTTTTGGATAGAGAAAAATCTCATGGCGATGCTTGAAGGAATCACGGTTTTCATAAGGGCTTGTTGCATTTTATCTTCTGCAACCGCATCATTTGCGACGATAACGGTGTTGCAGTCTAAGAATTTTACCCAAAGTTGTCCTTGGCCATGGATCAGTCGCTCATCGACTCGGGTCATGATAATGTTTGGTTGTGTCATAAGTTCTCCTTAATAGTGATGATGATATTGACTTTATGATGGTGGATTACCAGTAAGGTATCCAATCTTTGTAAAAACGTAATAAGGCTTCGAGATAGTAGTAGTCACCCCAGATATTTCCTTCATCAACACCTTTTCCAGAGTGCCAAGAATAAACCCCGTGATTGAGGAGAGGAGCACCAGATTGCAGGTCAGTGTTGGCATAATGATTGATTAAAGAAAGTAGCATCGTTTGCATAGCATCTTGGTAAATAGGTCTATCTGGGTCTGCTTCTGGAAGGTGTTTTAACATTTCATGAATTCCACAGACAGCGATAGCTGTTGCTGAGCTATCTCGTGAATGGCCACTACCATCACCAAAAATGAGATCCCAGTAGGATACTTGATCTTCTGGCAAGCGATTGAGGAAATAATGGGTCATGCCTTTGAAGAAATCAATCAAGCGCGGGTCTTTTAAGTAGCGATAGGTTAGTGGAATCCCATAGATTCCCCAAGCTTGGCCTCTAGCCCAAGCAGAATCATCACTATAGCCTTGACGAGTGACGCCTTTAAGGGCTTGTCCTGTCTCAGGGTCAAAATAGAAGGTATGAAAAGCAGAAGCATCATCACGAATCACGTTGTTGGCAGAAGCATAGAAGTGATTGATAGCCATTTGCTGATACTTAGGGTCACCAGTTTCTTCAGAAGCAAAGAATAGTAATTGAATGTTTAGTAGGCAATCAATAATCAAACGATAATCTTCTTTTTTTCCTAATTGTCCCCAAGCTTGAATAAAGCCATCTTTTTCTTGGTAACGTTGGATTAATTTGTCTGCAGCTTTTAGGGCTGCTTCTCTAGCTTCCGGTGATTTGAGGAGTTTCCATTCGGCCATACAAGATGGGGTATATAAGAAACCTAAATCATGATGGTCAAGTTCGATATCTTTATTGACACGCTCAAGAAAAGAACGATCATTTTCTTGGGCCAGAGCTTTAATTGCTTGGTCTTGGCTGTATTCATAAGCTAACCAAAGACAACCCGTCCAAAAAGCATTGGTCCATTCTGTATTATCCATGATAGGATAGCGATTGTCTTTAGTGGCGGGTGTTGGAAAGTCGGTCCCAAAGTAATCCATATTAAGGCGAATTTGCTGAAGAGCTAAGTCAAGAGCTTTTTCGATTTTTTCCTTACTTAACGGGACTCTTCTTGTGAACCTTTCAGCTTCATGGACCTTTTCAACTTGAATGCTTTTTAAAGTTCTCACGCTTAGACTCCCTCGCTTTCTAATGTACTATCTTCAGTTTGACAAGATAATGTTTTCCAATCACAAATGCCTTCTTTAGAAGCTGCGATAACTGTTTCAACCAACTGGTCTAAGCTTTTTGCTTGTTGGCGTGAAAATATAGCTTCGATTAACATCGTAAGATTTAATCCGGATAGAACATTCATATTTTCGTTATCTAATTGTGTCATTAGGGTAGAAGCTACTTTGAAGGGGGTGCCACCTAGCAAGTCACAAAGAACAAGCTGCTGTCCTGAATTACTTAGGTTTTTAACTAATTGATCTTGAACATCGGCAGATGACATCTTGGCTGTAAAATCAATTGCAGTGACTTGCTCTTGTTTACCTGCAATTAATTCTAGTGAGGTCAAGATACCACTTGCAAAGTGTCCGTGACCAACAACAATAATTGAAATCATGTTTAACTCCTTTTAGTTTACCGGTTTACTTAAAAACATTGTAACGCTTTCAAAATTCTTTGTCAATAGCTTTTTTAACATATTTTAAAAAAGCTCAAAATCTCACTTGAACCTTTTTTGCAAGAGGAACCAATAGCAAATATCCTATATATAGAAGGAAATATCAATAGTGGGGTGATAAATCATTGTTTAGAGAAGGCTATTTGTTTAACAACTTAAGAACCAAAACTAAAACGGTTACATAAAAAGAGTTGACAAAACCGGTTTACTCTGACATAGTCCTAGTAAACGGGTTTACTTAAATTATTTAATGAGGTGAAAGAAATGAAAAATAGTTTTTCGTTAAAAGGAAAAATTGCCTTAATTACAGGGGCATCTTACGGGATTGGTTTTGAGATAGCCAAAGCTTATGCCCAGGCTGGAGCAAGGATTGTCTTTAATGACATTAACCAAGATCTTGTTGATAAAGGTCTGGCTGCTTATGACAGTTTGGGCATCACGGCGCATGGCTATGTATGTGATGTGACTGATGAGCAAGGTATTCAAAAGATGGTTACAAAGATTGAAGAAGAAGTTGGCATTATTGATATTTTAGTTAATAATGCAGGCATTATCAAACGTACCCCTATGCTTGAGATGGCAGCAGCAGATTTTCGTCAAGTTATTGATGTTGACTTAAATGCCCCCTTTATTGTGGCTAAGGCCGTTTTACCATCCATGATTAAAAAAGGACACGGGAAAATCATTAATGTTTGTTCGATGATGAGTGAATTAGGTCGCGAAACAGTTAGTGCTTATGCTGCTGCCAAGGGTGGATTGAAGATGTTGACCAAAAATATTGCTTCTGAATTTGGTCAAGCCAATATCCAATGTAATGGTATCGGACCTGGTTATATTGCCACACCACAAACCGCTACATTAAGAGAGTTACAAGAAGATGGCAGTCGTCATCCTTTCGACCAATTTATTATTGCGAAGACTCCGGAATCTCGTTGGGGAACTCCAGAGGATTTGGCTGGACCAGCTATCTTTTTAGCTAGCGATGCTAGTAATTTTGTTAATGGTCACATTTTATATGTTGACGGTGGTATTTTAGCTTATATTGGCAAACAACCTTAATGATAGAAGAAAGAGGATAAGATCATGAAAATTGCATTAATCAACGAAAATAGTCAAGCTGCTAAAAATAGTATTATTTATGACTCATTGACTTCTGTGACAGATCGCTATGGATATGCTGTTTTTAACTATGGCATATATGGGAAAGAAGGTGAAAGTCAATTGACCTATGTTCAAAATGGCCTCTTGGCATCGCTTTTGTTGACCACAAAAGCAGCTGACTTTGTGGTTACTGGTTGTGGAACAGGTGTAGGAGCGATGCTTGCACTTAACAGTTTTCCTGGTGTCACTTGTGGATTTGCTAGTGAGCCTACTGAAGCCTATCTTTTCTCTCAAATTAATGGTGGTAATGCCTTATCTATCCCTTATGCTAAAGGTTTTGGTTGGGGAGCTGAGTTGAATCTAACATTGATTTTTGAACGTCTCTTTGCAGAGCCGATGGGTGGTGGTTATCCTAAAGAACGGGCTATTCCTGAACAACGTAATGCTCGGATTTTGAGTCAACTGAAAGAAATCACTTATCGGGATTTATTAGACATTTTAAAAGACATTGATCAAGATTTCTTAAAAGAAACTATCTCAGGAGAAAAATTCCAAGATTATTTCTTTGCCAATGCAGAGCCTTCTGCAATCGTTGACTATATTAAAGAAGTACTTAAACAGTAGGACTTAAAGAGAGGAAAGCTCATGACCAAGATATTATTAGTTGGGGAGCCCCTACTTCGCATTAGTCCTAGCCATTTTCAGACGCTTAGTAATGCTTGTCAAGCTGACCTTTATTTTGGGGGTTCAGAAGTTAATATCGCAAGAACACTTAGTGGCTTTGAGACGCAAGCAAGTTTTTTGACAACACTTCCTAATAATCAATTAGGGAAAAATGTTGAGAGTTTTTTAAGACAAAGTGGCATTGACACAAACCATATTCAATGGTCTGGTCAGCGTTTAGGTCTCTATTTTCTGGAAAATGGTTTTGGTTGTCGTCCTGCTCAGGTATATTATGATCGGAAAGGTTCGAGTTTTACAGAACTTTCTGATCAAGATTTGAATCTTGATCAACTTTTTGAGTCAGTGACACATTTTCACTTTAGTGGCATTACCTTAGCATTAGGAAAAGCTAGCCAGGAACTTGTCGAGTATTTAGCCAGAGAAGCTCGTAATCGTCATATTTGCATTTCTTTTGATTTGAATTTTCGCTCTTCCATGATTTCTGTCAAAGAAGCCAAGGAACTTTTTTCACACTTTGCAGCTTATGCTGATATTATCTTTGGTATAGATCCCTTAAAAAAAGATGATTCAGACTGTCAGCTGTTTGATAGGGATAAGGCTAGTCAGAAAGTTATAGAAAATCGTTTAGCGTCTTTATATCAGAAGTATCAATTAAAACTGATGTGTCACACTCAACGTGAAACTGACGAACAAGGTGTTAACCACTTTAAGGCTTATGCTTATGATGGCAAGTTTCATGAATCACAGTCACTTGCTACTAGGGTTTTACAGCGTGTTGGTAGCGGTGATGCTTTTGTCGCAGGATTTTTACATGAGTATTGTCAGGGAAAAGCGATTCTAGAAGTCTTGAACTTCGGAGTTGCAGCAGCGAGTCTTAAGTGTACTGTGGCGGATGATCAACTCTTTGTTTCAAGCAATCAGGTAGAGCCTGTTTTAACAGGAAATCGAGAGGTTAAAAGGTAAGATGGGAAAATCAGAGATAATGACGCGCTTAAAGGCTAATAAATTAGCCTTAGTGGTACGTGGTAATTCAAAAGAAGAGGCGCTTGCCTGTAGTTTAGCTAGTATTGAAGGCGGAATAAAAAGCATAGAAGTTGCTTACACCAATCCCCATGCTAGTCAGGTGATTGAGGCTTTGAAAGACATAAGCCTAAAAGACTCACAAGTAGTAGTCGGAGCGGGAACCGTTCTTGATGAGGTAACGGCACGTTTGGCTATTTTAGCGGGAGCTCGTTTTATCGTTTCCCCAAACTTTAGTGCTTCAACCGCTCGATTGTGTCATCGTTATGGTGTCCCATATATTCCAGGCTGTATGACAGTTGATGAGATTGTGAGAGCTTTAGAATCAGGTGTCGAAATGGTAAAAGTTTTTCCAGGAGCTACCCTTGGCATGTCCTTTATTAAGGCAATAAAATCTCCTTTGCCTCAAGTGGATGTTATGGTAACTGGTGGAGTGACAGTTGAAAATGTTTCGCAATGGTTTACAGCAGGTGCTCAGGTCTTGGGTGTAGGTGGGGAATTTAATCAATTGGCAAGTCAAGATCATTTTGAGACAATAAAAAACAAGGCTGCTGATTATTGCCGTCAATGCTAATTGGTAGTCATTCAAACTAAGAGGGTATCAGATGAAAAAGAGAAAAAACTATTATTCCTATCTTTGTTCTAGTCTTATTGCGACATGTTTTTTATGGGCGCCTTCCGTTTTAGCTGAAGAAGAGTCAGCTGTAACGAGCATTTATGAAGAAATTCAAGAAGTCAAGTCACTCATGCAAGAAGATGATTATTTTAATCAGATTCAAGCAAGTGATTCCCAAGAAGCTCCTTTAAAAGAGGAGGTAAGCTTGGAGAGTCAAGTGACGCTAACCAGTGACAATTTGCTTAAAAATCCTAACTTTGATCAGACTAATCCAGTTAAACCTCAAGAAAAGAATCAACTCTGGGAAAGAGAATCGGCTAAGGATTGGCAAATCTATAAAGATGAGAAAGAAACAAAAGGTAATCCTAAAATAGATGCTTCAAATCATCACCTAACCATGACCAGTGATCAGAACCAAAATTTTAGAGCTTGTGTTCATCAAATGGTTAGCATTAATCCTGAAAAACAGTATTTACTAACTTTTGACATTGCGACTAAAGACAAAAAAGGTCAAGCTTTTGTACGCATTATTGAAGAATTAGGAAAAGATGCTAAAAAAGAACAGCGCTTGTGGTTGTCTCCAATGGCATCTGGTACTGAGGTCAAGCATCAGGAAAAGCTTTATATTCCTAAGTTAGCAGTTAATCAAGTTAAATTGGAACTTTTTTATGAAACAGGACAAGGACAGGTGGTATTTGATAATATTTCCTTAAGAGAAGCCGGGGATAAACCAAGTGGAGCTGTCAAACCAGTTTCCCATAGCTTAGAGGAAAAAATTAGCTTACCCTTGTCTAAGAAATACTTACTAGAGATGCCTGATTACCATTATCAAGTGTCTGCAAGTTCCAATAAGATTGTACGCGTTGAAAATGGAGTCTTGATGCCATTAAGTCAAGGAAAAACATTATTAGAAGTCTCAAATAAAGAAGGTCAAAACATTGGCAGTCTTCCTGTTGAGATACTGGCAGAAGAAGATCATCAGATGACCTCACTCATTTCTAAATGGCAAGAGAGGATTCAAGGAGCTGAAAGTTATAATGAAAATAGTGCTGCTATGCAAGCCTTAAATCAAAAATGGGATGCCAGTGTCACGAAAAATCTAGCGAGTCTGGTTAAGAGCCAAGAAGAGAAGTATTTGTGGAAAGATTTGAAGGATTTGGACAAGTCGTCTAATATGACAGCGACCTACAGACATTTAGAGGAAATGGCTAAACAAGTCACTAGTCCAGCTTCTCAGTATTATGACAATCCTGATTTAATCAGATTAATCAAAGAGCGTCTCGCTTGGCTAAACCTGAATGTTTATAATCCTCAAAAAGACATTGAAGGCAAAGCCAATTGGTGGGATTTTGAAATTGGAACGCCTAGGGCGATTGTCAATACTCTAACTCTCCTTTATCCTTATATGACAAGTGAAGAAATCACCATGCAAACAAAAAGCATTTCTCACTTTGTTCCGAAGCCAACACAGTTTAGGTCTACTTTAGTCAATCCGTTTAAGGCTATTGGAGGCAATCTTGTGGATATGGGACGTGTAAAAGTGATAGAAGCTATTTTAAGTCACGACACTAGGGGACTTCAAGAAAGTATCAAGGCATTAGAGACACTCTTTACCTTCCAAAAGGATGGTTCAAAAGGAGAAGGCTTTTATGAAGACGGTTCTTATATTGATCACACTAATGTCGCATACACAGGAGCATATGCTAACGTTTTGATTGATGGCTTATCTCAGTTGATTCCTCTTATTCAAGCATCTGACTTGAAATTAGATCAATCAAAATTAACTCACATCAATCATTGGATTGAGCACTCATTCTTACCCCTCATGGTTCAGGGAGAGTTGATGGATATGAGTCGGGGGCGATCTATTAGTCGTGACAATGCCTCATCCAGGATGGCAGCTTTAGAAGCCTTACGCGGTATTTTAAGACTATCTGATAGTTTGCCAGAAGAAATGAAAACGAAAGTCAAAAGTCACGTTAAGGCCATTTTGGCTTATCATGATAAGAAGACCATATTAGAGAGCTTATCTAGCTATTATGACATTAAGCTTTTTGAGGACTTTTTGGCGGATGATAGTATTGAAGCTTCCGAGGGACAATCTTCCCTATCCTTATTTAACAACATGGATAAGTTAGCCTATTATAATGCTGACAAAGATTTTGCCTTTGCCCTGTCCATGCACTCGAGTAAGACCTTGAATTTTGAAGCCATGAACAATGAAAATACCCGTGGCTGGTACACGGGTGATGGCATGTTTTACCTTTATAATAACGATTTGACTCACTATTCGGATCGTTATTGGCCAACAGTAAACCCTCTGAAAATGGCAGGAACAACGGAGTCTGAATCGAAAAGAGAAGATGTGACAGATGACTACTTGAAGAAATTAACGAATCAATATAAGGCAACTACTAAAGAAAAGGCAGGGATGTCTACCTTATCCTCTTCATTTGTAGGAGCCATCAAAGCAGATGAGAAAAATGGCTTAGCAGTGAAGGATTTCCACAATTGGGACAAAACTGTCAGTGCCAAAAAATCATGGGCTATCCTAGATGATCAAATCGTTTTTCTTGGTACAGCTATTAATAGTAATAATCAGACTGTAAGCACAACCATTGATCAACGCAAGGAAAATTCAGAAAATGCTTACCGTGTGTTTATCAATGGACAAGAAGTCTCACTATCAGACAAAGAACTCTCAAGAGATGATGTTACGAGTATTTTCCTCTTGTCTCAAGATGGCAAATCAAATATCGGCTATCTCTTTGATCAAGTAAGTTCACTCGTTTTTAACAAAAAAGAGCAAAGTGGACGTTGGTCTGATATCAACACAGGTTCTAAAAACAAGGAGCTTATTAAGCAAGTTTTTATTACGATAAGTCAAAGACATTCTAAAACAGATGATAGCTATGCTTATAGCTTATTACCAAATATTAGTCAGTCTGAATTTGAAAAAGCTCGTGAAGAAAAACGGGTAAAAGTTCTTCGTAACGATAAGCAGTTTCAAGTCCTTCATGACCAAAAACAAGACTTATGGACAGTCGTAAAATATCAAGATGGACAAGAAACACTTTATCCAAATATGATGCTTGATAAAGCTGGTTTGTACCTTTTTCAGAAAGAAGGGGATCATTTTAAAGAACTATCTCATAGAAATCTGACCAAGTAAAGACGTAAAAGAGTCTGGGACAAAAAGATTTTCATTTTAGAAATTCTACATTACCTGTTCTGATTTGTTAACAAAATAGAAATAAAAACGAACAAAGACAGCTTATCAAAGTTTTAAGTCTATCTTTGTTCGTTTTTTCTAATTGTCGACGAGCTTTTGTCCCAGGCTCTTATTGATTTTCCCATTTAAAGCGAGGAAGAAAGTAGCTGGAAATAATGCACGAAAGACCTAACAAGGCCAACCAAAACAGAAAAGGAGAATCAAAGGAAAGAATAAGCTGACTAGCTAAGGTGATAAAGACGCCTCCCCAAAAAAGAAAGAGATTGAGTGGGTTATCTGTAATTACTAAATTTTCATTAGGTTGCGTGAGTCGTTTGGCTTGTTTACTGTGTTTAATGGCCAAGTATATAGGAGAGTCAAAAGCTAACTCAATGCTATCGTGATTATATAAAGAGACCTTTTGATAATCGCCGATTAAGATAGTGACTGGCGCCCCCATTTTTGAGAATCGGGTATTGCGTTTTATATTCACAGACTTGCCTTCCTTATTTTGATGTTGTTATCAATATTCTAGCAAAATAGAGGAAAAAAGGCGATAAATATTGGCAAGAAGTTAGCAAAGACAGATATGGTAATAATCATGAAAAGAGTAAAATATTAGAAATAACAAATTTTCTAATTTCGGCAAATCAAGAAAGCATTCTCATTGGTCGAAAGATATTGACTTTTATTGCAAGCGGTTGCATAATAAAAAGTGTAGAAACAATTTAATTTTTTCAAAGGAGATTATCATTAATGGGAATGCTAAGTAACGAAAACAAAGTAAGTAAGTATAGAATGTGGAAATCAGGAAAGCAGTGGCTCTTTGGTGCGAGCTTAGTAGCAGCATCAGTCGTCGCTTTTAACACGCAAGCGTTTGCTGAAGAATCTAGTCAAATTCTTAGCGAAACACCATCAGCTTTAGTGACAGCACCACCAACTGTCACTGAAGAGATTGCTACAGAACCAGTTGCAAAGGATACTGAAATTGTAGTACCAACAGCGAGTGCTCCTGTAGGTCCGAAGTATGATCCAAACGCTAGTAAGGATGAAGAAGAAAAAGCAAAAAATTATTCTTCTGATAATACATGGAATGATTACAGTACAGAAACTGAATTTCAAAATACACAACCCGTGACCATTCATTATGAGTCAAAAAGTTCCGATGATTCTTATGCTGCTTGGATTTGGAAAGATAGCAAAGAAAATGATAAGGGTCGTTGGGAAAATTTATCTAAAGAGGGTAATAAACATACTCTAAAAGTAAACGCAGAACAAGGCATTAGTTCTTTTGATTATATTATCGTGAAAAATGCGGATACTTCTGATAGCAAAACTTTTGGAAATCAAAACGATGGTAAAAAAGTAACTGGTGATATGACAGCTCCGGTCAGTGTCTACACTCCAACAGATATTTATCACAATGAAAATGATGGCTGGTATTCGTAATTTGTAAATGTTCAGACTGAAGAGTTTGACAAGCGTTATGGGTATACTGATAAAAAAGTTGATGATAAAGGTCAGTTGACGGTCGTTGGTCAAAAAGGTCAATTGGGGGCTTCTTTTGACAGCGAAGGGAATGCTACTTTCAATGTATGGGCTCCAACTGCCAATCCTGTATCGGTCAATATTTACCAATCAACTGATGAAAATGCAGAACTTCTTAAAACTATCGAACTAACTCGTGGCAAAGAGTATAACAGAGATGACCACACTAAAAATACCATTGGACTTTGGTCGGTGACTGTTAAAGCTGAAGATCTTGGGCAAAAAGCCTTTGAGAACATTGCTTATGACTATCAACTAACCATTCCAAGAGCTTTCTTTATTCAGAAGACAGAAAATTGGCAAGAGAAGGAAAAAGGAAAGTGGGAAAAAGTTGGTGATAAGTATGTCAACTCGGTATCAGCATATACTGGAAAATCAGATGAATTGTTAATTACACCAGAAATTAATCATAAAGCTATTTCTGAATTCTATACAGGCTCAGACCAAACAGTTACTATCCAAGATCCATACTCTATTGCAACTGTAAAGAATGGCAAACGTTCTGTTTTAGTTGCTAAAACAGCTATCGGTGAAGAGGTGACGCAAAGCAATAATGTCCGCGTGTCTTCTAAGACAGAAATGAGTGTTATGGAAATGGATGTTCGTGATTTCACCATTGATCCTCATTCAGGTATTAGCGATAAAAATAAAGGTAACTTCTTAGGCGTCGTTGAAGAAGGTACCAAAGATACTCGAACAGGACAAAAAACTGGCTTGGATTATTTGAAATATTTGGGTGTGAAATATGTTCAGATGATGCCTTTGTATGATTTCCAAACAGTGCCAGAATTGGACCAAAATGATCCTAAAAATAACGAGATTTCAAAAGAATTTTCAGCAGATGACCAACAAAACTGGGGCTACGATCCTAAAAACTATAATGTGCCAGAAGGGTCTTACTCTACTAACCCAGCAGACCCTGTTAACCGTATTAAAGAGTTAAAAGAAATGGTTCAAAAACTTCACGATGCGGGCATTAATGTGGTTATGGACGTGGTTTACAACAACCTATACGATGGGCAAAATAATCCTTTTGAATATACTGTTCCAGGTTATTATTATGCTATTAACCATGATGGTAAAATGAACAATGACGTTGGTGTTGGAAATGCCATTCGTTCCAACTCAGAAATGATGCGTCAGTATATTGTGAATTCTGTAGTTCATTGGATTAAAGAATATGGTATGGATGGTTTCCGATTCGATGCCATGAGTGATTTAGATGTTAAAACTCTAGGGTTGATTAGAGAGGCAATCAATAAGATTGGTGCTAACATTGTCACTTACGGTGAAGGTTGGGATAGCATGGGGAAATATCTCTATAAAGATAAAGAGACTCCTGCTAGTGATAAACATGCTAAGTTAACTCCTGAAGTAGGATACTTTGATTTGATTGGACGAGATGCTATTTCTGGCTCTCACTATGATCATGAAAACCCACCAGGATTTGTCAATAACCTTAGTGAATATAAAAATGATGAAGGAAAAATAAAGTTACTAGCAGATAGTTTAATGGGAGGACACGGGAGACATTTTGCAGATGCATCTCAACAGTTGAACTATGTGGAAGTTCATGACGGTATGACACTTAGCGACCTTTTGAAATTTTACAATAGTCAAGATGACGTGCTAACTCACCAAAATCGTGTTGAGCTAGCAACAGCCATGAGTGCTTTATCACAAGGGATTCATTTCTTCCAACATGGCCAAGAATTTTTACGTGAAAAAGCTGGCTCACATAACACTTACAATGCTGGTGATGAAAAGAATAAAATTGACTGGGATTTAACAAGTAAAAATGTTGATGCAGTTAACTTTATGAAGTCACTCTTAACCTTGCGTACCAATGAATCCTTATGGCATCTGAAAGACTATGAAGCTGAAATCTTCAAAAAAATGAAGATTACAAATGCTCAAAAGGGATCAGGAATCATTACCTTTGAATTGCAAGAAGATAATGGGGACAAGTTCTTGGTTGTCTTTAATAACAATACGGATAGTCAAAATAAGCAACTGACATTAGGTGATATAAGTTCAGATAATTGGTATTATGGTGGGACAAGACAAATGGAGGAGTTTAATAATCATATTCCAGGTGAGAACAACCGTGGCAAAATCAATGAAAGCAATGATTTCACAAATGCCTATATTGTAACCACCAACTCCAAAAATCTTTACGGAAAAATTGGTCAAATGAATGGTCAAAAAACCATTACCATGGATCATCTTTCCGCAACGGTGCTTTATATTCCTAAAGGAGTAGAGACTTCACAAGTTACCCCTAAAGAGGGAGTTATTTATCTGGATCAAGAAGGTAAAAAGCTTTCACCTTCCACTGGACAAGGATTTACTTTTTTGAAAGTCGATTTCAACGATCCAAATAGTAAATTTGGCTATGAGCAATCAGGTATTACAACAAACTCTAATCAGCAATTAGGACATGGCAAAAATGTCTTGACCAAAACAAGTGATGATATCCAAACAGTTACCAAATACTATATGGCAGTTAACAAAACGACAGGAGAAGTTGTCTCAGCAACTACACCAAGTACTTTCATCAATGGTGTTCCACAATCAAGTGATGTCAATATTGAATGGAAAGAAGTCACTGAAACATCTCCTTCTAAAGAGACTGACTCAAAAGCTAAAGAGGAAGTGGTAGATGAGAAGCTTCCTGCTACAGAAGTTAAGGATGAGCCAAAAGAGGTTGAGCAAGACAGTCAAGTGTCTGAGAGTACAGAAGTGACTCAAGAAGTAGCTTCTATCTAATCTCGTCTTTCCAAAAACTCAGTCAGCTAAGCCATCTAAAGAAGAAAAGCATGTAACTAAAGTAGTTAAAAAAATTGACAAGCACGAAATCAAACGTCAAGAAAAGAATTTAAAATTGGCAAGAAAAGCTGCTAAGAAAGCAACTAAAAAAGGTCATGGTTATGCCTTTGGAAACAAGCATTACTTTTCGACAGATGGGGCTGTCTTACATTTAGGAAAAAACAAGCATTGGTTTAGATAATAAGGACTGATAAAGTGATCACTTAATAATGTTTTTCCATTTTTTGATTCTAGAAGAGGATTTGCCTTTGGCGGTCCTCTTTTAGGTCAGAGGCTGATTGTTTAGGCAACTTATGATAAACTAATCTAAAGGAGGTTGCTATGATAAAAGGTATTATTTTTGATATGGACGGTGTTTTTGCCATAAAGGATAAGCAGTATGGTATTGATCAGAGTCAAGCCGATCACATTATCGATCATTTAGAAGACTTATGTCAACTGATAAAGGTATAATCAAAAACAGTTTAAATTGAGCCTGTTGAGCTTTATTTAAACTGTTTTTTTATCATCTCTTGTCTAGAATGACATCATTGTGGGTTGGCAATTCTAACGCAGTGTAATCAGAGGGGATTAACTGCTTGATGTGGTTGGCATAATGTTTTTTGACATGCTCTTGAATGGCACTTTGAATGAAAGGGAGGTAATAGTCACGATGTTCAAAACTAAAGGTCAAGAATCGGTGTTCTTTTGAGCTATAACAAGCTTTGAGATAAGGGAGATGTTTTTGATCGGCTAGTATAAGAAGAGGATTCTTTTGATGACATGGTGTCATTTCTTGTCTAATCAGATTAAGGGTGTGGAGTTGAATGGGTGCTTTGGGCAAGGCTTTTTGTAACCAACTTTGAGTAACGTGAAGATGAGCTTGATTTGTAGCGCAAATGATAATGGAAAGGGGCGTCATCTCTGCCTCAATCAGATAAGCTATTTGATGGGTTAATAGGCTAAGGTGCTTTGGAGCGATATCACCTCGGTCATCTCTGTCAATCATCCATTTTTTAATGATAGCTTCAGTCTCATGATAGAGAAGGGAATGGGGGGAGTGACGAAAAGCTTCTAGATCATCTTCTTCAGGAATTAAGGATTGCAGATTAAAGAGACATTTACGAAATAAGGTCATCATTGCTTCTAAAAAAGGAAGACTTGTGCTTAGATTGCTCCCTAAAAAAGCTTTAAAAGAAGGGATTAAATATGCGATATCTGTTTTTGTAGCCACTAATTGACAAACCTTTTCGCGTTCTTTTTCATTCCATAAATGACCGCAAAAGAAGTTGGTATTAGTACAGTAAACGAGAAATAAGTAATCGTAGTCTAGCTGATCAAAAGAAAAAGGCAGACTAGTTTCTAGGTACTCTTTACTGAAATGGATGATTTTTGGGTAAATAAAAAGAGGCTTGATGTGATCAAATTGTGCCGAATAAGGAAGATAAGGGCGAAAAGCTTGCCGTTTCCAGGTCAGCATCATCAAAAAGTGACAAAAAGCGAACTCGTCTTCCATTAGAGACAAAAAGTTTTTAGCGATGTTAGGATTGGAGTTTGTCATAAACTCAGTAATGCGATCCAGGTCATCTTCCTCAATTGGGTAACAGCTCACACCATATTGACACTGTAGGAGTGCTATTAAGTATCGTATCCGAAATTCTTCCCCACAAACCTGATTAGCACGAATAGACAAATGAACACTCTTTAAAAAGTGTCTACATTTTTCTCGGACACGATAAGCACTCGCGGTTGACAAGAAATGGTTTTTACTAAAGACGGTAAAGGGTTGGTGTTCTTGATTAAATATTAAAAATTTGAGACAAGACAATACCATTGAATCACGATAAATCAGGTGTAAACACTGATTTTTTGAAACCCTTTCTTTGAGGGAGCAGCTGATTTGAGATTGTTCATTGATTTCAATACAAACCATTCCGTCCAATCTTTTCGTCAATTGCCCTAATAAATGACGACAGGTCTTACTTTTAAGAGAAGTTACTTTTGTCAATTGAGAAAAAGAAATGTTCTGGCAATCGAGAAGTGTGGTCAAAAGACGTATCAATTGGAGGGTGTTGGTTTCAAGGTATTGGCTTAACATAGGCTACTTTCTGTAGGTAATAAAATACGGTCACAGTCTATTTAAACATAATTATTATAAAAATCCAATCTATTATAAAAAAATATTGCTTAGTCACAGTGTTTACAGGGTCTTGTTTTCTCAAAATCATAAGGGCAACTAGGTTGATTATTGAGAAAAACTAGAAGAAAGAAAACTTGTTTGATTATCGTCAATCATGTTAAAATAAGATTAAATCTAAAAAATGAATGAAAAGGAAGTCTTTTAAATGTGGAGTGCCTTTTCCTGCGTTTGTTTGGATGGATTATATGACTAAAGGAGAAATCATGTCTTACCCATTGCTGATTGTAGTTGCCGTTTTTATACTTCGCTTGTACTTTTTAAAGATTTCAAAACGAAATGAAGCCAGAATCCGTCAAGAAGGTGGTCAAGAATTTGGTGTTGAAAATACCAAACGTTTAACCATTTTACATATTCTTTTTTATCTGGGCTGTTTTGTTGAGGCCTTTTTAGGTCAGGTTCATCTGGATACCATTAGCCTTGTTGGTTTAATGTTATTAGTCTTTTCTATGATTATGCTACGAATTGTGGTATCACTGCTAGAAGGGATTTGGACAGTCAAGCTCATGGTGGCTGTTAATCATCCATTTAACACTCATTGGTTATTTGAAAAAGTTAAACACCCTAATTATTATTTAAACATTATTCCAGAATTACTTGGATTGAGTTTACTGTGTCATGCTTGGGTGACCTTGATTTTTGTATCACCGCTATACCTTTATACGCTCTATGTTCGTATAAAAGAAGAAAATAGTGTTTTAGAAACCATTATCCGTCCTAATCATAATCGTCTTGCTGAAGAGGGGTAATTAAGACAAATATATTTTTAAAAAAGCAAATTAAGTGGAGCAGCTAGTCGGCTCTTTTTTAAACAGCAAAAGAATGCGCTTACAGTTTTTAGTGGTAATTTTTGACATAAGTGATTACAATAAAATGCAAGGACCAGTCCTTAGTATCGAAAAATCCAACTAATCAGCTAAATAGAAGGAGTTTCCAAAAGACCATGTCTAAATATTATCAACTTTTAAAAGAAAAGTTTCCAAGCAAATCTTCCCTAATTACGGAAATGATAAACTTAGAGGCCATCTGTCATTTGCGCAAAGGGACAGAGCATTTTTTAAGTGATTTACATGGCGAATACCAAGCCTTTGATTACCTTTTACGCAATGGATCAGGTACTATTAAAAAGAAAGTCCAAGAATGTTTTCCTGATAAAAAGCAGACAGAAACTGATCTTTTGTGCCAATACATTTACTACCCTGCTGAAAAAATCAAGTCTCAGACCCAGATGTCTCAGCAAGAGTTAGAAGCTGAACTCAGGTATTTTTTACCCGATTTGTTACAATTGGTCAAATACATTGGTGGCAAGTACACGCGTTCTACGGTCAGAAAGTGGTTGCCAAGCGACTATGCCTACATTATGGAGGAGCTGTTAACAGAAGAGCAACCGGATAAGAATAAAGAAAACTATTATCATGCCATCATCAAAAAAGTTTGCGAACTCAAACAGTTAGAAAACCTTTTTATTGCTTTTGCTAGCTTGATTCAAAACTTAACCATTGATTACTTACATGTAGTAGGGGATATTTATGACCGTGGCAAGTATCCAGACCTTATTTTAGACAAGCTCATGACCTTTAAAAACATTGATATCCAATGGGGGAATCACGACATTACATGGATGGGAGCTGTTTCTGGTTCTTTTGTTTGTATGGTCAATGTCATTCGTATTGCAGCAAGATATAATAGTATTGCTTTGATAGAGGATCGCTATGGTATTAATTTAAGACGTTTGATTGATTACAGTCAAAATTATTTTACCCCTAAAGCTGCTTTTGATCCCATTTTAGATGGCGAGGTTATTGCCAAAGAAGAAAAAAACATACTGAATTGTTTACAGCAGGCGACAGCTATTTTACAATTCAAGTTAGAAAATCACTTAATTAAGAGGCGCCCTGACTTTGATATGGAAGCGTCTAATTTGCTGACAGCTATCAATCCTGATGATAAAACAATTGAGATCGAAGGTAAAAAATATGAACTGATTGATTTTCCTTATGATCTCATTAACTGGCAAGACCCTGGTGCTTTAAGCTCAGAGGAAAGTCAACTCTTACAGGATTTGATGTTTCGATTTCAACAGTCTGAACGGCTCTTGAGTCATGTTGATTTTCTATTTTCAAAAGGGGCGATTTATCAAGTTTCTAATAATCATTTGCTCTTTCATGGTTGTATTCCCATGCATTCCAACGGTGATTTTAAGTCTATTCATTTAAATGGACACTTTTTATCAGGCAAGGCATTGATGGATTTCTACGATGAGCAGGTAAGGCAGGCCTATAAAGAGCCGGACAAACATGATGATTTTGCCACGGATTTGTTTTGGTACCTATGGTGCGGGGAGGGGTCTTCTTTATTTGGCAAAAAACGAATGACTACTTTTGAACGCTATTACATTAAGGATAAAGCTAGTCACAAGGAAATCAAGAGCCCTTATTATTCCTTAAGAGAAGAGGTGGCAGTGTGTGACAGACTCTTACAGGAATTTGGGTTAGACAGTAAAGGACATATTGTTAACGGTCATACACCTGTTCAAGAAAAAAGTGGTGAAATACCTATTAAAGCTGACGGTAAAATGTTAATCATTGATGGTGGTTTAGCAAAGGGATACCAAAAGAAGACTGGTATTGCTGGCTATACACTCATCTCAAATAGCTATGGTCTTGAATTAATTGCGCACAAACCTTTTTCATCTGTTGAAGATGTCTTGAAAGGAAAATGTGATATCATTTTTATCAAACGCCTAGTTGAAGAAGTTGACGAAAGAACTTTGGTAAAAGAAACCGACAATGGGCGACGACTTCTAAAAGAAATTGATGATTTACACTTTCTTTATCAGCATTTTGAAGATTATTAATCTGTTAAGCTTTGTTTAAGTTTAAAAAATTATCATAAAGGTGGTTAAAGTCCTTTTAAGTATGAAAGTAGAGAACTTTTCTCTACTTTTCTTTTTGACTTTTGAGGCATTTAAAGGTTAAGATTCTCATTATCACAATTTGTAATGGTTTAATCTTGAAGTCTTTATCTATTTCCATTATCATACATAACATGGATATTAAGGAAGAAATTAAAGCCTTAGCGCGTGAGATTGGCATTTCAAAGATTGGATTTACCACAGCAGATGATTTCAGTTACTTGGAAAAGTCCTTGCGACTGGGAGTTGAAGAAGGTCGAACAACGGGTTTTGAACATCAAAATATAGAAGAACGAGTTAAACCTAAGTTATCTTTATCTTCAGCAAAAACCATCATTTCGATAGCGGTGGCTTACCCACATCAGTTACCTGTTCAGCCACAAAAAACGAGTTTTAAACGAGGGAAGATTACTCCTAATTCATGGGGTCTAGATTACCATTATGTCTTAAAGGACAAGCTTGACCGCTTAGCTCAGTGCATTGAGCAATTAACCGAAAATTTTGAATACAAAGGAATGGTAGATACTGGAGCCTTGGTGGACACCGCTGTTGCCAAGCGAGCTGGAATTGGTTTTATTGGCAAAAATGGTCTAGTCATTTCAAAAGAGTTTGGTTCTTATATGTATTTAGGGGAGCTAATTACTAATCTTGAAATTGAAGCTGACAAACCTGTCGATTATGATTGTGGTGACTGCCGACGATGTCTAGATGCTTGTCCGACCTCTTGTTTGTTTGGAGATGGGACAATGAATGCCAGACGGTGTTTGTCTTTTCAAACGCAAGATAAGGGCATGATGGATCTGGAATTTCGTAAAAAAATTAAAACAGTCATTTATGGCTGTGATATCTGTCAAATTTGCTGCCCTTATAATAAGGGAATTAACAATCCTTTAGCTTCAGAAATCGATCCAGATCTAGCTATGCCTGAGTTAATCCCCTTTTTAGAATTGACCAATAAAAGTTTTAAAGAAAAATTTGGCATGATTGCAGGCTCATGGCGAGGAAAAATATTTTGCAACGCAATGCCATCATTGCCTTGGCTAATGGTCATGCCCGAACTGCCCTGGTTAAATTAATGGAAATTATAGATAAAAATAACAATCCCATTCATGCCGCAACAGCTTTGTGGGCCATAGGAGAAATTGTCAAAAAGCCAGATCAAGCGATGCTTGAGTTTGTGAGTGGTCTTTCTTTTGAGGATGACATGATCCAAAAAGAATGGGAGATGCTCCGTGAGAAATGGCAATTCTAAGTGCATTATGATAAAATAAGGAAGAAAAATTGTAGAAGAGGTACTTGTATGGAAGTGGCTGAAATTCGCCAAAAAATAGTAGAAAATAAAGAGAAGTTGACTAGCTTCAGGAGGTCTCTTTGACTTAGATCACTTAGAAGAAGATATTGCTCTGCTTGAAAATAAAATGACAGAGCCAGATTTTTGGAATGATAATATAGCGGCTCAAAAAACATCCCAAGAATTAAATGAGTTAAAGCTCAAATATGAGACTTTTCATAATATGCAAGAGTTATCAGATGAAACAGAGCTTTATTTGGAAATGTTGGAAGAAGATGACAGTGTCAAAGAAGAGTTAGAAGCTAGCTTGACCAAGTTAGGCCAGATTTTAGCCAGTTATGAAATGACATTATTATTATCAGAACCTTATGATCATAATAATGCTATTCTAGAAATTCACCCAGGCTCTGGTGGCACAGAAGCTCAAGACTGGGCAGATATGCTTTTTCGGATGTATACCCGTTTTGGGAACGCCAAAGGTTTCAAAGTAGAAACCTTGGATTATCAAGCGGGTGATGAAGCTGGTATCAAGTCCGTTACCCTGTCTTTTGAAGGACCAAACGCTTATGGTTTCTTAAAGTCAGAAATGGGAGTTCATCGTTTAGTGCGGATTTCGCCTTTTGATTCTGCTAAGCGTCGTCATACGTCTTTTGTCTCAGTCGAGGTCATGCCAGAGTTAGACGATACCATTGAAGTTGATATCCGTGATGACGACATAAAAATGGACACTTTCCGTTCAGGCGGTGCTGGTGGTCAGAACGTCAATAAAGTCTCAACGGGTGTCCGTTTAACTCATATCCCAACAGGAATTGTAGTGGCTTCCACAGTTGATCGTACCCAGTATGGTAACCGTGACCGGGCAATGAAAATGCTCCAAGCAAAACTCTATCAATTGGAACAAGAGAAAAAAGCAGCTGAAGTCTCTGCCTTAAAAGGTGATAAAAAAGAAATTACCTGGGGTAGTCAAATCAGATCTTATGTCTTTACACCATATACCATGGTTAAAGACCACCGCACAAACTTTGAAGTGGCGCAAGTCGATAAGGTAATGGATGGTGATATCGAAGGATTTATTGATGCTTACCTCAAATGGCGCATGAGTGATGATTAGATTTGCTGAAGCCTTCTCTAAAAAGCTAAAAGAAAGAAGAAAAAATGGCATTAATTGAAATGAAGGGTGTTTCTAAGAAATACCGACGCTCAACCACTGCCCTGCAAGACATTTCTGTCGCAATCAATCAGGGAGAATTTGTTTATTTAGTTGGACCGTCAGGTGCTGGTAAATCAACCTTTATTAAACTTCTTTATCGTGAAGAACGATTAACTTCCGGAAAGCTCTATGTTGGTGAATTTGATTTAACCAAACTAAAAGGACGTGAGGTTCCTATTTTACGTCGCCACATTGGAGTAGTCTTCCAAGATTACAAGCTCTTACCTCGAAAGACTGTTTTTGAAAATGTTGCTTATGCCATGGAAGTTATTGGTGAAAAACGTCGCCACATTAAAAAACGTGTTCCTGAGGTTTTAGACTTGGTTGGCCTAAAGCATAAAATGCGTTCTTTCCCAAATCAATTGTCAGGGGGAGAGCAACAACGAGTGGCTATCGCGCGTGCAATTGTCAATAATCCTAAATTATTGATTGCTGATGAGCCTACAGGAAACTTGGACCCAGAGATTTCATGGGAAATCATGCAGTTGCTTGAACGTATTAATTTGCAGGGAACTACGATTTTGATGGCTACCCATAATAGTAATATCGTTAATACTTTGCGTCATCGTGTAGTGGCCATTGAAAATGGACGTGTTGTACGTGACGAAGAAGAAGGAGAGTATGGCTATGATAATTAGAAATTTTTTCCGTCATATTTGGGAATCTATCAAAAATTTAAAGCGTAATTTTTGGATGACATTTGCTTCTTTTAGTATGGTTACAGTTACCTTAACCTTGCTAGCGCTTTTTGCCACTACATTATTGAATATTCAGCGTGTGGCATCAGGAGTCGAAAATAATATTCAGATTAGCACTTACTTACAAGTGGACTCTACAGACGCCCAAGAGCAAGTTCCAGATATTAATGGTGAGTTGGTAGCTAACGAGAATTATCATAAGGTTTATGATCAAATTGCTCAATTAAAAGGGGTCAATAAAATCACTTTTTCAAGTAAAGATGAACAATTGCAAAAGTTACAAGACACCTTGGGGGATGTCTGGGAAATGTACGACCAAGACACCAATCCTCTTCAAGATCTTTATTTAGTAGAAACCAAATCTCCTAAACAGGTCAAATCTGTTAGTAAAGCGATTAAAAAAATCCAAGGAGTTGAGGATGCAAGCTATGGTGGGGTGAATTCTGATAAACTTTTCAAGCTGTCTAAATTTATTCAAGTTTGGGGATTGATTGGAACAGCCTTGTTGATTTTGGTAGCTATTTTCTTGATTTCGAACACAGTTCGTATGACCATCATGTCTCGTAAACGTGATATTGAAATTATGCGACTGGTAGGTGCTAAAAATTCTTACATACGTGGACCATTCTTCTTTGAAGGCGCTTGGGTAGGCTTATTAGGTGCTATCATTCCTTCTTTGATTATTTATTATGGTTATGATTTTGCTTATAAGCATTTTGCGCCTGAACTTCAAATCAGTAACCTATCTATGTATCCAATTAACCCTTACATTTTCTATTTAATTGGTGCTTTATTTGTTATTGGAATGATTATTGGTTCACTAGGGTCTGTCTTGTCAATGAGACGTTACCTTAAGTTCTAATAAAAAACCTAATAGCATAGGTTTTGCTTGACCAATCAAAAAAAGATTGAAGATAATCATCTTCAATCTTTTTTTGAATCGTTTGTAATCATTGTTTAAACAGTAATTTCTGTTACCTAAAGAAAGGATTACTTAGTTTCTCGTGACTGATGGTTGTTGACGGGCCGTGACCGGGATAAACCAGATAGTGATTGGGCAGAGTAAAGAGTTGACTCGTAATGCTATTAATTAATTGGTCAAAGTCACCTGTCGGTAAATCGGTACGACCAATACTGCCTTTGAATAGAGCATCTCCTGTAATCACCAATTCTTCTTTTTCAAAGATAAAGGAGACACCACCAGCAGAGTGTCCTGGTGTTTGGACCACTCTAAAGGTAAAGCCAGCAAGGTCATAAGCTTCTTGGTATTGGAAGATTTCCTCGGCTGGTTGACAGATGATATCAGGCAAGTCATCGTGACGCATTAATCCAGACAAATTTTTCTCAGGTTCATATAACCAGCTTGCCTCAGCTTCAGCCACGTAGACAGGTGGCATACGATGAGCCTGTCGGATTAATTCCAAGCTCATGATGTGATCGTAATGGGTGTGAGTTAGCAAAATAGCAGCAAGTGGCTTATCTAAGGCATGCAATTGCTTAAGAATGGCTTGGCCATTGCTTCCGGGGTCAATGACAATAGCTGCTTGGTCGTTAGCTAACAGATAAGTATTTTCTCCTGCAATAGGATTGGTAAGTGTCAATAGTTTCATACTCTTAGTTTATCAAAAAATAACTAAAAAGACAGAGGAAAAGCATGGCGAATTGACTTTTAGCTAGGCTATGATAGCTAAAGTTTTATGAACTGCCTGTATCAACCATGAGACCACTTTTTTTCTGCTAGCATCACTCCATGAAAAAGTAAAGTCTCTCAAAAACGTGGTATAATAATCATATTATGTCCAATGATTTTACAAAAAAATATGCTGTTATTGATTTGGAAGCAACTAATGCAGGCCCAAATGCAGCTATTATACAGGTTGGAATTGTTATCATTGAAGGAAAAGAAATTGTCCATTCCTATCAAACAGATGTCAATCCTCACCAACCTTTATCAGACCACATTAAGCAATTAACCGGTATTACCGACAAGCAATTACAAAAAGCTCCTGATTTTTCACAAGTAGCTAAGCCTATTTTTGATCTTATTGAGGATTGTGTTTTTGTAGCTCATAATGTTAAATTTGATGCTAATTTATTAGCAGAGGCCCTTTTTTTTGAGGGTTACGACTTATTGACACCTAGGGTTGATACGGTTGAGTTGGCCCAGGTTTTTTACCCTACCTTAGAAAAATACAATCTGAGTCATTTGTCAAAAGAGTTAGGGTTGCAGCTACAAGAAGCCCACACCGCTATTGCAGATGCTCAAGCCACAGCTCGCCTCTTTTTGAAATTACTTGAGAAAATAGAGAGTCTTCCTAAAGAAACCCTTGAAAGTATTTCCAGGTATTCAGAGAGTCTCTTGTTTGAAACAGGGATGGTCATCACTAAAGCTATCGACGATAGTCAACCCTTTAATCCCAAGCAATATTATAAGATTCAATCCATCTTGCTCAAAAAGCCACCCCAAAAAACCAAAAGTCTCAAGTTATCTCAGTCATTCGACCTTAATATAGCGCTTTTAGGTCTAGAAGAAAGGCAAGAACAAAGCCATTTTGCCCATTGTGTCCAGCAAGCTTATCATGACCAAAGACCTAGTTTTATCGAAGCACAAGCCGGTATTGGAAAGACCTATGGATATTTATTGCCCCTATTAGCTCAAAAAGATCCCTACCAAATCATTTTGAGTGTACCGACCAAAATTCTACAAGATCAAGTGATGGCTGGTGAGATAGCTGCCATTAGGCAGGCTTTTCAGATTAATTGTCATAGTATTAAAGGACCAGCGAATTATATCAAACTTGATGCTTTCTCTGAAAGTTTAGGTTATTATGATGATAATCGCTTGGTTAACCGATATAAAATGCAACTTTTGGTTTGGTTGTTAGAAACAAGTACCGGAGATTTGGCTGAGATTAAGCAGAAGCAACGTTTTGCAGCTTATTTTGATCAAATCAAACACGATGGCCAATTGAATAAAAGCTCTCCTTTCTACGACAATGATTTTTGGCAACTGAGTTATGAAAAGGCTAAAGAAGCTCGTCTCTTGGTGACTAACCATGCTTATTTTTTACATCGTGTCCAAGATGATAAAGATTTTGCCAAAAACAAAGTCTTAGTCTTTGATGAAGCACAAAAAATAATGTTAGAGTTGGACTCTCTATCACGAAACCGTTTAAATTTAAGTTTGTTGTTAAAAGAATTACATGAAGAAATTCCCCACCGTCAGTCACTTTTAGAAAAAAGGCTTTTAGAGAGTATTGCTTTTGAGCTAGGACAAGCAGCGAGTGATTTTTATCAAGCCAAGGAGAATCAGCACTTATTAAGCTGGGAAAAACTAAAGCAACAAGTGTCTGAACTAGATACCAGTGACTTTATGACCTTACAGACGATTTTTAGTGGTCGCAATACTGATTTTTGGATAAGTAGTGAGAAAAAAGACGACAAACGCTTAACCTATTTGAATGCTAGTAGCCAAGACTTTTTACATTTTAAAAAGTTCTTGCCAGAGACCATAAAGACTTATTTTATTTCAGCAACTTTGCACATTAGCCCACAAGTTAGCTTGGCTAACCTTCTTGGGTATGATGATTATCATTTTGATAGTATCCCCAAGAAAAAGACACATCAACAACAGCTTTTTATTGATCAAGAGATGCCTTTGATTAAAGCAATCAGTGATCAAGACTATGCCCAAGTCATTGCTGAGAGACTTTATGCCCTTAATAGGAGTGATTTTCCTATTTTAGTTTTATTTAATGCTAAAAAGCATTTGTTAATGGTATCAGACTTATTAGATAATTGGCGAGTTGGTCATCTGGCACAAGAAAAAAATGGTAGTCCTTTTAATATTAAAAAGCGTTTTGACCGTGGAGAGGAGTCTATCTTATTAGGACTAGGCTCTTTCTGGGAGGGAGTTGACTTTGTTCAAGCTGATCGAATGATTGAAGTCATTACTCGTCTACCTTTTGATAATCCCGAAGATTTATTTGTGCAAAAGATGAGTCGATACCTTCAGGAGAATGGGAAAAATCCTTTTAATGATTACTTTCTTCCGATGGCGATTCTAAAATTAAAACAAGCCATTGGTCGCACCATGCGCCGACCTAATCAGAAGTCTGCTGTGCTTATTTTAGACAGAAGGGTAAGCAATGAAGGTTATGGACAAATCATTTTAAGTAGTTTAGCAGATGAATTCCCTATTTCTCAAGAAAAATTCCAAGATTGTCTGGTAGAAATGACTGATTTTCTGCTATAATAGAAAAGATCATATGCCAAAGGAGCTAGTAATTTAACAATGGTTTTAACTTTTTGAGTTGAATACCTTGTTAATGTTGGCTTCTTTGTGTAACATCCTGTTTTTAGAAGACAAGATTCTCTATACAAAGTCTAGTTATTGAGAAAAGGGATGTTACATGGGGAAAATGGATAAAGAAGGAGATTCGATGACCAAATTATCAAAACGTGTCCTATCGATGGAAGAGAGCGTGACTTTAGCCGCAGGAGCAAGGGCTAAGGCATTAAAGGCTCAAGGTCGTGATATTTTAAGCTTAACTTTAGGTGAGCCGGATTTTATCACTCCCAAATCTATTCAAGACAAGGCTATCGAAGCGATTCGTAATGGAAAAGCGAGTTTTTACACGCCGGCTTCGGGCTTGCCTGAGTTAAAGTCTGCCATTGGTGACTACATGCAAAGAGAGTATGGTTATCAGGTTTCTCATCAAGAAATTGTTGCAGGAGCAGGAGCTAAGTATATTTTACATGCCTTTTTTATGGCAGTTCTAAATCCTGGAGATGAGGTCTTGATTCCGACACCTTATTGGGTTTCTTATTCTGACCAAATTAAGATGGCAGAAGGCAAACCTGTTTTTGTTCAAGGTTTAGAAGACAATCAATTCAAGGTAAGGCTTGAACAACTAGAGGCTGCACGAACCCCTAAAACAAAGGTTGTTCTAATCAATTCACCCTCTAATCCAACAGGCATGATTTACAGTGCTGACGAATTATTAGCTATTGGGAACTGGGCTTTGGAACATGACCTTATTATTTTAGCAGATGATATTTATGGGTCACTGGTTTATAATGGCAATCAGTTTACACCTATATCAACCTTATCAGAAGCTATTCGACAACAAACTATTACTGTTAATGGTGTAGCTAAAAGTTATGCCATGACGGGCTGGCGAGTTGGCTTTGCTGTTGGTAATCCAGACATTATCGCTGCGATGGGAAAAATCATAGGTCAAACCACATCCAATGTTACTACAGTGGCTCAATATGCAGCCATAGAAGCTTTTAGTGGTGATCAAAGGTCTGTTGAAGAAATGAGACAAGCTTTTGAAGAGCGTCTAAACACCATTTACCCTCTCTTGAAACAAGTTCCAGGCTTTGACTTAATCAAGCCTCAAGGTGCCTTTTACTTTTTCCCAAATGTTAAGAAAGCTATGGCTATGAAAGGCTACACAGATGTGACTGCCTTTACAGATGCTATTTTAGAAGAGGTTGGGCTAGCTGTAGTTAGTGGTGCAGGATTTGGTGCTCCTGAAAATATTCGACTCAGCTATGCTACTGATTTAGAAACATTAAAAGAAGCTGTTCGCCGCTTAACTTGTTTTATGACAAGTCACAATTAAAAAACTTTTAAGATTTATAGAAAAGAGACATTATGATTACAAAATACGTTCCGATTATTGATGTAAAAGACCATGTTGGCAAAGAGATTACGATTGGCGCTTGGGTTGCTAATAAGTCAGGAAAGGGAAAAATTGCCTTTCTTCAATTGCGTGACGGGTCTGCTTTTTTCCAAGCGGTTGCCTTTAAGCCTAATTTTATTGAGAGCTTTGGCGAAGAAGAAGGAGCAGCTAAGTTTGATACTATTAAGCGCTTAAGCCAAGAATCTTCAGTTTTAGTTAAGGGAATCGTCAAAGAAGATGCCCGTTCTAAATTTGGCTATGAGCTTGATATTACTGATATTGAAGTGGTCGGAGACTCACAAGACTACCCAATCACCCCTAAAGAGCATGGCACTGACTTCTTGATGGATAATCGTCACCTTTGGTTACGTTCCCGTCGTCAAGCAGCAATCATGCAAATTCGTAATGCCGTTATCTACGCGTCTTATGAATTCTTTGACCAAAATGGCTTCATTAAATTTGATAGTCCTATTTTATCTGGAAATGCGGCTGAAAACACAACAGAATTGTTTGAAACAGATTACTTTGGCAACCCAGCCTTTCTAAGTCAGTCAGGTCAATTATACCTTGAAGCTGGTATGATGGCCTTAGGACGTGTCTTTGACTTTGGACCAGTTTTCCGTGCAGAAAAATCCAAAACCCGTCGCCACTTAACCGAATTTTGGATGATGGATGCTGAATACCCATTCTTATCTCATGAGGAATCACTTGACTTGCAAGAAGCTTATGTCAAAGCCTTAATCCAAGGTGTGCTTGATCGTGCTCCTCAAGCTTTAGAAACCTTAGAACGTGATATTGACTTGCTTAAAAAATACATTGCAGAACCATTCAAACGTGTTTCTTACGATGATGCTATCAGCTTGTTACAAGAACATGCATCTGATTCGGATACTGATTACGAGGCGATTGCTCATGGAGACGACTTTGGTTCACCACACGAAACTTGGATTTCAAACTACTTTGGTGTTCCAACCTTTGTGGTTAATTACCCAGCAAGCTTCAAAGCTTTCTATATGAAACCTGTTCCTGGTAATGAAGAGCGCGTGCTTTGTGCTGACTTATTGGCGCCAGAAGGTTATGGTGAAATTATTGGTGGATCTGTCCGTGAAGATGACTACGAAAAACTATTAGCAAAAGTAGAAGCTGAAGGTTTAGATCCAGCTGATTACGAATTTTACCTTGACCTACGTAAATACGGATCTGTACCGCATGCCGGATTTGGTTTAGGCTTAGAACGTATGGTAACTTTTGTAGCCGGAACCAAACACATCCGTGAAGCCATTCCTTTTCCACGTATGTTGCACCGTTTAAAACCATAAGAACTTATTTAAAAAGCGCTAAGACCAAAGGTCTAGCGCTTTTTTGAATGATTCCTTAATAGAGCTTAAAGCGTTCTAAATCTGCTGCTAAGGTATTAGTTGGCAGATCTAAGGTGACGGCTAAAAAGTGTAACCAAAATTGGAAGGCATCTACCTCTGTATAAATCAAGACATTGGCTTTTTTGTGGTAAAAATCATCTCTATCAACAATAGATTGACCGATAGCAATACCTTCAGTTACAATGTCAGTATAGGCTGAAAAGCCACTGCAAATGTTTGGGAAAAGGACTTGTAAGAGAGCTAGTGGATCATTAACCACACTGCCAATCCGGTGTTCATGTTTCCAATAGAAATCAAAGTGTGCCGCCGTGATTTGTTGGATAAAATCAGCGATTTCGGGATTCATCCGTTTCATGTAGGCCAAGTGGTTGGGTGTCAGGACAATCTGTCTTGTCACATCTAAGCCAACCATTTCTACTGGATGGCCCCATTTGTCAAAAACCAGTTGTGCAGCATCTGCATCACAGTGATAATTGTACTCAGCTACGGGTGAGACATTACCACTACATAAGAAGGCACCTCCCATGCTGACTAAGCGAGGACAATGTTTTACGATATCGGGATTTTTAAGGAATGCTTCAGCCAGATTCGTCAGAGGTCCAAGGGTCACTAAATGAGTATCTTTAGGACTACTGTAGTAGTCTGCTAAAAACTGGCTAGCAGACAAAGGCTCAACCGATTTATCTGCCAAACGTTGAAAATGGGTATTACCAAAACCATCTTCTCCATGAGTCTCTTGTGCAGAAGCTAAAGGGTGTTTCAAGGGATTTTCAGACCCTGCATAAACGGGAATATCCAATCTATTGAAACGCTCAAGCATGTATAAAGCGTTTTCAGTTCCAATAGCAGTTGGAACATTTCCTGGTGTGATGGTAATGGCAACAATATCTAGATCAGGGCTTTTCAGCGCATAGAGTAGAGCTAGGCTATCGTCAATTCCTGGATCACAATCAATGATGAGTTTTGTTTTAGTCATGTGTTTATCCTTCTAAATAGTCCAAAGGGTTAGGCAATGCATCAATAGGTTTATTATAATATCTTTACTTGATTTTGCAAGGGTTTTCTGAGTTAAGTGAGATTTTGAACATAAGTCACCAAGAAAAATGTTAGCTTTTGTGCTTCTATGTTATAATGGAATTTAGTGTAAGACTTTCAGAAAGGAATTAAGGATATGGTCGATAATAACATTAACCTCGTTATGGTAACCGGAATGAGTGGAGCAGGTAAAACAGTTGCTATTCAATCTTTTGAAGATTTGGGCTACTTTACCATTGATAATATGCCACCGACCTTGGTTCCCAAATTTTTAGAAATTATTCAACAAAGCAATGAAGATAAGCATGTGGCTTTAGTCGTTGATATGCGTAGTCGTCTTTTCTTTAAAGAAATCAATATCATCTTGGATCAAATTGAAAGTAATCCCAACATCACCTTTAGGATTCTTTTCTTAGACGCCACCGACCTTGAGCTGGTTTCGCGTTACAAAGAAACAAGGAGAAGTCACCCTTTAGCCAGTGAAGGTCGCGTCATGGATGGGATTAAGCTAGAAAGAGAATTGCTAGCCCCTCTTAAAAGCATGAGTCAGCATGTGGTAGACACCACAGATTTGACCCCAAGACAGCTTCGTAAAGCGATTAGTGACCAATTTAAGAATGACCATAATCCTAGTTCTTTTCGCATTGAAGTCATGAGTTTTGGCTTTAAATATGGTTTACCATTAGATGCTGATTTGGTTTTTGATGTTCGTTTTCTTCCCAATCCCTATTACCAAGTTTCCTTGCGTGAAAAAACGGGATTGGATCAAGAGGTTTATGATTATGTCATGACCCATAAGGAATCAGAAGATTTTTATAGCCATTTGATGGCTTTAATCGTTCCTATTTTACCGGCTTATCAAAAAGAAGGTAAGTCAGTTTTAACCATTGCTATCGGTTGTACCGGTGGTCAACATCGCAGTGTGGCATTTGCGCATCGTTTAGCTGAAAGCCTTGAAAAGGATTGGCAGGTAAATGAAAGTCACAGAGATAAAAATCGTCGTAAGGAAACTGTAAACCGTTCATGAAAAATCCTAAAATAACCGTCATAGGTGGCGGAACTGGTATCCCTGTTATTTTAAAAAGTTTACGTAATGAAGCTGTTGATATTACAGCTGTAGTAACGGTTGCTGATGATGGCGGATCGTCTGGTCAACTGCGAACAGCTATGCAACTGACCCCGCCAGGTGACCTGCGCAATGTCTTGTTAGCCATGAGTGATATGCCAAAGTTTTATGAGCGTGTTTTTCAATATCGCTTTAATGAAAAGGATGGCCCATTAGCAGGACATCCTCTGGGTAATCTCATCATTGCTGGCATTTCTGAAATGCAGGGGTCTACTTACAACGCTATTCAGATTTTAACCAAATTTTTCCACATTACAGGTAAAATTTACCCGTCAAGTGAGCAAGCCTTAACCTTACATGCTGTATTTCAAGATGGTCATGAAGTAGCTGGTGAAAGTTCAATTGCTGGATATCAAGGAATGATAGATCATGTTTATGTGACCAATACTTATAACAATCAAACCCCCAAAGCCAGTCGAAAAGTAGTGGATACCATTTTAGAGAGTGATATGATTGTTTTAGGACCAGGATCACTCTTTACTTCCATTCTTCCTAATTTGGTGATTCCAGAGATTAAAAAAGCTCTAGCTAAGACAAAGGCTGAAGTCGTTTATATTTGTAATATCATGACGCAATATGGGGAAACAGAGCAATTTAGTGATGCTGACCATGTGGCTGTCTTAAACAAACATTTGGGTCGAGACTTGATTGATACCGTTTTGGTCAATGTGGAAAAAGTTCCTCTTAGCTATATGAATTCCAATCAATTTGATGAATACCTGATTCAGGTGGAACATGATTTTAAAGATCTTGCTAAGTCAGCCAAACGCATTATTTCTTCTAATTTTTTACGCTTAGAAGGTGGGGGTGCCTTTCATCATGGTGATTTAGTGGTTGATGAATTGATGAATTTAGTAAGGATGGCTAAGAAATGAGTTTTACCACTAAAGTTAAAGAAGAATTGATTCATTTATCAACTAGTGACAAGAATGAGCTATCTGCTATTATCAAATTGTCAGGGAGTCTTGGTCTTACTAAAAGTGGACTTAATCTGTCAATTACCACTGAAAATGCCAAAATAGCCCGTTATATTTATTCATTAATCGAAAGTGCTTATCCCATAGTCCCAGAGATTCGCTACCATCAAAAAACTAACCTGAGGAAAAATCGTGTCTATACTGTTTATTTAGATCAAGCAGTTGATCACTTGTTATCTGATTTAAAATTGGCGGATTCTTTCTTTGGGATTGAAACCGGCATTGAAGCACAGATGATGACTGATGATGATGCTGGGCGTTCTTACCTAAAAGGAGCCTTTTTAGCATCGGGAACTATTCGTGATCCTGAGTCAGGCAAGTATCAATTAGAGATTTATTCCGTTTATTTGGATCACGCGCAGGATTTAGCGCAATTAATGCAAAAATTCATGTTAGATGCTAAAACCATTGAGCACAAAAATGGAGCCGTTACTTACTTGCAAAAAGCAGAAGATATTATGGACTTTTTAATTGTCATTGGAGCCATGACTTGTAAAGAAGACTTTGAAGCCGTCAAACTCTTACGAGAAGCTAGAAATGATATCAATCGAGCCAATAATGCTGAGACAGCTAATATTGCTAAAACCATTACAGCTAGTATGAAAACCATCAATAATATCATTAAAATCATGGATACTATTGGCTTGGAGAGTTTGCCGATTGAGTTGCAACAAGTCGCTTTGATGCGAGTTAACCATCCCGATTACTCTATTCAGCAAGTGGCTGATGCTCTGGATTTTCCCATTACTAAAAGTGGGGTTAACCACCGTCTGAGAAAGATTAATAAAATCGCTGAGGATTTATAAGGAAGCTAAACTGCACATTTGCTTAGTGCGGTTTTTCTTTGGCTTAAGAGTGCTTTTTTTGAATTCTTGCCTTGAAGCTGTTTTTTAGTGTGTTATGATAGTAATAATCAAAAACAAAGGAGAAGCTAAAATGTCATGTACTACGATATTAGTTGGAAAAAAAGTATCTTATGATGGTTCCACGATGATTGCTAGAACGGAAGATTCTCAAAATGGAGATTTCACTCCTAAAAAGATGGTCCTTGTAAAACCAGAAGACCAACCCAAGCATTATCAGTCTGTATTATCTCGCTTTCATATGGATTTGCCAGATCGCCCGATGGCTTACACATCAGTTCCAGATGCTCTTGGAAAAGAAGGCATTTGGGGAGAAGCTGGTGTCAATGAAGCTAATATAGCTATGTCAGCCACTGAAACCATTACTAGTAATTCCCGTGTTCTAGGAGCAGATCCATTAGTACCTGAAGGTATTGGAGAAGAGGATATGCTGACTTTGGTTCTTCCTTATATTCAGTCTGCTCGAGAAGGTGTCCTTCGTTTAGGAAAGATTTTAGAAGAGTATGGTACTTACGAATCAAATGGCGTTGCATTTTCTGATGCAGAAGAAATCTGGTGGTTAGAAACGGTTGGGGGACATCACTGGGTTGCAAGGCGCGTGCCCGATGATAGCTATGTGACCAATCCTAATCAATTTGGTATTGATCATTTTGAGTTTAATAATTCAGTCGATTATCTCTGCTCTAGTGATTTGCGTCAATTCATTGAGACCTACCATTTAGATTTAACTTATAGTAATCAACACTTCAACCCACGTTACGCTTTTGGTAGTCAAAGAGATAAAGACCGCCACTACAATACACCTCGTGCCTGGATTATGCAAAAATTCCTGAATCCTGAGATAGAACAAGACCCACGTAGTTTTGAGATTCCTTGGTGTCGAAAACCTTATCGCAAAATAACTATCGAAGATGTCAAATACGTCTTGAGTAGTCATTACCAAGATACGCCTTATGATCCGTATGGACCAGAAGGAGATGTAATCAGTCAAAAAATGTTTAGACCGATTGGAATTAATCGAACTAGCCAAACAGCTATTTTACACATTCGTCCTAACAAGGCTAAAGAAGTAGCAGCTATCCAATGGATGGCCTATGGATCTATGCCTTTTAATACCATGGTCCCTTTTTTCACACAAGTGATGACTATTCCAGACTATTTTGCCAATACCCAAGAAAATGTCTCAACAGCTAGTTTTTATTGGGTCAATCGATTGATTGCCGCTTTAGCTGATTCACACTATAATCATCATATAAGTGACATCGAAGACTACATGGAGACCACTATGGCTAGAGGTCATGCCATGCTTCATCAAGCCGATAAAGCTCTAGCCCAAGGGCAAGTCCTTGATTTGAATCAAGAAAATCAAAAAATGAGTGATTATATTGAGCAAGAGACACAAAAACTACTTAATAAAATCCTTTTTGATGCGAGTAATCTAATGACCAATCGCTTTAGTCTAAGTGATTAAAAAATCAGTCTATTTCTACGTAGAAATAGACTTTTTTCTTTGTAGACACCATTTATTAAAAAGATAAAAAACTTGCAAATAAATCATAATGTGATATACTTAACCAGTATAACTTCAACCAGTTAATGAAAAGGAGGAATCATGAAAAAGAAAATTCTTTTAATGATTAGTTTAATCGGTGTTTTTTTGCCTGGCAACTTAGCCAAGCTAAACAAGTTCTAGCAGAGGGAAAAGTTAAAGTTGTGACAACTTTCTACCCTGTATATGAGTTTACCAAAGGTGTTTTGGGAAATGATGGTGATGTTTCTTTACTAATGAAAGCAGGAACAGAACCTCACGATTTTGAACCATCAACTAAAGATGTTAAGAAAATCCAAGATGCAGATGCTTTTGTCTATATGGATGACAATATGGAAACTTGGATTCCTGAACTTAAAAAATCACTGAAATCTAAAAAAGTGACCATTGTTAAAGGGACTGGCAATATGCTTTTAGTCGCTGGAGCAGGACATGACCACGATCATGAACATGAAGACGAGCACGACCATGCTGATAAAGGACATGACCATGCTGAACATGGTGAAGAAGCTCACAGTCATGCTTTTGACCCACACGTGTGGTTATCACCATATCGTAGTATCACTGTTGTTGAAAATATTCGTGATAGTCTAGCTAAAGCTTATCCTGAAAAAGCAGATAGCATCAAATCAAATGCGGCATCATATATCGAAAAGTTAAAAACGCTTGATAAAGAATACAATGACGCTTTGAGCAACGCTAAACAAAAAAGCTTTGTCACACAACACGCAGCCTTTGGATACATGGCACTGGATTATGGATTGAACCAAATTGCTATTAACGGTGTGACCCCAGATTCAGAACCATCAGCCAAACGTATCGGAGCTCTTTCAAAATACGTTAAAAAATATGGTATCAAGTACATTTACTTTGAAGAAAATGCTTCAAGCAAAGTAGCTAAAACATTAGCTAAAGAAGCGGGTGTTAAAACAGCTGTTTTAAGTCCACTTGAAGGTTTAACTGAAAAAGAAATGAAAGCTGGAGAAGATTATTTCATTGTCATGCGTGAAAACCTTAAAACATTACGTTTAACAACAGATGTTGAAGGTAAAGAAATCCTTCCAGAAGAAGATACAACTAAAACAGTTTACAACGGTTATTTCAAAGATAAAGAAGTAAAAGACCGTAAATTATCTGATTGGTCAGGTGATTGGCAGTCAGTTTACCCTTACTTAGAAGATGGTACTCTTGATCAAGTATGGGATTACAAATCTAAAAAATCTAAAGGTGCCATGACTCCTGAAGAATATAAAGATTACTATACAACTGGTTACAAAACAGATGTTAGCCAAATCAAAATCAATGGTAAGAAAAATACAATGACTTTTGTTCGTAATGGTGAAAAGAAAACTTACACTTACAAATACGCAGGTAAAGAAATCTTAACCTATCCAAAAGGTAACCGCGGAGTACGTTTCATGTTTGAAGCAAAAGAAGCAGATGCTGGTGAGTTTAAATACATTCAATTCAGCGACCATGCTATTGCTCCTGAAAAAGCAGAGCATTTCCACTTATACTGGGGTGGAGAAAGTCAAGAAGCTCTTCATAAAGAATTAGAGCATTGGCCAACTTATTACCATTCTGATTTATCTGGACGACAAGTCGCGCAGGAAATCAATGCTCATTAATGAGATATAAAAGTCTTAACCAATAAAAAAGAAGAATCATAAGATTCTTCTTTTTTCTCTGCCAGAAAGTTCTATTTCCCAGTCATTAGTTATTAATTGAATCAAAATATTTTAATAATCAAATTTTAAGAACATATTTAATTAATGTTATTAAAAAAACATTTGATTTCTTAGGATTTTTGAGATACAATAAGATTACTGATGGCGAACCATCATAAATTAAAACTAATGGTTAGTTAAACAGCTAACCCAACGGAGGAAAAATAAATGACACCATTTTGTAAAAAACTTGCTCTCTCAGCAATGACAGCTATGGCCATGGCAGGGGCTTGCCTAATTCATCTACTCAAACTACTAAAGCAGATGAATTAGATTGGTCAGATTTTGAAAATGAATTTCTCTTGGCTCCTGAACAGGAAGGTTATACTTCATTGATGAATTATTTAAAAGAAGTCGGTGTAAATGATTTTGATATTGATTTTTACTTACATGCTATTGTTGGTCAAGATTTTAATCAATTATTAGAGACTCTAAAAACTAAAACAGCTGATGAGGTTAAGTCACAAGTGGCTACAGAACTTTCCAAAATTTTTACTGAAGCTGGACCTGTAGACATGATTCGTCCTATCGAAGAAGTGTAAACTTCAACCCCCTCTTTTATCCAAAGAGGGGGTTATAGTTTTAATACAGAATGATTCAAGCTTGATGCAAATGTTGTATTATAATATACTCTAAGTGGTTATAACAAGTTAGGGGTTTTCATAAAGAAATAAGAGTCGCTCTATGCTATTTAAGGAAAACTGTCAGCAACCTATTTCGATAGCTGATAAGGCATTTTATGCCAACATTATTTTAGATGAGGAGGCTCACTTCCAACACCTTCCTAAATCGTGATTAAGGAGAAAAGCCATGTTTCAAATGACAGAAGAAGAACGAATTGCTTTAGGTGCTCAGATTACGACCAAAGAAATCTTACAACAACCACAAATTTGGTCAGAAACATTTGACTTATTTGTCTCACAAGAAGAAGCCTTGGAATCTTTTTTTAAAGAAATAATTGAAAGCGCCAACGGAAATAAAGTTAGAGTTATTTTCACTGGATCTGGAACGTCAGAATATGTAGGAAATTCCATTTGTCCTTATTTACAATTGGCAGGTGATCGCCTGCATTTTCGTTTTGAAAGTATTGCTACCACAGATTTAGTAGCGGCACCGCAGTATTATTTTTTTGATGATGAGCCAACTCTCTTAGTTTCTTTTGCAAGAAGTGGCAACAGTCCAGAGAGTGTTTCATTTAACCATTACTTGTGCTGAAGAAGGAAACTTGGCTAAATTAGCCAAAAGCAATCCTAATAATTATCTGTTTTTAATGCCTAAGGCCTCTAATGATGCTGGATTTGCCATGACTAGTAGTTTTAGTGGCATGTTATTAGCAGCTTTATTGATTTTTGATCAAGAGACGCATCTAGTGGATAAAAAAGCTTATCTAGATCAAATCTGTCAGGCAGTTGAGCACTTGATTTCTTCTTCAAACCGGCTAGAAAAAATGAGTCAATTGGACATCGAGCGAATTGTTTATTTAGGGTCAGGGCCTTTAGCTGCCCTGAGTCAAGAAGCTCAATTAAAAATGCTTGAACTAACGGCTGGTCAAATTGTTGCAGTCTTTAACTCTTCAATGGGATTTAGACATGGTCCGAAATCCTTTATCAACGAAAAAACCTTAGTTATGGGTTTTCTTAGTCAAAATGCTTACACAAGGCAGTATGATTTAGATATTTTGGAAGAAATTAAGTCAGAAAATATTGCAGCTCAAATACTTGCTATTGGAATAGAAGGAGAAGAACAGTTTAGTGGTGAATCAATTGTCTTAGCTAACTCCTCTCAACTTCCGGATGCTTACGCTGCCTAGGCAATGATTTTTGTAGCACAAAGCTTAGCACTCTTTTTGGCGGTTAAGGTTCAGAATTTTCCTGATACCCCTTCTAGAACTGGGACAGTTAACCGAGTCGTCAAAGGAGTCTCTATACATCCTTATCTATAGAAAGATTTGATAGACTTGCTTGTACTAGACAGCATATCCATTAGATTAAGGGGAAACTTGATACTTTATCATGATGAAGAGAATTACCCAAAAAAACAAGAGACAAAAAAACCACTGCCAATGAATTGGTAGTGGTTTAATGGTAAGATTGCTCTTATTTTGCTGCGTTTTCGTCTTTGAGACCGTATTTTTTGTTGAAACGATCCACACGTCCATCTGCTTGAGTGAACTTTTGACGTCCTGTATAGAATGGGTGAGAATCTGATGAAATTTCTACACGAATAAGTGGGTAAGTTTCACCTTCAAACTCAACTGTTTCTTTAGTAGTTTTAGTTGAACCACTAAGGAATTGGTAACCTGTAGTTGTATCAAGGAAAACAACTGGACGATAATCTGGATGAATGTCTTTTCTCATCTTAAAAAAATTCCTTTCTGCCATGACACTTTCTGCATCATAGTTTATTAACCACTCTAGTGTAACAAAACTTGTTTCAAATGACAAGCTTTTTTGGCTTAAAAATTTAGGATTCCTGACATAAGTTTATTAACTCTTCATAAATGAGGGCATTTTCCTCTAAGCTGGCGGAATTAGCTCCGCTAGCTAATGGATGACCACCGCCATTGTGTGCTTTTGCAATGCCATTAATGACTTTTTCTTTGCTACGCATTCGAACACGGTAGCTACCGTCTTCTTGCTCTACAAAGATAGCCCAAGCTTGTACACAATCAATTTTACCAGGAGTGGAAACGATAGCAGAGCTCTCTGCTAAGGTCACATCAAAAGCTTTCAGTGTTTCTTGACTTAGGAGTACATAAGCAGCTCCAGAATCATCAACTTCTAGATGATCAAACACATAACCTTGGAGTTTAGCAATTTTAAAAGGGAAAGAATCCATTTGACGGGAAATCGCTGAAAAATCAAAATCAAAGTCTCGTAATTGGCTGGCAATCTTTAAGGTTTTGCTAGTAGTTGATGGGTATAAAAAGCGACCGGTATCTCCTACTATTCCCGTGTACAAGTATTTAGCAGCCTCTTTAGTCATTGTCAAACCTAAAGAAAATGCAAAATCTGCAATAATTTCACTCGCACTTGAAGCACTGGTATCTACATAAGAAAGATCTCCATAAACATCCTCATCCGGATGATGATCAATCTTAATGAGACAATCACCGTCTAGATAACGCTGATCATCAATGCGAGGACGATTGGCTGTATCTGTGATAATGACCAAAGCTCCCTTATAATCTTGATCGCTAACTTGGTCCATCTGACTAATCCACAGTAAACTAGGCTCATCAAAACCTGTCATTAAAACCTTTTTATGAGGAAAATGACTGGCAATAATTTTTTTGAGACCAGCTTGACTGCCTAAGGCATCTGGGTCTGGGTTTTGGTGTCGATGGATAATGATTCTATCATAATCTTTGATTTTTTGGAGAATATCTTGAAAGCTTGTCATAGTGGTCCTTTACTCTTTAAACATATCAATGTGAGGGATGTCATCTTCTAGGTAAACTTCTGAAGTGGCTTGAAAACCAAAGAAAGTGTAGAAATCTTGCAAATAGGCTTGAGCCTGAGCATAAACGGGAAGGTTTGGAAACTTTTCATGACAAATCTTCAAAGCTGTTGAGACCAAATGGCGTCCTAAACCAGCTTGTCTGGCATCTTGTCGAACAAGGACCCGTCCAAGTTTAACTTGGTCTTCTTCAACAATCAAACGACAGTAAGCCATAACATTACCTTTGTCATCTTTTTGAAACAAATGCAAGGCTTTTAAGTCTAAATCATCGATATCTGGATAGGGGCAGTTTTGTTCAACGACAAAGACGGCAATTCGCTCTTTATAGATAGAAAAGAGTTCTTCAGTTGTCAAAGTATCAAAGCTTTTTATTGTCCACATAGTAGTTACATTCCCTTCTAGTTTTATAAGCTTATCATAGCACAAAGAGGCTAGAAACTAAGTGCCTTATGTAATATCTTGGTATTTAGCTACTAAGCCACGTTTGACTGCAGGGCGCTTAGAAATCTTATTAGCCCAAGCTTGTAAATGAGAGTATTTGTGTACTTATAAAAAGTGACCAGCATTTTCCCAGAGTTTATCTTGAGCTAAGCGACCATACCAAGACCAAATAGCAATATCAGCGATTGTATACTCATCACCAGCAATATAAGCTTTGTGGCTAAGTTCTTTATCTAAAAGATCAAGTTGACGTTTGGCTTCCATAGCAAAGCGGTCAATTGGGTATTCTAATTTTTCGGGAGCATAATGGAAAAAATGCCCAAATCCTCCACCTAAAAAAGGAGCTGCCCCGGTTTGCCAAAATAGCCAATTAAGGACTTCTGTACGCTTTTGTGGGTCCAAAGGAAGCAGTGCCTGATGTTTCTCAGCCAAGTAAAGGAGGATATTAGCTGATTCAAAGACACGAATGGGTTCTTTCCCTGATAAATCAAGCATAGCAGGGATTTTAGAATTGGGATTAATTGAAACAAAATCACTACCAAACTGTTGTCCCTGACCGATCGAAATACGGTAAAGGTCATAGTCTATCTTGTCGATACCAAGTTCTTTTAGCTCTTCAAACATAATAGCTACTTTAATACCATTTGGAGTAGCAAGTGAGTATACTTGATAAGGATGATTTCCTCTAGGCAAAACTTGTTCAAAGCGACTACCAGCTTGATCAGAATTTAGGCCAGGCATTTGCCTATGATTTTCCCAAATTTCAGGAATATGATAAGTTGACATGATAAAAACTCCTGTTCGTTTTTTTCTTATTGTCATCATATCAAATGTCAGACTAAAGCACAAAAAAATACTATTGTTCTTAACTTTTGGAGGAATGTTCGGTAAAAAGTGAATTGATATTAAAAATAGCAGACAAATCAGAAATAGTTTATGCTAAAAAGATGATATTAAAGCCTTTTATAAGAGATAAAGTGCTTGATTTTTTATATGATTTTGTTATGCTAGATAAAATATATTTGTAAGGAGATTGGTTGTGAACAACAATAAGTTTCAGGCGCTAGCAAGAACAGAGCTCCACTGTCATTTGGATGGCTCTTTATCATTACCTATTATTCGAGAGTTAGCCGCATTAGCTCAAGTGACGATTCCAAAATCTGATGCTGATTTAAAACAATGTGTAACAGCTCCTGAAAGTTGTGAGTCTTTAATGGACTATTTAAAGACATTTGAATTTATTAGACCACTCTTACAAACCCCTGAGGCTTTAAAATTAGCAACCTACGATGTAGTGAGGCAAGCAGCGCTTGAAAATGTTATTTATATGGAAATTCGATTTGCTCCTGAGCTTTCTATGGATAAGGGATTAACAGCTAATCAAGTCGTTGAAGCTGTTTTAGAGGGAATGGCAGAAGCAGAAAAAGATTTTAATATTATGGTAAGGGCTATTGTATGTGGTCTTCGTCAGTCACCTCTTTCTTTGACTGAATCCATTTTTAATGATGTCTTAGAGTGGGCTCAAAAAGGACTGGTTGGTTTTGATTTTGCCGGAAATGAGCTTGATTTTCCTCCTATATTATTAGAAAAACTTATGAAAGAAACTAGCCAAAAAGGATTTCCTTTTACGCTTCATGCAGGTGAGTGCGGTTGTCCTAATTATATCTCCCAAGCTATTGCAGCTGGAGCTAAACGTCTAGGGCATGCAACAGCGATATGCCACGAAACAGAACTTATTGACCAATTAGTATCTCATCAGATCACAGCATAGCTATGTCTAACCAGTAATTTACAGACCAAAGCAGCAAAAAGCATTAATGATTTTCCCTATCTGCCTTTGAAAGCAGCAGGAGGCAAGCATTAGTATCAATACGGATAATCGAACAGTATCAGATACCACATTAACGAAAGAGTACCAACTCTTCGCTCACCATTTCAATTGTCAAGCGTCTGACTTCTACAAACACAATCAATCAGCTATTTATGCTAGTTTTACTAATCCTGACGAAAAAGACTACCTCTTGAAAAGATTGCAAAAATCTTATAATAGACACCAGAAGAATTAGTGCTTTTCCTATCAACTTATGATAAAATAGAAGTAGTTTAGTTATTTTGGGAGGAAATTATGGCATTAGCAAAAATCGTTTATGCCAGTATGACAGGAAATACTGAAGAAATTGCTGATATTGTAGCAAGTAAATTACAAGAGTTAGGATACGACGTTGAAATTGACGAGTGTACCTCTGTTGAAGCTTCAGAATTCGAAGATGCTGATATGGCTATTGTAGCCACTTATACTTATGGAGATGGCGATTTGCCTGATGAAATTGTAGACTTCTATGAAGACTTGCAAGATTTAGATCTATCTGGCAAGATTTATGGTGTCGTGGGTTCTGGCGATACGTTTTATGATTATTTCTGCAAATCGGTTGATGAATTTGAAGAGCAATTTGCTTTGACTGGAGCCACTAAAGGTGCAGATTCTGTTAAAGTTGATTTAGCAGCAGAAGATGAAGATATTAAACATTTAGAAGCTTTTGCAGAAAAGATGTCACAAGCTTTAGAGACTATCTAAGTTAGCTGGTCTTGAATTTGTGCTTAAGATGTCAGGCCTAGGACCTGGCATTTTTTGGATTTTAGAAGGACTTGAACCGATTATTAATAATAGACAAGGAAAAGCGTGATGAGACTGAATGAAATTCGCCAAGACATCAATGAGATTGACCGTCAGTTGATAGAACTTTTAGAAGCAAGAATGTCCTTAGTTAATCAAGTGACACACTATAAACTCGAAAATCAAATGCCAGTACTTGATCAATCACGAGAAGAAGTCATTTTACAAACGGTGTCAGCTAAGGTAGCAGATAAAGCCTTTGAACCAGCCATCACAAGAACCTTTCAAACCATTCTAGAAATGTCTAGACAATTTCAAAAAAGTCGATTGGAAGAGGAGGCTAGTGATGCTAAGCCCTATTAAAACTCTTAAAGAGATAAGTTTTCAAGACAAAGTCTTATTAGCTTTTTTGGCACTTCCGATTGGTCTAGTTATAGGTGCTATCGATTTTATGTTTGGTCAAGGTTTGCTTGACTTATCTGCTTATCGAGACAATCATGTCACCTACTTGCTACCTTTTTTGCCCTTGGCTGGTCTGATCATTACTTTTCTTTATCAAAGATTTGGAAAAGAGGCCGCTAAAGGTATGGGCCTTGTTTTTGATGTTGGCCATGGTAAAAAAAAGCGTATTCCATTAATTCTTATTCCTCTCATTATTGTGACAACCTGGTTGACACACTTGTTTGGAGCAAGTGCCGGTCGCGAAGGCGTAGCTGTTCAAATTGGAGCTACTGTATCACATTATGTCAAACGGTTTACTGGGCTCAAAGAGCATTCACACACTTTTTTAGTGATGGGGATGGCCGCTGGTTTTGCAGGACTTTTTCAGACTCCAATGACAGGGGTTGTCTTTGCTTTAGAGGTGCTATTATTAGGACAATTGAGCTATTCAGCACTTGTTCCATCTCTTATTGCCGCTTATACGGCTTCGTGGACTTCTCATGCTTTAGGGTTGGAAAAATTTTCTGTGACTTTAGGGACTCAGTTAAGCCTAAACCTAATAAGCTTTGTCAAATTAATTATTTTAGGTATTCTCTTTGGAATTGTGGGAAATGCCTTTGCCTACTTCCTGTCTAAAGTCAAAGCTGGGTTAACTGAAAAGTTCTCCAATCCCTATCAGCGTATTTTTGTTATCAGTTTGATACTTTCTTTAGCTTTATTGCTATCTTATCAGGGACGTTATAGTGGCCTAGGGACTAACTTAATTCATCAAGCATTTAGTCAAGGGGATATCTATGCCTATGACTGGGTATTGAAGCTTATGTTTACCGTTTTGACATTATCCGCAGGATTTCAAGGTGGGGAGGTAACGCCACTCTTTTCTATAGGAGTCTCTTTTGGTTTTATCCTGGCACCTTTAGTAGGATTGCCTTCCTCTTTAGTCGCTGCTCTTGGCTATGCGAGTGTTTTTGGAAGTGCTACAAATACCTTCTTAGCTCCAATTTTTATTGGATTAGAAGTTTTTGGGCCTCAGAATAGTTTTGCTTTTTTCATTGTATCTGCTATAGCTTATAGGGTTAGTCGAAAGCACTCTATTTATAGTAATCAACAATTCTTGTCGCTTCGCTTCTAGAGGATAGGTACTACTACAAAGAAAGAAATGGTTATGACAGAAAAATACTCAAATAGTAAGAAACAAATGATTGATCAATCCTTTAAAATAGGTTTGATTTCAAAGATGTTAGTAGCAGTTGGAGAAGCAATTGCTGGTTTATTGTTGTGCTTCTTCAAAAGTTCAACACTTCAATATGCTATTTTAATCCTAACATCAGGGCAATTAGAAAAAAATCCCCATCACTTTTTGGCTAGTCATCTAATTCAACTAGGGAACATGATAACAATTGAAAGTCAAAAAGCGGCAGCTTTCTATTTGTTAAGTCATGGAGCGGTAAAATTGTTTGCGCTGATCTTGCTTTGGCGAAAGCAGTTGTGGGCCTATCCTTTATCTATACTAATATTTATCGCTTTTATTATCTATCAATTTAGGTTATTTATCAGTAATGGTAATTGGGCTCTAATCTTTATTTCTCTTGTTGATGTGGTGATGATTATTTTAACGTGGATAGAATATCAAAGCATGAGCGCCAAAAGGAAATCTTCAGGCTTATAATTTATAAGATTTGGCTTTACAAGTGATTTTTATTATGATAGAATGAATTTTGTGTGTAATGGACACAAAATTACGGCTAATCCGCTAAGACAGGCTCTTAAGATTAGTAAGATAGGAGAATATAAAAATGAATCCATTAATCCAAAGTTTGACTGAAGGTCAACTTCGCTCTGATATCCCTAACTTCCGCGCTGGTGATACTGTTCGCGTTCACGCAAAAGTTGTCGAAGGAACTCGCGAACGTATCCAGATCTTTGAAGGTGTAGTTATTTCACGTAAAGGTCAAGGGATCTCAGAAATGTACACAGTTCGTAAAATTTCAGGCGGTATCGGTGTAGAGCGTACTTTCCCAATCCACACTCCACGTGTTGATAAAATTGAAGTTGTTCGTTACGGTAAAGTCCGTCGTGCTAAACTTTACTACTTGCGTGCATTACAAGGTAAAGCAGCTCGTATCAAAGAAATCCGTCGTTAATCTAAGATACCTAGGGCGTCTAGAAATCGACAGAAAAATAGGAAACTGTCAAAGTGACTACGTCACACGGCAGTTTTTCTTTTTTCCGAGATTTCAGCCCGGGTTCAATTTATTCAAATACAGGATTTGAAGACTCCCACAGTGGAGTCTTTTTTATATTTAGAAAAGCCCAAGTCACTCGGTAGTTTTTCATTTTTCGAGATTTTAGCTCGGATTCCATTGAGAATGGGTACAACTAAGAAACAGTTGATTTCAAGTGGGTGTTTCTTTTTGTTGAGACTTCAGTCCAGCTTTAATTAGAGTGATCTAAAGCAATCTAAAAAAATTTATTGTTTTTAATTTTTAAGACAAGTCTGTGTTACAATTAAGCATAGAAATGTTTATTGAGGAGAATGCTATGGTGACTAAACAGCTAGAAGCCCCAACAGTAATGTCGGATTTTAAGGCAAGAAATCATCAAAATGCCTGATATGATTAAAGAGTGTTCAGGTATTAATATTTATGGTCGTACCATTAAATCTATCTTATTTAGTACAGATGTGTCTATCATTGCTAACAATAATGCGGATGCTGTTTTGGCAGTTTATCCATTTACACCCAATCCATCAATCATCAAAAGTATTATGCTTGTTGCTTCTGTTCCAGTATTAGCAGGGGTTGATGGAGGATTGACTACAGGATTTCGAGCCGCTAACATGAGTCTTTTTTCTGAATCATAAGGTGCTATGGCGGTTGTTGTTAATGGCCCAACAAAGGTGGAAACAATTCGAAGTATTGAACAAATGATTGATATTCCCATTATTTATACTGTTGTCTCCCTACAAACTGAGATCAAAGAAAGAATAGAAGCGGGTGTTGATATTTTAAATGTTAGCGGCGGTCCAGAGACAGCTGCAATTGTCAGAAAAATTCGAAAAACCTTTCCTAACTTTCCCATAATGGCTACTGGTGGACCTACAGAAGAGACAGTCCGAGAAGTCATTGAAGCAGGAGCAAATGCTATTACGATTACACCTCCTTCAAATGGTGAACTCTTTAAAAAGAAAATGGAAAAATACCGTAAAAGTCAAAAAGACTAACGGTAAAATCTTGCATTCACCCATGTTCTAGGTTACAATAGTTTCTGTAATCTAGATGCTTGACCCCTTAGTTCAATGGATATAACAACTCCCTCCTAAGGAGTAGTTGCTGGTTCGATTCCGGCAGGGGTCATTTGAAATAACACTAAAAGCCTTTATTTAAAGGCTTTTTATAGTGTTCAATCTAATTCGAGGGGCACAAAAGGGGCAGTTTGATTATTAATCAATTCTTTCATATTTACAGTTGTATGACTGTAAATTGATAATGTTGTGTTGGGGTCTGAATGGCCAACTCTGTCCATAATCGCTTTTAGTGGTATTCCTTTTTCGGCTAAAAACGAAATGTGTGAGTGTCTGAATAAGTGAGTATGATAGTCACCATAAATTTTCAGGCGCTTATTGATGTATGCGTTTAAAATTGGTAAACCTTTTGAATTTGGAAAAATAAATTCACTCACTTTATTTTGTCGATTGATGATTTCTAAAATGTTATCAGATACGGAAATTTTGCGAGTTGATTTTTTGGTCTTAGTAGTCGTGATTTTTCTAGTGTGAAAATCGTAAGTTGAGTTGATCAGAATTTCTTTATTTTCAAAATCAATCTTATCATAAGTCAAGCAAGCCAGTTCGCCATACCTTACACCAGTCAGAAACATCAATAAAACGATGTCTGCGAGCTTTTGCTCATTGTTGGCTATCATTCTACCACAGAGGTCATAAACTTCATTAGATGTTAAATAAAGTACCTTTTCAGGCATATATTCCTCTTTTGGCTTAGGTACTAAAACATTATCTGTCGGATTGCTTGTTAAATAGTCCATTTGGATTGCGTAAGACAAAATAGCGTGTAATCTTTTTCTACATTTATGTGTAACATGGTACGAATGGTTTTTTAATAAGTTGTCAATAAGTTGTCTAATGTCACGTTTAGTCAACTTGCTGATAATTGTATCATCTGGCAATACGGTTGCGATATGACTGTCTGAGACTAAATAACCACGCTTTGTAGAGTCTTTGACTGTTGGTATCCATTGGTTTAAATATTCACGCTTTAATTCACCATAGGTCATCTCAGAATGATCGCGAATAGCAAGTCTATCTTCAATCTTTTCTTGCAAGATTAGATTTGCTTTTTTTTGAGCTTGGCTTGAATTCTTATCTAATGTGACAGATACCTTTTTGTATTTTTTTGTCAAAGGATCTGTATAACGTTCGATAAATTTAAATTTTCCATTTAATAATTCTTCAATCCACATTTGTTTTATACCTCTTTTTCTGTTAAAATAGGTACGAGAAAAAGGGCTTTTTAATGCCTGATTTCTTGTACTTGATTCGCCCTACGCTCAGAGTCGCCAAACTTTGAGAGCGTGGGGCTTTTTTTATTTTGAATAAATTTTTATAAATAAAGCAAAGTCAAACTCATTTTCATCTATTGGGAATCCTACCATTGCGGTTGCTTTGATAATAATATTTTCTTTTTGTATTATTCTTCTTAATTCCCGCATTTCTCTTCGTGGGATATACCCGACAAAAATACCAAAGAGATAGACTTTTATAGCAAGGTGATCGTGTGGATTCGTTGGTTCTCTCATCAACTCGACATCATCTGTTTCACCGTCATTGAGTTCTAATAAATTCAATGCTTTTCTGGCATTCTTTTTTCTATATTTCATACCTACGATACCAGTAACAGTTTTATAAATTAAGTTAGCGTCATCGAATGCATCATCCTTTTTCGGTTGGCATTCAAAAGGTTTTTGTTTCGGCTTCCAAAAATTAAAAATACTCATTATTAACTCCTTGCCAATGAACGCTTCTAAGTTAGTAGTGACCTTTGTTTTCCGAATAACTTCCAACGACTTCGCCAATAATTCTAAAGTCACTATCTCTATCTATCGGTATATCCTCATATTTGCTGTTCAAACTATGCAGAAATGCCCCCTCAGCGTTTATAAGCAACTGTTTGATATAAGCGTCACCGTAGTACTCAAACACGCCTATATCGCCGTCTGATAGCTCTACGGATAGTTTGACAAATACATAGTCTCCTGAGTGATACTCTGGTTCCATGGAATCGCCATAAACAGGTATAACAAAATCAGCGTCATAATCGATTGGCAACTCAATTGTTTCTACTTGTACGTCATTTAGATACTGACCTGTACCAGCAGAAGCAGCATGGTCGTAGTAGTTGTAGGGGAATAAATGAATGATTTTCTTGTTTTTTTGCTCTTCTTTAGTTTGTTCGGATAAAAGATTTTCACCATGCTTTATCCAATCACTGTGACGAGGTTCTTTGAGTTTTTTGTCTAATAGAGCGACGATATTAGATGGAGAAGAAACGCTCTTGTGAGAATACGCCTCTACTAAATCAGATTTTTCCACCCCGAAATAATTAGCCATTAATTCAATTTTGTCAATCCTTGGATAAGTCTTAGCGTTCACCCAGTCTAATACTGTACTATATTTAAAACCCATTACTTTTGAAAATTCTTTAGGATTAATATTTTTCTTATCTAAATGTCTTCTTATATTTGAAGCCATTATTTTTTTATTACCGAGTGAACCACTCATAACGACACCTCATTTCTGATTATATTATAACGGAAAAACCGTGTTTTTGTCAAAAAATATTTTAAAAAATGAAAAAAATAACGTTTTTGTGTTGACAACACGGTTAAACCGTGTTAAACTATAATCAAGCTTAAGGAATTAAGCAAAACGAAAGGAGGTACAGCTAATGAAATCTAGGCTAAACAAAAAGCCTAAACACAAAGAAGTCGAGTTGGAAATTCACATTCTTTGGTTTAAGCTTAGAATTCACTACTCAATCGAGTGGTGACAATAACAAGAGGGTTTCTCAGCCCTCTCCCCTAACGGGGTAAGTTTAGTTTAGCATATTGGCTGTATCTCCGCAAGAATGAAAGGAGAGGTTATGAGTGAACGAAATGAAACGTTTATCGGAGTGCTAAAAGATATGCACATGCAAATTTTGCGAGATTTCGTAAACGAAGAAGACCCCTTAACAAGGTGCGAGCTTGCTAAAGGGTTCCTCGAAATTGGCGACTATTTATCCAAACAATGACTCGCCACGCTCAAGAGCTTCGGCTATAACTTTACCATTATTGATTTGTTCTTGCTTTTCGGCTTCAACGAAAGGTAAATTATATTGCTTAATAGCTTCCACAGAGTCTTCGTAAAGTTTGATTTTATCTTTGATAGACAAAGTAGGGCTAGAAGAAGCGACAATAGCGAGAGCTAAATCTTTTGAATTAGAAATTTTCATTAGCTTATCCTCCTTTCCACTAGGATAAGTTGATTATAACATTTTTAGGAGGCACAAAATGAATTGGAAAAAACTAATGCTAGGCGATTTAGAACACACGTTTACTAGTCGTGATGGCAAAGAAAAAACAAGCATTGAATTTGAAGGTGGCGTATTACCAGCGCTGTTGGTACTAGGTGGTATCACTTGGCTGATCGCTTGGTTTATTACAAAATAAAAACTCCCAAAAGGGAGTGGAAAGGAGGAAGAGAAAATGGAGAAAATAAAATATGGAGTATTAGGTTCTTCTAAAATATTTCACACAAAAGAATTAGCTCTCATTCATGCAAATCTTCTAGGATATCCTCGTAGTGCGGTTTTTTTGATAATTCCACAGGAAATGACGCAGAGAATGATTGATAAGGTGAATTAACATATCCCGATTTATTAGTTTTAAATAACTTTTTCCTCTTAGCTACTTTAAAAGCAACAAAGAGTTTATCTGTAATTTCAGAGGTTTGTATTATTAAATCCATCCTTGTCATGCTGTGAGCTTTTAATACTCCATAGTCTGCCTCTGGGACTTCCACAAGAATTGTGTTCCCGTCAGCTAGTATTGCAGCTATGGCCTCTCTATCTGTTAAATCGTTAATTATATTGTTTTGCTTTTGATAATAATGCTGGTATTTTCTTTTTTTGTCAAAAACAATTAAATCAAAATAGCTTGCATCAACATTTGAAGGGTTAATAATTTTAATATTCGCTCTTAATGTTCCATTTGGGTTATATATGCTTTCGCCATTATCTAAAACAATTGATAAAACCCAATCGGTCTCAGGAGTCACTATCAATTCAACTGGTAAGTTATTACTTCGATAATTTGAGTATGATAAACATAAAGCTATTAAAGCCATCCAGTTTTTTATTAAATATTCAATAACATGATAAAAAAAGTAAGATAGTAAGTTTAGAAAATTTTCCACAAATTTTCTCCAATCATTTTATTTCAATTATACCACAGAAAGGGGGTGGGAGAATGACGAAAATGACATTAAAAATGCTTAGAGTTTCAAAGAATTGGAACCAAGAAACAGCAGCTAAAAAACTAAGAATTTCAGTTTCGAAATTAAGCAATTGGGAAAATGAAAAAACATTTCCGGATGCTATTGAAATAAATAAAATTGAAAAACTATACGATGTCAATTACTCTGATATTATTTTTTTACCAACAAAACACGGTTTAACCGTGTATCGAATAAACTAACACAAAACTAGAAAGGAACAACATGGAAGAAAGAAAATTCACAAAAACACAAAAAGCACAAATCACTATCAATTTAATCACAATAGCAATTGCGCTTTATGCCTTATTTTTTTAAGTAAGCTAACACACTTATTACTAAAGCTAAGATTGAAATTAACCACGTTATAAATTGAATCTGTAACGCATAGAGTGCTTTTTTACCTTCTAATTCTAGAGAATATCTATCTTTTTTAATTATAGGTTCTAGATTATCTCTATATCCTTCCACGATATATTGAACGTAATTCATTCTAAGTGCATAATCAACCATTTCTTTATTTTTGATTTTAACTGGTTTATGAAAAATATCAGCGGTTAACAGTTTAAAAAACAGACTAATATTCATAACTTATCCTCCTTTCCGTAATGATAGCTTTATTATAGCACGGTAGGAGGAACTAAACAGATAGAAAGGAAACGCATGAACGAACTAGAAAATAAAATAAACGAACTCGAAGAAATGGTAATCAACATGGATGAAGTGGCTGTAGTGATTCCATGGAAAGTAGCAAATAACCTACTACAAAGAGCAGGTTACTTATCAGAAGAGGAACATCGCCTACTAAATTGGAGAATCGGAAAATCAAAATATGCAGGCAAACGTTCCGAAAAAGTCCGCAATTTGCTAGAGGGACTTAGGGATAGTGGAAGTTCCGAGAATAGCTGATAATTTTAATTCTGTTGTTTGATCATTGTGCATGAAAATGAGAGTTTCATTTTTGCGATTAGGCTCAATCCAATGATCAATAACAAAGTCTCCAACGAGACTATGCAAAATAACAGTTTCAAAATCATCAATACTATTCAATAGAGGAGTTAATTCTTCTAAAGTCATTTAGTTATCCTCCTTCCTAATAGGATAACTAAATTATACAACAGAAAGGAGACACATGAGACCAAAGCGATATCCGTATCAAAAAAATAAATTAATTATCCATTCTAAAAACGCAAAGACAAAAATTGAGCTAGATAGCAGAAAAATAACTATCAATGTTGAAGAAATCGATATTGAGAATTTAGCAAACGAAATTTCAAAAGTGCAACTAGCCAAAGAAAAAGGAGTCTATTGATTGAACAATAGACTCAAAGATAATTAACAAATCTAATCATTATTTTTAGAGAGAGTTCCCATTGAGACGCCTAGAATTTGATCGATAAATAAGCAGACGAAAGGTAAATTAGAAGTTACATTTCCTGAAGAAATATGCGTGACATCAACAAGCCAAATCGCTGTGGGATTACTTTCATCTTTGATAGATTTACGATTTTCTTCGAAACCATCGAAGAAAGCGTCTAACAACATACCTGTATCACTGTCTTCCTCTGTAAACATTCTACCACAGTAGCGCCCCCAAGAAGTTTCGATAATTAGTTCATTGTTAGTTTTTGTTGCCGCAAAATCTAAAAGATTGATTATTTCATATTTGAACAAGCTATCAGACATTAGTCCTCCTCCTTTCCATAATTTTTGAATACAACATTGAGAGGTCATATTCAAATAAATTATATCAAAAATAGAAAGGAAAGCACAACTTATAGTTGTGGATAACTTATTAACAACTATATATTGTGTTTTGGTGAGTGAATAATGTGGGGTAAATTATCAAAAATCTTATCAGAAAGAGGTATGACTATGTATCAACTAGCGAAACTTTCTGGAGTTAACAAAAGTCATTTTAGTGACTTAAAAAGCGGAAAAATAAAAAATTTGTCGTGGCCCAACATGGTCAAAATTTCTGACGCTTTAGGTGTCAGCCTAGACGAATTTAAATAACAAAAAAGTCCGACGGGAATCGGACTAAAAAGAAAAAATATTTACTTAATTATACCACGAAAGGAAACAATATGCTAGCGAAATTAAAAAGCGGTATTGAAGTACCTTATGAAGAATTATGGATGAATGATAACGATTTAGCTGAATTTATCGGGAAGTCATTTGACCAAACGCAACGATTGCTTAGAAAAATGTATAAAGACAGAAATTACCGTAAGTACATTGACAAGGTTGGTGGTCGTTCGACAAAGGTTAAAAAATTTGAAGAATGGAGAAAATTACAAAATGAAAGAATTATTTAACTTTATTTTCACAAAACCAAAAAAAGAAGAAGAACCAAAATGGACAATTGAAAACAACGGCTGGGAAGCTGGTGCACGTAGATATAACCAATTGCAAAAAATGCGTGATGAGCAGGTTTGGTAGGAGGAAAGAGTATGAATGAAGAAATAAAAGGTGTAGGCATTCCATGTGGGTATAATCCAGTGGTTTTGGGAAGTGTAGTAGATGGAGATAAGAAACTACTTGTGGAAGTCGGCAATTTACTATACGGAGATATTATGATGGGTAACCTCGTCCAGCTGGAAACGTTCCACAATTGCGAAACGCCTGTCTTAGCAGAAATGTACGACAAATATAAAGACAGAATCCCAGCGGGTAGCTGTTTGTATGTTATTGTTACCAACGCACTATCAGGCACCATCTATGCTTGTGGACATAGCAAACGTGGAGAATGGACTGTTTTTTCAAAGACAGCAGGATACGCGTAGGAGACATAGGGGATGAACAGATTAAAAGAGTTACGCAAAGAAAAAGGCTTGACTCAGCAAGATATGTCTGAGTTTTTGAATATGAGTCGCCGAGGGTATCAGAAAATAGAAAACGGCGAAAGCCAAATCAAACCAGATAAAGCCCAAGCCCTAGCAGATTATTTTGACGTACCTGTTGGGTATCTATTAGGATTCGAGCAACAACTAATTAACGATAACGAATTTTTACGAGACGAAAATACTCGTCTTAATAGGGAATTTAGCGAATTGAATCACGCGGTTGCTAAGGCTAATTTATTAGACATCATTATTGATGAGGGCTATATCCTACAAAGCGCACTAGATAAATGCATTGCTAAGCTTGATGAGATTGATAGGAAAGAATTGAAATCATGGAAAAATTAACTTTAAAAAAAGAAAAAGAAAATACTGCAACATTACCATTTTTTGTGGGGATTGATTTACACGCCCAAATCAAAGAAATCTCGACAGAAACAGGTATTCCGATGAGAAGGATTATTGAAAGAATGATTAGGTTTTCCCTCGATAACCTAGAAATCATGGAAGGAGATTAATGTATAACTTTGAATATTACTGCGAAAACTGTGGCAAAAAATGGTCTAACATCTCATCTGACAAAGAGCTAGAATGTCCTTATTGTGAGGAACCAGATCCGCAAATAACATGGAAAGCGAGGGCTTACGATTGAGAATTTACATTAACAAACATAAAAAAATGATTATCGCACCAGATTACAATGATCGCTATGGCGGTGTATCTAACGTAACTATCCAAATTAAAGATGGAAAACTTAGCAAAGAAATTAATCAACGTATCGAAGAAGCCATTAATTTTATCATTAAAGACTATGAGCCAATGTTTGATACACCAATCGTTGATGAAATGTTTAAGGAAAAGGAACAGGCAATCAGAAAAATGGTTGATTATGACACTGCGTTAACAGAGATGGTGGAGGTGGATGATGAAAATTACTAAAGCAACAGAGATAAAGAATAACGACAGTTGTTATTTGATTTATGGTAATCCAGGTTTCGGAAAAACATCAACTGTAAAATATTTACCCGGCAAAACTATTGTAATCAATATTGATAAGTCGGCAAAAGTCCTTAGAGGGAATGAAAATATTGATATTGCGGATATAGATACGCATAAAATTTGGGAAGAGTGGCTAGACACAGTAAAAGAGTTACTAAATGGAGCAGCAAATGATTATAACAACATCGTTATAGATAATGTCTCCGAGTTATTTAGGGCTTGCCTGGCGAATCTTGGGCGTGAGGGTAAAAATCATCGTGTGCCAAGTCAAGCCGATTATCAACGAGTTGACTTTACTATTTTAGATAGTCTGCGAGCGCTGCTGCAATTAAATAAACGCATTGTATTTTTAGCTTGGGAAACCTCTGATCAATGGACCGACGAAAACGGAATGATTTATAACAGAGCAATGCCAGACATCAGGACAAAAATATTAAACAACTTCCTTGGACTTACAGATGTTGTAGCTAGATTAGTCAAAAAAACTACAGACGACGGGGAAGAAGTGAGAGGTTTTATTTTACAACCATCAGCTAGTGTTTATGCTAAAAATCGTTTAGATGATCGCAAAGGATGTAAAGTGGAGGAATTATTTGAAACTACGTGATTACCAAGAAGAATTACTAACAAACATCAGGAGGTCATTAGCGACTGGAAATAAACGGATAATCGTCCAGTCGCCCCCTAGAAGTGGAAAAACGGTGGTAATGGCTCATATCGCAAAAAGTGCAACTGACAAAGGAAACAGAGTATTGTTTTTTAGCCATCGCAAAGAAATCAATGAACAGGTTGAAAAAACATTTTCGGTGAACGGAGTTAAACCAAATCTTTTAACGATTGGTGGCGTGCAATCGCTCGTCAGGAAGCTAAATAGTCTACCTCAACCAGAAGTTATCTTGATTGATGAGGCTCATCACAGTAAAGCCAAGTCTTACTTAAAAATCATCGACCATTTTAAAAATGCTTATGTATTGATGTTCACAGGGACACCAGTCAGGTTAAATGGAGATGGATTTGATGATATTGCTGACGATTTGGTAGTCGGTAAATCTGTCAAATGGCTACAAGAGCACGGAAATATAGCTAACTTTAAATACTATGCTCCATCAATGATTGATAATTCTGCGCTAAAAAAGCGAGGCGGAGAATTTACAAAGGATTCTGTTGACCAATCCATGAAATCAGTAATCTATGGTGATGTTATTAAACACTACGAAAAATTAGCTAAAGGAAAGCAAGCTATTGTATACGCTCATAGCGTAGAGGCTTCTCAGCTTATTTCCGATACCTTTAACCAAGCAGGGTATCAATCACAAGCAGTCAGCGGTAAAACACCTAAAAATGAACGAGAGAAGGCTATGAATGCTTTTCGTGATGGCAACCTTAAAATCATAGTTAACTGTGAATTATTTACAGAAGGCATTGACTTGCCAAATGTCGATGTTTGTATCATGTTGAGACCAACACAGTCATTATCACTATATTTACAATTTGCTATGCGGCCATTAAATCCTAGAGATGGGAAAACAGCCATTATTATTGATCACGTTGGCAATGTGGAGCGTTTTGGTTTACCTAACATGGATAGAGAATGGCGTTTAGATGGGGAGGTAAAAAAGAAACAGTCCGCTAAGGTTGGTGAGCCTACCACACGGGTTTGTGATGACTGTTATGCCACGTATTGGTCCGATACTCGTATCTGTCCGGAATGCGGACACGAGAATGAGTTAACCAAGCGTGAAATTGAAGAAATCAAAGAAGCTGAATTACAAGAAATATCTGAACAAAAACAACTAAAACTAAGAAATAGGGTTAGCACCTATCAATCTCCGGATTTGTGTCGGACGATGGACGAACTAACCGAATATCGAAAACAACATGGATACAAGCCAGGATGGCAGTATCACATTGCTAAAAAACTAGGAATTTTATATTAAAAGGAGAAACACAATATGTTTGAAATCGACTACTCACAAGCTAAAGAATTCGCCTCAATCACAGACGGCACTTATGAAACTTTTATTGAAAAAGCCGTCCAAGACGCAACAAAAAACGGTGCAGACTTTATCAACATCCACTTCAGAATTCGCAAAGATTTCCAGCAAGAATTCCAAAACAACATTATCTTCCACCGTATTTTTGCTAAAAAAGAAGATGGGAAATATCCAGTTGAGGCGATTATGAATCTTGCAAAACAGGCAGGCATCCCAGACGGTACTAAGTTTAAATCTTTAGATGATTACTTAAATCAATTGCTCAATAAATGCCTTAAAATTACCGTTAAAAACGAAACGTCAGAATATAACGGTAATACTTACAATAATTTAAACGTGAAACGTATTGAGAAATCCGACATTCCTGCGATGGTTAACCCTGTGGAAGAATTTAAAGAAGATGATCTTCCATTCTAATTATGAAAGGGATGATAGATTACGCAATCTATTATCAACAAAAGGGATTTTCGGTTATTCCGATTTCAAAGGATGGCAAAAAACCTCTGGTCGCTTTTGCAGATAAGCCGGCATTTACCGAACATGAGCTACGTCTTATGTGGAAAGATAATCCTGACGCAAATATCGCCTTAAAAACAGATACATTTTTTGTCATAGATATTGATGTCCATAACGACGTCGACGGTCTGAAAAATTTGAGGGAATGGGAGCATGCAAGGTTGATACCAAAAACCTTGCAAGCAACCACACTTAGCGGCGGACGGCATATCTACCTAAAAAAACCAAAAGGTGTTTCCATGGCGCAAAATATCGGTTTTATTGATGGCGTTGATTTGAAGGCCCATGTTAACAATTATGTGCTGGTACCACCGTCAAATAACGCCAAAGGCATGTACGAGTGGGATAAAATACACTCTCCAATTTCTGGTGAGATGACCGAAGCGCCTCTTGAGTTGATAACTGTATTGCAAGAATTAAAGCCTGCCTATGAATACGATGCCAGTAGTTTTACATCTGGAGATTACCAAGGTAGCAATAAAACAGCTAAATTATTTGAGACGATTGTCCTTGGTTTTGGTGATACAGGCGGCAGAAACAACAGTCTCGCTGAGTTTGTCGGTGGATTATTACTAAGAAATGTGGATGTTGAAATAGCTTACACATTAGCTAAAATGGCTAACCATAAAACTGCTTGCCCTTTGAACGATAAGGAGTTTGAAAGAACCTTTAAGAGCATGTGTGACAAAGAATTGAGGAGGAGAAGTGGACTTTGAATTTTACAGAGAAAAATTAAATGAGGAATCTGGCATTGAACCAGGTAAACCTAAAACATGGTCTGCTATTAAATCCAAATTGATAGCATATCGAAGAGAGTGGCTTGAGGAAGCTGGGAAAGATGTTAAAAACTTGTCTGAGTTAGCAGTTGCTATCGGAATCAATAAATATTTACACGTCATCGCCTTGGAAAATGGGAAAGTAGCTATCTATGACCCGGAACAAGGCTATTACATTAAAGATTATAAGTACGCTTATAAATTAATCCATATTTTGCAGCGTACTTTTAACGAGACAAAATGCCGTAACGTGTTGTTTATGTTAGCCAGCATGGATAGAAAATACGGATCAACAGATTTTGAACCAGAATACCAAGACGTGAGACGGTATGTTTTGGTAAAAAATGGCATCTACGACAAATATAAACGTGAATTATTACCTTTTGACCATAGATTTATTAATTTTAGCACCATTGAAACAGAACTAATTCCAAATGCTCCCCTCCCAACTATTGACGGTTGGGATGTGGAAGCATGGCTACTTGATTTAATGAGCGGAGACAAAGACCTCGTCCAGCTATTATGGCAAGTCGTGGCGGCATCCTTAAACGGTAATTATTCATATCGTAAATCTATTTGGTTTGTTGGAAATGGTAACGATGGTAAAGGGACTTTTCAACAGATGATTAGCAATCTAGTCGGATTTAAAAATGTTGCACCCCTTAAATTAAATCAATTTTCAGAGCGTTTTGGATTGGCGATCATTGAAGGAAAAACAGTAATTGTCGGAGACGATGTCCAAGCTGGTATATATGTTGACGAAAGTAGTAACTTTAACTCTGTCGTTACTGGAGAGCCTGTAAGCATTGAGAAAAAAGGTGAGAATCCTTACTTGGCGATATTTAAAAAAACCGTCATACAATCAACAAACGGGATGCCATCATTTAAAAATAAATCAAATGGTACTTATCGCCGTATTATCATTATCCCGTTTAAAAAGACATTTTCTTCAGCAGAAGATAATTGGGCTATTAAAGACGATTATATCAACAGAAAAGAGGTCCTTGAATACGTTTTATGGAAAGCTATCAATTTAGATTTTGATAGGTTTAGTGAGCCGAAAGCGACACAAGAAAGGATGCATGCTTTTAAGCGAGACAACAACACGATACTTGCTTTTATAGATGATTGGTTTGAGCGTTTCACTTCTACCGTGCTCCCTACTAGATTCTTATGGTGGTTGTATAAAGAGTGGTGCAAAGACAATGGGCACACACCACTTAAGCAATCAACTTTCGAAAATGAATTGTCAACCAATATCCCTGATGGTTGGGTTAAGAAAAAATCTAGAGTTGTAGGAAAATTCTTCCCATCTGACGAAATACCAACAGAATATGGCCATTTTCCTTGGAATAATGAAAAAGATGCTAATGGAAGTATGCAATCTTATGTGAAGATTATATAAATGTTCCATCTTTGTTCCATGACCTGGAACAGCGGAACCCCTTGATATTACTGGGTTTAATAGGATTTTGTTCCATGTTCCATCTTTTTCTTAATATTAATAAAAAAATAAATAATATAAATATATATAGAGAGAAGCAAAAAATGGCTGAACATGGAACAAAAGCGGTCTAATCCCTTGATTCATAAGGGATTGGCGTGTTCCACCATGGTGGAACATTGGTAGGAACAAAATAAAAAAGGAGAAAATATGTACGACATTTTAAAAGATTACGAAGATCTTCCGATTCCTTCTGAATCGATTTACTATCACGACTGGTTAATTGGGAACATCACTAACAAAGAAGCTAAAGAGCATTTTTATCGTAGTGATCATCCTAAAGGCTTTTTAGAACTAAGTAAAGACAAACAAGAAAAATTACTGCACTGGTGTAAGCAGTTAGAAAAAACCAAAACTTATAAAAATGGGCATACCTCTTATGGATTAAAGCATAAATTTGAATACCGTAAAAATGGTTTTTATGTTACAAACGGTCAATTCAAAGGAGCTATGCTGCTTGCTGGTTTTAAACCTAAAGACAAAAACGAATTGAATTGGGTATTTGCTTTTAGTGTAAAATCGCTAAGAAAAATTATCGATACAAAAAGGTATGTGATGGTATGACAACAGAATCACTAATCCAAAACCAAATCCGTGTTGCTCTATCAAAAGCGGGCCATATGGTTTTTAGAGCTAACGTTGGTAAAGTACGCACAGCAGACGGCAGATTTTTTGATACAGGTCTACCAAAAGGATTTTGCGACTTGTTTGGATTTAAATCAGATGGCCAAATATTTTTTATCGAAGTAAAAAACGAAACGGGTCGAGTAAGACCTGAGCAAAAAAAATTTATGGAGGTCATGGCATCTAGAGGAGCGCTGGTAGGAGTGGCTCGATCAGTGGAAGATGCCTTAAAAATAGTCAATGACGCTAGTAGATGATTTTTACAAACAAATGGAGCCGTCAATTAAAGCGTTTTTGGACGACAACATTATCATCACAGATCAGGAAGAAGCTGACAGAGTCTATAAATCTGTCAAATACTATAAAAATCTTAATAGATTGCCACCGCCAAATGTATTGGACTGGTTCCAGCAGATATATACGACACAAGAAATGATTACGTTAATCAAGCAGTCTTACCGCCTTAAGCAAAAAAAGACAGACGAGGATGACGAGATTTACGAAAAGTGGATGTTTAAAAATTATGGTGATGTTAAGCTTGTCAAAAAAATCAAACGCATGAACGCATTAGCTAAAGCTTGGGAGATGGGCCTATGAAAAGACATAGACAGTGGAATAACAATATTAAATACACGCCAAAATCTTAATACGTATAACTTCGTATAATGTATGCTATCGAAGTTATTACGCTTTATCTGCGGATGATAGCTTGGTTGACAGTGCTTACGATTATATCATTCACGGCGTCGGTGACGTTGATAAAATAGCTAAAAAAATAAGTGATGAGGTAACAAATGAACATTGAAGAAGCGATTAAAAAGATAAGAGAGCTTGACTTATATGGATTATCCCCAGCAGGGTCAAAAAAAGCAATCATACCAATTGTTTGTCAAATTAAACTCGACCAATCAAAACCAGAGGTGCCGAAATTTGTTTCGGATTGGATTGAAGAACATAAACAAATGTATGGTAAGCGGGACGAAGAATCTAAAGCCGACTTTGTTTTCAGAGCCATTTATGACATTTTTAGGTTTGGCGAAGGTATTACTACCTATGATTTTTCTATAAGTGATGAATTGTCAAAGTGGACGACTGAAAACGCTTATAAATTTATTACCGTAATTTTATTCGGCTACACAGTCGAAAAAGAGAAGTTGTACATCGTTGACTTACCAAACGGTCAACCTTTAGTACGCGGGAAAAACACTTTGTATTTTAGTCAAAATCTAACGACCGAAAATGCACGACTCACCGAATCCGAAATCCGCAAAGATTTCGAGTGGGCTTGGCGAGAAGGATTTGCGAAAGAGGTGCCGGAATGAGCAGGGACAAAACCAGAATCAGAAGCATTGTGAAGTCCATGAAACAGCTAGGTGCTAGCGAAGAAGAAATAGGTGATTATGTGTTGTTGCATATAGCAAAGAAACCACATGCTTTAGCTGGGGTTCGCAGTGCATTTAAGATTTTCAGAAGCGAAGGGTGGCAATAAATCATGAATCGATGTGCGCCTGTGTCAAAATAAAAAACGGAAGAGAGGGCTTTTCTCCACAAAACAAAAAGACGTCCATGCAGAACGCCTTCATGATTAAATACCCAACAATATTATATCATGAATGGAGAGTTAGATGGGCAACATTCCGACACCAAAAGCTAATAATTTTTTGGAAGAATTAAAGACTATCCCACATCTCATAGAGACCCTTGAAAGAGACGCCAACCTAATGAGTCGGTCGCTCGTTAAGTCTCCTCAATGGTCCGATATGAAGGTATCTGGTGGGGTCAAACAATCACAGGAAGACAAAAACATAAAGATGCTGCACATGGTCAGCTATTATAGTGATCAGATTGAGCGTTTAAAAGACCGCCGGCAAGAGATGGCTAATTTGATTGTGCAAAGCATGGGAATTTGTGAGAGCCATGTTTTACTCACGACTTATCTCGACTGTGATGGAGACTATGAGAGAGCCAGAGAACGCTTAAACATAGGCAATCGTAATAAATACTTTATGTTTGTCAGAAGAGGCAAGGAAAGTCTAGAATTGATACTAAAAAATACTAATTAGATACAAATTGATACTACATAATACTAATTACAGTGTTAATATAGTAGCATAGCAAAATAACAAGAAGAGATAACCTTTTAACCACTGACTATTTATTTAGTCGCCAACTTTAACTACCGTCGAACTTGTTATTTTGCAGCCAAAAGGCAAGTGGAAAGGCTGAGACGATTTAAATGGTTTTGCAGGTTCGACTCCTGCCGTCTCAATTACCCAGAGATTACACACTGTGACATTGCGGGATGTAATCAAAGTAAAAAGAATCACGGAACTTTGCAATGTCCGCCGTGAGTTAACACCCTTATTCGACATTGGCGTGCCCTTGAGGAAAATACGCAATCTGGGTTCGGTGTTAATAATTAAGACTTAGCAATGCCTCTTAACAATGCGTACCAGTGCTAAGTCGATTGATTAACCGCAAGTCGATACTAAGGGTCGCAACCTTGCTTGTGGTTAGTGGGGACAACGGTTGTAAGTCGGTTCGATTCCGACTGTTCCTGTGCTAGTCATCACATTGTGGTGGCTTTTTATTATGGAGGATTAAAATGAGACCAAATAAGTATCCGTATAGCAAACCACAACGAGAAAAAGAAGTAAGTAATATATACGTTGATAATGATTACACTATTCCATCCACAACATTAGTTCATTATATTAATAGGCTAACTGGTGAGGTCAGGGTATGAGGCCGCAGAAGCTAACTATTGCTGGAGGTAGGCGTACAACAGTGGACTACGATGATAGATCAGCAGAGTATCGTGATTACAATCGTAATCGCTGGAAGTACGATAAGCGAGTTAAGCAGTTTTATAACTCTAAGTTGTGGAGAGAGACAAGTAAGCAAGTGCTGTTGCAAAACGATTATGTTTGTGCTATGTGTGGCGGAGAAGCTACTATGACTGATCACATTATTTCAGTTAAAAAAGATTGGAACAAAAGATTAGATTGGAATAACTTGCAAGCAAGCTGTAAAGCGTGTAACGATAGTAAAGCGATACGAGAAAGATGTAAAAATAATTAATAGAAAAACGGGTGTAAAAATTAACAAAAGCACGTCAATGTTCGGGAAATACCCCACTTGTTTTTGAACGGGGGTACATTGTTCGGAAAACAAAGAACGCGCCCTTTTCCGTGCAAAAAATTCCCTTTTTGAAATTTTTAAAACTGTAAAGTTCGTGTAAAGGAGGTCTTATGGGAAGAAATTTAAAGCTAGTTGAAACGACAAAAAAACATCTTACAAAAGAAGAAAAAATAACGAGAGAAACCGCGCAAAATAAGTCTTCTGACGGTCTTAAAAAGTTGCAAAAGACACCTCCTGAACACTTTAATAATGTAGCTAAGTACGAGTATAGAAGAATCATAGAAGACCTCCAAAACCTACCCCTAAGAAATCTCGATAGAGGGCTATTAGAGTTATATTGCACATGGTATGCTATCTATAAAGAAACGATTAGAAAGTTAGATGAGGTTGGTTATTTTACGAATGATCCAGACAAAGGATTGATTCCAAGTCCGCTTATTTTGACGTTGGAAAAAGCCACTGCGAACATTAGAAGTAGCGCAAGTCAACTTGGGCTAACTGTTGATAGCCGTATGAAGATGTTTATGCCGAAGCAGGACGAGAAGAAAGAGTCTATATTTGATAAGTTTGGAGGATAGATATTGGAATCAAGATTTCCTAAAACATGGTTCGATGAGTATGAAGAAGTTTCAGTCTTGAAAAATGATTCAGAAATATCGGAACTACACAAAAAGTGGTGGGGTGGAGAAAACATTGAAATAACAAAAGAAATGCTAGAGGCTTTGTTAGATGGTAAAGCACTTGGTTGGGATGATGGAGAATATAGCCATGTTATCGCTCTATCTACAGAAGCCATTTCAAGCATTAAAGGAGAGTGAATGATGGAAGCCTATTTTAGATTCAAAATAATAATGAGTATAATCGGTTTAATCGTTTGGCTGATATGTGTTTTGCTATTCTTATTCGGGAAAAATAGGGGGTAAAAAGTGACATACGATTGTTCCCAAATAGACAAGCAGTATCGTGATGCTGCTTTTTATTATGCCTTGTCGGTGGTTAATGGCGAACGTTTAGCCAGCAAGAAAGTTTATAAGGCATGCATGCGCCATCTGGCAGACTTACAAAAAATCACGGATGATGATTTCTTATACGATTACCATCCAGATAAAGGGGCAGACCCAATAAACTTCATTGAGATATTACCAGATGTGAAGACAGGGAAACCATATCCGTTAGCGGAATTTCAAAAGTTTATCCTAGCTAACTTGTATGGTTGGCGGTATAAATCAAATGACAGTATCAGACGTTTTAAAAAAGCCATGATTTCACTTGCTCGTAAAAATGGCAAGACTATCATTGTGGCAGGAATTGCCCTGTATGAATTTCTCTTTGGAAAGAATCCGGCAATGTCGCGGCAGATTTTCTTTACTGCAAACGATAGAGCACAGGCAAACATCGCAAGAGAGATGGCGCGTAAGCAGTTAGAGGCCTTGAGGTCACAAAGTGATGAGATACGAAAAGCTACTAAGATTGTGCGTGACGAAATGCGAAATCTTAACGACGAATCTTATATGCGAGCCCTTAGCCGTGATACTGGCGCAGTCGATGGTTTCGAGCCATACCTTGGTATTTTGGACGAGTTTGCAGCGTCTAAGACAAATGAAATGATTGAGCTTTTGGTGTCTGGTCAAGGTCAGTTAGATAATCCTTTAATTCTGATTATCTCAACGGCAGGTATGGATCTAAACGCCCCGATGCACACAGTTGAATACCCGTATATCGAAAAGATTTTAGATAGAAAAATCGAGGATGATAGCTATTTCGCTTTCATTGCTGAGCAGGACAACGAGGAAGAAATCAAGGATGAAGCGAATTGGATAAAGTCAAATCCTATTCTTGAGGTCGAGGCTTTGCACGATAAGTTAATAGATTATCTACGCAAACGTAGGCAGACATCACTTGAGACTGGACAAGTCAACGAGGTCCTTATTAAAAACTTTAATATGTGGCGCCAATCCAGCGAGGAATCCTATATCGACAAACAATCTTGGGAACTTGCTCGGATTGATAAGCCAGATACTAATAAGCGGAGAGTTTGGTTAGGTGTTGACGTTGGTCGTGTTAGCGACTTATTTGCTATTACACCAGTTGTCATGATGGATGATTTTTGGTATATCGACAGCTTTTCTTTTGTGGCTACCAAATACGGTTTAACCGCTAAAGAAAAACGGGATGGCGTATCTTATAGCAATCTTGAACGCCAAGGCTATTGCGAGATAACCACCCTAGAAAGTGGTGTCATAGATGATGAACGTGTGCTCGAAAAAATTGAAGAGATGGTCTATACCAACGAGTGGGAAGTTAACGGGATTTGCTTTGACCCATACCAATTCGGAACGCTACTTACAATGATTGAAAAAAGGCATCCAGAATGGCCGCTGATAGAAGTTTCGCAGACGACAATGGTTTTGAACATGCCGACAAAACAATTCCGTGACGACCTAAAAAAAGGCAAAATAAAGCACTCTGGGAACCCTTTGCTAACCATGGCTGTTAACAATGCTTATATTAAAACTGATAATAATGGTATGAAGATTGATAAGAATAAGAATAGCAATAAGATTGATCCGCTGGACGCAGCTTTAGATGGGTATGCAGTTTGTTACTTAGAGCCATTTGATGGATCTGGTTATTGGACAAGTGAAAAGATTTTAGGAGGAGAGACACTGTTTTGATTGGTTTTATTTTAAAAAACATACACACATTAATCCTGTTAGTTGGATTAGGACTGTTAATATACGGTATTTTTTTGTTTGGCGATAAGGTTGGTTTTATCGCAAGCGGCCTTATATTACTTATTTTGGCTATCTACGTAGATAGCATAGGAGGTAGAAAATGAATAAAAGACTCAAAAAGAAACGTAAATTAGAAACAGCGGTTGTGATGCTGATTGCTGAAAACGCTATGCAAGCAGAAGCAATTAAAAATCAAAACAAACAAATCAGGGAGCTAACATCAATTGTTCAGCGGAATGTTATGGCAACAAACGAAGAGTTAGCGACTATTAAAGGCACCGTTTTAGACAACCAAGTGGCTATTAAAGCAATTGGTGATGATGTTGATTACATCAAGCAAAATTACAAACGGAAGTGGCGAAAATAGAAGTTAATGGTTTAGAAAGGAGGTGAGAAATCGATGAGTTTTTTTCAACCTTTGGGCAGTTCAAAGGTGTCCTGCGATGACTATATATCATCTGTTTTGGCTGGTGATATCTCTCAAAAATACTTAGGAGTATCGGCATTAAAAAACAGCGATATTTTAACAGCAACGTCTATTATTGCTGGAGATATTGCTAGGTTTCCGCTTGTTAAAAAGGACGTTAACGGGGACATTATTCATGATGAGGATATCAATTATCTTTTAAATGTTAAATCCACAAATAATGCGAGTGCTAGGACTTGGAAATTTGCTATGGCAGTCAATGCCATTTTGACCGGCAACTCCTTTTCCCGCATCCTTCGCGACCCAAAAACAGGTCAAGCACTGCAATTTCAGTTTTATAGACCATCTGAAACGACTGTTGAGGAAACGGATAATCATGATATTGTCTATACTTTTACTGATATTTTGACTGGTAAACAAATTAAATGCTTTGCTCACGATGTCATTCACTGGAAGTTTTTTAGTCATGACACAATCCTTGGCAGATCTCCGCTATTGTCTTTAGGTGATGAGATAGAGTTGCAAACGGGTGGTATCAATACCTTAATTAAATTTTTCAAAGATGGTTTTTCTAGTGGCATTTTAACGTTGACAGGTTCTCAATTAAATGGAGAAGCTAGAAAGAAAGCTCGTACGGACTTTGAAAAAATGCGTGAGGGTTCTACTGGTGGAAGCCCGCTAGTATTTGACAGCACACAAACTTATAAGCCACTTCAAATTGATACTAACGTGCTGCAATTAATCACGAGTAACAATTTTTCAACTGCTCAAATTGCTAAGGCTTTACGAGTGCCAAGTTACAAACTTGGAGTTAATAGCCCTAACCAATCCGTAGCTCAACTGATGGAGGACTATGTCACAAACGACTTGCCTTTTTATTTTGATGCGATTACAAGCGAACTAGCTCTTAAAACGTTAAATGATAAAGATAGACGTCTCTATCATATTGAATTTGACACACGAAGTATCACAGGTCGGAATGTAGATGAAATTGTCAAGTTGGTCAATAATCAAATATTGACACCTAACCAAGGCCTTATTGAGTTAGGTAAGCAAAAATCTACAGATCCTAATATGGATAGGTATCAGTCGAGCCTGAACTACGTCTTTTTAGACAAAAAAGAAGAATATCAGGACAAGGTTGGTATCAAAGGGAAAGGAGGTGAGGTAAATGCCAAAGAGGATAAATCTTAAAGGACCACTAATTTCAAATAACTCTCAGGAAGTTTACGACTATTATGGTATGGAAGCGGTCAGTGCTAAAAGTATCATCGAACAATTTCCTGAAGATGGTAATGATATTGTTTTGGAAGTTAATTCAAACGGTGGACTTGTGACAGTTGGAAGTGAAATCTATACCGCTTTGCGAAATTACAAAGGAAAAGTAACTGCAGAAATCACTGGCATGGCTGCAAGTGCAGCATCAGTGGCTGTTATGGGAGCTGATAAAGTCGTCATGAGTCCGACAGCTCAAATGATGGTGCACAAAGCACTTTTTAATTGGGTGTCTGGTAATAGCGATGACCTAGACAAAGCTTCTAACGCCTTAAAATCAAGTGATAAAGCTATCGTTAATGCCTATGTCGCAAAAACAGGGTTGTCGGAAGATGAAATCATGAATTTAATGCGGAATGAAACATTTATGTCTGCTCAAGATGCCGTAGAAAAAGGTTTTGCTGACGAAGTTATGTCTTTTGAAGCAGTTGCTAGCATTGATAATTCGATGTTGCCACAAGCGGTAATTGATGATTATTACGCAAATAGGAACAAACGTAAAAAAGAAATTAGCAATATGTTGCTAGAAATCGAAAAAGAAGAAATTTTACAAGGGCTATAGGCTCTTTTTTTATTGGAGGAATTTATGTTCGAAGAAAAAATCAAAGAAATTAAAGCGACTATCGCTAGTTTAAACCAAGCGATTGCTACGAAAACAACAGAAGTAAAAAATGCTTTGGAATCAGATGACCTTGAAACTGCTCGCTCAATTAAAGCAGAAATTGAAGAAGCTAAAGCAAACCTAGCAGAAGCAGAAAATGACTTGAAATTGTATGAAGCTAGCATTGAAAAAGGCGGTGCAGAAAATATTGGAGGAAAAGAAGTGCCACAAGAAACAACAACTTATCGCGAGAGTGTTAATGAATTTATTCGCTCAAAAGGAAAAGCCGTTAATGAAGGTTTACGATTCGAAGGCAAAGATGAAGTGCTTATCCCGCTGAACAAAGTAACACCAGTTGCTCCTGAAACAGACGGAGTTAAAAAGACAGACGTGAAACCAGTTTCCAGCGAAGAAATCTTATACACACCAGCTCGTGAAGTTAAGACAGTTGTTGATTTGAAACAATTCACTAGCATCCACCCAGCTAAAAAAGCATCAGGGAAATGGCCAGTATTGCAACGTGCGACTGAAAAAATGGTTAGCGTTGAAGAATTAGAAAAAAATCCAAAACTAGGCAAGCCACAATTTAAAAACGTTGAATGGGAAGTTAAAACATACCGCGGAGCTATTCCGTTGTCTCAAGAGTCAATTGACGACGCAGATGTAGATTTGGTTGGTATTGTTGCTGAAACAATCGGTCAAATGAAAGTTAATACAACCAATGATGCAATTGCTAAAGTTCTAAAAACATTTGAGGCTAAAGCTGGTGTCAAAACATTAGATGACATCAAAAAAATCCTAAATGTAGATTTAGATCCAGCTTATAATGTATCATTTATTGTATCTCAAAGTTTCTACCAAACCCTAGATACTTTAAAAGACAAAAATGGTCGCTACTTGCTTCAAGACTCAATCACCTCTGCGTCTGGCAAAGTATTCCTTGGAAAACCAGTATTTGTCCTATCTGATGATGTAATTGGTAAGGATTCAGCTTTTGTCGGAGATTTTAAGCGCGGCGTGTTATTCGCTGACCGCAAAGACTTAGGCCTTCGCTGGACGGACAACGAAATCTATGGGCAATACTTGCAAGCTGTACTCCGCTTTGGTGTCGCTAAGGTAGATGACAAAGCTGGCTACTATGTGACATTCACGCCAGAACAATTGCCCTCATAAGGCCACTGAAGAGGTGGCGAAACCAACTAGTAAGAGCACTGTAGAAGAAATCAAACGCTATTTAACAAGTCAAGGGATTGATTTTAGTGGTAAGACATTGAAATCAGATTTACTTGCACTAGCAGGCGTTGAAGAGGTATAGCTATGGCTGTATCGAAAGAATTATTGGACAGTGTAAAACTCTATTGTAAAATTGACTTTGATTTTGAAGATGACATCATCGAAGAAATGATTAAATCGGCACAGGAACAAATCTGTTTTGCAATAGAAGATGGCTCAACCGCAGACACGTTTAAGGATAGTGCTAAATTTGCTTTAGCCGTCAAAAAACAAGTCAAGGAAGAGTACGAACACCGTGGTTTGTCTGCGGATAGTATGCGCTATCCGTTGGCAAATGGTGTATTAAACATTATCCATCAATTAAGACTGAGGGGTGATGAATCGTGATTACACGCAAAATGAACACAAGAATCACTATCTTTAGTCAATCTGGCGGGCAGAATGAAGACGGAGAGGTTTTCTCTGCGATTAGAAAAGACGTCTATACATGTTGGGCAGAGGTGTTAAAAACTCAATTAAGAGATTTTAACTATCAATCAAAGTATCAAAATGCTAGCAACCTACCTACCAACAAAGATACTAAGGTCTTTTTGATTAGGTATAATCCTAAGTTATCTATCGATAACACGATGTTTGTTGAATTCAACAAACGTATCTATAAGATAGATAAAATCGAATCTGACGAGTCTGGAAAGGACATTACTATGATAAGTGGGGTGAGTCTATCATGACAAAGGGTTTAGATGAAATTTTAGCCAATCTCACGAAGCTTGAAGCAAAAGCCCCAAAAACTGCAAAAGCAGCAGTCACTGAGGTTGCCGAAGAATTTGAAAAAGCACTCAAAGCCAACACCCCTGTTTATGAGATTGAAACAGATGAACGACTGCAAGAAGATACTGTTATCAGTGGTTTTAAAGGTGCTAATGTTGGAATTGTATCCAAGGGAATTGGTTATGGCAAAGCTACTGGTTGGCGCGCTCATTATCCTAACGGTGGCACGATTTATCAACGTGGCCAAGACTTTAAGGAAAAAACAATCAATCAGATGACACCACGAGCTCGAGAAATCTATGCAGCAAAAGTTAAGGAGGGACTAGGACTTTGATAGCCGAAACAGAAGCTTATAAATTATTAAGTAAAGATAAGACACTAAATGAGCTTATGGATAGGCTTAGAGGTGGTCTTTTTAAAAATGGATTTAAGCAAGGGATATTTACCTATGATATCCCAGATAATCCAATCGACTTACGTAAGATAGATTTAGCGCCTTTTATGCGAATCAACACGACATTAGACGGCCCTGTTGATTATGCAGATGATGAGATGCTTTGTAACGAGCAACGGATCACAATTAATTTTTGGTGTAAAACAGCGTCAGAATCTGACCAGATTGCAAAATGTATAGATAATATTTTAAAAAAAGGCGGGTTTGAAAGATATACCGCTAATGAAAAACCAAGATATAAAGATAGCGATATTGACTTACTGATGAATGTGAGGAAATACCGCTATTTTGATTTTTATTAAAGAAAAAGGAGCTAATAGATGGGAAAAGTAAAATTTGGACTACGTGATTTTGAATATGGGGTAGTTGATGACAAAGATAAAGCAAAAACAACCAAAAAATTACCTGGCATGAAATCAGCAAAACTCGACATTACTAATGAATTGGTTACTGTTTCGGCAGATGATGGCCCATACGTAGTTTTGTCTGGTGGAATCACTGAAACAAAACTTGAAATTGAGGTGTTAGACTTGACGTCTGATGCACGCAAAGATTTCTTTGGGATCACCGTAGAAAACGGGATTGAGAAGTACAATAAATCACTCACGCCAAAAGATGTGGCTTGTATGTTCCGCACAAGCGACGAAAACGGAAAAGCAATTTGGGTTGGACTACTTAAAGGTAAATTTAATATTCCTGGAATGGAAGCACAAACCAAGGAGGGGGCACCAGATCCTAAAACTGATACTGTAACGGGTAACTTTGTGGCTCGCGGCGAAGACGGTGATGTTATCGTTATCGGTCGCGAAGATGCAAGCGATTTTAGTTTAGAAACATTCAAAGGAATGGTATTCCCAAAGTCGTAGTGGAAGACCATCGAAGTTCTGATGGTCTTCCCGATAGTCGCCATGGACATGAAGTTGTTTAAGGTTAGATTTTAAATCCAACCTTTTATTTTTGATAAGGAGTAGATATGTACGAAATTACCCTAAAAAAAGGCGGAGTTGACAAGACTTTTGCGAAGGATTTTATCAATGTCGAAGATAATTTGCTAGCAGTCGAACACCAAGTTAGGCAAAGTGCTGTGTTTAATGACGAGAAAAGACGCTTAGATTCTAAAGCGCATAGAAAACTTAACGAATCTTACTTGCAAATGTTCGTTGATATGTACGCCGGTCAGTTTACCGTTGATGATTTAAAGCAATCTGAGATGACTGTTTTAAATATTTTAAACAATCTATACATTGACGCGCTCGGAGGAGAAGAAGAGGAAGGCGAAACCGAAAAAAAGGAACAATAACCCCTCAAGAAGCCAAAGATAATTTGCTGATGTGGGTACAAAGTCTATTAAAGAATGGCTATACGATTTTAGATATAAAAAAAATGCGTTTATCTGACATCGAGTTGATGGTTCAAGCGCTAGAAATTGAAACTGTCGAAAAAGAAGAAGTGATTGAAACGACCTTGGACAAGGCATTCCCATTTCTTTTCGGCTAGAAAGGAGACTAAATGGGGAATATAGGTGATTTAGTAGCAACAGCAACGCTTGATATTGCGCCTTTTATGTCAAACACAAGAAACCTAAAAACCTACATGAAAGGCTTAGATAACTCGTTAAAAGCAGTTGAAAAAAGCTTCCAAGGTCATGGCGGGCGAATTAAAGGGCTTAAAGCAGTCTATGCTGAGACGGGTAGTGCATTAAAAGGTTACCAAGAATTACTAAAAACTCAGTCGCAAAAATATAGTGAATTAAAAAAAGAAATAGGTGACGTTAACAACGCTACCGCTGAGCAAAAACAAAAACTAATCAGCGCAAAGTCAGCTATGTTGGAAACCGCCGCGCAAGTCACGGAATTGCAAAACAGATTACGAGCTTTAGCTACAGAAACTAGTGTCTTTACTCGCTTTGGTAAAGCCGCTGAAAGAGTTGGCGGTAAGATGAAGTCATTTGGCGATTCGGTAGCTGGAGTTGGTGCTGCATTTACAAGAGGAGTTACAGCTCCAATTGTTGCGGGCGCAGGGTATGCGATTAAAGCAGCTGTTGACTATGAGTCTGCGTTCGCTGGTGTGAAAAAGACGGTTGATGAAACGGCGACAGTATCTTATGCGAAGCTATCACAGGGTATTAGACAAATGGCCAAAGAGTTGCCAGCTAGTGCGGTAGAAATCGCTCATGTCGCGGAAGCAGCAGGACAATTAGGAGTTAAAACAGGAGACATCCTTAGCTTCTCTCGTACAATGATTGATTTAGGAGAATCTACCAATCTATCCGCAGAAGAAGCGGCGACATCTATTGCTAAAATTGCAAATATTACAGGACTAGCATCATCTGAGTATTCGCGTTTTGGTAGTGCTGTCGTAGCGTTAGGTAATAACTTTGCAACAACCGAAAGAGATATTGTTGCAATGACTAATCGCATCGCTGCATCTGGTAAGCTTGCAGGACTGACTAACCAAGAAATGTTAGCGTTGGCGACAGCTATGTCAAGTGTTGGTATCGAAGCAGAAGCTGGTGGTACGGCAATGACTCAATCTTTATCGGCTATTGAGCGTGCAGTCTCAGCTGGCGGTGAAGATTTAACCAAATTTGCGCAGATCGCTAATATGTCATCCGCTGATTTTGCTAGGGCATGGAAAGAAAAACCAATCGTTGCTTTGCAAGAATTTATCAAAGGCCTTGGACAATTAGATAAAAAAGGAGAGAGTGCTACAAAAGTTTTAGACGACTTAGGTCTAAGCGGTGTCCGTCAATCTAACATGCTTAAATCTTTAGGCTTGGCATCTGAGACTTTAGGCAAGGCTCTAGATACCTCAAACAAAGCTTGGCAAGAAAACACAGCGTTGACTGACGAAGCTAACAAACGTTATGAGACGACAGAATCTAAGCTTAAAATGCTTAAAAACGAAATCAACGATGTAGCCATTGAATTTGGTGGCCCTTTGGTTGACGCTCTAAGAAATGGGCTCGAAGCAGGAAAACCATTTATTCAAATGGCGGCTGACTTAGCCAAAAAATTCAACTCGCTTGATAAGGAACAACAACAGCAAATTATCAAGTGGGGACTTATTGCAGTCGCTGCTGGTCCAGCTTTATCTATCTTTGGCAAAGGTGTTGGCATTGTTGGTAGCACTATTCAAGGCCTTGGAAAAATGAGTCAAGGCTTAGGGGCTTTGTCTGGTTGGCTACGCACGTTTAAAGCCGGTGCCGTAGCAGCAAGCGCTGGAGCTGAAGCTGCTGCAACCTCTATGGGTGGCATGGCTGGGGCAGTTGCCTTATTAAGCAGTCCGGTAACATGGGGAGTTTTACTCGGTGGTGCCGCTGTTATTGGTATTGGTTTGATTGCGGATAGCATTTATAAAGCCCATAAGCGTACAGAAGAGTGGGGGACTGCTGTTTCTCAGACGGAAGCTGTTGCTTTGAGCAACTTTAAGAAAAAAGTCGATGAGACAAATAATTCTTTGCAAATGTTCGAAGCTGGCGCAGGAAGTGTTAAAAAAGTGACTGAAGCTTTTGATGACTTGGTGGCTAGCATTGAAAAATTAGCGAATGATAAGCTACAAAAAGATATTGATGCGGCTAAAAAACTCGGGTTTTCTGATAGATTTATCAATAATCTTAAATCTAAAACTGCCTCAGTGGTCAATAACGTCGAAGCTATGAATACCCAGATAAAAGCTATTATGGAAAGACATAATGGCGACATGAGTAAGCTTTCTGCGACAGAAAAAGAGTTGGTGTTAAGAAATCAAAGAGAAATGATTAGTACACAGCTTGATTTGATGAAGTTTTCTGCATCAGAAAAGAAAGCTTTAACAGCTGCGCTTAACAATGATTTAGATGCTCTTAATGCTAGACAACTTGAAAAAGTATCTGAAAATACAGTCAAAATGCTTGATAAAGAAAATTCGGCATATAAGACAAAAAAAGCAGAACTAAAAGAATTTCTAAAAAAATTCGGAAGTGACACTAGCAAACTCAGCGCACAGGAGCTTGAGGATAGACAGGAAGTTTTAAACAAACTCACTGAACTAAACATGCAGCACAATCTAAAGGCTAAAGCTTTAAGTGATCAGTATCTCGCCATTCAAAGAGAACGCGTCCAGAGATTGAAAGAATCTGGTAAGAGCCAAGAAGAAATCCACCAAGGGATCAGCCAAATGGCATCTGATATGGCTCAAAAGTTAGGAATCAGTTATGATGACGCTTATCGCAAACTGGCTTACTATACCGAAAAATCTGGCGAAACATTAAAAGTTTTATCACGCAATACCGCGAACGCTACAGCAGAAGTAGCGGCTGCTAATGCTCAATGGGATAGTCTCTTTACTAGCGATAATCCACAACAAAGCCTAAATGAATTGTTATCAACAGCCGAGGGCTGGAATAGCTTTGAAATCATGGTAAAAAATGCTGATGTCGAGCCAACAGGTCGAGCGGCGCTAGCTGAAATGCTAGTAGCTGGCGGGCAATGGCAAAATATGACTCTTGAGCAGAAAAAATTAGTTGTCGATGGGCAACAGGCTATGATTGAAATTTTTGATAGCAAAGGATTATTAGCGCAGTGGCAAGCACTGACACCAGAAGAAAAAGTTTTGTTGGCGAAAAACCTAACACAAGAACCAACCTTGTCCGCACAACAAGCCCTTGACAGCGTCAAGCAAACAGTACCTGCTGATGTGAATGCTACGGACAAAACAGCAGGCGATACTCAGTCGGCGCAAAGTAAGATTGATAACGTCAAGCAGAAAGCACCGGCTGATGTGAAGGCATCGGATAAGACTGGGCCAGATGTTGCGAGTGCTAACAGAGCTGTTAATAGCCCTAAGCAAAACAGTCCCGCTGTTATTAGGGCTCAAGATGACGCAAGTAGTGTTGCAGAAGGTGTAATAGGGTCACTTGCTAGAATTCCTAGCAGTGTTACGACAACTATTTTTACGGTAGTAAAAAAACTTTTCACGAGAAATGAAGAGGGAACTAACTTTCACCCTGGTGGTCTAGCTATGGTCAATGACCAGAAAGGGCCGCTATACAGAGAGTTGGTTACCTTACCAACTGGAGAATCATTTGTCCCAAGTGGTCGAAACGTTATCCTCCCTCTGCCAAGAGGGTCGAAAGTCTTAAAGGCCAGTCGCACGAAACAATTATTCCCGCATTATGCAAACGGAATAGGTTTTAATGATACAAAAATTGCTAGTTTAACAACTCGCCTTAAATCTGTGCAAGATAAAGGGACTGTAGTCGTTAACGCTGACCCGCAAATAGCAGAATTGATTAAACTACTTAAAGACAGAGATGACAGAAATATCACAAACAACTACACGTTGAACGCTACAAACAGAAGCAACTCTGATGATATGTTTAGTCAGGAAAATATGAGGCGTCTCCTCAGAGAGCTTGCATATTATATAAACGGAGAGGAAGGGAGGTTGGCTTAATGCGATACATTGAATTTAATGGCAAAAAAAGTAATAGCTTTGGTCTTTTGCTAGAGCGCGAACGATCTATTAAGTCAACGAGCAACGATGTCGATTTAATCGAAGTCGATGGTCGCGACGGTGCACTCTTAAAAGACAATGGTCGTTTAAAAGTTATCGAGCAAGACTTCCCTTTTTCCTTGGTCGGCGATGTGACTGCTAATCAACAAAAAATAAGCGAGTGGTTACACGTCAAAGGTTGGCATGATTTAGTTTTGTCTTGGGACAAGGACTATATCTATCGTGCTAGTGTCGTCAATCTTTTTGAGATAGACGAGATTTTAAAACAGTTCGGCAGACTTAAAATTAACTTTTTAATCCACCCTATCAAATACCTAAAAACTGGCAAACAGGAGGTATCTCTTGTCAACGGTGGGACCCTACAAAACCCTGGTAATGTGCAGTCTAAACCAATCCTAAAAATCAAAGGCACAGGTAGCGGAGTCTTAAAAATTAATGATTTTGAGACAGGCCTCGAAAACGTGCAAGGTGAGCTAGTCATAGACATGGAGAGGCATCTAGCCTATAAAGATGTCCTATCAGCTTGGGATAATATTGTCAGGACAGAACATCACCGCATGCCTTTGTTTGATGTGGGGCAAAATAATATCTCGTGGACTGGTAACTTTACCATCACTGCAACACCTAATTGGGGGGTTAAAGTATGATACCAGTTTTATACGAGGCCAAAGAGACCAAGTTTAGGACTTTTGGTCTTGGGGAAATTGCAGACGCTTACGAGGTTAAAGCTACTCGTGAGCGTAATGGCAATTACTCGCTATATATCAAATATCCACTAGATGGTGTCTTTGCCTCTACTTTTAAAGAGGAGATGAAAATCAAGTCTGATGCTGGTCGTAGGACTAAGTGGCAGACTTTTGAGATTAATCGGGTACTACGAAACAGTAAAGATCACATAGTCGTATAACTTCG
>NZ_AEUX02000001.1 GCF_000188015.2 Streptococcus ictaluri 707-05
CCAATCAACGGTTGAGAGCAATGCCAGACGATTACGTGACGCTGAAGGCAATTACAATAGTCTGGCAGAAACAGTGGCAGGCTATGAGCGCAGGATATCTAGTCACGATGAGACTATCTCCTCTAACTTTACACAGCTTAAAAGCTTAATTAATGCCAGCGTATCCCTGGAAAAAATCCAATCTATGCTGCAACTATCTGGTGACAGTATCATGTTTGCGATTAAAGACAAAATCCCGCAAAGTAAAATGTCTGGTAGTGAGATAATCTCAGCGATTAACCTCAACGCTTATGGCGCAGTCATTACAGGTAAAAACATCGCTCTTGATGGCAATACCACTGTTAATGGCACCTTTACCACAAAGATTGCCGAAGCTATCAAGATACGAGCTGACCAGATTATCGCAGGTACTTTAGATGCCTCTAAGGCTCGTATTACTAATCTAAACGTTAGCAGTATCGTTGGTTTAGACGCTAACTTTATCAAGGCAAAGATTGGCTATGCGATTGTTGACATGCTTGAGGGTAAGGTTATTAAGGCTCGTAATAGTGCAATGCTTATAGACCTAAACGCAGCAAAGATTGACTTTAACAGCAATGCCACGATAACTTTTAATACAAAATACAATGCGATTGTGCGTAAAAGAGGTGAGAGTACCGCATTTTTACACTTTAATGACGATGTACACGGAGGAGCCTTTATCGGTCTTGGAGTGACGTCAAATTATGAGGGCATAAAATCACAGGACACGGTACGTTTTGCTGGTATGCGAGTATTTAGATCAAATGACAGCAATGACCAACTTGAGCTTTACGGAGATAGGATTATTATGTCACACGGTTTTGATCAAGGTGGGTCGCTAATTATTAAATTTAGTGATTTTGCTGGTACGGATGTCAATTTAGCTGATATATTTAATAAAATTTTTGATAATTTTAACAATCTAAACAATAACGGTAACTATAGTCGTAGTTTTTACGGCAGTTGGAAATAGGAGATACTAATGGATTTAACATTAAAAAATAAAGATTTAAACACAATGTATGCCGTACTTGATAAAATCAAGGTCACTAATATGTGTGCCAATCGTGGCCGTGCTAAGTTACTGGCCAAAGTCGTTGATAAAATCAAAGAGTACGCCAAGGATGAGGCTGACCTTATTGATCTGTATGCGGCCAAGGATAAAGATGGCTAAGTTTGTCATCGATGAGCACAAAAACATCAATCTAGCAGATTCGACTAAGATTGATGAGCTCAATGACTTATTGTCTGAACTTGGTGATGAGGACATTACTATCAAAGGCCACGAGTATTCTAAGCGATTTATTGACTTTTTGGAATACTTGGCTGAATCTGAAGATGAATTTACGGCTCAGGAAATTTTGATTGTCGATAACATTTTGGAACAATTTGAAGAAAGCAAAGGAGAATAAAGATGAGAAATTGGAAAGTCACAGGAAAATACCCACAATATAACGGCGCAGGAGCAGTCGCAAGCACACACGTCATTATCGCTGCAGAAGACGGCGCCGTTATCCCGCAACTGATTAAGCAAGATTTAACATCAACTAACGATACAGAGATTATCAAAGCTGCCTTGGAAGAGTTTGAAAAATCAGAGTATGTCGAAATCGCCATGGGCGAAGCTGTCCAAAAAGTGGACGACTTGGAAAAAGTATCCCAAGAAGCTGCCAAGACTGCTAAAACAGCTCAAGCAGCTGCTGGACTAGCTAAGGTGTCCGCAGAGCGCACGCAGAAGATGATTAACTTGCAAACTATCCATGTTTTGACTAGCGGGGGCCGAGTAGAGCCTGACATCTACAAAGGCATGTTAGAGCTTATCGAGCCTGTCAAAAAAGGAGAGTACCAAGCCTATGATGTCTTTACTGTAGTGGACGACAAGCACGAAGACCAAGCAGGCGAAGGTAATCTAGTCTTTGTCCACGTTAACGAGCCGTTTACCTACGAGGCGCAGACCTTAGAGGAGCTCGAATCAGAGGAAAAAGTGACCATTATCAAATATGCGGACCTCGTTAAAGAAGATTAGAGGTGGTTAGATGATTATTAATTTAACAAGTCTTATCCATCTTTTTAGCGATCTTGTGCGCACAGTAGAGATCCACGTTTTTACGCTTTTTGTTTGCTTTGACATCATCACAGGATTGACAAAAGGTATTACTAATAAGAGAGCCAATAGCACAAAAGGGCTATCTGGCATTATCAAGCATTTTTTAGTAGTTTTGCTAGTCTACACTGTCTATCCTTACCTCATTTTGCTTGGGGCTAAGCCTTTGGCAGTTGCCTTTGTCCTCTTCTTTATCGCATGTTATGGCATCTCAATTGTGGAAAATTGGGGTCAGTTGGGCTTGCCGATGCCAAGTTTTGTCAGATCCTTTTTTGAAAAACTCAAACGTGACACTGATCAATTTGACATTGCCACGATTAAAATTGATAAGACAGGTGTTAAAGTCGAGGCACCACAAGTTGACCTAAAGCAAAAAGAAGAGGAGTAGCATGAGACAAGCAATCACACAACTAGCCGTAATCATAGCTATCATGGTGCTATATTTTCCACTGGCCGTGATTGCTTTGATTTTGGCTCCCTTTATAGGAGAGGATGATAGATGGCATTTTTAGATAATATAAAAAGCGCAGTTATCGCAGAGTGGCACAATCATAAGATTTTGCCATCTTTGACAGCTGCTCAAGCTATCTTAGAGAGTGGGTGGGGTAAGTATGCCCCACATAACGCTCTATTTGGTATCAAGGCAGATAGCTCTTGGACTGGTAAGTCATTTGATAGCAAGACTCAAGAGGAGTATCAACCAGGAGTTGTGACTGATATTGTAGACCGATTTAGGGCCTATGATAGTTGGGATGAGTCTATCGCTGACCATGGCCAGTTTTTAGTAGATAATCCACGCTACCAGTCTGTTATTGGGGAGACTGACTACAAAAAGGCTTGTCATGCGATTAAGGACGCAGGATATGCCACAGCCAGTGGTTATGCGGAGCTACTTATCCAAATTATCGAGGAAAATGACTTGCAGTCTTGGGATGCCGAAGTTATCGGCAGAAAGGAGAAACAGATGATTAGTTCTCAGTGTCGAGAAGTCATTGAATTTTATATCAACCTAGCCAACGCTGGCATGGGCGTTGATAAAGATGGTGCTTATGGCACGCAGTGTGCAGACGTCCCTTGCTATGCCGCTAAGCATTGGTTTGGTGTAGACCTTTGGGGCAATGCAGCTGACTTACTAGCTAGTGCAGCAGCCTTAGGATGGGAAGTCCACTACCTGCCTACAGACGCAAATCCACGAGCAGGAGCATTTTTTGTCATGAATGCTTGGTTTGACGGTGTAAATTATGGTCATACTGGTCTTGTCTATGTTGACTCAGATGGCTACACTATGCAGACTATCGAGCAAAATATTGACAGTAATGCCGACGCTTTATATGTTGGTGGTCCAGCAAGATTTAACGTCCGTGACTTTACCAATGTGGCAGGATGGTTTTACCCACCATATCAAGGAGATGCAGTTACACAAACAGTCAGCACCGAGCCACAAAACTCTGACACAATTGTAGAGACACCAAAAGCAGGTACCTTTACGCTTGATGTTGCAGAGATTAACATCAGACGTTGGCCAAGCTTAGCCAGCGAAGTTGTAGGCAGTTATAAACAAGGTGACATCGTTAACTTTGATAGCGAGGGTTATGCGAATGGCTACTACTGGATTAGCTATGTTGGTAGCTCAGGTATGCGAAATTACATGGCTATTGGGATAACTGACAAAGACGGTAACATTATCAGTCTCTGGGGAAAATTAAATTAGTGTAACCGACATATATGTCGGTAGCAAAAAAGAAGGTAAAGCTCCTTAAAATAAGACGAATGCCCTCGCTTTTGCGGGGGCTGTTTTTTTATTGAAATATTGAAATCTTACTTTGATACAGACACAGTCGTGACCGTTTCGTTCGCGGGAATTAGCGAAGTGAGTTCGTCTTTTGTAAATTCTGCTTTTATCAATTTATTGTCTTACTATGATTTTAATCATATTAAAAGTCAACTTAAAATTGTAAATTCAACAAAACAAATAAATGATTTAATAAAACAACGATTTAGTTTTGAAGTAAGTAGGCATATTACAGTATAGGTGCATATTATCTAGCAAGAATCGCCTGACACTAGTGGCTCTTGCTTTTTTATAAAAATATTGTAAAATAATATTAGGTTTGTTTAAGACCTAATCCTCTGAACAAATTCTCTAAATTGTTTACCTCCTGCTGATTCAGTAGGAGTTTTTATTGACTTTTACACGATAGATAGTGTAAAATAATGTTAATATTTGAACCACACTAGTTTAAATATCTTTTTCATTTAGTCGCCTTACGTTTTTTACGTAGGGCGTTTTTTGTATTTATCTGCACACGACATCGCCAAAAACCTTGATTTAAAAGCATTTATTCGCACATGGTAATGTCCGTTATAGTAGCAATTTTAAAAAATGTCTGTTTTAAGCGACTTTTTACGGATATAAGTGTAGGAGGTGTTTATGTTAACTTACGACGAGTTTAAGCAAGCTATTGACCGTGGGTATATCACAGGCGATACAGTGATGATTGTACGCAAGGATGGCCATATTTTTGATTATGTCTTACCAGGTGAGCCTGTGAGACCGTGGGAAATTTTGACTGAAGAAATAGTAGAAGCAGTGCTGATGGAATTGTGGCGCTAATCGGTCAAAAATCGGTCAAACGTCATCAAAACCTTTGTTATTAGGGCTTTTCAAATCCGTCTACCGCGCCTTCAGAACATACAAAAAAGCAAGTCCATTTATGTGGGCTTGCTTTTTTAGTTATCAGTTCTTGTTTGGATAGTTAAGGGTAAATCCTCGTAGAAGTCTTGCTTTTTAAGCCAATCTTTGGCAGCTTCCAAGCTTTCTCGAGTAATCTCATGACTGCCAACCCAAAAGGTCTGAACCTGAGCGAGGCGCTTTTGGAAGAGTTCGATAACTGTTTGGCTATCTTCTAGTGTCGCGATGGGGTCTCTTTTACCCATAGATAAAAAGACACTGGTATCTGCTTTACTTTCGCGTAAATGATCGATTGGCACAGGATACATAGGTGCAAAGAGCATGCCTTTTGTTAACGGTGATCCATCAGCTAAAAGGAGGTTAATAGCCATGTTAGCGCCGTTTGAAAAACCGACTAGGACGGTTCGGTTGAGATCAAGATGGTGTTCAGTACTAGCCTCTTTTAGAAATGCTAATAAGGCTTGGCCTCTTTTTTCCAAATCGTCGAGGTCAAAGTGGCCTTCCCCATGTCTTTTGAAGAAGCGTAACAGGCCATTTTCGTCGACATCACCTCTTAAGCTCAAGACATTAGCATCAGGGTTTAAAAAGTCTGCTATAGCCAAGAGACTGTGCTCGTCGCCTCCTGTACCATGTAATAGGACAAAGATTGGTTGGTCAGCTTGACCAGCTTTAAAAATAGCTTTCATCTAAAGTCACCTAAGGTCTTTCTAGTCGTCTCATCTCTCCAAGGGCTGCATAGTCTTGCCCAGCTAGACGACTCATGGGCTGCAGTTGATCGGCTAAGACATAAGTCTCTTGATAAACCGTTTCATCCATATGATAATGAAGGACTTCAAGTAGCATCAAATCAGCAATTACCTCTTCCTTATCATTTGTGATAGGAATGTGTTGATAGAGTTTGGTCTCAAATCGTGTCATAGCTTCTAAGACACCGGGTGTTTTAATCTTAGTGGAAGCAACTGTGGTCATACCAGTTAGAGGCAACTCACTTTCACTTGGGGGCAATTCCTTGGCTGCTTGATTAACAGCTTCTAAATTGGTAGCAGAGACTGAATGAATCACTGCTTCACCAGTCCTTAAGATATGGCGAGCAGAATCTTTCATCTGCCCTTGTCGCCTTTGAATGCTAATGGAAAGAATAGCAGGGTTATAAGAAACAATATTATAGAAACTAAAAGGAGCCAGATTGACCTGCCCATCTTCAGAGAGGGTAGAGACAAAAGCAATGGGCCTTGGAATAACGGTACCAATCAAAACCTTATACTCTTCAATGGCACTTAACTGGGATTTATCAATGGATTGCATAGGGTTTTCTCCTTTTAAGGTTTTAGTTTAGTGTGAGTGGTAAGAGATTTGCTGTGATACTGTCACGGAGTGACTCCAACTGTTTTGGCAATTGTAAGGCTTGGCCTAGTTTCTCTAGTGGTTCATCGACAGTCATTCCAGGACCTTGTGTGGCAAATTCAAAGATGACTTTGCCGCTTTCCTTTAAATAAATGGATTTGAAATATTTTCGGTCATGCACCACAGTGACATGAAAATTCTCTTTTTGAAAATCTGCTTGATAGGCTTTCAAGGCATCTAGATCGGTCACATTCCAGGCGATATGGTGACCTGTACCAGGTCCCCAACTGCCCCTTAGAAAATTAACCTTTGGCAATAAAATGTCATGAGCCAGGTCCCCAAGGGTTCGTAAGCGAATATAGTCAGCATTGTCATCAATCTCTTTTAGCCCCATATAGATCGTCATAAAGTCACGACTGCCTTGATAATCTTGAGAAAAAAGGATAACGCCGTGGAAACCAAGGATAGCGGTATCGTCTGCTTTGTCATCGCTTTCGACCAATGCTAATTCCAGTTGGTGCTTGTCTTCAAAATAAAGAGCAGGAGAGTCAAACCAATGGCCTTCTTCAATGCTAACCTGATGTTGTGTCAAACGGTTTTTCCAAAAGTCAAGTGAGCCTTTTGGAATACGAAAGGCAATACGTCCAACTTGACCGCCCACTTTTTGGCCGGCTTGACGGTCTTCCCAAGGAAAGAAAGTGATTAAGCTTCCTTTTTCGGCTTTTTGATTAGCGAAGTAAAGGTGGTAAACGCTAGGGTCATCAAAGTTAACGGTTTGTTTCACCAAGCGCAGTTGTAACACCTTTTGATAAAAATTGAGATTTTCTTGTACATTTCCGATAATAGCCGTAATGTGATGAATGTGTTGAATGGTTTCCATAAGCTAGTCCCTCTTACTCTTTAATGGCGTTTGGTATCGAAAGGACGGACAGTCTCTTCAATAAAATGACGTTTTGGTTCTAAAAATGGTGGTAATGATAAGCTTTCCCCAAGGGTCTCATAAGGTTCGTCAGTAGCAAACCCAGGACCATCCGTAGATAGCTCAATCAAGATATGACCGACACGAGAGTAGAGTGCTTCAAAATAGGAGCGATCAACCAAACCAGAACTTGGGATGCCTAGGTTTTGGTATTTTTCTGCCCAGTGACGGATAGCTTCCTGATCTTTGACGCGGAATGACACGTGATGAACTTCCCCGTATCCTTGGATTTCTTGACGGCTTGTAGTGTCTTGACGTAGGATAACTTGACCTCCGTGCCCACCAAGGCCAACTTCTAAGATACTGTAGTCATCCCCTGAGCTTAACAGACGCATCCCGTAGACTTGTGTTAAATAAGTTTTGAAGTCTTCATAATAGCTAACCGTGATTTCCACTGGACCAAGTCCATAGATAGCCATATCAGTAGGGACAGGACCTTCATGCCAAGGAATTCCTGGTTCAACGCCTTGATTGTGCTCATCTGAAACCAATTGGTAACGTTGACCATCTTCTTCTTCAAATGGTAGAGCTTTATGTCCAAAAAGATCGATAATACCATCATGTTTGACACCGAAAGTTTCAAAGCGTTCAAGGTAGTACTCTAAAGCGGCATCACTTGGAACACGAAAACCGACACGTGTAATAGAGTTGGTTCCACGAATACCTTTAGGATTGTCAGGGAAATCAAAGAAGGTCATGTCCGTACCTGCTGAACCCTTATCATCAGCAAAGAAGGTATGGTAAGTGTGGATATCATCTTGGTTAACTGTTTTTTTAACCAAGCGCATGCCTAAAGCTTCTGTGAAAAAATGGTAATTGCGTTCAATATCATTTGTCATTGCAGTCACATAGTGAATGCCAATTAATGCGGTATCTGTCATAAGCTTTCCTCTTTCTGCTTGAGCTGGTGAGCTATTAGCTTTCTCGGTTAACTAAGAGAAAGGTCTCATCGCTAGGATTATGATTTTATAATATCGCTAATTAGTAATAAAAACAAAAAAGATGCTTGGGATGTGAATTAATGTCACCTGGAACTAGAAAAAGTCTAAAAAAGGTTGAAGAAACAATTGTTTCTTCAACCTTAAGTTATGGTTCAAATCTAGTGTGTTAAAAGGAGTTAGTGCTTAAGTAATCATTAAAGACGTTACTTGCATTCTGGCGAAGCGAATAGGTCTCTAATTCGTTAACATGGTGGCGCAGTCCATGAGCCTGAGCAGCGCTAATATCTTCTCTTAGCTCAGCCTCATGAATGGCTCGTCGTTCTAAATAATAGCCGTGGAGTAGTTCGCCACTGTTATCTGGAATGAGGTGAGTAATCACACGTTCCACAAAGAGACCGGATTTAATCAACTCAGCGTCCTGTAGTCTTTTTCCCTGTAAGAAATTGACCAAGGCAGCATTGTAATACCCTTCCAAATCTTCTAAAGCATCTAAAACTAATTCGGTGTTACTAAGGTATAGGTCTGTCAAGTGTTGACGATCTTCTTGTTGTAAGAGATGATGGGGTCGCTTGAAGCTTTTCCAAAAAGCAGCCATGCCGTTCAAAGCCAGCAGCTCTCTCATCAGGCGACGAAGAACCCGCATCAAAATGGTCAAGCTGTAGGTAAAACTAGAGACAAAGCTGCGATTGACCTGTCTTTCTAGGGATTTCAAGTAGGATTGATAGAGGCGGTATTCAAAGAGGCTGACATGACCATGTTTGAAGGCATATTCAAGGCCTTCACTTTCAATAGCAATGATGAGTAATTGTAATTCAGCTAAATCTTCTTTGACATTGTTGGGCTCCTGTTCCAGGATGAGGCGCTCGATACGATGGTTGTAAATATCCATGACTTGATAAAGAGCAGCTTGGTTCTTAGGAGCTTTTCGACTTTCTTTTTCAAGTTCCTGAAGGACACTGGTTAAGATGCCGATTTTAGCAAAATGGTCAGGATTAACCCTTAAAGGAGAGACTAATCTTGGTAAGACCACTAAGCCCGTTAGGAAGCTTAACAAGGTAACGGCCCTGACAGTAAAGAGGACAAATTGATACTGGAAAGAATCCATACGTGGTAACAGAAGAATTGTCGCAATAGAAACACTCCCTTTAACACCAGAAAAAGTCAACAATAGAATATCTTTTTGGTATTTTTTAAAGGGCTTATGATTACGATGCCCTCTGATGGCATAAAAAAGCGAAATGAGTAAGAAGCGAACCAAAAACAAAACAGCGGTGATTAAGAGTACCATGCCAAACAAGTAGACATTACTGTATTGAGGGCTACTTAAAACAGGTCCTAGGATTTCAGCTAGCTCTACACCAAAGATAAGAAAGACAAAACCATTTAACATCACATTAATGGTTTCCCAAATAACATGGGTAACACGATCCACTTGGGCATCAAAGAGAGTGACTTTTTTAATACGATTAGCCTGCATGACACCTGCAATAACAACAGCAATGATAGCAGAAAAACCTAAAATATAAGCCAGAAAATAGCTAGCAAAAGGAAGGGTTAATTCCAGCAATAGGACACCAGTGACATCTGCGGCATCAAATTTTTCAAGTACAGAAAGTAAGATACGGTGCAAAAGGGCAAAACCAAGACCCACCAGAACACCTCCTAGGATAGCCATCAAAAGATGAAGACTGGCTTTAGCCAGGGAAAAATAACCTGTTGCTAGAGCAGTCAGAGCAAACTGGAAGGCTACCAGTCCACTGGCATCATTTAAAAGCCCTTCTGAAGTCAGAATATTTTTGATACGCTTAGGAAACTGAAAACAGTTGGCGATAGACAAGAGAGCCACAGCATCCGTCGGAGCTAGTGCCGCTCCCATAGCAAAAGCTACCGCCATAGGCAATTCAATCGGAAGCACCTGATAGGCAGTAAGCCCCATCAAAATAGTGGTGATAAAAACAGTAGGTAAAATCAGGTAAGTGATAAAGGTTCGAAACCTTAAAAAACTGTTGACATCACTTTCTTGTCCTTCTCTAAAGTTTAGTGGAGCTATCACAAAGGTGAGGAATAACTCGGGATTGAGCGTAATCGTATTGCCTTTGCTCCAAATCCCGTAAAGGAGTCCAAAAGCTAATTGAATAGCTGGTAACGGCAATTGGGGAAAAATGCGATTGATGACATTGGATACAACCAGAGACATAAGGAAGATAATCAGTAAAATGGAAAAAGACATGAGGATTCTCCTTAATGATTATCGTCAGCTTGCTCGTGACTATAGGAATGTTTCAGCTGAGCAATTTTTTGATCAATGAGAGTAATATCTTTTTTTCAATCAAAAGTTGGCAACGCTCTTTTTCCAAGGTCAGTAATTTCTTTTTTAATTTTTTAGCTTTTCTTAAATCACTACAAGTGATGTCACCTAAAGGACTACCTATAGGTGGCTGCGTCAAGGTATTTTTGGCGCATATGATTTAAGCGTTCAGCCAGAGTAAGATCAGACATATGGTCTCCTTGCTTGGTTTATCTTGAATAGGGCTTTTCTTAAAGCCGATATGAAACTATCCCAGTGATGCACAGATCACTAGGATAGTTGAAAAAGTCTGCTTGTGACCAAAGCTTGTTTTATTTGGTCATGCTTAATTTAACCTTAGGAAGGCTAATCGGCAAGCACATCGTCAAAATCACTTGTTTTGTCAAATAAGTTAACCACATAAGGGCAAGTGGCTGCTAGTTTGATGCCTTCAAGGCGAGCATGATCAGCAATCTTATCCACTAATTGGCGTGCAATACCTTGACCACCATAGGCTTTATCAACAAAGGTATGATTAATGGTCCAAACGTTGCCTTTAGCGACAAAGGTACATTCTCCGATTTCTGTTGTCATATCGTGTGCCACAGAGCGATTCTGTGATTTATCAAATGTGATTGTTACCATAGAGAACCTCTTTCTTTTAAAGGGATTAGAATACCTTCATTGTAGCAAAACTTGACCTTTATGACAAACACTAGCTGTCACTTAGGCTAGTCTTTTAGAGTAACCTTTTTTTCAATAAACGCATGGAACGACCAAATTTGTCGGTGGTCTGCCTTATAAATTGGAAACCACTCTTTTCATAAAGCCCCTCATGCTGCGTCAAGGTATAAAGCTCAGAAAAACCGTCTGCTTTAGCCACTTCAAGGATACGATCCACCAGCTCTAGACTTAAACCTTTCCCTCTAAAAGCAGGTGCTACATAGACAGTGGCTAAAAAGGGACCAAAACCGGGATTTTCCACAATATCCTCACTTAAAAGTGCCGCAAAACCTTTTAGTTGATCGGAATCATCAGTAATGACAACAATACGATCCTTAGGATCGAGCTCTCCTTCTTGTAGACGTTTGACCAGATAAGCACCAGCTTTCCAATCGATAGCAGCCATAGCTTCTAAAAGGAACTGAGGCCCTTGGTGGTCGAGAGTGAGTTGATAGACTTTTTCATCTAGTGGATTGTCGGTACGACTTGGGATCCATTTTTTGTAAAGGTAAGGGGTAATAAAGCTAGACAAGATGACAGCAAAGGCAATCTGACTGATGCTTTGACTAATGCTTTTCTCAGATAGAGGCATGTATTGACTAACAAATGGAGGGATGGACATGGAAAAAGCAGCAATAGAGCTCATAGAAAGTGCCATTCGTCCGCCATTGTCATTCCAATAACGATCAAAGACAAGCAAAGGAAGAACCGCTATCAGATAGTAGAAAAGAACAAGCAAAAGTCCTGAGAAGCTAGCCTTCAAGGCCATTAACATATTGATACGTGCCCCAAAAGTAACGGCTAAGAATGGGATTAACAAAATAGAAAGGGGACGAAACATAATTCGGCTAGAAGGGTAGAGGTAACCAATCACAATGCCAAGGACAAAGGGGAGAATGTTGGCTAATAAGGGGACTAATAGAGGAATGTGGGATTCGCCGACACTTAAAATGACCAAAGGAATAGCAGGAAGCATCAACAAATTGATGACTGAAAAAGCACTCTCTTCCATCTCGCTAATATCTTTGCCTAAAAGTACCAGATACATACCAGGATTGAGAGACATGAGGACAGCAGTGACAGTCACCGCTGAAATGCCTAAGAGCCCGCTGGCAGGAAAAAGAGCTTTGAAAAGTAGGCTTACGACCAGACTAATGGCGATTTTGAGTAATAAAACGGGACCAATAGCTTTGATAACTTTTGGGTATGTTGCCAAATCAGTCTGAATACCAGAAACCAATAATAAAACGGCAATGATGAAAAAAGTAGTCTCTTGACTAAAAAGCCCACTAAAAGGCACCCTTAATTGTAATAACTTAGGGAAAAAAGTGTAAACCAAAGAGGTAAAAAACATGGGGATAAGGAAATTGCTTCCTTTGAAATGACTGAGTTTACGAATAAGAGACATGAGATTCCTTTCTAATCTTTGAGTGAGATGGCTAGCATTTTACGTAAGAGCTCTTGCAACTTATCTAATTCAGCGTCTGTCAGACGCTCAGTCAGTTGATCTTCCAGTTGACTCGCCATATCTTTAAAGACACCTTGATAATCCAGTGCTTTTTTAGTTAAGTAGAGTTGTTTTTGGCGTTTGTCTTTGCCATTGGCTAGACGTTGAAGCCAGCCCTCTTTTTCTAAATTTTGTAGAATTCGAGTAACAGTGGGATTGCTCATATTGAAATAATTTTCAATGTCTCGCTGGTTACGGCTACCATTGTCAAATAAGTAAAGGTATTTTAAACATTTGAATTGGCTATGGGTAATGCCATGTGGGGTTAAAACCTTATTGGCAATCTTATCGAAAGACAAATTGGCTCTTTTAATTAAATAAACGGTATTTTTTTCGCGCATCTTATCTCCTAATATATAGCTTGCTATGTAATTAACTAAAAATAAGATAACATAGCTTGCTATCTTTTTCAAGAAAAGCGTTTGAAAAAAAACACCCAACAAGTTAACTTGCTAGGTGTTAGATGTATTTACCAACGATCTGCGTAGAGATGCTCAGCATTGTCTTTTAAGATAGCCAATGTATCCCTATCATCTAGTGGTGCTTGTCGAATATAGGAGAACGCACGGCTGTATTTGTTATCTTGAAAGTAAGGAAAATCACTTCCTGCTAAGAGCCGATCTTGGCCTAGAATAGCCTGACTATGTAAAAGAGAAGCCTCTAGGAAATTGGCTGTATCAAACCAGAAATGCTTTTTTAGGGTGGTGAGAGGATTGTGAGAGAAGCTATGCCAGTCCTCGTAATTATCTAGCAAGCGTTGCATTTGGAAAGAAACACCGCCACCTAAGTGAGCCATATGAAACTTGAGATTTGGGAAGCGCTTTGGATAATCAACTTTTAAGAGTTGGACAGTGGCTAACAAGTCTTCGATAGGTGCTCCCACCGTCCATTCTTGCTCATAATCTGTTACCATTGGGCTAAAAGCGCCACAGCCAGTAGGGTGGACATAAATAATAGCCCCTAAAGCATCCATAGCTTCAAAGAAAGGAACAAAGGCAGGGTCCGCAAGAGATTGACCATTTTCTAAGACGGTATTGACCGCTATTCCTAAAAACCCTAATTCTTGCATAATCCGTTTACCTTCAAGAATAGCTGCCTCCACATGAGGCAATGGCACCGCCCCATAAGCTTTAAAATGGCTGGGATACTTGTCAATGACTTCTTGATATAGGTTATTAATAAGCCTAGCTGCTCCTAAGGCTTGGTCGGCATTTCCAAATTGGGGCACTTGAGGGGTAGCAGAGAGAACTTGATAGGATACCTGAGCCTTATCCATCATGGCAAGGCGTCCTTGCATGTCTTTTTCTTGCTCACTGGCCTTTAAGCCCTTAGCGATAGCAACCCCTTTTGCTCCTAAGTCTTCTAATAAAGAGAGATAGTCGTCGGACCAGAGATGGGCATGGGTATCAATTGCATTAGCTGTCATTTGTCTACTGTCTACCTTCTTTCTATACGATAAGAAACGGAAGTTCTTTGCTTAGTTCTAAAAAGGCTAATCAAGAGAAATTCTATTATTACTATCTAAAGATAATTGTATCAAAAAACAGTCTTTTTGGTTCACCTAAGCCCTTACTCTTGACAAAGAAGTCAGAATCTAGAGCATTTTAAAAAAATAAAAAATAATCCCGCGTTGTAAAATGAAGTGCAACAAAAAAGACATGTTCGTCTGATATACTAGAATTCCCCAATTCAGTATGGAAAGCAGATGAACATGTCCAACATTAATTCTACCAGAAAATCATCCTATTCTCATCTTTCAGCCACAGAACGGGGTGAAATTGCTGCTTATCTTAAAATGGGAAAGAAACCCGCTGAGATTGCTCGACTCTTGGGTCGTCACCGTTCTACAATCTGCCGAGAAATAAAACGTGGTTCAGTAGAACAGGTAAAGGATAAGAATGGAAAACAAACCTTCTTCAACGCCTATTTCGCTGATAGTGGGCAACGTGTCTATGAAACCAATCGTCAAAAGAGTTCTTATCTCAAGTTGAATGACTGCTCCGCTAGGTTCATTGAACAATTAGAATCTGCCTTGACGGCTAACATTCGTCTCCATAGTGTGGATAGTTTTGTTCAGACTTACAAAGTGAACCATCCTGAAGAAGTCGTCCCCTCTACCAAAACGATTTATCGTTATATCAAAGAGGGGGTATTAGCTATTAAACCAATCGATTTGCCTAAGATGGTTAGTATCAGAAAACGTTCTAAGAAAGTCATGAAGACGAATAAGAAGACTTTAGGTAAATCTATCGAAGAACGTCCAGAATATATTAATGATCGTTCTGAATTTGGGCATTAGGAGATTGATTTGGTTCTCGGCAAGAAAACCAAAGGTGAAGCTGTTATGTTGACTTTGGTAGAGCGCCAGACACGCTATGCACTAGGAGTTAAGCTAGAAGACAAGCAGTCCCAAACCATTAACCGTGCTGTCACGCATCTCATCAGTCAGTATCCTATTGCATCCATCACAGCGGATAATGGTTCTGAGTTTAGTTTACTCTCAAACTTAGAAGCTGTTGAAGTTTACTTTGCACATCCCTATTCTTCACATGAGAGAGGAACAAACGAGAACTTCAATGGCCTCCTCAGAGAATATGTCCCTAAAGGAGTCTCACTTAATCCACTAACCTCTGAAGAACTTGACAATTATATTACTGCCATCAATGAGCGCCCAAGACGACTTCTTCAATATCAATCCTCAAAATTCCTGTTTGAGCTATCCCGAACAGCTTAACATCTGGAACTCTAGTTATCTATGAACTGGTTGCACTTGACTTGACAACTTGCGAAATGAAAAATTAATAATCTTTTTTAAGGTTTTTGATTGACAGGGCTTTCCTTTCGTGTTACACTGAGCAAGTAAATTAGTTTTTGAGTTAGTATTTGTGTTTCAACATCTTTATTTCTCTCTATTTTTACAAAATGCTTTATAGAAAGGAAGTGGATGTATATGGCACAAGGTACAGTTAAATGGTTTAACGCTGAAAAAGGTTTCGGTTTTATTTCAACTGAAAACGGTCAAGATGTCTTCGCACATTTTTCAGCTATTCAAACTCCAGGATTTAAATCTTTGGACGAAGGACAAAAAGTGGAATTTGATGTAGAAGAAGGTCAACGTGGCCCTCAAGCAGTCAATATCACTAAATTGTCTTAATTTAAATAAGATAATTAACAAAAAAGCAATTGTTAGTAATAGCAATTACTTTTTTGCGTGAAGTCTATATAAAAAAGTGGCTGTCCACTTACCTTTTAGTAGTCTAAAATGTCTTTGATTTTAGCCAGATGCTGTTTTTTTCGTAGCTCAAGAAGGGTTTCTTTTAGCTGATCGGACTGCTGTTGGATAAAGTCAAAGTTCATACCAATCACTTTGACTCCAGGATTCAGCCCTAATTCATCCATGATATAAGGAATGAGCTTAGGGGTTGTGACCACGATATGACTCGAAGGGTTAAAGGCTTCCTTATTCTCCATTAAAATATGGAGAGACTTTTATTAAAAGGAGAGAAAAATGAACAAAACTTTCAAAAAAATACTGGCCACATCCGCAGCCTGCATCGTCATGACAAGCACAATAGCCGCAAGCCCCCTAAGAGTGTGGGCGGAGGAATATTATGGATGGGAAGATGGGACGAGGAGTGACTCACCAGTTTTTTTGTATGTGACACCGAAAAATAATCTTAATCGTGAATTAAAAGATGATTATATTGTATATTGCTTTAATAGGGATAAAGCATGGCCAGAAAAATGGGAGGTAGGAAAATCATTTGAGGAAGTCCAAGAAGATATTAATTTTAAACTTCCTTCATATGATAAGAGAAAAGGCTCAGATGAATTGCTTAAGAGTACTGCTTCAAGATTTAGAACGTCTGTAAAAAATATTACTGCTTCTTTAGTTGGTGTACTAAAATCAGGTTATCCTACTGTAAAAAATATAAATAAACTTGATGAAAAGAAAAGTAGGAAAGTTACTCAGCTAGCTATTTGGTATTTTAGTGATAGTCAAACTGATCCCGATAGTTACTTACAACCTTCAGAAAAATTAACTTCAGAAGAAAAGACTGCTTTTAATTTATTGATTGAAGAAGGGGAAAAAGCAGGAGGAACTTTGGTTTCTGCTGACGATTATACATTGGATATTTATATAGCTAATGATAAATATTATAAACAGAAACAATATCAAAATTTACTAGGATCTCGCTTGGTTTCCAAAGAAGATGGCGAACGTGGTGAGCAAGGTCCCCAAGGAGAAAAAGGAGATAAGGGCGACCAAGGTGAACCAGGTCTACAGGGCGAACGTGGTGAGCAAGGTCCCCAAGGAGAAAAAGGAGATAAGGGCGACCAAGGTGAACCAGGTCTACAGGGCGAACGTGGTGAGCAAGGTCCCCAAGGAGAAAAAGGAGATAAGGGCGACCAAGGTGAACCAGGTCTACAGGGTGAACGTGGTGAGCAAGGTCCCCAAGGAGATCAAGGCGAACAAGGGCCAGTTGGACCACAGGGTCCACGTGGTGAAGATTGTAAGTGTTCTGATCAAGAGGTGACCCCTCAAATGCCTGGGACAAGTCCAAAAGACACATCAAATGGCAAAGGTAACACAAGCGATAAGAACACAAGTACATTGACAACTACTAATTCTTATCCAAGTCGTCAGCAATCATTACCAAAAACTAATGACGTTTCAAGCGGTTTTGCGGCTCTCGGCGCAGGTATCCTTTCCCTACTAGGATTAGCAGCAGCATTCAGACGTCGTCAGACTAAGTAATGACTTAAGTAGCTTAAAAAGACAGATGCCATCAAGTATCTGTCTTTTTCCCTGTCTTTCAATGATTTAGAGTTGCTTTTGCTCTCATCTATTTGTTATAATAATAGTCAGTTTTAGTCAAAATAGCTTGTTGGTAAGTGAATTGACGAGGAAAAAGTAAAGGAGTGATAGCATGCCAACAAAAAATACATCAGACAGTATTGAAGAATATATCAAAGAGCTTTTGGCACAGTCAGGAATTGCCGAAATCAAGCGATCCCTGCTAGCAGATTCCTTTCAAGTTGTCCCAAGTCAGATTAATTATGTGATCAAAACCCGCTTTACAGAAAGAAGAGGGTATGAGGTTCAAAGTAAGCGAGGTGGCGGAGGCTATATTCGGATTGCCAAGGTGAACTTTTCTGACAAGCACCATCTTATCGGTAATCTAATGGCCTTAATTGATGAGCAACTGAGTGAGCAGGTCTTTACAGATTCCATTCAGTTACTCTTTGATGAAGACTTATTAACCGAAAGAGAAGCCAATATCATTTTGGTCATGGGATCTGATGATGTTCTAGGTAGTCAAGGGCCACAGATTAGAGCGCGTATGCTCTATCGTTTACTCCAACGAATTGATAGAAAGGGAAGCCAATAATGAAGACTTATTCCTTAAAGATGCAAGAGATTTTCAAACAAGCCCAATTTCATGCGGAGCGTTTTGGCAGTCACTACTTGGAAAGCTGGCATATTCTGTTAGCCATGGTTGCTGTTGATCACTCCTTAGCCAATTTGGTGCTTAGTGAGTTTGACCAGAAGATTGCAGTAGAAGAATACGAAGCAGCAGCCATCTTAGCGATGGGCAAAAGTCCTAAAGAAGTGACAGATATGTCCTTTAAGTCACAATCAAAAACCTTAACCGAAATCTTACAGTTAGCGCAAGCAATTAGCCAAGTAACTGGAGACCAGGAGATTGGCTCAGAGCATGTCTTGTTCGCTATTTTACTCAAGCCTGATACTATGGCCAGTCGTTTGCTTGAAATGGCGGGCTATAAGTTAAAAGAGTCTGGTAAAGATGAGCTTCGCATGGCGGATTTGCGTAAAGCTATTGAAGTACACGCTGGCTATAATAAAGAGACCATTAAAGCCATCCACGACTTGCGAAAACCCAAAAAAGCGAAATCAAACGGTACTTTTTCTGAGATGATGAAGCCTCAAAGCACGGCAGGAGACTTGTCTGATTTTACCAGAGACCTAACGGAGATGGCTAGTCAAGGGCTCTTGGAGCCTGTCATTGGGCGTGACAAGGAAGTGTCGCGTATGATTCAGGTGCTTAGCCGAAAAACCAAAAACAACCCTGTTTTGGTAGGAGATGCTGGTGTCGGAAAGACCGCCCTAGCTTACGGGCTAGCGCAGCGTATCGTTAACGGTGCTATTCCTTATGAACTTCAAGACATGCGTGTCCTAGAGTTAGATATGATGAGTGTGGTGGCAGGGACGCGTTTTCGTGGTGACTTTGAAGAGCGCATGAACCAGATTATTGATGATATCGAAGCTGATGGTCATATTATTCTCTTTGTGGATGAATTGCATACCATTATGGGATCTGGCAGTGGGATTGATAGTACCTTAGATGCTGCTAACATCTTAAAACCAGCCTTGTCTCGAGGAACGCTTCATATGGTTGGGGCGACAACTCAAGAAGAATATCAAAAACACATCGAAAAAGATGCCGCCTTATCTCGTCGTTTTGCTAAAGTCTTGATTGAAGAGCCTAGTGTAGAAGATGCCTATCAGATTTTAGTGGGCTTAAGGTCTTCTTATGAGCTCTATCATAATGTCTCTATTTCAGATCAAGCTTTGCAGACAGCTGTCAAAATGGCTAAGCGCTATTTAACTAGCAAAAATCTACCCGATTCTGCCATTGATTTGTTGGATGAAGCTAGTGCCACAGTTCAAAGTTTGGTCAAAAAGGAAAGTCCAAGCTTTATCACGCCACTTGATCAAGCCCTCCTTGATGGTGACATGAAGAAAGCATCAGCTTTATTAGCCAAAACTAAAAAAGGCCAAAAGAAAAAACCAACTCCAGTTACTGAAGAGGACATCATGTCTACTTTGAGTAAGTTATCAGGAATTCCAGTTGAAAAGATGACTCAAGCAGATAGCAAAAAATACCTCAACTTGGAAAAAGAACTGCATAAGCGCGTGATTGGTCAAGAAGATGCAGTTTCAGCTATTTCTCGTGCCATCCGTCGTAACCAGTCAGGTATCCGAACTGGCAGACGCCCAATTGGTTCTTTCATGTTCTTAGGACCGACAGGTGTTGGTAAAACAGAGTTAGCCAAAGCTTTAGCAGAAGTACTCTTTGATGACGAGTCAGCCTTGATTCGTTTTGACATGTCTGAGTACATGGAAAAATTTGCTGCTTCTCGCTTAAATGGTGCCCCTCCAGGCTATGTTGGTTACGATGAAGGAGGAGAATTAACCGAGAAGGTTAGAAATAAGCCCTACTCAGTCCTTCTTTTTGATGAGGTGGAAAAAGCTCATCCTGATATCTTTAATGTTCTGTTGCAAGTTCTTGATGATGGTATGTTGACAGATAGCCGTGGCCGTAAAGTCGACTTTTCAAATACCATTATCATCATGACTAGTAACTTGGGAGCAACAACCCTTCGTGATGATAAGACTGTTGGTTTTGGAGCCAAAGCCTTTAGTCATGACCATCAAGCCATGGAAAAACGTATTTTGGAAGAATTGAAAAAAGCTTATCGTCCCGAATTTATCAATAGGATTGATGAGAAGGTTGTCTTCCACAGTCTCAGTCAATCAGATATGCGCAATGTGGTGAAAATCATGGTACAACCACTGGTATCTCATTTAGCTGAGAAAGGGATTCAGGTCAAATTCCAGCCATCTGCACTTAATCACTTATCAGAAGTGGGTTATGATGTGGAAATGGGAGCCCGCCCACTTCGTCGTACTCTTCAAACAGAAGTGGAAGACAAGTTATCAGAGCTCATCTTATCTGGTCAGCTCTCAAGTGGTCACCAGTTGAAAATTGGCATGTCACATGGCAAATTAAAATTCGATATCCAGTAATGATATAAAAAATAGCCTAGCTCTAAAAGAGCTAGGCTATTTTGTTTGAGTTATTGTTAAATAATAGAAAATCAAAAATCCCATTCAACAAGTGTTAACTCATAAATGGGAAATGACTTCATATTCTTTTAGTGGGTTAAATCTTAATAATTAATTAAGAAATAGCCTTTATCTGTCTTAGTTACAACAGGATCTTTAAAATTGATTGCTTCTTCATAAAAATCATAGCCATTATTATAAGCTTCAATGATTTTACGACCGTATTCAGCAGCTTGCTCAGCATAGTAGTCATGGTACTCAGTACCTTCAGTCAAATTGCTCAATTTAGAAAAAATAGATGATTCTGTTAAGAGATGCTTAATATCTGGACGTTGGGAATCAGCGTTAACAGAAGTTGATTGAGTTGCCATCATAAAGGCTGCAGCAGCTGTTGCAAGTGCGACAAAAAATTTATTTTTCATGATATAAATAGTTCCTTTTCTGTATGAAACAGGTGATGGGTGATTTAGAAAAAGGTAAGGAATAAGATAAGATGTCATTTTGATTGACGAATGTGATAGCGCTATTTGTTTAATCAAATTCTACTTTATTTCTAACTCTATTTAATAATACAGCAATAAAATAATAAAGTAAACATTTATTTATAAAATAATTAAAATTTAAACTATAAATGATTTTAGAATTAGAGTTAAGCAAAATATTTTTTACTAAAACTAAAGCTGTTAAATCCTTTCTTGCTCATAGTATTTTAGTAGTTTTTTCTTGATTATTTTCCTTCAAATGATAAAATAGAGAAGGAAGTTAGCACTTTTTGTGTAAGAGTGCTAATAAAAAAGAAAATGTATTAATTGGAGGTAATTATCATGTTAAAACCTTTAGGAGACCGAGTGGTCCTAAAATATGAAGCCGATAAAGAGCAAACGGTTGGCGGTTTTGTTTTGGCAGCTAGTCACAAGGAAATGACTAAAGTGGCTACTGTTGTCGCTATTAGTGAAACAGGTATTCGTACGATTACTGGCGAGATTGTTCCTTCAAACCTAACGGTTGGCGACAAGGTTCTTGTGGAAGCTGATGCTGGCTTACCTATTAAAGATGGTGATCAAGACTTGATTATTTGCCGTGAAGCTGATGTTTTAGCAATTTTGGCTTAAGTAACTTGTCTTGTTAAGACGAAGATAATTAACACTAGTAAAGAGAAGAGGAAAGAAAATGGCAAAAGAAATTAAATTTTCAGCAGATGCACGCGCTGCCATGGTGCGTGGTGTCGACATGTTGGCAGATACGGTTAAAGTAACCCTTGGACCAAAAGGACGTAATGTGGTACTTGAAAAAGCTTTTGGATCACCTTTAATCACCAATGATGGGGTGACCATTGCAAAAGAAATTGAATTAGAAGATCATTTTGAAAATATGGGCGCTAAATTGGTGTCTGAAGTTGCTTCTAAAACCAATGACATTGCTGGAGATGGTACGACAACGGCTACTGTTTTGACACAAGCTATTGTTCGTGAAGGCCTTAAAAACGTTACAGCTGGTGCCAATCCAATTGGTATTCGTCGCGGGATTGAAAAAGCAACAGCAACTGCAGTAGATGCATTGAAAGCCATTGCTCAGCCAGTTTCTGGTAAAGAAGCTATTGCTCAAGTAGCAGCAGTATCATCACGTTCTGAAAAAGTCGGTGATTACATTTCAGAAGCTATGGAACGTGTGGGTAACGATGGTGTTATCACTATCGAAGAATCACGTGGTATGGAAACAGAGCTTGAAGTGGTTGAAGGCATGCAGTTTGACCGTGGTTACCTGTCTCAATACATGGTCACTGACAATGAAAAAATGGTAGCTGATCTTGAAAACCCATTTATCTTAATCACGGATAAAAAGATTTCAAACATCCAAGACATTTTACCACTGCTTGAAGAAGTTCTTAAAACAAACCGTCCATTACTCATTATTGCAGATGATGTGGATGGTGAAGCTCTTCCAACCCTTGTCTTGAACAAGATTCGTGGAACCTTCAATGTGGTTGCTGTCAAAGCGCCAGGATTTGGTGACCGTCGTAAAGCTATGCTTGAAGATATTGCTATCCTAACAGGTGGTACTGTTATCACTGAAGATTTGGGACTTGAGCTTAAAGATGCAACTATGCCTGCTCTTGGTCAAGCAGCTAAAGTCACTGTCGATAAAGATAGCACAGTTATCGTTGAGGGAGCTGGTAGCTCTGAAGCTATCAGCAACCGTGTCAACTTGATCAAGTCACAATTGGAGACAACAACATCTGATTTTGACCGCGAAAAATTACAAGAGCGTTTAGCTAAGTTAGCTGGTGGTGTTGCAGTCATCAAGGTCGGTGCAGCAACTGAAACTGAACTAAAAGAGATGAAATTACGTATTGAAGATGCCTTAAACGCAACTCGTGCAGCCGTTGAAGAAGGTATTGTTGCTGGTGGTGGTACAGCCTTCATTAACGTCATCAAGCAAGTCGAAGCTTTAGAGCTTGAAGGTGACGATGCGACAGGACGTAATATCGTTCTGCGTGCCCTTGAAGAGCCGGTACGTCAAATTGCTTACAATGCAGGTTACGAAGGCTCAGTTGTCATTGATAAATTGAGAAATAGCTCAGAAGGGACAGGCTTTAATGCCGCGACTGGTGAGTGGGTAGATATGATTGCTACGGGTATCATTGACCCTGTTAAAGTAACTCGTTCAGCCCTTCAAAATGCAACTTCTGTCGCTAGCCTTATCCTGACAACAGAAGCAGTGGTCGCAAATAAACCAGAACCTGCAGCACCAGCTATGCCAGCTGGTATGGATCCAGGAATGATGGGCGGCTTCTAATTCCCCTATAGCATTGATGCTTATTAAAAAGAAAAGAACAAAGGTTGGATTTCGCATCATGATTTCCAACCTTTGTTCTTTTTAGTTGTGACAAAAATGCCAAACTTTTTAAATGAGAGTTTTTTGCTTACAGGCTTTTAATGTATTGGAAAGCCTGTTGTTTTTCTTTGTCATGTGCTATCATGGAGTCAAGGAAAAGCTATTCCCGTATATGCGTGGTGGAGGTCTGTGATGAATCATTTTGGAGAAATTTTTAAAACCTTTAGAGAATCAAGGGGATTACGATTAAAAGATGTCGCAAGGGCTGGTATATCAACCTCTCAGCTGTCGCGTTTCGAAAAAGGGGAGACAGACTTAACCATTTCGAAATTTATGCTGATCTTGGATGAAATTAACATGCCCATTGATGAGTTTATGTATGCTGTCCATGATTTTCGCCGTGACGACTTAAATGAACTCTTATCAAAAGTGAGGCATTTTGTAACAAATCGTGATAGTGACGGCTTGGAACACTTACTTCATGCTCAACTAGCATCAACTGATAAGAGGGAGACGTTTCACCATATTAATGCTATTTTATTAAAAATTCGCTTACAAGCTTTATCAGGTCAACCTTATTATACCCAACAAGACTTAACGGATTTAACAGACTATCTTTTTGGGGTTGTCTATTGGGGCTCTTATGAATTATTGATTTTTTCAAATACCCTAGATGTTTTAAGTCATGATGTTTTCATGGTTTTGGCTAGAGAAATGGCTAGACGTTCTGACTTTTACAAAGAAATTCCAAGTAATAGACGATTGATATCATCCATGTTATTAAACGGCTATATCACCTGTGTTGAAAGGGAAAAATTTATGGATGCCTTGTACTTTGAAAAACAGCTAAAGCAATGCTTTTTCACGGAGACAGAAGTTTATGAACGCCTGGTCTTCCAGTATGTTCAAAGTATGTATCAGTATAAAAAAACAAACAGCACTAGTGCTATGACTGAGATGAAAAAATGCATTGAAACGATGAGATTAGTAGGAAGTCACCATTTAGCAAAGACTTATGAGAGATATTTAGAAACCCTTTTGAAAAACAAGAATTAGTTGCAGATATGGGAATTAAATGAAGTGCTTCTTATCTTTTTGTAAACTTAAGGATAGTATCAGCGGCCTATTGATGATGTGACGATTTTTAGGCTTACTATCAGACTTATCTTTAATTGAGTAAAAAATGAGTTGTTGATATTGGTGCGAGAAGGTGTGGAAGGTATTGGACAATGTTATAAGAGTAATTCTTATGTCATTTAGATAGGGAGTAAGAAGGATGAATGTCTTTTTTAAAAATAGGGACTTTAGACAGTTATCGCTGAATCAGGCTATTTCGCTATTGGGTGATACCATGTTTTATCTGGCCATTATGCAGGCTGTATCGGCTTATGCTTTTGCACCACTGGCGGTTTTTTTGATTACTGCTTCAGAGGAATTACCACAGTTATTGCAGTTATTTACAGGGAGCTTTGCGGATTTTCAAAAAAATAGAATCAACAAAATGCTGATTATGGGTTTTGCCAAGTTTTTGCTCTACAGTTTTGTAGCAGTCTTATCAGGAGGTGGATTGACCATTGTCAGTGTTGCCTTGATTTGTCTTATTAATCTTGTATCAGATACACTCGGTCGATTTTCAGGCTCCATGCTAACCCCTATTTTTATCAAATTACTGGGTGATGATGTTGCTGAGGCTATGGGTTTTAATCAAGCACTTGTAAGTATTGTGCAAGTTTTCGCAAATCTTTGTGGAGGCTTAGCCTTAGGCTTTATCAGTTTGCAGTGGTTTGCTATGATCAACGCCTTGACCTTTCTTTTTACTTTTTTAGGCTCATGTTATATTCGCAAGGATTTGAAGAGCTACGAAAAAGAACTGCCAGAAACAACAGACTTTAATTTGAAAAATTATATCAGCCATATGTGGCAGTCCTTACGGGTCTTATTTGGCTTTTCAACAATACTTAAGTTATTTGTTATCTTAGCTATTGGACAAAGCATTTTGGGAATGATTGTTCCTTTATCAAGCTTATTGCTGATTAAGCATCCTTTTTGGGGCTTATCGGTTGGCTTTTCTTTAGGCTTATTATCCATTGCTATTTTTGTCGGCATGCTTTTGGGAAATATCAGCACGACAATCTTAAGAAAGAGCTTATCGACGCGAAGGGCTGTGCTTTTTTCTCAAATGATGGGTTTTGTGATGGTTTTAGGGATCTTCTTCTCTCAATTTGCCGTGATTCTGTTTGGAGCTTTTGGGAATGTTTTCTTCATGGGAGTCATTAATCCTAGACTCCAAGAATTGTTCTTTAAGCATATTCCAAAAGATAAAATGGGAGCGATTGAGTCTGCCTTAGGTTTTCTCTTAACATGTATAGCAAGTTTACTATCTATGCTGATGGTATTTATAGCCACACAACATACCGCCTTAGCCGCTTATCTAGCGGTGGCCGTCTTGGCTTTTTCAAGTATTTTGTTAGTGAGGGTCAAGTCTTTCGAATAGCAAAAGAGTCTGGGACAAAAAGATTTTCATTTTAGAAATTCTACATTACCTGTTCTGATTTGTTAACAAAATAGAAATAAAAACGAACAAAGACAGCTTTTCAAAGTTTTAAGTCTATCTTTGTTCGTTTTTTCTAATTGTTGACGAACTTTTGTCCCAGGCTCTTATGATGCGTAAGAAGGCTTAGTCATAAAGGTGTGTAGCAGTTTTTACCACCTTTTTTTCGGTTTCAGACCAGTAGTGAATACGCTCAAAAGGGCCCTTTCGCCAATAAAGAGGTAGACGCTCACGGATATCTTTTTGCATATCCAGCTTATCCAAGTCTGCTATAGCATGCCATTTTGGGAATCCCTCACGCGACTCTGTCAGTAGCTCTCCTTCAAAGGATTCACATAGAAAGTCGTAATAGACATAGCGCTCTTTTTTGTCAGGATTGATAAAGCCAGAAATGCCCTTTAATTGAAGATTTAAAGCTGTGAGGCCTGTTTCTTCTTTTAGTTCTCGTAAAGCCGCTTCAAAGAAAGATTCGCAGGGCTCGACTTTACCCTCCTGGCTGAATCCATCCTGGGAAGTTATCATGTTGCCTATGGAGTAATAAAATCATATCGTTATGTTTGACACAAATATTGACCCAGTTTTTAATCGTTTCTATCATCAGATTTACCTCCTTTTTAGTATAGCATAAGAAAAAAGGGGAGAAAGAGGTTTCTTGTCATTTTTTGGCTTAAGGTTTCTTTAAGCAAGAAAGAATATACTATAACTATCCTAAATAATGGTTAGTTACCAATGGATAACTAATTCTTTTCATAACCCCTTCCTAAGTTAATCAGTTTTTCGTTAGAAAAGCTGGTTAGCTTTTTTTACAAATTTAAAAAGCTGCCTTTTTTCTCCTAGGTTAGGAAAAGTAAGACAGCATAGAGAGTCATTTTTTAACGTTTTGTTATGATTTAGTATTTTTTGATGAGGCTTTCTCACCGCTTTCTTTAACCAATTTGGCTTCAATAGCTTTTAAGCGTTTGAAAGTTTTTTCAGCGCGATCTAGTGAAACCTTATCAGCTTTTTCTTGAGCAGCTTTGGGGTCACTGGCTACTAAGTCACTGATTTCTTTGGTGCTTTTGTTCTGTTCGGCAATCCAAGTTTTTTCTAAGGATTTGATTTCATCAATAACCTGATGGCCAAATTTTTTAGGATTGGCAGCCACTAAATCGTTAATGTGAGAAACTGTCCAATACCATGATTTTCCATTGTAAGATGTGCTTTTTTCCTGATAAGCTTCATAGGTCTGGCTAATATTGCCTAAGTAAGGTAGGTAAGGGGCATTTCTTGGGCTTCCCATAGCAAGCCACATAACCCCTCCTCCAACTTGGTCAGGGATATCGTCTTTGAGTTGGAAAATATGGGCTTCCATGACGTTAGGATTTGAAATGGGATAAGCATAGCCTTTAGTGGCTTTTTTGGATTTTGGTTTACCTTTGCTATCTAGTTCCATCTGATCCAAAGGTTTGAGGTTAAGACCTTCAAAGCGGTTGCGCTGTAAGGCCATAGCGTCTTCTAAGCTGAAGGTTTTATCAGTGCTTTGAAAGAGTTCATAGGATTTATCTTTGTAGGTTACTTTTGAATCAGGATCTAACGCTTTGATGCCTGAGAAAGAGCGTGATCGGTTGGCATCATCTAGCGGTGGATTGTAGGAGCGAGATATGTGAAACTTCCCATCTACTTCGGTATAGGATTTGGCTTTTTGAGCCACTGTCATCAGGTCTTTTGAAGTAATGGTGCTGTCTTTATCTTCTAGATTGACATGTCCTAAGTAAAAGGTATTGGGAAAAACAGCGAATTTGTCATCAGGAAATTTAATAGCAGCATATTGGTGACCTGAAAGGATTTCCATATACCAGATACCTTCTTTATCAGCTATGGTCACGATATTACCTTCAGCAGAGCCTTTTTCAGCTACTATCTGAGCAATCAATTCAATCCCTTGGCGAGCTGTCTTCACACTTGGCAAAATCACACTGGCCATGGAAGATTCAGCAAGCCCATCTTTGACATAAGGGTCGATTTTTTGAATGGCATCGTTGGCTGACGCCGAAACTGTTGCTGACATGGAGACACCCCATTCATTGATACCTGCTTCGTCATAGACGCCTTCTTTTGGAGTAACATCTGGCACAGCAGTGTATTTATAAGAATGTGAAGGTAAAGGGTACTTAAACCCATTGGATAGGTCTTCCCACATGTCCTCTTCTTGATTATCCTTGGCTGCTCTAACGACAAAGGTCTTATTATGGTTGGGTTCTAAGTCTTCGGTACGTCCATAGAGAGTAGATCCATCTTTAGTTAGCTCTTTTCCGATAATGAAACCGGTACAGGCATAGGTGACGGGTTGAAAACAAAGGGCAGTCGCAACAGCTAATAGGCTTATTGTCATTTTTTTGGTTTTCGTCTGAAACCTCCTCGATTTTGATAACGCTTCCAAAAACATTATAAATCTGGCTTTGAAAAATTCAAGTTTTTGCTAAGAACTTGTCAAACTGTTAGTTATCTAAATATTGTGATAATGACGGAGAAAATAGGGAAGATTAGAAGAGATTATTCAATTTAATAAATTTTGGTATAATAGGTGTAAGTTGAAAAAGGATAGGAAGTAGATATGAAACTATATTTTCAGAAAAAAAGTGTTAAAATAGCCTCGGCACTTTTGGCTCTTTTCTTGCTCTTATTGTTAGCTTTTGGAGCATTTCATTATTCGAAAACAAATCGCATCAATGCTTATGTTGCAGCAAAGTCAAGCTCATCAGGAGCGGTTTTTGAACAGATTAAAGAGTATATGGTCTGGGCGGATACCAATGAGCAGATCACTAACGATGAAGCACGCTATACTCGTTTTAGCAGACTCAAATCCTCAGATGTAGCAGCAGAGAAAGAGCGATTGAAAAAGGCTGGACCAGAAGATGAGCTCTACGTCAAGTCGGTGGGGCGCAAATTCCTCATTTTCCCGGATTATCGCATAGCTGTGAAGCCCATCCGCTTAACCCTAAAAACTAACCTCCCCAATCTGGATCTTCTGTTAAATGATAAAAAAGTAGCTGTCTCAGATTCAGAAAATTTCACCACAACCCTCGAACGCTTACCAGCTGCAGATTATAGAGCAAGTGTCTATGGTTATCATGAAAATCACAAAATCAAAGTTAGTAAAACTTACGATGGGCAAAATGAGTTGTTGGATTTAAGTCTTCTCTTTAAGACCTTCACAGTTGTCAGTAATGTAAAAGATGGAGAGCTTTACTTTGATGACAATCGCGTCGGTACCTTATCAGATGGTCAATTTCAAGTAGAGGATTACCCTGTCACTGAAACAGCACAAGCCATGATTAAAAAGCGTTTCCCAGATGGTCAGCTCAAGTCATCTAAGCATCCTTTAGCTCCTATTGAGAATGGGTCTCAGCTGGAGATTACTGTTGATAATTTGCTTGGAGACGACAAAGCAGGTCAACTCCTAGTGGCTGCTTTTGATCAGTTGCTAGCTTATCTCAATGCAGGACAAGATTCTGCTCAATTTGCTACCTTGTTTGAAGAAGGCGCTAATAACGATTTTTACAAGGGCTTAAAGGAATCTGTTCAAGCTAAATTTCAAACTGATATTAGAAAAGCCTCTTCTCTAAGTACTCCCTCAATATTACTGACAAAAGTAACACAAGTTGGTAAGAAAAGTTACCTTATTGATTTTTCGGCCACCTATGATTTTCTTTACAATAAGGAAACGGATCCTGCCAAATCGACTTCAGGAAATGTCCGTCAAGAATTAGTTGGAAAGATGCCTGTTAAGAAAGTCGGTCAAAACTACCTTGTCAGTCAAAAAGGTGCTAAATCCATTACAGTTGCTAGTGAAGACAATCAAGTCAAAGCGCCATCGCTTTTCCCTGAAGCACTCTTAGGGACATGGTTAGGACAAAAGTCTGACATGTCTATCAGTATGACCTTGAGTGAAGATGGCACTGTTACGACTAAGATTGATTATAAGAACCCTAACACCCCAGGCCTGTCTAAGTCGGTTAAGGTGAAAAAAGTAGAAGAAAAAGGAGAAGGTATTTACCTTTATAGGCTTGATCAAGGGACTGATACCAGTGTCCTAACCCCAGGTGGTGGGCTAGGAGGGATGAATGTGAAATACGCCTTTGGCTTCCAAGTTGCAGGTCAAACAGCTCATCCTATTGTTTGGCAGACTGGTCTTAATAGTGACTTTGACTATAGTAAACCCTTACCAGGTATAGAACTTAAAAAACAATAAGATTGTCCAGAGACAAACAAAAGACCCAGAAATATGATTTCTGGGCTCAGACGGTAGACGAACCCCATCTCCCTATACCAATAGGATGAGGGGGTTTGCAAGGGTTTTACTAAATGTCCTATTTCTGCGAGCGAAAGCGAGCTTATTAAGGCTATTTCCGCCGTGCTGAAAGTGTCTAAAATTCTTCTAAGAAATCGCTACCGTCCGACAGCACCTAAGGAAAGTAGTAAAAAGTGACTTTTTCTTCAAACAAAAGACCCAGAAATCATATTTCGGGGTCTTTTTTCTCTCTCAAAAGTTAGTATGATATCAACAGTCATCTAATGATTAGGATATTACACAATACCTGATTGAAGCAAGTAGTAAGCTAAGAGGTAAAGGCCATAAATATGGGCTGGGTAAAAAATGTAAAAGAAGTATTTGCTGCCTTTTCCACGCTTACCATTATAAAGAGATATTAAAAAAATAGCAAAGACCATCATCCATTGGTAATTTTGGCCATTAAAGAGTCCCATGATACTAAAATCCGGAACAGCAACAGCTGTAATAAAGGAAACGATGATTAAGCAAAGGCACTGAATAGTTCTTTTCTCTCTAAAAATGTAAAAACATAGTACTAGGATAATCGCTACAATATTAGCTTCTACCATAAGGTAAGAGGGAATAAAGAAAGCTAATTGTATCAAAAATGGATTTTGCGCGCATAGAAATGGTAATAGGCTACTGAAGATTGGCAAAGAAAAGAGGAGAATTCCTTTGGCTACTTTTTTCTCTCTAATCAAGTCAACTGCTCTCATGGCTATGGTAGCTAAGAACATGGTCATAAAGATATTGTTCATCAAAACGACAGAATGAACATGAATAGGAAAAACACTACTAATGATGTCTGTAGCAATGATCATGAGAGCTCCTGCAATATACAGGCGCAGACTGTAACGTGTCTTGGAGCGTGTGTGGTAAAACCCTTCAGCACACATGAAGAGAAATAAAGGAAGGGCCATTCTACCAAGCATATTAAGGATGGTAAAGTCAGCAGCGTAATAAAACATTTGGTGAATATGATCGCCCACCATAAGGAGAGCTCCAATGAGTTTAAGTTGAAAGCCATTTAGGCTGAATTTTTTGGTCACAGATTTCTCCTTTCTCTAATGTGAATGGGCACTGTTGCTTTGGGCCTTAATGGCTTGTAAAGCCTTTTGAGGAACTTTTTCTTGAGAAATGATTCGTTCACCAACAATGATGGTTTTGGAGTGTTCGACTTCCACATAGCTTCCTGGAGCAGGATAATCTTTTTTGGTGCCTCGAAAAGTGATTTCTAGCTCTTTTTCCTTGCCTTCTTTGTTAAAAGCTTTTAAGGGGTATACTTTACCAGGTAAGTCTTTGATGTCCTTGCCGTCTTTATCTTTTAAATAGGAATCTTTACTATTGTCACTATCCAAAGGAATTTGGGTGTAATAATAATCATCAACCACATAGCGATCGGTGTAATATTGTTTACCCCAAACGGCAAGACCGATAGCGGCAATCATGGTAAAAAAGAAAATGGTTTTTTTCATAGGGACTTTCTCCTTAAAATTCTAATTCTTTCTTTTTGAAGAGCTTTTGAGTCACAATGATAGGCAGAATAAGGTAAACTAGTACTCCTATTAGAGAAAGCCATTCCAGATGGCCATCTGTTAATTGAACGATAAGCTTTTGTAAGAGGTTTTTGAAAAGTGCAGGACTAGGGTTAAATGAGCTGTCTTTTAAAAAGTGGTTGAAGGCTAGTGATAAAAGGCCACAAATGGTATTGGTTGCAAGCAAGATATAAAGAATCAAACCTGAGATAGCTTGTTGTTGATAAAAGACTAGGACTTGTGCAAAGGTGATGTAGCCAATGACTAAAATGGCTTGAAGCAGCCAGTGAGTAGCCAAAACAAGGTTTTCATCTGAGGTTAAGGGGATTCCAGTCAGGTAAGGCACTAACCACATTAAGAAAGCAGAGAGACTAGCTGTGGTCAGTGTCAAAAGAGCTTGTTCTAAAAACTTAATAAGGATAATTTTTTGTCGAGAAATCCCAAAACCGATTGCCACCTGCATGGACTTGCTCTTAAAATCATCATGATAAACTGCTAGAAAAATAGCTACTCCCAGAACAACGGGGAAAAAAGAAGGGATAATATCTGTTTTTAAGAGGAATTGTTGGGAGGTGAGATGGGGATTGAATAAGATAAAATAGAGTGCTAGAAAGGCTGCTAAGTATAAGCCAATAGTGGCAATAAATGATTTTTTATTAATAATACGCATCAAATCTGCTTTAATGTAATTCATGTTGACCTCCGATTAAATCAAAGTAGTAGTCTTCTAGAGACCGTTTTTTCTGTCCGGAAGTTAAAACAGGAATATTGTTGACTTCCAATAAGGATAAGGCGCTAGCATAAAAGTTATCAGGAATCTCGATAATGCTTCCAAGGCTTTGTAAATCATCTTGTTCGATTTCTTTGATGATTTTTCCTTGGTCTAAAATGCCAAAACGAGTTGCTGTGTGTTCCAGCTCTCCCAAAATATGAGAGGAGACAATGAAGGTAATGCCTTGTTCTTGGTTAAGTTTTTTTATCAGTTGACGAATGTCAATGATGCCTTGCGGGTCCAAACCATTGACGGGTTCGTCTAAGATGATGATTTCAGGTGAACCAAGTAGGGCATTGGCGATGCCTAAGCGTTGCTTCATCCCCATAGAGAAGCTCTTAAAAGGTGCTCTAACCCCTTTTAGACCGACTAATTGTAAAACGCGAGGAACTTCAGTAGCACAGTCTAATTGCTTTAGACGGCAGTAATAACGAAGGTTGTCTTCGGCGGATAAGTAATCAAAGAAGTTTTTTCCGATAAAAAAGCCGATTTTTTGACGTTCGCTGGCCAAATCTTCTGACTTGAATCGGCCATTGATACTGATTTGGCCACTTTGAAAATGACTGAGTCCGAGTAGGGTTTTAAAGATAGTAGTCTTTCCGGCTCCGTTTAGACCGACTAGCCCGTAGATATCTCCTTTGTTGACGTGGAGGCTTAGGTTTTGGATAACTTGCCTGTCACCGTAGTATTTATTGATATTGTCAAGTGTAATCATAAGATCTCCTTTTCTATAGGACTAGTTTAATGCTCTAAGCTTATGACAAGCTAACCCCAACCTTAACTTAACCTTAAATCGACACAAAGTAACATTAAAGATGGCTATTTGTAGTAAAAACGGCTGTTTTTAGGCTTTACATGGTTTGTTCAATAGTGGCTTTTATTGTATGATAGAAGAGTGAGGAGAAAGCCAATGGAAAATGCTGTACTAGATAGACCAATCTTAATTGTTGATGATGAAGAAGACCTCTTGCAATTGCTTGATATTTCCTTGCGAAAAGAAGGTTTTACTCATATTTATCTGGCTAAAAATGGAAGAGAAGCTCTAGACATCTTTAAAAGAGAAGCCATTGACATGGCCTTGCTTGATATTTCCTTACCAGATATTGATGGCTATGATATTTGTAAGACCATTCGCCAAAGCTCAGATATTCCTGTCTTGTTTTTGTCTGCCAGAGGAGATGAGATGGACCGGGTAATTGGCTTAGCTACAGGTGCGGATGATTATAGTTAGTAAGCCTTTTAGCGTTAAAGAAGTATTGCTTAGAATTAAGATTCACTTGAAGCGCTATGGTCAAGCCAACCAAAAAAGTTCCCTTCAAGAAGAGACTTCTGAAATCATTGAAGTGGGACCATTTCGGATTAATACCAAAAGCATGTCCGTGTGGAAGCATGGTGTTCTTGTTCCACTAAAAGCCAAAGAATACAAGATGTTTCTCTTTATGGCTGAAAATAGCCAACAAATCATTAGCAAAGAGCGTTTTTCACAAGAAGTTTGGGGAGAAGACTATTTTGGTTTTGACAATACCATCACCGTCCATATTCGTCGCTTGCGTGAAAAATTAGAAGATTCCCCCTCTCATCCCAAACATATCTTAACGGTAAAAGGATTGGGCTATAAATTGATGCCAGGTGATACCCAGAAATGAAAAAGAAATTAACCTTACAATACACTCTAAGTGTTGGTCTGGTTGCTATTTTGATTTTAGTGGTTAATTTTTTAGCCATTATACTACTAACCTATAGCTATCAAGCCAAACGGGGTGTCAATGAAGAAGTAGAAACCTATGTGAGAGGCTTTTCTAAGCATATTACTGTTTCAGATGGACAAGTGAGCATTTCTCAAGCAGGCAAGAATTCTCTTGATCAAAAAGGCTTGTGGATTCAAGTGCTAGACCAAGTAAACAATGAAGTAGCGAGTTACAGACGTCCTAAGGCAGTCAAAACTCATCACGACAGTATTGAGTTGGTCAATGGCTATAAATATGCCGGAACCTTTGATGGACAGTCAGAAATGCTTTTTGGCCCGTTATCCTGATTGATGTGATTACGGTCTTATTGTTAGGCTATTTGTTTAGCCTTCATCTAACCAAGCCCATTAATAAAATGGTGACCAGTATTGCTGACTTATCAACAGCTAACTTGGAGCAACCGTTAGTCAGTAAAGGTATTTACAAAACTGTTTTTGAGCAAATTAATCGTTTGTCTCAACGCTTAAAGAGTAATGAAATTGAGCGTCAAGAGATTCAAAAGATGAGACAAGACTGGGTGGCTAATGTGACCCACGATATCAAAACTCCGCTAGCTTCGATAAAAGGTTATGCCGAATTATTGGAATCGGACATGCCCCTAGACAAGTCTGAAATCAATCAATATGCCGACATTATTCAAAATAAAGCTGATTATTTAACCGATTTGGTTGCTGACCTTAATTTAGTCATGCAATTGGAAAATAGACAGTCTCTCTTGCATAAAGAAAAGGTAAATTTAATTAGCCTAGTTAAATCACTCATCATAGAGGTTTTCAATGATCCCAAGTACCAGCATATTCATGTAGAATTCCAAAGTCAGCTGCCAGTAATTGAACGTCAAGTAGATATCAAATTAATGAAGCGGGCCATTGCTAATTTAATCTACAATGCCATCCTTCACAATGACAAAGTAGTCAATATCCTGATTAAAATTGTGGAAGACAACAAGCTTCATATTTGGGTTGTTGATGATGGTAAAGGGGTTAGTGACGAGGATTTACCACGACTTTTCAATCGTTATTACAGAGGAACGAATACAGGTGAAGCCCATAAAGGGTCAGGGCTTGGCATGGCCATCGTCAAAGAAATTATCACAGCACATGACGGTGAAATCCATGTTCACAGTCATCCTGGCAAAGGGATGGCCGTTGATATGATGTTGCCATAATCCTCTTGTTTCCCCTTTATTCAGTCAACAATGACAGTTATCATTCGAGAAAGGAATAGCCATGTCTTACCTTATCATTCCACCAATCATTTTTTGGTTGCTTTTTCTAATCATCTATCTAAAGGAACCAAGAACACTCTGGTTAGGAACAAGCCTTATAGCCGCAGCTGGGGTTTCAATGCTCTGCCTTTTGATATCCATTTTTGCTTTTAAAAACCCTGATTTAACAGAAGAACAGTTGTTTCTTGCAGGGATAGCTGCAGCAATACTTGCTTTTATCTTAATGATTATCCCCCTCGCCTTAATTTTACTCTTTATTGTGAATGGTATCCGCCTACTCAAACGAGAAGGTTTTTCCATGCGAAATCTACTCTGGCTAGCTATGGGGGTTGGGATGCTTTCCTATCCATTTGTGACAGGTCTATTGCAACGAAGTTTTGAATACTTCCGCTTTTCGGAAATTCCCTATGAGATGGTGGCCTTGATGATTACTTATTTGTTTATTCTGGCTTCTATTTATACGTTGTCTAGCCTATTAAACACTTTTTACCTCAAACCTGATCATCCAGATTATATTGTGGTCTTAGGTAGTGGCTTAAATGGTGACCAAGTCACGCCCCTGCTAGCTAGCCGTATCAAGAAGGGCATTGCTATTTATCAAAAAAATCCTGGCAGTCAATTGATTATGTCAGGCGGTAAAGGAGAAGATGAGCTAATTGCAGAAGGAGAAGCTATGTATCAATATGCCATAGCACAAGGTGTCCCTGAAGAAGCAATCTTAGTGGAAAACCAATCGCGCAATACTCGGGAAAATATCCTCTTTTCTAAAAAACTCATGACCAAGTCACAGCATTTTTGTTTGGTAACTAACTATTACCATTTGTTTAGAGCCTTGCTCCATGCTAAAGCCTTAAAGAGTCCTTGTCGTGGCTATGGTGCCAAGACCAAGCTCTATTTCACCTTAAATGCTTTTATCAGAGAATTTGTGGGTTACCTTTACCTCAAACGAAAACTACATACCATAGTACTACTTATTTTATTAGGAATTTTCACCATTTTAAGATTGATTGTTTTTATCACTTCTGGACAACTTTAAATTTGGTTTGCTTATTTTTAAAATAAGGGTTGACAAATAAATCTAATAGGACTATACTGACACTAACTAAATCGGTAGGTGAGACTACCATAGGGATACGGATGACTACCGCAAAATAGTGGAGACACTATACGCTGGTCAGCAGTCTTTGTCGTTAAGGCACAGACTAATGTCATTTCATCGCCCTATGATGTTAAAGCTTGAACGGTGAGAGAATCTATTAGTGTGCATTAATAGGGCTTATCGTCTTGCGACGGTAAGCCCTATTTTTTGTGGAAAGGAGTGGTGAAGATGTCGAGCGATGATCATCCGATAAGTCAACAAGAGATTACGATTAGAAAGCTATCAGTCGGCATCTTTCTGACTGGTAGAAGATGAGGTTTTTAAATGAAAACAACAAGAGAAAGACTCTTACAAGCCTGCCAACAACCAGTAGAGCAAACACTCCTTGAACTAAAGAGTAGCCAAGAAGGACTCAGCCAAGATCAAGTCCTTATTAATCAATCCCTATACGGGGCTAACCGATTTATCAAGCCTAATCAACCTGGCTTATGGTCTAAATTATACGATGCCATTATCAACCCCTTTACCCTTATCTTGTTGGTAATTGCCTTGGTTTCTTTTTTGACCAATGTCTTATGGGCAGCATCAAGGGAAAAAGATCCTACAACAGTCATTATTATCTTATTTTTAGTAGCAGTATCAGGAGCTATTCGTTTTTTTCAAGAGCTCCAAAGCGATAAAGCTACAAGCCATTTATCTGAAATGATTGTCAACAAAGCTACCGTTATCAGAGACAAGCAAAAAACAGACCTTCCCATCACAGATTTGGTGGTCGGAGATGTGATTCATCTGAGTGCGGGGGATATGTTACCAGCTGATGTTCTATTGTTTGAAACGCGAGATTTTTTTGTTCAAGAATCAAGCTTGACAGGTGAAAGCGAGCCAGTTGAAAAAGTAAGTCATGGTCAAAACAAAGAACAAGCAGAATCATTATTAGAAGCACAATGCCTTGCTTTTATGGGGTCCAATGTCATTAGTGGCAGTGCCTATGCTTTAGTTCTTGTGACAGGAAATGACACGCAGTTTGGTTCTATTCAAGCAAGTTTGACAGCTATTGATGAAGCCACTAGCTTTGAAAAAGAAATGGAACACATCTCATGGTTGCTCATCCGCTTGATGTTAATATTAGTGCCCCTAGTTTTTCTCATCAATGGCATGACAGATGGGGATTGGTTAGAGGCAGGTGTTTTTGCTCTTAGCGTAGGAGTTGGCCTTACTCCTGAAATGCTTCCCATGATTATCACTGCTAGTCTAGCTAAAGGCTCTATTGTCATGGCTAAAGAAAAGGTGATTATTAAAAAGTTGAATGCCATTCAAGATATAGGGGCTATCGATGTCTTGTGTACAGATAAGACAGGCACCTTAACTCAAGATGAGGTGGTTTTGGAATACCCTTTAGATATTCATGCTGAGCTTGATTTATCAGTTATTGAGCAAGCCTACCTCAACAGCTATTACCAGACTGGCCTTAAAAATTTATTGGATCATGCTATTATTGGACGCACTCATAGAGAGGCTAAGGAACATCTTTTTTTACGTGACTTAGACAAGCGTTACACTAAAATCGATGAACTGCCTTTTGACTTTGAACGACGTCGCATGAGTGTCATGGTGACAGACCAGACAAAAGAAAAACGAATGGTGACAAAAGGTGCGCTAGAAGAGATGCTAGGTATTTCCAACTGGGTTAAAGATGGGGATGCTATTTTACCTATGACGCAAGCTGTCCGTCAAAATATCCTGGACGCAGTGGATGACCTCAACCAACAGGGGTTACGCGTCCTTGGGATAAGTTATAAAAGCTTTAGTTCAGAAACATTGGACTTCACAGTATCTGATGAATCAGATATGATTCTAATGGGTTATTTAGCCTTCTTGGATCCCCCTAAAGAATCCGCTGCCCCTGCCATAGAAGCCTTAAAAAAACATGGAGTTGCTACTAAGATTTTAACTGGTGATAACGAAAAAGTGAGCCAAACCATTTGTGAGAAGGTAGGGCTTGATATCACTCAGGTTTTATTAGGTTCAGACATTGAAAATCTGTCAGACCAAGAATTACAAGTTCAAGTAGAAAAGACAAGTCTTTTTGCCAAATTATCTCCACAGCAAAAAGCACGTGTTATTTATGCTTTAAAAGCCAACGGTCATAAAGTGGGCTATATGGGAGATGGTATCAATGATGCCCCGTCGATGAAAGTGGCAGACGTTGGAATTTCAGTTGATAGCGCAGTAGATATCGCTAAAGAAGTGGCAGATGTTATCTTACTCAACAAAGACCTTATGGTTTTAGAAAAAGGAATAATAGAAGGTCGTAAAGTCTATGCTAACATGACGAAATACATCAAAATGACGGTTAGTTCTAATTTTGGTAATATTTTTTCTCTACTGGTAGCCAGTGTTTGCCTTCCTTTTTTACCCATGTCACCAATTCATTTGATTGTGCTTAATCTGATTTATGATTTAAGCTGTGTGGCTCTTCCTTTTGATCATGTGGATCAAGCATTCTTGAAGAAGCCTCACTCATGGACAGGCAAGTCCATCACACGCTTCATGTTATGGATGGGACCTATTAGCTCTATTTTTGACATTTTGACCTATGCTATTATGTTCTTTTTGATAGCACCACTGGTTTTAGGTGGACACTATCACATGGTCAGTGATAAAAGTCTCTTTGTTACTGTCTTTCAGACAGGCTGGTTTATCGAATCTATGTGGACACAAACCTTGGTGATTTACCTTCTACGGTCAGCTAAGCTATCTTTGACACAAAGTAAACCCGCTCCGCTACTCTTAGTTAGTACGCTTTTAGGACTTGCCTTTGTCACCCTACTTCCTTTTAGTCCCTTGGCAAATCTTTTTAAACTCTCTCCTTTGCCATTACTTTATTTTATTAGCCTCTTTTTGGTCTTATTAGCTTACTTGCTATTAGTGACTTACGTAAAAGCGCGATATATTAAACGTTACCACGAGTGGTTATAAGCGAAAAATTCTTAAAAACAAGACAAAACCCTGAAGAAAACTAGACTTCAGGGTTTTACTTTTTTGAGTGCTGTTTCATTAGCTAATATGGCTTCAAAACTATTAGACTTAGCCTTGATACAAAGGTCTTGATTGGTCAAAGGGTGCCTAAAAGAGAGCTGATGGGCATGCAGCATGAGGCGTTTGACTGGTGAACTAGGATAATAGAGAGGATCTCCTAAGAGAGGATGCTTGTGATGGGTCAAATGCACCCTGATTTGATGAGTGCGACCTGTCTTGAGCTTGCAGTTAATCAGACTAGAGCTTGCAAAAGTTTTAAGTACCCTGACCTCTGTGATAGCTCTTTGTCCCTGCTTAGGGTCCACAAGGCGTTTACGGCGGTCATGCCTGTGACGCCCAATAGGATCTCTAAAGGTCATCTCTTTTTTGTCAAAGCTCCCTTGAACTAGAGCCCAGTAATCGCGGTGAATATCTCGGTTTTCTAATAGGCGATTGAGAATGGGTAAGATAAAAGGATTTTTGGCAAACAAAATGACACCGCTAGTTTCCATATCCAAGCGATGGACCACATAGGCTGTCTGACCAATATAAGCCGACACGTGATTGAGCAGAGCCAACTCCTCGGGCTGGTTACCGTGAGTTTTCATTCCTTCGGGTTTGTTGACAATAATAAGGTGCTCGTCCTCGTAGAGGCAATCAACTAAGTCAGGATTGCCAAAGTGAATTGTCTTAGCAGGGTAGGCTTCTTGGTCAAAGAAGAGGGTGACAGTATCCCCCTTAGCGATGGGACTTTGCCAGTTAATAGGTTCTTGATTGATCCAGATATGTTTTTTTACCCGCAAAAAATGCCTGATTTTACGTGGAATCAGTAGCTTTTCTTCGAGAAAGCTTTTGACCGTCGTGGTTTCGTAGGGATTGTCAAAGCTTACATAAAAGCCCTGCTCCTTACTTCTTGTCTTCATCAAGCCAAGCATGGTATTTTTCTAAGAGATTGATGGCCATTTGAGTAGCAAGAGCAGCAGAGAAGGCTTCTGTACCCTCGCGCTTATCATTAGCCACTTCTAGACGTGTTTCATCGTAGATGGCTTTGAGGCTATTAGGGGATAGGGTTTCTTTAAAGGCTTGAAATTTGTTCATAAGACATTCCTTTTCTAAATGATAGTGATACCCTATTATAGCATTTTTTAGTCTTAGCATGGTAGTTTTCGTTAGTTGGAGATAGGTCAGATAAGGCTTTTTCCTTCTAAAAAATAGCATATTACAAGAAAAAGGCTTAAAAACAGCTAGCTGGTAGTTTTTTGATATAGGATTTGAGGAGAAATTGTTATAATATGAAAAGATACTGAACCAACAAAGGAAGAAGTCATGAATACTATTAGACGCTATGATGTGAATGAAGAGTGGGCACACACGGGACTTGTGGAAGCTGGTGATTTTTATTTTTTAAATTACTGCTGCGGTAATCTAGGACAAGATATCGAGAGTCAAATTAATGGTGCTTTTGATGAAATGGAGCGACGCTTAAGCATGGTGGGACTTACCTTAGAAGCAGTTGTCCAAATGGACTGTCTCTTTAGAGATGTCTGGAATATCCCTGTCATGGAAAAAATCATCAAAGAACGCTTCAACGGTAAATACCCTGCACGCAAGTCTATTCAGACAGAGTTTGCTCATTCTGGAGGTGCAGATGGGTTGCTTTTTCAAGTGGATGCCGTTGCTTACTCCAAACACATCACAGTCTCTTAGGATGACTTAATGATAGATTAACTGATGACATTTTTAGAATTGTTACAAAAAAAATTCTTCCCAAAACGCTATCAGCAAAAACAGGCTGCAAAGCAAGAGGCTGAGCAAAGAGCTCATGATTGGGAAGAGGATCCTTTTTTAGAAAACGAGGAAGGCTTACAAGCAAGGGATGCTTCCCAAAGCTCTCAGTCAGCCTTTCAGCGGAGTCAAGCCTATCAAGATAAGCCCAAGAAGCTGTCGCCTTGGAGGCAAAAGCTAGAAGCTGTCTTGCCTTCGCCTCAAAACCCTATGCGTCGTTTTTGGCGTCGTTACCATATTGGTAAGTTCTTACTTATAATAGTAGGAAGTATGGTATTGATTTTGGGGTCTTATCTCTTTTACTTATCAAAAACAGCTAAGGTATCGGACTTGCAAGATGCGTTAAAAGCAACGACAGTCATTTATGACCATGCTGGGGAGCAAGCGGGGAGCCTATCTGGACAAAAAGGCACCTATGTGGAATTGGATGCTATCTCGGATGACCTTGAAAATGCGTTTATTGCCACCGAGGATCGTTCTTTTTATAGTAATAACGGGGTTAACTTCAAACGCTTTATCCTGGCTGTGGTAACGGCTGGACGCTTTGGTGGTGGTTCGACCATCACACAGCAGCTAGCCAAAAATGCTTACCTCTCACAGGATCAGACTATCAAGCGTAAAGCGCGTGAGTTCTTTTTAGCCCTTGAATTAACGAAAAAATACAGTAAAAATGACATTCTGACCATGTACCTCAATAACTCCTATTTTGGAAATGGGGTTTGGGGCATTGAGGATGCCAGTCAAAAATATTTTGGTACTTCAGCAGCTAACTTGACCTTAGATGAAGCAGCTACCTTAGCTGGTATGCTTAAAGGGCCTGAAATTTATAACCCTTACTATTCCATTGAGAATGCCACTGCTCGTCGTGATACGGTCTTGGGAGCTATGGTTGCGGCTGGAAAAATCAGCCAGGAACAAGCCAGCCAAGCTCAAACCATTGGAATGGGCAATCGCTTAGCAGATAGCTATGTGGGAAAAACAGAGAATTATCAATACCCTTCTTATTTTGATGCGGTCATTAATGAAGCTATCTCTCGTTACGGTATTTCTCAAAAAGATATTGTCAACAACGGTTATAAGATTTACACCGAGCTAGATCAGAATTACCAGACGGGGATGCAGACCACCTTTAACAATCTTAGCCTCTTTCCTGTTTCTGCTTTTGACGGGACCACATCAGAAGGTGCAAGTGTAGCGCTAGATCCTAAGACAGGAGCTGTCAGAGGCTTGGTGGGGCGTGTGAATAGTACCGTTGACCAGCCTTTTAGAAGCTTTAACTACGCCACACAGTCTAAGAGAAGTCCAGCTTCCACGATTAAACCACTTGTAGTTTATGCACCAGCTCTAGCAAGTGGGTGGTCTATTGAAGAGGACTTACCTAATACCGTTCAAGACTTTGATGGCTACCAGCCACATAACTACGGCAATTACGAATCAGAAGATGTGCCTATGTATCAGGCGCTAGCCAATTCTTACAACATCCCTGCAGTATCTACCTTAAAAGAACTGGGGATTGATAAGGCCTTTAGCTATGGTCAGAAGTTTGGCCTCAACATGACAAAGACCCCTAAAGAACTAGGGGTAGCACTAGGAGGTAGTGTCACGACCAATCCTCTTGAGATGGCTCAAGCTTATTCGGCTTTTGCTAATGATGGGGTCATGCATAAAGCCCACTTGATTAGCCGTATTGAAAATGCTAGAGGAGAGGTCATCAAGTCCTTCACAGATAAGCCTAAGCGCGTGGTCAGCCAATCAGTCGCTAACAAGATGACTAGCATGATGCTTGGAACCTTTTCTAATGGTACAGGCGTTAATGCCAACGTTTATGGCTATACCTTAGCCGGTAAGACAGGTACAACGGAGACAGACTTTAACCCAGATCTTTCAGGAGACCAGTGGGTTATTGGTTATACACCGGATGTGGTTATTAGTCAGTGGATTGGATTTGACAAGACAGACGAGAATCATTATTTATCCGATTCGAGTGCGGGAACAGCTTCGGCCATTTTCAGCACGCAAGCCTCCTATATTTTGCCTTATACTAAGGGCTCATCTTTCAAGGTAGACAACGCCTATGCTCAAAATGGTATTGCGGCTGTCTATGGCATCAACGAAACCCAGACCGAGACTGCCTTAGATTATCAGTCCATCATTGATGGCTTAAGAAAGTCAGCTGAGGAAGCTTCCAAATCCTTATCGGATGCAGTCGATCAATCAGGCTTACGAGAAAAAGCACAGTCCGTCTGGAAAGATATCGTGGACTATTTCAGATAGCTTGCGGAAAAATGATATTCATGTTAGAATAATGTCTACGGAGGCGTTATGGCACAGAAAAAAGCAAGCCTAGCGTGTGTCGAGTGTGGTAGCCGCAATTACTCTATCGGGGTAAGTAGCACACCTAGAGCAACACGCCTAGAAGTTAACAAATATTGCAAACATTGTAAAAAATACACCCTGCACAAAGAAACACGTTAGAGGAGAGACAAATGACATTCATCAGTGGCATTTTTAAACTCTTGAAAGACACAACATGGCCAGATCGTAAACAACGTTGGAAAGATTTTATCTCAGTACTTGAGTACACAGCTTTCTTTACGGTGATTATCTTCATCTTTGACCAGTTGCTCTCAAAAGGAGTTTTATCACTTATTAATTATTTTTAATTCCTAAAACAGCTTGGGAAAAGCAAAGGTTGAGACATATGTCTCAACCTCAGATTGAAGACAAAGCCCTAGAAAAATGAATTTCTAGAGCTTTTTTGTTCGCTAAGAGTTATAATAAAGACAAGAATCTCTAGGAGGTCTCTCTATGTTCCACAAAGAAAATCCGAACTAAAATCGTAATCAAGTTGGCTTTTATAGCTTAGATGAGTTGGTCCCTAAAGACCATCTCTTACGTCAAATTGACCAAGCCATTGATTTCTCATTTATTTATGACTTAGTTGAAGATAGTTATTGTGCTGATAATGGTCGTCCTAGTTTGGATCCCGTTATGTTGATTAATATTCCTATGATTCAATGTCTGTTTGGCATTCGTTCTATGCGTCAAACTATCAAAGAAATTGAAGTCAATTTAGCTTACCGCTGGTTTCTTGGCTTGACTCTAGAAGATAAGGCGCCTCATTTCACAACATACGGCAAGAACTACAGCCGTCGTTTCCAAGATAAACAAGTCATTGAAGCCATCTTTTCTCATATTCTAGGTCTCTGCCTCAATGCTGGTTTGATTGATCCTACCGAAATCTTTGTGGATGGGACTCATATCAAGGCAGCTGCTAATCATTACAAATACATCAACCAGGAAGTTGAGGCACAAGCTAAATTTATGAGTGACCAATTGGAGAAGGAAATTGCCAAAGATAGGGAGAAACACGGAAAAAAGTCCTTAAGGCTCGCCAAAGAAAAAGAGCCCGCAAGTAAGAAAATGTCTACAACAGACCCTGATAGTGGTTGGTTTCATAAAGGAGAGCATAAATAAGTCTTCGCTTATAACGCTCAAGTTGCTTGTGATAAACATGGTTGGGCATTGGGGTATAGTATTCACGCTGGAGATGTCCATGATAGTCAGGCATTTCCTGAACTCTTTGACAAGATTAAAGCATTGAACTCTCATTATCTCATTGCTGATTCTGGTTATAAAACCCCAAGCATCGCTCATTACTTATTAACTCTAGGTGTCATACCAGTTTTTCCCTATACAAGACCTCATAGTAAAAAGGACCTGCTTCGGCCAAAAGAATTTATCTATGATGAGTATTATGATGTCTATCTTTGTCCAGAAAACCAACCTTTGCACTATTCAACGACTAATCGAGACGGTTACCGTGAGTATAAAAGCGGTCCAGCTATTTGTCAGACTTGTGCTCTTTTATCAGTTTGTACCCAGTCGAAGAACCACCAAAAAGTCATCACACGTCATTTATGGAAAGATGACTTAGAAGTCTGCGAAGACATCCGACACCAACTAGGGATGAAAGAGCGTTATCAACAGCGTAAAGAGACTATTGAACGCTTGTTTGGGACAGCTAAAGAATACCATAACTTACGCTATACGAGATTAAAAGGAAAGTCCAAAATGGGGGCAACCCTTGGGCTTACTTTAGCGTGTTTAAATCTGAAAAAATACAGCAAATGGATGGCTGGAATAGCCTTATTTCTTTGCCTGAAAGTTGCCAAAATGAGGCAAATCATCATAATGATAGTAAAAGAAAAGACAAACTGGAGGTTTAGACCAGTTTGTCTTCAATCTGAGGTTGAGACATATGTCTCAACCTTTTTTAGTATCTTTATGAGAAAAGAGTTTAGAGGCTGCAAGCTTGTGTAATTCATTGACAGCCTGTCTGTCTTCTACTATAATAAAGGGGAAGAAACCTCGCAAAAGCCTATCATGGCTTTTTTATAATGAAAGGAAATCAAAGATGTTAGATTCTTTTGACAAGGGCTGGTTCGTCCTACAAACTTACTCAGGTTACGAAAACAAGGTGAAAGAAAACCTTCTCCAAAGAGCGCAAACCTACAATATGCTAGACAATATTCTCCGTGTAGAGATTCCTACACAAACGGTCAATGTGGAGAAAAACGGTCAAACGAAAGAAATTGAAGAAAACCGCTTCCCAGGATATGTCTTGGTGGAGATGGTCATGACCGATGAAGCTTGGTTTGTCGTGCGTAACACGCCAAACGTTACCGGATTCGTAGGATCACACGGGAACCGTTCAAAACCAACCCCACTACTTGAAGATGAAATTCGTGCTATCTTATTATCAATGGGTCAAACCGTTGATGTCTTTGATACCAACATCAAAGAAGGTGACGTGGTTCAAATTATTGATGGTGCCTTTATGGGTCAAGAAGGCCGTGTTGTCGAAATTGAAAACAACAAGGTTAAACTCTTGCTTAACATGTTTGGTTCTGAGACAGTAGCTGAAGTGGAATTATATCAAATCGCAGAATTGTAAATAGCAATTAAATAGTCAGTCAAATTTAAAATTTCTAACAAAACAAACTAAAAATCTAGTTATCTAATTTTCAGATAATTATGTTTTTTCTTATTTCAAAAGGTTTTAATGGATTTTTAGAGGGTTGAGCAAAGAAAGTGATTGTAAATAAATGAAAATGACTTTTAATATTGACTTAAGGAATGATAAAAATTCTAATTAGAATAAGGTTATCCGCAGAGATAATTAAAATAAAACTTCCGTAAAATATTTAAAGGGGAATAGGAACATGGAAAACAAGAAGATGAAATACTACTTGAGAAAATCAGGATTCGGACTAGCTTCAGTATCAGCAGCGTTGATTGTAGGAACTAGTGTAGCACAAGCTGCCGAACCTTCATCAAATATTAATGTGGAAATTATGCAAGCGGCTGTAAGTGATTTAGATTCACAAATTAAGAAATCATATGATTTAATTAACAGTGAAGATGCTAAATTGAGTAGTGTAGCAACTGCTAAGTTGCAACTTGCTATTGATAAAGCGGTGAAAACATTAATGGAAAGTTCAGATGTTAATGAACTTATGAATGTGACAATTGAAATGGCTAGTGCAAAAGCTGATTTCAATAACACTATTACTGCTATAAAAGCATCAATTGCAGATCAAGAAAAACCAGCAGCGGAATACGCAGAAGCTTTGGCAGATTCTAAAGTTCAAGAATTGGATAATCTCTTTGAAAAGCAAGCTTTAACTCAAGCTCAGAAGGATGAATTTGAATCAAAAATTCAGGCTGCAACAGATATTGATTCTTTAAATTCATTGCGTGCTGAAATTAATCAAGCTGAACAGGATGCAATTAATAGTAAAGCAGATTTAGATAAAGCCAAAGCAGATGCTAAAGCAGCATTAGCTGCAGCCGGCGTTAGCGACTTTTACGTAAGTAAAATTGATGGTGCTAAGACATTAGCTGGAGTAGAAGCTCTTAAAGAAACTACTTTAGCATATGTAAAAGCATCTGCACTTGAAGCAGCAAAAGAAGCAGCAAAAGAAGCAGCGAAAGCAGAGTTAGCAGCAGCAGGCGCAAGCGACTTCTACATCAACAAAATTGATACAGCTAATACAGTTGACGGTGTTAACGCTCTTAAAGATGCAACATTGGCGTCAATGAAAGCATCAGCTCTTGATGAAGCTAAAAAAGCAGCGAAAGCAGAGTTGGCATCAGCAGGTGTAAGCGACTTCTACATCAACAAAATTGATGGTGCTAATACAGTTGAAGGCGTTAACGCTCTTAAAGATGCAACATTGGCGTCAATGAAAGCATTAGCTCTTGATGAAGCTAAAAAAGCAGCGAAAGCAGAGTTGGCATCAGCAGGTGTAAGCGACTTCTACATCAACAAAATCGATGGTGCAAACACAGTTGAAGGTGTTAACGCTCTTAAAGATGCAACATTGGCGTCAATGAAAGCATTAGCTCTTGATGAAGCTAAAAAAGCAGCGAAAGCAGAGTTGGCATCAGCAGGTGTAAGCGACTTCTACATCAACAAAATTGATGGTGCTAATACAGTTGAAGGCGTTAACGCTCTTAAAGATTCAATTCTTGGTGCATTAGCAAAACCAGAAGACAAACCAGAAGTAGATGCTTTAGCAGCAGCTAAAGAAGCAGCGAAAGCAGAATTAGCTGCAGCAGGCGTAAGTGACTTCTACATCAATAAAATCGATGGTGCAAACACAGTTGAAGGTGTTAAAGCACTTAAAGATGCGATTCTTGCCGCTTTAGCAAAACCAGAAGACAAACCAGAAACACCTGAAGTCCCAGAAAAACCAGAAACTCCAGAAACACCTGAGAAACCTGAAATGCCTGAAACTCCAGAAAAACCAGGTCAATCAGTACCAATGGCAGAATTAACACCTGCTAAGAAAGTTGCACCAGCAGCTAAAGCAGAGAAAAAAGCAGAAGCTAAGAAAGAAGAAAAACAACTTCCTTCAACAGGTAATGCTACAAATCCATTCTTCACAGCAGCAGCAATTGCAGTTATGGCAGGAGCAGGTATGGTTGCCGTTTCAAGCAAACGTAAAGAAGATTAATCCTATTTACCCATATACTATCTTAAGAAGTTCCATGCTTTTTGAGATTGAAAAGACAGGTCTTTTAGATCTGTTTTTTTGCTTATCTGCTTTTGAGAAGTTTCTGATGCTTACTTTTTAGGAAAGATATGGCTAATCAAAAGTGCTGTTTTCTGTAAGTATTTAGAAAAATCTGAATTTTATTATGTAGGGATTGATTTTCACATTCCTAAAAGGCTAATATCGTGATATAATAAGAAGACTAGACTTTTTACATGGGAGAATTCACATGACAACTTATAATCACAAAGAAATTGAGCCGAAATGGCAGGCCTTTTGGGCAGCTAACCAAAGTTTTAAAACTGGAACTGACAAAAACAAACCAAAATTCTATGCCTTAGACATGTTCCCGTATCCTTCAGGAGCGGGTCTTCACGTAGGACATCCAGAAGGCTATACAGCGACGGATATATTGAGTCGTTTCAAGCGTTTACAAGGCTATAATGTCCTACATCCAATGGGTTGGGATGCATTTGGTTTACCAGCTGAACAGTATGCTATGGATACAGGTAATGATCCAGCTGAATTTACAGCTGAAAACATTGCAAACTTCAAACGTCAAATTAATGCTCTCGGATTTTCATATGATTGGGACCGCGAGGTAAATACAACGGATCCTAATTATTACAAATGGACTCAATGGATTTTTACAAAGCTTTATGAAAAAGGCCTAGCCTATGAAGCTGAAGTAGCGGTCAACTGGGTGGAAGAATTAGGAACTGCCATCGCAAATGAAGAAGTTCTGCCAGATGGTACTTCAGAACGTGGAGGATACCCAGTTGTGCGCAAGCCTATGCGCCAATGGATGTTGAAAATCACTGCTTACGCAGAACGATTGCTCGAAGACTTAGAAGAAGTTGATTGGCCAGAATCAATCAAAGATATGCAACGCAACTGGATTGGAAAATCTACAGGGGCAAATGTTACTTTTAAAGTTAAAGATTCAGATCAAGACTTTACTGTCTTTACAACTCGCCCTGATACTCTATTTGGGGCTACATATGCAGTATTAGCACCAGAACATGGCATGGTTGATGCCATTACTCGCCCTGAGCAAGCACAAGCTGTTGCTGACTATAAACGTCAAGCAAGTTTGAAATCGGACCTAGCTCGTACTGACTTGGCTAAGGAAAAAACTGGTGTTTGGACTGGTGCCTATGCTATTAACCCAGTTAATGGAAAAGAAATGCCAATCTGGATTGCTGATTATGTCCTTGCAAGCTATGGTACTGGAGCTATTATGGCAGTACCAGCTCATGATGAACGTGACTGGGAGTTTGCTAAACAATTTAATCTTGAGATTATTCCGGTCCTTGAGGGCGGTAATGTTCAAGAAGCAGCCTACACTGAAGATGGTTTACATATTAATTCTGATTTCTTGAACAGCTTAGATAAAGCTGAAGCTATGACTAAAATGGTAGCATGGTTGGAAGAAAATCAAGTTGGTAATGAAAAAGTTACTTATCGTCTACGTGACTGGTTGTTCTCACGCCAACGTTACTGGGGTGAACCAATTCCAATAATCCATTGGGAAGATGGAACTTCAACGGCCGTACCTGAAAAAGATTTACCGTTAGTACTTCCTGTAACTAAAGACATTCGTCCTTCAGGAACTGGTGAATCTCCATTAGCTAACCTTACTGACTGGCTAGAAGTTGTTCGTGAAGATGGTGTTAAAGGCCGTCGTGAAACTAATACAATGCCGCAGTGGGCAGGCTCAAGTTGGTATTACCTTCGTTATATTGATCCACATAATGATCAAGCCTTGGCAGATCCAGAATTACTCAAAGAATGGTTGCCAGTGGATATGTACATTGGTGGTGCAGAGCATGCAGTGCTTCATTTACTCTATGCACGTTTCTGGCATAAAGTCCTTTATGATTTAGGTGTCGTTCCAACTAAAGAACCATTCCAAAAATTGTATAACCAAGGAATGATTTTGGGAACAAGCTATCGTGACCACCGTGGTGCACTTGTGGCAACTGATAAAGTTGAAAAACGTGACGGGTCATTCTTTAACATTGAAACAGGTGAAGAACTAGAACAAGCACCAGCTAAAATGTCTAAATCACTCAAAAATGTTGTCAATCCAGATGATGTTGTTGAAGAATTTGGTGCTGATACGCTTCGTGTCTATGAAATGTTCATGGGCCCACTTGATGCGTCAATTGCTTGGTCAGAAGAAGGCCTCGAAGGTAGCCGTAAATTCCTTGATCGCGTTTACCGTTTAATTACGACTAAAGCGATTGTTGCGGAGAATAGCGGAGCCCTTGACAAGGTTTACCATGAAACTGTAAAAGCAGTGACAGAACAAATTGACAGCATGAAATTTAATACTGCCATTGCACAGTTGATGATTTTTGTGAATGCGGCCAACAAGGAAGATCAATTATTTGTAGACTATGCCAAAGGCTTTGTCCAATTAATTGCACCATTCGCACCGCATTTGGGAGAAGAATTATGGCAGGTCCTAACAAGCTCTGGAGAGTCTTTAACTCATGAGGCTTGGCCAATTTGGGATGAAGCAAAACTGGTTGAAAATGATGTGGAAATCGTAGTCCAAATTAAAGGTAAGGTGAAAGCTAAGTTAGTTGTTGCCAAAGACCTACCAAAAGACCAATTGGAAGCTATTGCCTTAGCAAATGACAAAGTCCAAGCAGAAATTGCTGGAAAAGAAATCATTAAAGTTATTGCAGTACCAAACAAATTAGTCAACATTGTAGTGAAATAAAACAAAAATTCCCAAAGACACTTATGTCTTTGGGAATTTTTTTGTGCAGATATAAAAAGACGCTAGTATTAGGAATAGCTAGCGTGTATTTAGGAGGTTATAACTTAATAATGGGGTTTCGGTAAAGCCTAGTTAGCGGTCTAACTCTTACATTCTCACTTTTAGATAATGTCTTAAGGTTTTATGTTTTTTTAGGGTTAAAAAGATGGTGTGGGAAATTTTGTGCTTCCCTTTACGTTAGCCAATAAGGAGCTAACAATTTTATCTATTTTAATGGGAGAGTTAAACAATAAATCTAAATACCGCTAACAAAACTCTTACTAAGTTACTTTATATTATAATATAAATATAATATAAAGTAAAGTAAATTAATTTTATTTAATAAAAAATAATGATAAAAAATAGTTTAAAAAATGACTAAGTTTCACTTAATAATAAAATCGTTTACAATGTAAAATAAATTAAAAATATATTGAAAAGATAACAAAAGTATGATATATTAAATACATCATCGATGTAATATTAAACAATGAATAGACGATTTTTTTAATAATGAAAAAAACAATTTTAGCTAGTGCAGCAGCACTTATGTTAGCCGGTGTAGCATTTGGAACAACACAAACAGCAAGTGCGAATGGATATAACTATAGAAGTGAGAGATATTTTACGCAGAATGGTTCAAATAGACGTCATATAATGAAGGCATTAAGAGAAAATAAAGCATTACAACTTACAACTATTTTACAAGATTATCAATTAGATGACGAAGATTACAATGGTTATTATAACTATTATTCAAGACTAATCTATACCTTAACTGATGAAAATACTATGGACGGACATTTAGATTCATTAAGAGATTATTTGGGATCAAAAGAGAATTATCAATATTAATTTATAAGAAAAAGTTTAAATTAGAAAACTTTGTCCAAAATTCTACCCTTTGGGTGGGATTTTTTAATAGTAACTTATATAAATAAGATGTAGGAGGAGCGTTAGACTCTACCAGTTTAGGGGGTATTACCAATAAAGGAGGGAATTGGTGAAGTGGTCATTGGATAAGAAAATCAAGTGTTCCCTTTGGGGGATCTTGCTAGCTATAGTGATTTTCTTTTTTGAGGGAAGCGCTCAAGCTTATAGTACTTATGATGGGGATAAGATTAATCTCTGGTGGAATGGGGATTCCAAGATTAGTAAGTACGTGGATTATTCTAAAGAGGTGGTTGGGGACCGCATTCTTTGGAGGGTCTTTTTTAACAGTGCGCAGGAAGAGTGGGCTAAGCCAGTTTACACGGTCTTTTTACCCAAAGAGGTAGATGCTCCAGAAGGCTTGTCCATTATTCGTTATCAAAAGGATGGGAAAAAATCATCCTATTATAAGAAGAAAGCAGAGTGGGTCTATGAGTATGAGTCTCAGCGAGGTGCTTTTGATAAGGAGTGGCAGAGATTGCCAGGTCAGACAGGAGATAGTTACGGTCTGCAAGCTTTTACCTATATCAAAGATTTAGGTGATTTTTCACGCGTTATGATTGAGCACGATTATAATCCTTTACACAAAACCTCAGACAAGGTGGAGTGGCGCTTTTACACTAAGGTCAAAGCTAAGTATCAAGGCAAAGAGGACCGTTTTGCTTTTTTAGCAGGCATGCAACAAAACGATATTTTTAAGAATTTTCCTAGCTTTAGAGGCCAACTCAGTAAGTTTCAGGTTACCTTTAAGGGTGCGCATAAGCAGTGCAATGCTTTAGAGGACCTTGATATTACTAAGCAATTTGATATAGGTCATTCCTTAGATGATTTGCTGAAAAATCCAGAAATGACCAAGTTATTACCTCCAGGAACATTGATTTCTAACCAGCAAAATGCTGCTCATAAGGCTGATTGTAGTAAGTCCGATGCGCCTAAAGAAGATCGTACCTATTATGTCTATAAAGAAAAAGAAAAGAGTGAGTCACCCAATATAGCCAAAAAAACTAAAAAGACAAGATAGAAAAAGGCAAGAAAGTCATCTGACTGACCTATCTTGTCTTTTTTTGATAGGAGCGCAATTAGTAATACCATTCTTTTTTATCAGAGTTTTTCTCTGACGAGAGAGGGTGGTTTTTGTTTAGTCTAATTTTGAACACTTGGGTGTGCGATACTTGGTCTTTTTTAAAACGCTTACATTACCTATAATGAGATTATAAATAACATCATCTTTGAAAAGAGGTAGTTCATATGGAAACGCTCCTAGCTTCCTTGAATTGGTTTTCGCAAAATATTTTGCAAAATCCTGCATTCTTCGTTGGTCTTTTGGTTTTAGTCGGTTATCTCCTGCTTAAAAAACTAATCTATGAAGTCTTTGCTGGCTTTGTTAAGGCCACGGTTGGTTACTTGATTTTAAACGTTGGTGCAGGTGGTTTGGTAACAACCTTTAGACCAATTTTAGTGGCACTGGCTAAGAAATTTGAATTGAAGGCCGCTGTTATTGATCCTTACTTTGGTTTGGCAGCTGCCAATACTAAATTGGAAGAAATGGGCTTCATCAGTGTAGCGACAACAGCCCTCTTGATTGGTTTTGGGGTCAATATTCTTCTAGTTGCCCTACGTAAAGTGACCAAGATTAGAACTCTCTTTATTACAGGTCACATCATGGTACAACAAGCTGCAACTATCTCAGTCTTTGTCTTGCTTTTGATTCCACAATTCCAAAATGCCTTTGGTGCTTGGGCTGTGGGGATTATCTGTGGACTTTACTGGGCCGTTAGCTCAAATATGACGGTAGAGGCAACTCAGCGCCTCACTAACGGTGGAGGCTTTGCCATTGGTCACCAACAACAATTTGCCATTTGGTTTGTGGATAAGGTAGCCCCTATCTTTGGTAAAAAAGAAGAAAACTTGGATAACTTAAAATTACCAACGTTCTTAACTATTTTCCATGATACGGTAGTAGCTTCTGCCACACTGATGCTAGTTTTCTTTGGCGCTATTTTAGCGGTCTTGGGGCCAGATATTATGTCCAATGTGGAATTAATCGGACCAGGGGCCTTCAATCCTGCCAAGCAAGCTTTCTTCATGTATATCTTACAAACATCCTTGACATTCTCTGTTTATCTCTTCATTTTGATGCAGGGAGTACGCATGTTCGTTTCTGAATTAACCAATGCCTTCCAAGGAATCTCTAGTAAGTTGCTTCCAGGTTCATTCCCAGCGGTTGACGTTGCTGCTTCTTATGGTTTTGGTTCTTCAAACGCTATTCTTTCTGGATTTGCATTTGGTTTAATTGGACAACTGATTACGATTGCTTTGTTGGTTATCTTTAAAAATCCAATCCTTATCATTACGGGATTTGTCCCTGTTTTCTTTGATAATGCAGCGATTGCTGTCTATGCGGACAAACGTGGTGGTTGGAAAGCTGCGGTTGCTCTTTCATTTATCTCTGGGGTCATTCAAGTAGCCCTGGGAGCAGTAGCTGTTGGTTTGTTAGGATTGACTGGTGGTTATCACGGTAACATTGACTTGGTGCTTCCTTGGCTACCATTTGGTTACTTGTTCAAATTCCTTGGTATTGCGGGTTACGTGATTGTTTGTCTCTTCTTGTTGGCAATTCCACAATTACAATTTATCAAAGCAAGAGATAAGGAAGCTTACTATCGTGGGGAAGCGCAATAAAAAGGTTTAAGTAGCCTAGCGCGACTCTCATTTAAGAGTGATATTGACATAAGATTTGGAGGAAACTAAAAATGGTAAAAGTATTAACAGCATGCGGAAACGGTATGGGATCATCTATGGTTATTAAAATGAAGGTAGAAAATGCCCTTCGTCAGCTAGGAGTGACTGATATTCAGTCCGCTTCTTGCTCAGTAGGTGAAGCTAAAGGTCTGGCATCTGGTTATGATATTGTGGTGGCTTCTAATCATCTGATTCATGAATTGGAAGGACGTACCAAGGGACACTTGGTGGGTCTCGATAACCTCATGGATGACAACGAAATCAAAACCAAATTACAGGCGGTGCTTTGACAAAGAGCCCTACAATAACAGATAGGAGTTGTGAATCGTATTCCAACTCTTTATCTTTGCAGGTCCCCAACAACTACCAGTAGAGGAAGGATAGTGACATGAATTTAAAACAAGTATTTATTGATAACGATGCCATCCGATTAGGCTTAGAGGCAGATACTTGGCAGGAGGCTGTCAAGTTGGCAGTGACGCCCTTGGTCGAAAGTGGTGCGGTTGAAGAGCGCTACTACCAAGCTATTATCGAATCGACAGAGCATTACGGCCCTTATTATATTTTAATGCCAGGCATGGCAATGCCTCATGCCAGACCAGAAGATGGGGTCAATCGGGATGCTTTTTCACTGATTACGTTGAAAGAGCCCGTGACCTTTTCAGATGGTAAGAAGGCTCAGGTACTCTTAGCTCTTGCAGCTACTAGCTCTGCCATTCACACATCAGTTGCTATCCCGCAAATCATTGCATTATTTGAATTGGACAATGCCATTGACCGTTTGGTAGCCTGCCAAAGTGCTCAAGAGGTGCTGGATATGGTTGATGAATCCAAGGACAGTCCTTATTTAGAAGGACTTGATTTAGAAAGCTAAGACCGTTTAAGTTATCAGTTATTAGAAAAGAGGTTAAGAGATGACACAAAGAATTCCCAATTTACAGGTGGCCCTAGATCACTCTGGTTTACAAGGAGCTGTTAAAGCAGCTGTTGCTGTTGGTCAAGAAGTAGATGTGATTGAAGCAGGAACCGTTTGTTTATTACAAGTGGGCAGCCAGTTAGTCGAAGTCCTTCGCAGTCTTTTCCCACAGAAAATCATTGTTGCTGACACAAAATGCGCTGATGCTGGCGGGACAGTTGCCAAAAACAACGCCTTGCGCGGTGCAGACTGGATGACTTGTATTTACTGCGCTACCATTCCAACTATGGAAGCTGCCTTAAAAGCCATCAAAGAGGTTCGTGGCCAAGCTGGGGAAATTCAGATTGAGCTTTATGGTGATTGGACTTTTGAACAGGCACAACTGTGGCTGGATGCCGGTATTTCACAAGCCATTTACCATCAATCCCGTGATGCTCTCCTTGCTGGCGAAACGTGGGGACAAAAAGATTTAGATAAGGTCAAACGTTTAATTGAAATGGGCTTTCGTGTTTCGGTGACAGGTGGACTAGATGTGGATACCTTGAAACTCTTCCAAGGACTAGATGTTTTCACCTTTATTGCAGGTCGTGGGATTACAGAAGCGGAAAATCCAGCTGCTGCGGCGCGTGCTTTCAAAGATGAAATTAGACGAATCTGGGGATGAAGTCAATGACACGTCCAATTGGTATTTATGAAAAAGCGACTCCCAAAGGGATGTCTTGGCTTGAGAGATTGGCTTTTGCCAAAGAGCTAGGATTTGACTTTGTGGAGATGTCTATTGATGAATCAGATGACCGTTTGGCACGGCTAAACTGGTCAAAAGAAGACCGTCTAGCTATTGTCAAAGCCATCTATGAGACAGGTGTTCGGATTCCAAGTATCTGTTTTTCAGGGCATCGCCGTTACCCGTTGGGCTCTAATGATCCAGAAATTGAAGCTAAATCATTAGAGCTAATGAAGGCTTGTATCCAACTGGCTTTGGACTTGGGTGTTAGAACCATTCAGCTAGCAGGCTATGATGTCTATTATGAAGAAAAGTCAGCAGAAACTAGAGCTCGATTTATCAAAAACCTTCGTCAGGCCTGTGATTGGGCAGAAGAAGCACAAGTTATCTTAGCTATCGAAATCATGGATGACCCTTTTATCAATTCGATTGAGAAGTATTTGGCCATTGAAAAGGAAATTGATTCGCCTTATCTCTTTGTCTATCCTGACACTGGTAACGTCTCTGCTTGGCATAATGACCTTTGGAGTGAATTTTATTTGGGGCATGGCTCAATAGCAGCTTTGCATTTAAAAGACACCTATGCTGTGACAGAAACATCAAAAGGACAGTTTCGTGATGTGCCATTTGGACAAGGTTGTGTAGACTGGCAAGAGATGTTTGCGGTCATTAAAGCCAGTCGTTATCAGGGACCATTCTTAATCGAAATGTGGTCTGAAAACTGCGATAGTATTGAAGAAACGCGAGCAGCTATTAAGGAAGCGCAAGCCTTTCTTTATCCTTTAATGAAAGAAGCGGAGGTCATATAAGATGGTAAAACAATTACAAGAAATGCGAGAAAGGGTTTGTGCAGCTAATAAGTCACTACCCAAGCATGGTTTGGTCAAATTTACCTGGGGCAATGTCTCAGAAGTTTGTCATGAATTAGGCCGTATCGTCATCAAACCTTCAGGTGTTCCTTATGAAGAGTTGACACCTGAAAATATGGTGGTTACAGACCTTGATGGTAAAGTCATTGAAGGAGATTTAAACCCGTCCTCTGATTTACCGACGCATGTTCAGCTGTACAAGGCTTGGCCAGAAGTAGGTGGGATCGTCCACACCCATTCGACAGAAGCTGTGGGTTGGGCTCAAGCAGGACGAGATATTCCTTTTTATGGGACTACTCATGCAGACTACTTTTACGGAGCGGTTCCTTGTGCTAGGTCATTAACTTCGACTGAGGTTGAAGGGGCTTATGAAAAAGAAACAGGCATCGTTATTTTAGAGGAATTTACAGAACGAGGCTTGGATCCTATGGCTGTGCCTGGTATCGTGGTGCGTAATCATGGTCCCTTCACTTGGGGGAAAACACCAGAAGAAGCGGTTTATCACTCAGTTGTCTTAGAAGAGGTGGCTAAAATGGATCGTTTCACAGAGCAAATTAATCCGCGAGTTCAACCAGCACCAAGTTATATCATGGATAAACATTACCAACGCAAACATGGCCCGAATGCTTATTATGGTCAAAAAGGACAGGTTCACTAAGAAACCCTGTAGGATATGGTTTTTGATGAGTCTTTTGCCATCAAAAACAATTTATGTCAGAGTAGGTCTTTGACCTACTCTTTGCTACAGTTGATTAAAGGTGAAAAAGTGTTACAATGTCATGTACGTCAATCTTGTTAGTGGAGGTGAAATCAGGTGATTCTTTTAGATAAAAAAAGTTATGATCTTCTTTCTTATCTGATTAATTTACAAGAGGCAAAAACCGTCATGGCCATTTCAGCCGATTTGGGTCAGTCGCGCCGTAAAATTTATTATCACTTAGATAAAATCAATGAAGCCTTACCAGGAGAAGTCGGTCACATTACGGCTTTTCCGAGAGTAGGGCTTCTCTTAACGGGTGAGCAAAAAGCATCCTGTCAAAAATTATTAGATGAAGTCACCGATTACCATTATGTGATGAAAAGTGATGAGCGTCGCTGTTTATCTGTTATTTATATTGCAGTAGCAACTGAGCGCGTGACCTTGGATAAGTTGATGGCTATTAATGATGTCTCACGAAATACTATTTTGAATGACTTGGCAAAGCTTTGTGAAGAACTCTCTAGTAAGCAGTATAAGATTCAGCTACAGGCTACCAAAGCAAGGGGTTACTACTTTGATTGTCACCCTATGGCTTTAATTCAGTATCTCTATAAACTTTTGGCTACTGTTTATCAAGGCGGTAATCAGAGTTTTATTGACGTCTTTGATCATAAATTATCTGAGACACAGGGTCTGTCTGTTTATTTTTCTAAGGATGTTCTGGATTATATTCACGAATACCTCTTTTTATCGCAAGCTAGCTTAGGTAAGACCATCAATACACAAGATAGTCAGTTCATGTTACAAATTCTTCCTTTTATCTTGTTGAGTTACCGCAACATGCAGCTGCATTCGGAAACCAAAAATGCCTTAAAGCAGGAATTTAACCTCATTTGGAAACGAAAAGAATATCAAATTGCCAAATCCTTGGCGAGTGAACTTTACCATAATTTCAAGCTGCATTTGGATGATATTGAAGTGGGTATGGTAGCTATGTTGATGCTGTCTTTTAGAAAAGATAAGGATCATCATGTGGAAAGTCAAGATTACAAGGAAATGCGAGCGGATATTAGTCGCTTTATTGACCAGTTAGAGAGCCGTTATCAGCTGCACTTTGCGCATAAAAAAGACTTACTGAGACAACTAACGACACACTGTAAAGCCTTGGTTTACCGCAAAGCTTATGGCATTTTCTCTGTCAATCCTTTAACGGATCATATTAAGGAAAAGTATGAAGAGCTCTTTGCTATGGCTCAATCATGCGCCACTTTGCTAGAGAAGGCTTGGAAAATTCAATTAACCGATGATGATGTGGCTTACTTGACCATTCATTTAGGTGGAGAGTTACGAAATAGCTCTCTGGAGCAAGAAAAGACCAAGTTAGTCATTGTCTCAGATGATGGCATTGGGATTCAAAAGTTGTTGCTTAAACAGTGTCAGCGCTATTTGGCTAATTGTCACATTGAGGCGGTTTTTACCACCGATCAATACCAGAGTGTCTGTGATTTGATGACCATTGATATCTTAGTCTCCACGACCGATATTCTTGAAAGTGATGTTCCTACGATTATTGTCAATCCGATTTTGAGTGATGACGATATCATCAGATTATTACGCTTTTCAAAACAAGGGAGGCTGACAGAGAATTCGCAATTTTCCATTGATTTGGAGAAAGCTATCGAAGCCGTTGTCAAGGATGATAGTGACCGCTACGCTTTAAAAAACAAAATTGAAAAATTAATTCACCGTGATTTCTTATAGTCTAGAAATAAACATTCGATAAAAAAGGTACCTCAGTTTGCTATGACTTAGCAAAAGACACTGAGGTTTTTAGTATGTTTTGGACAGTCTTTCAGTCCAGTTTTGAACACTGAACTGTGTGACACTTGGTCTTTTTCTAATGTGTGTGAAGGACTATACTTAAGGTATAGAAAAAGACATTCAATTGTGGAGGAAAAGCAATGGCAAACGTAAAAGACATTACCCGTGAATCATGGATCCTTAGCACATTTCCAGAATGGGGAACCTGGCTCAATGAAGAAATTGAATCAGAAGTGGTCCCAGATGGCAATTTTGCCATGTGGTGGTTAGGAAATTGTGGTATCTGGCTTAAAACACCAGGTGGGGCCAACATCGTCATGGACTTATGGTCTGCGCGAGGCAAATCAACCAAGCAGGTTAAGGATATGGTTCGTGGGCATCAAATGGCCAATATGGCGGGTGTTCGTAAGTTACAACCAAACTTAAGAGCACAACCTATGGTTATTGATCCTTTCATGATTAATGAGTTGGACTATTATTTGGTATCGCATTATCATAGTGACCATATTGACATCAATACAGCGGCAGCGATCATGAACAATCCTAAATTGGATCATGTCAAATTTGTAGGACCATATGAATGTGGCCATATTTGGGAAGGTTGGGGCGTTCCAAAAGAACGCATTATTGTTATCAAGCCAGGAGAAAGCTTTACCTTTAAGGATATGACTGTAAGAGCTGTCGAATCTTTTGACAGAACTTGTCTTGTCACCCTTCCGGTAGCTGGTGCTGAGGAAAATGGTGGTGAATTGGCTGGCTTAGCAGTGACAGATGAAGAATTAGCACGTAAAACTGTCAACTACATTTTTGAAACACCTGGTGGAACTGTTTATCACGGTGCAGATTCTCACTTCTCAAACTATTTTGCTAAACATGGTCGTGATTATGATATCGATGTGGTCTTAAATAACTATGGTGAAAACCCAATTGGTATCCAAGATAAGATGACGTCAATCGATTTACTTCGTATGGCAGAAAATCTCCGTGCCAAAGTCGTTATCCCTGTTCACTACGATATCTGGTCTAATTTCATGGCATCTACCGATGAAATTATCGAACTTTGGAAAATGCGTAAAGAACGCTTGCAATACCAATTCCATCCATTTATTTGGGAAGTAGGTGGCAAGTACACTTACCCACAAAACCAAGACCGTATCGAATACCATCATCCTCGTGGCTTTGATGATTGCTTCTTGGAGGATTCCAATATTCAATTCAAAGCCTTGCTTTAGGAGGCCTTGAGGATTCTAGCAAAAGACCTTATTGCAATGCAATAAGGTCTTTTTGTGATTATGGGTTTGTACTACGTAGCACTTTTAAAGCTAGTCTTGACTCATGGAGCCCTACGCTAGTTTGAGCGTGAATATCATAGATTAAAGTACGCTCTTTTTCTCCGTCTTTCCAATTGATATGTGGTTTATCAAAAAAACAATTTGATTTGTTACTTCATTAAGATAAATCCAGTCAGGATCATTTCCAACAAATTTAATACGTTGGTATTTTAGTTGAGTTGTAATATCAATTGGAGAAACTTTTTCGTCTTCTTTAATTGTTTTATTTAGCATAACATCAAAGATGCGTTCCGGCACATATTTTGCCTCATCAGCTTGTGAGGCAGTCGCAAAACTTAAGGCTGATGCCAATGCAATAGCGAAAGTAGCTAGTTTAAACTTAGCATTTTTAATAGATGATTTTGTCATAGTGTCCTCCTTAATGACATGTTATAAAATAGCGTTAGGTGAACTCCTAAAGTTCATTTAACTAATATTATTTTAATTTAAATATAAGTAAATGTCAAAAACATATTAAATAAAATTAATAAAAACTTAAAAATGATAATAAAATCCTCTCTTAATATAAGAAAGGATTTTATTGAAAGATATTCTTCAAGTAAAAAGATTGTATTGGCTTTTTTAGGGCTTAGAAGGATTAGCCTCAAGAAAACTAGGAGCATGATAAAGTGGTCTAGTGGATTGGTCACCATTCTGATTAAATAGACTGGTGGAGGCTACTCCACGTTCTTTCTCAATAGCTAGGAGTTGATCAAAGGCTTTAAGATAGGAAAGATCTTTAGATCTAACCTTTGGTAGTCCAGCCTCTTGATGGAAGCGAAGTAGGTCTCTGGTTTGGACCGTGTCACTCATTTTTAGCTGTTGTTTGGCTGCTTCACTAATGGTTTGAAGTTCTTCTAGGGTTTTGTCATCCGGATTGCTAATTTCAATACCGGTCTGTGTTTGATAGAGGCGTCCACTGTAGTTAGTGTAATCTGGTGTGATGTAGTTGCCAGCACTTCGAAAAGCCACAATCTGTTTGTTATCTGGTGATAGTAAGTCCTGTCCTAATTGAATGAAAGGACTACTATCAATGCCTAAAGCATGTAACAGGGTTGGAGCCGTATCAACTAATCCACCATAGGTTTCATTGACATAGCCTTTGCCCATCCCTGGGATATGGAGCATATAAGGGACGCGTTGAAGCATGGCATTATTATAGGCAGACCAAGTTTCGGGATCTTTACCTAAAAGAGGCGCTAAATCGGGATTTCGTGAATTGGAAATACCATAGTGGTCCCCATACAAGACAATAATTAAATTGTCATAGAGGCCAGATTTTTTTAAATAGTCAAAAAAGGAAGCAACCGCTGAATCTAAGTAATTAGCTGTCGAGAAATAAGCATTAATGGTTTTGTCATTGGTATCCGCTAAGGGAAAGCCTAACTCATCGCCGCTTAAATGCAGATAAGGATAGTGATGCGATACGGTGATAAATTTGGTGTAAAAGGGTTGTTGTAGGCGCTCTAGGTATTTGATGGCATCGCCAAACATGACCTTATCATTCAAACCGTATTGGAAGGAATTATCACTAGTTTGCTCTGACATGTAGGCTTGATCAATCCAGTGCTCATAACCAAATTGCTTATAGACATTGTTTCGGTTCCAAAAAGTTCCTTTGTTACCATGAAAAGCAGCGCTACTATAACCGGCTTTTTCTTTTAAAATATGAGGTAGGGCTTATTGGGTATTGTCAGCTCCGTACTGCACAAAAAAGGAGCCTTGGTTGAGACCAAATAAAGAGGGCTCCATTAGTGTTTCAGCATCAGAAGATTTTCCTGCCTTGACTTGGTGAAAAACATTGGAAAAGGCAAAGGTATCCTTTGAATGAAAGAGAGAATTGATAAAAGGAGAGACTTCATGCTCAACCCCATTCACAGGCAGTTTGTAATCAATCAGAAACTGTTGGAAACTCTCTAAATGTAGAACGATAACGTTTCGGCCTTTAGCAATGCCATATAAATCAGGATTGGGTTTGGCGTGATGGTCCTTTAGATAGTCTTTAACTAGAGAGATGTCATCAGGGTTGGCCTTGTCACGTACTTTTTTGGTTTTGTAAGTTTGATTGGCATCATGGCTCATAAAGGCAGGTAAGCCAAGTCCTCTTACAATATAAGTATTTGAAAAGCCACGACTTAGGAGTTGCGGACGATCAATTTCAGCTAAGAAGAGATTAATCAAAAATAGTAAAGCAGATAGGCAAGTGACTGCAAAGCTAGCTTTTTTGCTCAGTGATAGGGGGCTAGGAGTTGGGTTCTTCTTTTGCTTACGCCATAAGAGGAAGAAAAGCAGAAGATCTAAAATGTAAACAAAATCCCAAGGTCTGATCAAATTAACAGCGGCATCGCCAAGACCAGCTGCCACCTTGCTACTAGCAAGCATGGTACTGACAGTAATAAAATCAGAAAATTCTCTGAAATAGATGACGTTAGAGATGAGAAGTAAATTGAGTAGGCCGTAGATGAAGAAGCTCAGACCATAAAACCACTTGCTATTTTTGACATAGAGTGGTAATGCCAGAAGCAAAAGGCTCAAAGGAAGGGGATTGATTAAGGTAAGAAGAAATTGGTAGGGATTGTCCAAGTCAAGGTTGAAGTCCACTTGATAGGCCCACATGGTCTTAATCCAGTAAGAAAGGGTTAACAGAAGTACAAATCCAAGCCTCGATCGAAGGATTTTGAAGACAAAGGGCTGATTTAGGTGTTGTTTCATGTAAATAAGTCCTCTAATTCATAATTAATATAGTAAAAAAGCAATAGTATTGATTATAACACAAAGCTTGCTTAAGAAGCCAGTCTAAGCATTTTTGAAATGGTCACTTATCAACGTAAAGCTTTTCTTGGAAAGATTAATAAATCAGAAAACATAATCGAGTGTTTTGCAAGTGTTTTCAATAAATGCTATACTGGTGATAACCAGATGATAAGATAATGGGTTCTCTTTTAATAAAAGCTATTCAAAACTGCTGACCAGACAATGATTGCTAAGAAACTTTTCTATTGAGTGTCATAGAGGTCTTTTCTACTTATTTTGGGAGGAAGCTAATGAAACAAGTGATGTTAATCGTAAATCCCGCTTCAGGCGGTGAAAAAGCAAAAGAGTATCAAGAAGCTGCTGAAAAAAGTTAAGCGAGTATTTTGATCACGTCACAACAAAGTTGACCGAAGAAGAAGGGGATGCTAAAGCCTTTGCGACACAAGCAGCCCAAGAAGGTTATCACAGCGTATTTGCAATGGGTGGTGATGGAACCTTAAACGAGGTTGTCAATGGCTTGGCTAATCAAGACCAAAGACCAAGATTTGGTTTTTTCCCTCTTGGGACTGTCAATGACTTAGCTAGAGCTCTAGCTATTCCTTTGGATCCATTGCAAGCCATTGATGAGATGAAACTTAATAGGACAAGACTTCTCGATATTGGTAAAATCAATGACACTTATTTCACCAATATTGTAGCTATTGGAAATATTCCAGAATCTATCAATAATGTCGATGATGACCAAAAAACCCTTTTAGGGCCATTTGCCTATGTACTATCTGGTTTGAAGGATGTCTTATCCAATGAAAGTTACGAGTTTCATATCGTAAGAGATAATCAAGAAGAGGAGCTCAAAAGCTCATTGCTCTTGATAGGCTTAACGAATTCCATCGGTGGGATGAAGCAAATTACTAATCAAGCAAGAGTTGATGATGGCTATTTGCATTTGGTTTACACAAAAGATCATCATTTGATGGATATGATTAAATCTTTACCTAGCCTTTTTGCTGACCATTCTCAAACCAATGACCAATTAGGGTATTATCGTGTCAAAAAGGTCAAGGTGAGTGTGGCTGGTCCTGTCTTAGGTAGTAATGTGGACGGAGATGAAGGAGATGAGCTGCCTTTAGAAATTCATGTCTTGCCTCATCATTTGCAAGTTTATACAACACAGTCTTAAACGAAATTGAGAGTCCTTTTAGGGCTCTTTTTTGATGATGACAAACAAGAGAAGTGACTCTAAAAGTCACCACTTTTTTTGAAAATGGAATGGTTTTTAAAGTCAAAAAGCAACTTTTTTTCAAAAAAGTTCTTAGCTTAGAAAGCTTGATAGGATTAGGTAGTTAGCGTTTTCGCTTTGTTTAAAGCTGTTAAAAAATCGGCGATAGTTCTTGACAGTAAGTGACCACACATGATATGATAATTATGTTCTGTTTCGGCAGATTCTTTTTTTAAGCAAAAAAGTGACCATACATTTATAGATATTGTAGCGCCACTTAATAAATAAAACGGAATGTAAAATCAACGATTTAAACGATTTAGGAGAGGAAAGAATGGAAAATATTTTAGAAGTCAAACATTTGAGTAAAATCTTTGGCAAGAGGCAAAAAACAGCTCTTGAAATGGTTAAGGCCGGCAAGAGTAAGAGTGAGATTTTCAAAAAGACAGGTGCCACCGTGGGTGTCTATGATGCTAGCTTTGAAGTCAAACAAGGTGAGATCTTTGTTATTATGGGACTTTCTGGAAGTGGTAAGTCTACTTTGGTTCGTATGTTGAACCGCTTGATTGAACCTTCAACAGGCTCTATTCTCATTGATGGTAAGGACATTTCGAAAATGTCAGTTGATGATTTAAGAGAAGTACGACGTCATGATATCAACATGGTTTTCCAGAGTTTTGCCCTCTTTCCTCATAAGACCATTTTAGAAAATACAGAATTTGGCTTAGAGTTACGTGGTGTTCCTAAAGAAGAACGTCAGGAAATTGCTGAACGAGCTCTTGATAATTCAGGACTGTTAGACTTTAAAGACCAGTATCCAGACCAATTGTCAGGAGGGATGCAACAGCGTGTTGGCCTTGCCAGAGCGCTAGCCAATAGTCCTAAAATTCTTTTAATGGACGAAGCTTTCTCGGCCCTAGACCCGCTTATTCGCCGTGAGATGCAAGATGAATTGCTTGATTTGCAAGATAGCATGAAGCAAACCATTATCTTTATCAGTCATGATTTGAATGAGGCCTTGCGTATTGGTGACCGTATTGCTCTGATGAAAGACGGTCAGATTATGCAAATTGGTACTGGTGAAGAAATCTTAACCAACCCAGCTAATGATTTTGTCCGTGAATTCGTTGAGGACGTAGACCGTTCTAAAGTCTTAACGGCTCAAAATATTATGATTAAACCTATTACAACGACTGTTGAATTAGACGGTCCTCAAGTGGCTTTAAATCGTATGCACAATGAAGAGGTTTCCATGTTAATGGCGACCAATCGCCGTCGTCAATTAGTGGGTAGTTTAACGGCTGATGCGGCTATTGAAGCTCGCAAAAAAGGCCTTCCTCTGACAGATGTTATTGATCGTGACGTCAGAATAGTATCAAAAGATACCGTTATTACCGATATTATGCCTTTGATTTATGACTCGTCTGCACCAATTGCGGTTACTGATGATGACAACCGACTTTTAGGTGTTGTTATTCGAGGTCGTGTCATTGAAGCACTGGCTAACATTTCAGATGAAGATCTTAATTAGAATGGAGAAAAGACATTTTGGAACATTTATTACAACATAAATTGCCAGTTGCTCAACTGGTTGAAACCTTTACGGAATGGCTGACCAAAACCTTCTCAGGTCTCTTTGACTTGATGCAACAAGTAGGTAGCTTTCTTATGGACTGGGTAACCAATACCCTTTTGTTTATCCATCCCTTACTTTTTATTGCCTTAGTGACCCTTGCCATGTTCTTTTTGGCTAAGAAGAAATGGCCATTACCAACCTTTACCCTTTTAGGACTACTTTTCATTTATAATCAGGGTCTATGGGAACAGTTGATTAATACCTTTACCCTAGTCTTGGTAGCCAGTTTGATTTCCATTCTAATTGGTATCCCTCTTGGTATTTGGATGGCTAAAAAAGCGACTGTGCGTCAAGTGGTTAATCCCATTTTGGACTTTATGCAAACCATGCCAGCCTTCGTCTACTTAATTCCAGCCGTTGCCTTCTTTGGTATTGGTATGGTACCGGGTGTCTTTGCCTCAGTGATCTTTGCTTTGCCACCAACGGTTCGTTTCACTAATTTAGCCATTCGTGATATTCCTACAGAATTAGTCGAAGCTTCAGATGCTTTTGGATCAACAGCTAAGCAAAAGCTATTTAAGGTAGAGTTACCTTTAGCTAAAAATACTATTATGGCTGGTGTTAACCAAACCATGATGCTAGCCCTATCTATGGTGGTAACTGGATCTATGATCGGAGCCCCTGGTTTAGGTCGTGAAGTCTTATCAGCTTTACAACATGCTGATATCGGAAGTGGTTTTGTTAGTGGTTTAGCCCTTGTTATTTTAGCTATTATTCTAGATAGAATGACTCAACTCTTTAACAGCAAACCACAAGACAAGTCAAAAGCAGGAAAAACCAACAAATGGATTGGAATTGCTGCCCTTGCTATTTTCCTTTTCTCAGCTATTGGACGTTCTGTTGTCATGATGACCTCAGGTTCAGCTGAAAAAGGGCAGAAGGTAAGAATTGCCTATGTCCAGTGGGATTCAGAAGTAGCTTCTACGAATGTTATCGCTGAAGCCTTGAAAAAAGAAGGTTATCAAGTTGAGTTAACGCCTCTTGATAATGCTGTCATGTGGCAGACCGTTGCCAATGGTAATGCAGACTTCTCTACTAGTGCTTGGTTACCAGTCACTCACGGGCAACAATACAAAAAATACCAAAAAGATTTAGATGATCTAGGGCCAAACCTTAAAGGAACCAAGCTAGGATTAGCTGTTCCAACTTATATGACTGATGTTAATAGTATTGCTGATTTATCAGATCAAGCTAGCCAAAAAGTAACTGGTATTGAGCCAGGAGCTGGTATCATGAATGCTGCTAAAAATGCTTTGAAAGATTATGATAACCTATCAAGTTGGGAGCTTGTATCAGCATCAACAGGAGCTATGACAACATCCCTAGACCAGTCTATTAAGAAAAAAGAGCCTATTGTCGTCACCGCTTGGTCGCCACACTGGATGTTTGCCAAGTATGATTTGAAATACCTAAAAGATCCAAAAGGAAGCTTTGGTTCAGAAGAAAATATCAATACCATTGCTCGTAAAGGGCTGAAAAAAGATATGCCAACCGTCTATAAAATCATCGATCGATTCCATTGGTCTCAAAAAGACATGGAAGCAGTCATGTTAGATATTAATAAGGGCATGAGCCCAGAAGCAGCGGCTAAAAAATGGGTTGATGCCAATACGGATAAAGTTTCTAAATGGATGAAATAGCATTTAGTTAATATTAAATTAAAAAAGAAGAGACTTGTATTTTCTCTTCTTTTTTGTTTATTTTTTGGCAGAAAATCTTGAGAATGTCTGGTTTAAATGGGTTTTAAAATGACAAAACAATAAAAATATGAAAAATAGTCAAAAAATACCTTGTCAAAGAAAATAAAAAAAGTATAATAAAATTATAAGTTAATTAACAATAACTTAACAAAGCTAATGAAAAGATAATTTAAAAAAGTTGCTTTGTTTCTTTTTTAAGAAAAAAGTTTACTGACCTATTGCCCCTTCACTTGGAGCTTGTGAGACAAGCAAGCTCCCCTGCTCAATCAAAAAGGAGAAACCTAATGAAAAAGAAACTAATCGTATCCCTAGCCACAGCTGCAGCAGCCCTTATGATGGCTGTGCCATCGGTGCACAAGCAGAAGCTACACCAGCTAAGATTTTTACAGCATTTTTAAAATCTAAAGTTGAGTATCAAAAATACACCGTTCATCGTGACACTTATTATCTCATTCCTCAAAGTATCATGAGTAATTTTGATCAGAAAATCCAATACTATAGCTTTGATGATATCTCAATCACTCATCAATTCTACAGCTTATGGCCTGAATTTAAAGATGATGCCTTTAAAGAAAAATTAGAAGAAGCACTTGAAACAGGCAATTACGGCCAAAAACTTAAAGTTAATTCCGATTTAACGATGGAACAATTTCATGCTCGAATGATAGATTTCTATAATGTTAAATAAACAACTTTCGGTAATTTTTTCTAATGAAACTGTTCTCGTTTGAGAGCAGTTTTTCTTTTATCCTTATGAGAAAGGGAGGCTTAGAAGCTTCTTCTATCAAGACTTGTGATATAATAAGGCTATGGAAAACAAGAATAAATTACTATTAATTGATGGCTCATCGGTAGCCTTTCGTGCCTTTTTTGCTCTTTACAATCAAATTGACCGTTTTAAAAATCACAATGGTCTTCACACCAATGCTATTTATGGCTTTCACTTGATGCTTGATCATATGATGAAGCGTGTCCATCCTACACATGTTTTGGTGGCTTTTGATGCGGGGAAAACCACTTTTAGGACAGAGATGTTTGCCGATTATAAGGCAGGCCGTGCTAAGACACCTGATGAGTTTCGGGAGCAGTTTCCTTATATTCGTGAGATGCTAACAGCGTTAGGGATTGCTTATTATGATTTGGAAAACTATGAAGCTGATGACATCATCGGGACGCTTGATAAAATGGCAGAGCGTACTGAGGTTCCTTTTGATGTGACTATTGTCAGTGGGGATAAGGATTTAATTCAGCTTACAGATGCTAATACAGTAGTTGAAATTTCCAAAAAAGGGGTAGCAGAATTTGAAGAATTCACCCCAGCTTATTTAATGGAAAAAATGGGGCTGACACCTGATCAATTTATTGACTTAAAAGCTTTGATGGGCGATAAGTCGGATAATATTCCAGGTGTTACAAAGATTGGCGAAAAAACAGGTCTCAAACTCTTACACGAGTATGGTAGTTTAGAAGGAATCTATGCCAACATTGATGGCTTTAAAGCCTCTAAGATGAAAGAAAACCTCATCAATGACAAGGAAAAAGCTTTCTTGTCTAAAGAATTGGCGACCATAAATACCAGCTCGCCTATAACCATTGGACTGGATGATATTTCTTATACAGGACCTGATTTAGCCCTCTTGTCTCAATTTTATGATGAGATGGACTTTAAACAGTTAAAGCAAGCCTTATCCAGTCAGTTGCCTCAAGAAGAAGTAGCTACTATTGCTTATCAAGAGGTGAGCAGTCTTAGTAGGGAGCTTTTTTCTGATGATGATGTCTTTTACTTTGAGGTCTTAAATGATAACTATCATAGAGATCGTATGATTGCCTTTGCCTGGGGCAATCAAGAGGCTATCTATGCGAGTGATGATATAAGTCTTTTGTCCCAAGATCTCTTCAAAGAGATTTTGGCTAAGCCTATGGCTACTTATGATTTTAAACGCAGCAAAGTGTTATTAAGCCATTTAGACATTGATATCCCAGCTCCTGCCTATGATGCGAGACTAGCTAACTATCTCTTATCCAATGTTGAAGACAATCAAATGACCACTATTGCGCGATTGTTTACTAAGATTCCATTGGAATCAGATGAAGTCGTCTATGGTAAAGGGGTCAAGCGTGCGGTTCCAGAGAAGGATATTCTACTAGGGCATTTGGCGCGTAAAGTCAAGGTGCTTTTGGATAGTAAACCGCTCGTCTTAGATAAACTGGTTGAACATGATCAAAAAGACCTTTATCAAGCTATTGAATTACCTTTGGCTAATGTCTTAGCTAAGATGGAAATTCAGGGGATTACAGTTAACAGAGCCAGTTTAACGGAAATGGCCCTTCAAAACCAAATTGTTATTGAAGAGCTGACACAGACTATCTATGAGATGGCTGGTGAGACCTTTAATATTAATTCACCTAAGCAACTAGGAGTCATTTTATTTGACAAGATGGGGCTGCCGCTTGAGATGACCAAAAAGACTAAAACAGGCTATTCAACAGCAGTGGATGTTTTAGAGCGATTAGCACCCATTGCTCCTATTGTGGCTAAGATTTTGGACTATCGTCAAATCACTAAACTCCAGTCGACCTATGTCATTGGTTTACAAGATTATATTATGTCAGATGGCAAAATTCATACCCGTTACGTGCAAGATTTGACCCAAACAGGACGTCTGTCCAGTGTAGACCCTAACTTGCAAAATATTCCGATTCGCCTCGAGCAAGGTCGCTTGATTCGTAAAGCCTTTACCCCGTCTCAAGCCGATTCCCTTTTGTTAAGTTCGGATTATTCTCAAATTGAGTTACGGGTCTTAGCTCATATTTCGGGTGACGAGCACTTGATTGCTGCGTTTAAAGAAGGAGCTGATATTCATACGGCGACGGCTATGCGTGTCTTTGGAATTGAAAAGCCAGAAGATGTTACAGCTAATGATCGCCGAAATGCTAAGGCTGTTAACTTTGGTATTGTCTATGGGATTTCGGACTTCGGTCTCTCTAACAATCTAGGGATTAGTCGAAAACAAGCGAAACAGTATATTGATACTTATTTCGAACGCTACCCAGGCATCAAGGACTATATGGAAAGAGTGGTACGAGAAGCAAAAGATAAGGGCTATGTGGAGACGCTCTTCAAGCGCCGTCGTGAATTACCAGACATCAACTCGCGTAATTTCAATCTCAGGTCCTTTGCGGAACGCACAGCCATTAATTCCCCTATCCAAGGAAGTGCTGCAGATATCCTTAAGATTGCCATGATTAACTTAGATCAGGCCTTGCAAGATGGTCAATTTGAAGCCAAAATGCTACTACAAGTACATGACGAAATTGTCTTAGAAGTTCCTGAACAAGAACTACAAGCTGTTAAGAAATTGGTCAAGGAAACCATGGAATCGGCAGTTAGCCTAGCAGTGCCTTTACAGGCAGACGAAAATACTGGTCAAAGTTGGTATGAAGCAAAATAAAGGCTATCTATTCCTCATTTTTAACATTTGTGTTATAATAACATGAAAAATAATGAGGTGTTTCATGAACGGATTGGAAATATTATTAAAACTCCTGTTAAAATTAGTAGGTATCATGTTGCTGATTGCACTTGCTTTTCTTGCCATTTTTATGGTCGCTTACTATTGGTGTTCTTAAAAGATTATTTCCGCTTCATTCTGCTATCATTTAGGACTTTTAAGTCCTTTTGATGATACGAAGAGACAACTTATGTTATAATGAGAAAAAATGATGAGGTAGTAGCTTATGGACATTCATTCACATCAGCAAGCCCTAGATGCCTATGAAAACGTCCTAGAGCATCTACGAGATAAGCACATTCGGATTACAGAGACACGTAAGGCTATTATTTCTTACATAATACAGTCCACAGATCATCCCAGTGCGGATATGATTTATAAAGATTTACAGCCAAAATACCCAAATATGAGTTTGGCTACCGTTTATAATAATCTTAAGGTACTCGTTGATGAAGGGTTTGTATCAGAGTTAAAAATTGCCAATGATTTAACGACCTACTATGACTTTATGGGTCATCAGCATGTCAATGTGGTTTGTGAAAGCTGTGGGAAAATTGCTGACTTTATGGATGTGGACGTTATGGATATTGCCAAAGAGGCTCACCAACAGACCGGTTACAAGGTGACGCGTATTCCCGTCATTGCCTATGGTATTTGTCCTGAATGTCAAGCCAAAGAAAACAAACTCAAATAATCTAGGAAGAAGTTAAAAAAGCTTGGGCCATATGGTCCAAGCTTTTTTTGTAGGCGATAGGTCTCTTTTAATCAGGCATAGGACTTGATTTTTTAGTCAAGCCTGGTAGAGGCAAACGGTCGCCTTCTAAAGGTTCATCTAATTGATCATAACGATCCTTTAGCTTTTGATAGAAAATCGCTTTTGAGGTGAGTAAATAAGGTAAAACATAGAAATATAATAGACCAAAACTTAGCATGCTACCAAAAATCCATAGGATAAAGCTAAAGTGTAGCCAAAAGTAAGACCATTTGTAGCCATCCATCAGGTATTTGCTCTCTTCAATAGCTGCTATAGAGCCTAGATAGTTTTGATTTTTGACCCTATCATATAAAATAAATTCAGATTGACTATAGGCATAATAACGGTTGATGTAGATAACCAGTCCGACCAAGCAAACCATAACACCTAAAACGATTAGTAGGATTGACATCTTATTATTGGTTCCAGCTTTAAGATTGGTAAGCAAGGCAAATACCCCAATAGCTAATATGATCACTCCAATAATCAAGACCAGAGACCAGACTAATAGCAGAAGCCATTTGACGAAGGCTAAGATTAAGATTTTGCCGATATAGTCTCTTGAAAAGGCAGTGGTGCTTTCTGAAAAAGTAACGCTAGTGCGGTGATATCTAACCACCTCTATCATCGTAAAACTAGCTGAAAGAGTGAGTAGAAGTAATATGATAGTAATCAGTAGGGGGAAGTAATTGGCACCCACAGACATTTCAATTCCTTGATTGATAATGTAAGACTGGTGTACCTCAATTCCCATATAAAAAATGGAAAGTAAAGTAGGCATTAAAAATAGCAAATACTTTCCCGAAAGCCCTTTAAGGGTTTGGCGAGCTTGCCTTTTAATTTCTCGAATTGACATAGTGAACTCCTTTGGGCTATTATATCATATTTGAATAAAGCTTTAAAATAGCAATAGTTATTTTAAAGAAAAGTTGACTTGTCAGAAGGCATGACAAGGACCTGTTTTTTTGGTAAAATGATAAGGCTTTAAACAAGCCCATCTTCCTGATAAGAATTAGGAAGATGCAAAATCGCTCAAGACTGTTTATCTTGATAGCAAGGAATAACAATATGACAGATTATCCAATTAAGTATCGTCTGATTAAAAAAGAAAAGCACACGGGTGCCCGTCTGGGTGAGATTATCACACCGCATGGAACCTTTCCGACACCAATGTTTATGCCAGTTGGAACACAAGCCACTGTTAAAACACAATCTCCTGAAGAATTGAAAGCAATGGGTTCAGGAATTATCCTTTCTAATACCTATCATTTGTGGCTCCGCCCTGGTGATGAGTTAATTGCAAGAGCTGGTGGCCTTCACAAATTCATGAACTGGGATCAACCAATCCTTACTGATTCAGGTGGTTTCCAAGTTTATTCTTTAGCTGATTCACGTAATATTACTGAAGAAGGTGTAACCTTTAAAAACCATTTAAATGGCTCAAAAATGTTCCTTTCTCCAGAAAAAGCTATTTCAATCCAAAATAATCTAGGTTCAGATATTATGATGAGCTTTGATGAGTGCCCTCAGTTCTATCAACCTTATGACTATGTTAAGAAATCTATTGAACGCACCAGTCGTTGGGCAGAACGTGGGTTAAAGGCACACCGCCGTCCACATGACCAAGGCTTGTTTGGAATTGTTCAGGGAGCTGGTTTTGAGGACTTACGTCGTCAATCAGCAGCTGATTTAGTGTCAATGGACTTCCCTGGATACTCAATTGGTGGACTGGCTGTTGGTGAAACCCATGATGAGATGAATGCGGTACTGGATTTCACAACCCCATTATTACCTGAAAACAAACCACGTTATCTGATGGGTGTAGGTGCGCCAGATAGCTTGATTGACGGTGTTATCCGTGGTGTCGATATGTTTGACTGTGTCTTGCCAACACGGATTGCCAGAAATGGGACATGTATGACTAGTGAAGGACGTCTAGTGGTTAAGAATGCTAAGTTTGCGGAAGATTTTACCCCCCTTGACCATGACTGTGATTGTTACACCTGTCAAAATTACACACGTGCTTATATTCGTCACTTGCTTAAAGCAGATGAAACCTTTGGTATTCGTTTGACAAGTTATCATAATCTCTACTTCCTAGTTAACTTAATGAAAAAGGTTCGTCAGGCAATCATGGATGACAACTTACTTGAATTCCGTGAAGATTTCTTGGAACGTTATGGATACAATAAATCAAGTCGTAATTTTTAAAGCATTCCTAAAGGCTGAACGAGAGTTTCAGTCTTTTTCCTATTCCATTGGTTTTTTCTTGTTCTTTCAACACCAATGGTTACCCTGTAACAAAAAATAGGTTGACAAAATATCTTAGCTCTATTAAACTATTACAGAGGATATCATATGACAGATTGTTACGGAATTGACTTAGACCCTGAATACCGCTGCATTCACTACCATAGTGTGCTTGACATTGTTGGCTTAAAATGTGCCACTTGTCAGCATTATTATGCTTGTTATCAGTGCCATGATAGTCTAGAAGATCATGCTTTTCAGGCAACTAGTCTCAAAGAGGCTTATCCTGTGATTTGTGGTCATTGTCGCAGACTTTTAAGCCGTTCAGAATATGATATTGGTCATTGTCCTTTCTGCCTTAGTCCTTTTAATCCAGCCTGTCGTAGGCACAAGACTATTTATTTTTTAGAGGAGTAATCACATGTTTTCAACCAAAGATTTAGTTAAAGTCGCTATGATGACGACCTTGATTATTGTTTTAGGTCTTATTCCAGCCATTCCATTAGGCTTTATACCGGTTCCTATCGTTTTGCAAAATTTAGGCATCATGTTGGCAGGTTTGATTTTGGGTGGTAAAAAAGGCAGTTTATCAGTTCTATTGTTTCTGATTATTGGACTCTTTTTACCTGTTTTTTCAGGGTCAAGAACGACGATTCCTGTTTTGATGGGGCCATCTGCTGGTTATGTGGTTGCTTATGTATTAGTGCCTCTTGTTTTTTCCGTAATATATCTAAAGTGCAAAGGAAAAAAAGCAGTGGCAGCATTTTTAGCCATCTTTATCTCAGGTGTCTTATTAGTGGATGTTATGGGTGCCATTTGGTTATCAGCTTATACCGGAATGACCTTGGGAGCTTCCTTTTTGTCTAACCTAATTTTTATTCCAGGCGATAGCATAAAGGCCATTATCGCGACCTTGATTGCCCTAAAATACCAGGATTCTTTCGTAAATCGTAAGCCTTAATTGAAAGTAGCTCCCAAAACGGGAGCTTTTTTAGGCCTGAGAAAAACCTTTTAGCTTTAGATTTGATATAATAAGAGAAAAGAAAGAAGGTGTGGTCATGAAATTAACAACCTTAGGCTCGTGGGGAGGTTATCCTTATCAAGATGGTGGAACAACCTCTTATTTGGTAACAGGACATGACGGCTTTCAATTACTGATGGATGCCGGTAGTCGTTGCCTTAATGAATTAGAAAAAGAAATCAGTCCATTGGATTTAGATGCTGTGATTATCAGTCATTACCATCCTGATCATGTGGCTGATTTAGGTGTTTTAAGACACTATTACCAACTTTATCCCAAACACCTTTGGCAATCTAAGGTTCTGCCAATTTATGGCCATCAAGAAGATGCCAATGAGTTTGCAAAACTCACTATTCCAGAAGTGTCTGAAGGGATTACTTATGATGTTGATGGGACTCAAACGATTGGACCTTTTGACATTACCTTTATCAAAACGGTTCATCCTGTTGTTTGTTATGCCTTTCGTATTTTGGAGAGAGAAACTGGTCAAGTATTGGTCTTTACTGGAGATACAGGTTACTTTGATCAATTAGCCCCTTTTACGAAAGGAGCTGATTTGTTCTTAGCGGATGTCTATCTTTATGAAGGCAATGAAAACCACATTGCCCATCTGAGCACTAAGGAAGCTGGACAAATTGCTAAGGAAGCAGGCGTTAAGCGCTTGGTTTTGACCCATATGCCTCCTTTGCCTCCAAAAGGAATTGATCCAGATAATCATTTGACTATCTTGCGTCAGCAAGCCCAAGCCCATGCTCAAGATATCCCGGTTGATCTGTCTTTACCACATCAGACTTGGGATTTAGGGAGTTTGACCTAATGGCTTACTGTCAAGAAGAATATCACTATTTTATGCGTGAAGCCCTGAAGGAAGCTGAAAAATCCTTAATAAAAGAGGAAATTCCAATAGGCTGTGTCATTGTCAAAGATGGAAAAATCATTGGGCGTGGGCACAATGCGCGTGAGGAGCTTAACCAAGCTATCATGCATGCTGAAATCATGGCCATTAATGAAGCCAATGCCCATGAAGGCAACTGGCGTCTACTTGATACGACACTCTTTGTCACTATCGAACCCTGTGTCATGTGCAGTGGCGCCATTGGTTTAGCACGAATTCCTCATGTGGTTTACGGCGCTAGCAACCAAAAATTCGGTGGAACAGATAGCCTCTATCAGATTTTAACCGATTCACGCTTAAATCATCGGGTTGAGGTGGAAAGAGGTGTCTTGGCAGAAGAATGCGCTCAAATCATGCAGACCTTTTTCCGTCAAGGACGCGATAAGAAAAAAGAAGCTAAGCATTTAGCAAAAGAAGAGGCAAAACTGGATAATGAGTTAGGTAAGAATGAAAAAACACTGACCGATCCCAGATGTTAGGGAAATAGGTCAGTGTTTTTCAATTGTTTAATGGCTATCATGCTGTCTGGGTGTTAAAGGAAATAGCATAAACCTCAGGGACTTGACTATAAGTGTAGCCACTATAGTGATCTTGGTAGCTACTAAATAAGTGATGATACTGTTCCTGGTTGGTGGCTAAATCCCTTACCATGTCTTCGTAAGCTTCTTGATTGGAAAATTGGATAGTGATTGGAGTTTGACTTTTAGCAAGCTGATTAGCAACGCTATCTAAGACCTGGTTAGTATCATAGGTGTCAAAATAGCTCTGATGTTGTTTCGCATAAAGCAGTGAGTCGTCAGAACAAACAGGCATTTTCCATACATTTTGATAAGTTTCGGTATGATTAAAATCAATATCAGAACTAGCGTGATGAGATAGATTCATCAAGCTATCAGGTAGACATAAGAAATGGTAGTTGGTATCCGTATGAGGGTTTCCTGATAATTGGCTATCAAAAACAGGATCTCCCCAAGTGGTATCAACGGCATACCATTTTCCATCAAGCATGATGGTATTCCAAGCATGTGGATAGCTGCCTTGGGTTTGGTGAGAGGTAACAGTCCCTCTAATATAAGCAACCGGAATGCCTGCCTTTTGACAAAGAAGTTGGAAGGCTTGTGCATAGCCATTACACACAGATAAGTGATTCAAAAAGACACTGCGAATGTCTTGATTAGAGGCGATTTTAGAGGAATCACCTGACTGATAGGCCTCAAAGGCTTTTTTATTGTAGTCGGTTTGCTGAACAATGACTTCATAAAAATACTTGACCTTGTCGTAATCACTTCCTTGAGGCATCTTAGAAACAATCTCATCTGCAGTGCTTTGCAGCTTTTGGTAGGTTGTTTTAATATCTTTAGGAATTGGGAAAGTGACATAAGCATCATAGTCAGAAATCTCAAAATGATAATCAGCAGAGGTAATCCAAAAGAACTCGGGATTATCCATAACAAAGGCGTCAATAGTTTTTATGAGGCTCTTTTTGGACTGTGAGCTTAGGCTAATCACTTCACGAAATTGCGATAAGCTCTGGTAGAGCTTAATGTAATTGTCTTGTTGCTTTTTGTTTAATTGTTGATAATAGTAGTTATTAGCTATTTTTTGGACAATAGCTTTTTGTTCGGTTTCTTTTAGCTGGCTTTGTTCATTATTGGCAGTTATTCCCTTTTCTTCTAGTAAGGAGCAGCTAGCTAAAGCAGGCAGTAATAGGCAAATAGCTATCGTGATAAGTTTCCTTTTCTTCATAGGATCTCCCCAAGCGATTCTAATAGGAATATTATAGCACACTAATGTTGAGATGAAACCAATATGCTCGCTATTGCAGTATTTCAAATAGGATTTAAAAATTGTTATTGAGATAATATAGGATTTTATTAAAAATAAAATAAAAATTATTATAAAATTATTGACATAAAATTTGTTTATATTTATAATATAATTAAATAAAATTAAAAAGGAAAATATAGCTAATGAAAGCAATGAAAAAAATCACAGCAGTGGCAACTCTAAGCACCTGTCTTGGATTGTTAGCCATCTCAGCCCCAGCCAATGTTAAGGCAGAAAGTGCTTATGATAACACTGTTAAATTGAACTTATGGTGGACAGATAATGGACAAGTTTCAGATATTGTAGATTACACAAAATCATACGATGCCTATAGAAATGAAATTACTTGGAAGGTTACTTTCAATAAAAACAAGGAATGGTGGTTATCACCTGATTATGTTGTGTTCTTGCCTAGAGAAGTTGAGGAACCAACGTCAGTTAATATTGAAAAAATCGACAATGTTAGAAGAACCGGAGAAAGTAAAGCACGTCCTAGTTGGGTTTATGATTTTGAAACAGAGCGTGGCAAATTTGATCAGGAATGGGATAAGTTTCCGGCTCATATTGGGCAAAGTAGTGGTTTAAGTGCTTTTACAAATATTAAAAATAAGGGATTTTTCTCAAAAGTTTTAGTTGAGCGTCTAGCAGAATCTGGTGTTCGAATGGATGATACTGTTGTTTGGACTTTTACTACAAAGATTAAAGAGAAGTATAGAAAAAACTTTAATGTTGATAACCTGTCCTTTTTAGCGGGAATTCAGCAAAATACCATCTTATTTGAAAAATTAAATCCGACTTTCCGAGGAGAATTAAGTAAATTCAAAGTACAATTTAAACCATTAGAAAAAGAAGCTAACGTCTTAAAGAAATTGGATTCAAGTGTTTTTGAGGAAAAAGTTTTTGATATCGGAAATTCTTTAGATGATATTCTAAAGGCAGAAAAATTCAAAGATTTAGCTGGTGAAGGTATTTCTATCTCAACAGATGATGTTGGTTCTCGTATTGCAGATCGAGGATATGGGGATGCACCAAGTGAAGACAAGCTATATACTTATTATGTCTACAGACGTATGACTGAAGAAGAAATTGATGAGGACTGGAAAGAGAAACATTCTTTCCAAGGAACTTTGGTTGGTCCCGGACAAGATTTGCCATCTGGAATCTCACGTGGTAGAGGAAGTGGCTATGGAAATTCTAATTGGTACACAGAGGCGAATGGGTATACTCAACGAGACCGTTATACAAGACGCTTAAAGCCAGGAACAACAATAGATTAAAAATGAGATAATAAGCACTGCTCAACGAGCAGTGCTTATTAATATAAACAGGACTCACCTTAGGAGTCCTTCTTGCAATTTTTTAGTATTATGTTATAATTGATAGTGGAGCAACACTTGTGCGTGAAGTGGGTCAGGGGAGGAATCCAGCAGCCCTAAGCGATGTCGAGTGTGTGCTCTTTTTTTATTTTCAAAAGATTAGATTTTTTATATAATGGAGGAGAGAAAAGGAGATTAGATGAGAAAATACTTACAGGTGAGACTCTATGAGATGTCTTATTATATCGAGATTATTATTTCCATTATTTTACTTGTTTCCTTGTTGATTTTGACAGGGCATTTGGCCTTGACCTTGACAGGTATTTTTTCTATTAAGACAGGTCTGGATACCTACTTGCAAAACTTTTTGAATCAGGCAATGAGTATCGCTATTGGGGTCGAGTTAATCAAAATGTTGAGTAAGCATACCTCAGGTACCATTATCGAAGTCCTATTATTTGCTATTGCACGCCAGATTGTAGTTTCTCACGGCTCTCCTGTGGATTCCCTTTTAAGTGTTATTGCCCTGACTATTTTGTTTGCGACTCGTAAGTACCTTTTTACAAGCTTTGATGATGCCTCTAGTATTATTGTCAGAGGAAGTCAAAAGGTGGCAATGGCTTGTCGTGTGGCTAGGGTGCAACTACCGCTTGTCGACAAAAACGAATTAATGAGAGATATGATGCTACGTTACCTTGAAAAGGAAGGGAAAACAGCCCGATTAGGAGCTTCTATTGCTTTTCCTGATGTAGCCCTTAGAGTTGATCATATGCATGAAGGGGTAATCACCCGAATTGAAATCATCAGAACCCAACTTTAGTTTCCTTGAAAGCCAAAATCATAGAAAATAATTGGAAATGATTGAAAAAAAGCTCACAAAGGGGTATGATAGTAGAGAATGAAAACGATGGAGGAATTGTTAGGATGTCACATATTACATTTGATTATTCAAAAGTTTTAGAAAAATTTGCTGGCCAACATGAAATTGACTTTTTACAAGGTCAAGTTACGGAAGCTGACAAGATATTACGTCAAGGAACTGGTCCAGGTTCAGACTTTTTAGGATGGCTTGACTTACCTGAAAACTATGACAAAGACGAATTTGCACGTATCCTAAAAGCAGCAGAAAAAATCAAATCAGACAGTGAAGTGCTTGTTGTGATTGGTATTGGTGGTTCTTATCTTGGTGCTAAAGCAGCGATTGATTTCTTGAACAACCATTTTGCTAACTTACAAAGTGCTTCTGAGCGTAAAGCACCGCAGATTGTATATGCTGGAAACTCAATTTCATCAACTTATCTTGCAGACTTAGTAGAGTATGTGCAAGATAAAGAGTTCTCTGTTAATGTGATTTCTAAGTCTGGTACAACAACTGAACCAGCCATTGCTTTCCGCGTTTTCAAAGAATTACTCGCTAAAAAATACGGTCAAGAAGAAGCTAACAAACGTATCTACGCAACGACTGATAAAGCCAAAGGTGCCGTTAAAGTAGAAGCTGACGCTAATGGTTGGGAAACCTTTGTCGTACCAGATAATGTTGGTGGACGTTTCTCAGTTTTAACAGCTGTTGGACTATTACCGATTGCAGCTTCAGGAGCAGATATTACAGCTCTTATGGAAGGGGCAAATGCCGCTCGTAAGGAATTGTCTTCTGATAAGATCTCTGAAAACATCGCTTACCAATATGCAGCTGTTCGTAATGTGCTTTACCGTAAAGGCTACATTACTGAAATTTTAGCTAACTATGAGCCATCTCTTCAGTATTTTGGTGAATGGTGGAAACAATTAGCCGGTGAATCAGAAGGAAAAGACCAAAAAGGTATTTACCCAACATCAGCTAACTTCTCAACAGACTTGCACTCACTAGGCCAATTTATCCAAGAAGGCTACCGTAACCTTTTTGAGACAGTGATTCGTGTAGATAAACCACGTAAAAACATCATCATTCCAGAAATGGCTGAGGATCTTGATGGTCTTGGTTACCTTCAAGGCAAAGATGTTGATTTTGTCAATAAAAAAGCAACAGATGGCGTTCTTCTTGCGCATACAGATGGTGGGGTACCAAATATGTTTGTGACTCTTCCAGCTCAAGACGAATTTACATTAGGTTATACGATTTATTTCTTCGAATTAGCTATTGCGGTTTCAGGTTACATGAATGGGGTCAACCCATTTGACCAACCAGGTGTAGAAGCTTACAAACGTAACATGTTTGCGCTTCTTGGAAAACCAGGATTTGAAGAGCTAAGTGCCCAATTAAATGCTCGTCTTTAATCAAAGTTAAAAAGGTCCCTCTAGGGGCTTTTTTTCTTGTGATGTTTTGTCACTTTTTGACCTTTACCTCTCTCTTTATCATTATTTGTAAAATAATATTGACATTGCTATGTGAGCTAGATATAATAGGGGTGTTAATTCGGAAAAACCGAAAACTATTTTCAAGGGGAGAAAAGGATGACCTATTCGTTTATCACGTCTTACTTAAAAGCTTCTGTTGGTGTAGAAGGAAACTTTATTAAAGTATCTAATCCTAACACGATTTTAAAGGTGATTCCATTAGGGGCACAAAATCGTACCATTCCAGTAGAGCAAATTGCAACAGTTGATGATTCCTTCAAATTAGATCTCAAATCATTTTTATGGGGACTGTTTTTCACCTTTATGGGATTTGGGCAACTATCGGATAGTTTCTTTTTAGGTTTCATCCGGACAGCTTATGGGATATTGACGGTTCTAAGTTCTTTACAAACTATTTTAACCTTAAATTTAACCTCTGGACAATCTCATGCCATTAGTGTTGTTGTTTTTGAAAAAGAAAAAACAGTGGTCTGTAAAGAAGCTATTCAAGAGCTTATTAGCCAACGTTATCAGGATACCAATGTTGGTAAGCACACTAGTGAACAAACAGAACGTTTGATTAACGCTATGACAAATCAGTAAAATAGCTCTTGGAAAAAGGATTGGGGAAAAGAATGGTAGACGTAGATAAGCTAAAAGAGACAGTAAAATCGAATGGTAAAACATTAATTGGGGGACTTGCCATTATTGCTTTGATTGGAATTGGGTATACTTACTATCAGGGACAGCCAAAAAGCATTTTGAATAAAGTAAAAATTACTTTTAGTGGTTATGATGGTTTTGGAAATGCTCATTATAATGATCGTGAAGTTGGTAATGAGATTTCAAAGATTGTCTATAAAAAGATGGGGTTTAGCAAAAAACAAGCACAAGACATTCTTGATAATGATCCTATCATAATGACAGATATCCGCTTGGATCCCAAGTTACAAGGAAAATTTGATAAGGCGAGTGCTATGCTTGGCACTATTCGGGTTGAATTGGGACGTAGCGAAAACCTATCAAATGGGGATAAGGTCATTTTCTCAGTTCAATCAAGTAGTAGTAAATCACCTATCAAAACGCAGAAAAAAACTTATACGGTTAAAGGCTTATCAAAACTTAAGTCTACTAGTATAGATGAGTTTTTGAAGGAACATCCTGTGGTTTTAAAGGGGTATAATCATTACGGATCAGTTACCTTACCTAAGGGCAAACATGATTTAGATTTCTTTGATAATCGTTATCAAATTGAGGAACAAAAGAATTTAGCAAACGGTGATGAGCTATCTCTGACGATTTCAGAAGATTATCTTCATCAGTTGCTAAATGAAGGTAAGACGATTAAACCTAAATCGAAGAAATGGAAAGTAACAGGTCTTAAAGAAATCACTGAGATTAGTAATCTGAATGACTTGTTAGCCAAAAATGATGACTTGGCAAAATCTAAATATGCCAATACCTCTTATACAACGTATCAGATTGAAAAACAGTCTCATTACATGAAATATAGTCCAGAGACACAAGGTTATTGGAACAGTGAGGAAAAACCAGAAGTGAGATTGGTAACGGTATATAAGATTACCGAAACCTATAACGACAAGTCAAGAGTGTATTACAATTACTATGGTTATTACGCTAATGTTGGAAACAATGACCAAGTGGAACTGGAGTCTAGTGAATCAACTTCAGGTTACACCGACGAGGACTTAGAAAATCTGATTTCAGACCTTAAAGCTAGTGGCTTCAAGGAATATGATGCTTAGAAAAAGCTAGAATAGAAAGTAATCAAATGAAAAAATTAGCAACTTTACTTCTCCCTCTAATGCTGTTGATTAGTTTAGCAGGCTGTGGGAAATCCATCAATGGAACTTATGTGCGACAAGAAGCCGGCGCTAAAGGAACCATAACCATCAGTGATAATAAACATGTTCATTACCAATTAGATAGTCTTTTAGGAAAATATGATTTCGAAGGTCAGCTAAATCCTTCTCAGAAAACCATGTTTTTAGAAGGGAATGTTTGGGGGAATGCCGTCTCTCAAGAGTGTCCTTATGAATTGACAGATGATGGAGATCTGCTGATAAAAGCAGAAGAATCAGAAGCTAAGATTAGTGGTCTGTTTAAACGTCAAGCTAATTAATCGAAAAAGAGTCTGGGACAAAAAGATTTTCATTTTAGAAATTCCACATTACCTGTTCTGATTTGTTAACAAAATAGAAATAAAAACAAACAAAGACAGCTTTTCAAAGTTTTAAGTCTATCTTTGTTCGTTTTTTCTAATTGTCGACGAGCTTTTGTCCCAGGCTCCAGACTGTAGACAAACCCCATGTCCCAGTACCAATAGGATGGGAAGCTTTGCAAGGGATTTACTAAATATCCTATTTCTGCGAGCGATAGCGAGCTTATTAAGGCTACTTCCGCCGTGCTGAAAGTGTCTAAAATCCCTTTAATAGCAAGATATTAGACACTCGGAACTGGCGAGACCTTAGGCTCGACAGTTAGGTATGGAATTCTTCTAAGAAGTCGCTACCATCCGACAGCACCTAAGGAAAGTAGCGAAAAGTGACTTTTTCTTCAAACTGAGAAAGCTCAAGTGAGCTTTCTTTTTAATAATTTCCAAAAGGAATGCAACAAAAAAGGTCAGTTTGGGAACTGACTAACTAAAAACAAGGGTTGGGCACCCATTATGGGTGCCCAGGAGATTTATGAAAAGGGAAAACAAGGGAATACCTTTTCTCCCAGCGGCTTTAGGGAACCGCTATTTAGGATGTCTATATCATAACCTAGAAAACTTAAAGTTTCCTTAAAATGAAAACTTCTTAGAGTTTTTTGAAAAATTTAGTTAATCTAGGCTCTGCTTTCTTTTTTCACATACTCTCTAAAAGCCCTATACAAAAGGATTTTTGGGAAATAAAAAGTCTTATATTATCATAGAATACCTCTAAAAGTAACCTTGTCTATCACTTCCTCTTTATGATATGATAAGGACATGACAAAAAAAGACTATCGCAAGCAGGTGCTAGAGCACTTAAAGGCTATGCCAGAGGCAGAAAAACAATCAAAAGATAAAGCACTTTTAGAAGAATTGACAAAGAGTGAAGCATACCAAAAGGCTCGGACCATTGCGACTTACTTAGCGATGCCGCATGAATATCAAACACAAGCTTTAATTGAGCAGGCTATTCAGGATAAAAAGACTGTTTTGATTCCCAAAACTTATCCGCAAGGAAAAATGATTTTTGTCCCTTATCATCTCAATGAGTTGATGAAAACAGCTTTTGGTCTTTTAGAACCTAAAAGCGATGTTCCTTTTGCCAAAGAAGCCATTGACATGATACATGTTCCAGGACTTGTCTTTAATGCTTCGGGTCATCGTATTGGCTATGGAGCTGGCTATTATGACCGTTATTTAGCGGATTATAGTGGGATGACAGTTAGTGCCATTTATAAGAGTCAATTAAGGTCATTTGAGCCAGAAGACCACGATGTAGCTGTGAGTGAGGTGTATTGTCAATGAGAAGACCTTTTAAAAATTATCCCATGACTGTTTTTTTATTACTTGTAACCAGTCTTGTTTTTTTAAGCATGCAACTGATTTATGGGAATCTAGCCACTAGCTCTCATGCGGTCTATCAATTTGGTGGGATGCTTGGGATAGTAGTAAAAGCCATGCCAGATCAACTTTGGCGCTTAATCACCCCAATATTTGTTCATATTGGTTTAGGACATTTCTTTGTGAATGCCTTGACCTTATACTTTGTTGGTCAAATGGCAGAAGATATCTGGGGTTCTCGAAACTTTTTGTTGCTCTATATGTTATCGGGAGTGATGGGGAATGCTTTTACCATGTGGTTGACTCCTGAAACCGTGGCTGCGGGTGCTTCTACCTCTTTGTTTGGTCTATTTGCTGCCATCATGGTGTTAGGAACTTTTGGTCAAAATCGTGCCTTAAAAGAAGTTGGGAAATCCTATCAAACCTTGATAGTTGTCAATCTCCTATTAAATCTCTTTATGCCAAACGTTAGTATGGCTGGACATGTCGGTGGTATTGTGGGCGGTTCACTACTTGGACTAGCGCTAGGAAGCCAATTAGAGAAAACTGTCTTTTCAAAAAGTCATCGCGCCTTAGCTTTTATTGCTTATGTCTTAATACTCGTGGCTGTTTTAGCTTATTGCTTTTTATTTTAGAAAAAGAAAAGGAATTGGATTTTAGTCCAATTCCTTTTTAACTTATGATTTTGAATCATTTTCCAATTCTTTGCCTAATTTGATAATGTAAGCTTTTAAGTCATCTTTGACTTGTTCATGTTTGAGAGCATAATCAATTGAGGTTTTCATAAAACCAAATTTATCTCCCACATCATACCGTTTTCCTGTAAATTCACGAGCAAAAACTCTTTGTGTCTTGTTTAGGGTATCAATAGCATCCGTTAGCTGGACTTCATTGCCAGCCCCAGGCGCTTGGTTTTCCAAAATGGCAAAAATTTCAGGGGTTAGCAGGTAACGACCAATGATAGCCAGATCACTAGGAGCTTCTTGAGGACTTGGTTTTTCAACAAAGGTGTCCACGCTGTAGAGACCATTAAGTGCTTTTCCTTGAGGAGCGATAACGCCATAATTAGAAACCTCTTCGTGAGGAACTTTCATAACAGCAATAGTAGAAGCATGAGTTCGATCGTAGTCGTCGATGAGTTGTTTGGTTAGGGTTTTGGCAGTAGGATCAGTGATATCCATCAAATCGTCCCCCAACATGACCACAAAGGGTTCGTTACTGACAAAAGCTTTTGCTTGTAACACAGCGTCTCCAAGGCCTCTTGGATGACTTTGTCGGATGAAATGCAAATTGATAGCTGTTGTTTCATCAACCAGTTTTAGGAGCTCTTTTTTGCCTTTAGCTTGAAGATTATATTCTAATTCAAAGTTGGAATCAAAGTGATCTTCAATGGAACGTTTGGCTTTTCCGGTAACAACTAAAATTTCTTCAATACCTGCTTTTAAGGCTTCCTCGACGATAAATTGGATCGTCGGTTTATCCACAATAGGAAGCATTTCTTTGGCTAATGCTTTGGTGGCAGGTAAAAAGCGTGTGCCCAGACCTGCTGCTGGAATAATGGCTTTTCTGACTTTAGTCATGAATAGACCCTCATTTCTATAGACCAATTCTTAATACCATTCGTTTTCAGAACGGAATTCGTTTGACATCATGCCAAGAATGCTCTCTTTAATGTCAGCACCTTCATAGATGGACTTGTAGATAGCGCTAGTAATGGGCATGTAAACACCCAATTCTTGAGCAATTTCGTAGGCAACTTTGGTTGTGGAGATACCTTCAATGACCATGCCCATATTGCGTTCGATATCTTCTAGTTTTTCACCTCGGCCAAGGGCATCACCAGCACGCCAGTTACGAGAGTGAACAGAAGTTCCTGTGACGATTAAGTCTCCTACACCAGAAAGACCACTATAAGTGAGTGGATCGGCTCCGAGTTTGACACCAAGGCGAGTAATTTCAGCTAGACCACGAGTAATGACGGCTGCTTTGGCATTATCACCATAACCAAGGCCATGAAGAGCACCAGCTCCAACGGCAATGATGTTTTTAAGGGCACCAGCTGTTTCGACACCAATGACATCAGGATTGGTGTAGAGACGGAAGTAATGATTGCTAAAGAGAGACTGAACGTACTTAGCGGCTTCAATATCTTTGGAAGCTGCTGTGATTAAGGTAATGTCTCGAACAATCGTTTCTTCAGCGTGACTTGGTCCAGAAACAACCACAATGTCACTTCGCAAGTCACTTGGAATCTCTTCTTCTAAGATAGTAGAGAGGCGTTCATGCGTTCCTGGCTCTAATCCTTTTGAAGCATGCATGACAACAACTTTATGGTCTAAGACTTGAGCCACTTGTTGAGCTACTAAACGTGTCACCTTAGTGGGAACCACAAATAGGACAGCATCCACATCAGCTAAAGCTTCTTTTAAATCTAAGGTCGCTTTGATCTTATCATCTAAAACGATATCTTTAAAATAATGGGTATTGGTATGCTGATTGTTAATTTCGTCAATTTGTGCAGGAATATTTCCCCAAAGACGGGCTTCATGACCATTGTCATTAAGAACTTGTGATAGGGCGGTACCCCATGAACCTGGTCCTAAAATGGCGATTTTTTGTTTTGTCATTTCTATTTCTCCTTTAAGAGCTAATCACTTTATTATATCACAAGACCAAGGCGAACTCTAACAGAAAAGGTCTTCTTTGAAAGGAGCTACTTTGTTTCAGAGCTTTGGTTTTTAAATCTAAAAATTTTCAGAAAATAAGACCTTTTAATTGACAATAGTTCCCAAGAGAACTAAAATAGTTTCCATGATAACGAATTAGGAGGAAAAGATGTCACAAATTATAGCTGATTTACGAGAATTAACCCATCAAGTGGAACAAATTAGTGACGAGATTGCCAGAAAATATCACCTTGAACATTTGGCAGGTCCTCAAGGACATGTTCTTGTATTTTTGGAAAAGCATAAAGGACAAGAAATTTTTGTTAAAGATATTGAAAAGAAACTGCAAATTTCAAAATCGGTTGCCAGTAATTTGGTGAAACGTATGGAAAAAAATGGTTTTATTGAGGTGATTCCCTCGACGGTAGATAAGCGTTGTAAGCAGGTGGTTTTGACAGAAGCAGGAAGAGGTAAGCTACCTGTCTTACAAGAATGTCGCCGTGATATTGAGAACTATTTTTTCAAAGAAATCACAAGAGAAGAATTGCTGACGGTTAAAAAAGTCGTTCAGCAATTGAAACACAATATGATGACTTATAAAGGAGATACAGATGCTTAAAAAAGCGATAATGTCTTATAAATGGTATGCCGCTTTGTCGCTACTAATGATTACAGTAGTGGTCGCTAGTGCTTTGCTACAACCTCATTATCTGAAAGATATTTTAAAGGCGGTTTTGGAAAATGATAAATCTCAAATCACTCAAATTGGGATTGGGCTCTTAGGGATTGCAGGATTTGGCTTATTAGCTGGAACCCTTAATACCATTTTGGCTGCTAAAATTGCCCAAGGGGTTTCAGCAGATATCCGTGAACAGACCTTTCGAAAAATTCAAAGTTTTTCCTATGCCAATGTTGAGGCCTTCAATGCAGGGAATTTAGTTGTGAGAATGACTAACGATGTTAATCAAATTCAAAACCTCGTTATGATGATTTTCCAAGTGCTCTTGCGCTTACCCCTTCTGTTTATTGGTGCTTTTTTCATGGCGGTCCAAACACTTCCAAAGTTATGGTGGATTTTAGTCTTAATGGTTATCTTGATTATTGTCATTATGGGCTTAGTCATGAGTCAAATGGGTCCACGATTTGGGATATTCCAAAAATTGATGGACAAGATTAACCGTATCGCCAAAGAAAACTTACGAGGAGTACGGGTAGTTAAATCCTTTGTGCAAGAAAAAGAACAGTATGAGAAGTTCAAGGAAATCTCTAATGAGCTATTAGACTTGAACCTCTTTATTGGTTATGGTTTTTCCTTGATGCAGCCAGCTATGATGTTAGTCTCTTACATGGCTATTTATTTCTCCATTTATTTGGTTTCAGGAATGGTTAAAACAGAGCCAACGGTTATTGGAAATATTGCTTCATTTATGACTTATATGGGGCAAATCATCTTTTCAATCATGATGGTTGGTTTTATGGGAATGCAAGCTAGTCGTGCTTTTGTGTCTATTCGTCGTATTAATGAGATCTTAGAGACTGAGCCAGCCATGAGCTTTGACACCCAAAAGGTGGAAGACCTCAATGGACGACTTGCCTTTGAAGATGTCAGCTTTACTTATCCCGATGATAGCGAAGCAACGCTCAAGCATATTTCCTTTACGGCTGAGCCAGGTCAAATGATTGGTGTTGTTGGTTCGACGGGTTCTGGGAAATCTACCTTAGCTCAATTGATTCCTCGTTTATTTGATCCTCAAGAAGGTCGTATCTTAATTGATGACAGACCGCTTAAGAGCCTTAGTAAAGAAACATTGCGTCAAACGGTCTCTATTGTCCTTCAAAAGGCAATTCTTTTTTCAGGGACCATTGCAGATAACTTACGTCAAGGCAAATCTTCTGCTGATGAATCGGCTTTAGCAGAGGCAGCTAGAATCGCTCAGGCCCATGAGTTTATTGAAAGAATGACAGATGGCTATGAGAGCCAAGTTGAAGAACGTGGAAACAATTTCTCAGGAGGCCAAAAACAACGCTTGTCCATTGCTCGAGGAATTATCAAAGAACCTAAAATCTTAATTTTAGATGATTCAACCTCTGCTTTAGATGCTAAGTCCGAAAAATTAGTGCAAGAGGCATTGAATAAGGAATTGAAAGATACCACTATTATTATGATTGCTCAAAAAATTTCTTCTGTGATTAAGGCAGATAAGATTCTCGTTTTAGATGATGGGCAATTGATTGGACAAGGGACACATGCTCAATTAGTGGCAACTAATCCAGTCTATCGTGAAATCTACGAGACACAAAAAGGGAAGGAGGAAGACGAATGAAAACCTTACGATTTTTCTGGTTTTATTTTAAACGTTACAAACTCTCATTTGTCTTTATAGCTCTGGCTATTGTACTAGCTACCTATTTACAAGTTAAGGCACCGGTTTTCTTGGGACAATCCTTAGCAGAATTAGGAAAGTGGGTGCAGTCCTACTTCAAGGCCAAACAGGTCAGTCAGATGACGGGGCAAGCTCTTGTAGAACCCTCTATGACTCCTTTTAAAAGCATCATGTGGAAGTTGCTTTTGACCTATCTTTTTACAGCTCTAGCAAGCCTCATTTACAGTCTGTTGTTTACTCGAATTATTTCTCACTCAACGAATCGTATGCGAAAAGGTCTTTTTGGGAAGTTGGAACGCTTAACCGTTGGCTTCTTTGACAGCCATAAGGATGGTGCTATCTTATCTCGCTTTACCAGTGATTTGGATAATATTCAAAACTCCATGAATCAGTCTTTGATTCAAGTTTTGACCAATATTGCCCTCTACATTGTCCTTGTCTGGATGATGTTTCGTCAGGATATTCGTCTAGCTTGGGTAACCATGGCTTCAACGCCAGTAGCAATTTTACTTTTGGTTTACATCGTTACAATGGCTCGAAAATACACCACCATTCAACAAGAAGAAGTCAGTAGCTTAAATGCTTACATGGACGAAAAAATATCTGGTCAAAAAGCCATCATTGTACAAGGGGTACAAGAAGAAACGATCGATGGTTTCTTGCAACATAATGAAAAAGTAAGAGCAGCAACTTTCAAAGGACGTCTCTTTTCAGGGCTTCTCTTTCCTGTCATGAATGGGATGAGCTTGATTAACACTGCCATCGTTATCTTTGTTGGCTCAACCATTGTCTTAAATGACCATTCTATTTCCTCTGCTGTCGGTTTAGGCTTGGTGGTAACCTTTGTTCAGTATTCTCAACAATATTATCAACCCATCATGCAAATCGCTTCTAGTTGGGGTGAATTGCAGTTAGCTTTTACAGGTGCTAGCCGTATTCAAGAAATGTTTGATGAAAAAGAAGAAGTGCGTCCGCAAAATGGTAGACGCTTTACAGAGCTTAAGGACAATGTGGCTATTAATCATGTGGACTTCAGTTATGTCCCAGGCAAACAGATTTTATCAGATGTTTCTATTGTGGCACCTAAAGGCAAAATGATTGCGGTTGTTGGTCCAACAGGTTCTGGGAAAACCACTATTATGAATCTGATTAATCGCTTCTATGATGTGGATTCAGGATCGATTACCTTTGATGGACACGATATTCGTGACTATGATTTAGATAGTCTCCGCCAAAAAGTCGGCATTGTTCTGCAAGAATCGGTCCTATTCTCAGGTACCATCGCAGACAATATCCGCTTTGGCGATAAGAGCATTAGCCAAGAAATGGTAGAAACAGCTGCTAGAACCACTCACATTCATGACTTTATCATGTCTTTACCAGACGGTTACGAGACCATGGTTTCTGATGATGACAATGTCTTCTCAACAGGACAGAAACAGTTAATCTCTATTGCACGTACCCTTTTGACCGATCCAGAAGTACTGATTTTGGATGAAGCGACCTCCAATGTCGATACCGTTACGGAAAGTAAAATTCAAAAGGCTATGGAAGCGATAGTGGCTGGACGAACTAGCTTTGTCATTGCTCACAGGCTTAAAACCATTTTGAATGCTGATCAAATTATTGTCCTTAAAGATGGACAAGTCATTGAACGAGGCAATCACCATGAGTTATTGCAGCAAAAAGGATTTTACTCTGAGCTTTACCATAATCAATTTGTCTTTGATTAATGAAAAAACCAAAACCAGCTTTTTCTGGTCTTGGTTTTTTGTTTTGTTTAGGCTAATGATTAGTGAGAAGATGCCCTTGAGACGGCGTCAGCTTCAGCAGCTAATGTTGGACTAGCACTCCCGCCGGCATCAGATGCCCCCGAGGTGGCATCAACAGCATGGACAGGCATAAGAGGATTGATTTTGCCACCGGCTAAATGCTGACCAGTTTCTTTAAGGTACCAGTCAAGCCACGGCTTAAAGTTGAAGACAATTTCATTGATACCAGCATAAGAGCCATCTGGATAATACATGGCTTGGTAATTGTGGGTATTAATAACCTCAGCAGGTGAGCCTGGTACAATGGTTCTCACGTACTCTTGATTGCCATTTCTCAAGGTACCAATCACCCATTCCACATTTTTCATACGAGCAGGTAGAAGAGAACCGTTAACGGTTGACATGCGGTTACCCACTTGAGCAGGTACTCGCTTAGCATACATGGTTTCAGGATCTTGATGGGCATTGTTATAATATAGAAATTGATTGTTATCGTCAGCAAAAGTCAACTCAAAAGGCATGGCTTTTAAAAAATGTTGATCTGGTCAACGGTTAAAAGACCATTGTCTAACTTGACATAGGTGTTTCCTTCAACTGCATTGACGAGTTTAGAAGCTTTTTCTAGCCATTCAGGATCATCGGGATCAACTTCTGTAATGGTTGTTGCGATAGGTTTTCCGGCATCTAAGTCTTCAGGTGCAATAGGTTTTGGAACTTTCAAGGTTGATACAACTCCTACGTATTTGATGAAATTATCAAGGCAAAGCTCAAGGAATTTAACTGTACCTTCGTTGATAATATTACCTTTATCGTCAAAGGCTTCTTTGGCCTTGCCTAAGAGAAATTCATTGCCAGGTAAGGTGTAGGCGTTGACGCCTGGTGCATCAAGAATTTTGCGCAAGTGTACTTGAGCACGAGACGTTCCTTGATCGTAGTATGAGGCTCCAACAATCATAACTGGTTTATTTTCAAGAGGATGTAAGTTAAAGGACATCCACTCTAAAGCGTTTTTTAGAGCAGGTGTGATGGTGTGATTATGCTCTGGTGTGGCAATGATAACCCCATCTGCACGTGTAATCTTATTATATAAGTATTGAACAGCAAAGGAGTTTGATTGGTCATTGTCCTGATTAAACATGGGAATGTCTTTGATTTCTAAAAGTTCTAGCTCGAACTTGAGTTTAAACTGTCGACGAATAAACTCTAATAGCATACGGTTATATGATTTTTCGGCGTTTGAGCCGACGATCCCAACAAATTTCATACTCATTCCTTCTTTCTCTTGTTTTACAAGTTTTCCCAATCAAAGTCTTCGGCGTCTTTTCGTAAAAGCGCTTGTGCATTGGATAGTTTCCCTGCAATCTTAACAAAGATACGGAAATCATCAAAAATAGCATCTAACTTTTTAATGGTGTCTAAGTCAAAGAGATTACCCTTGTCATCAAAAGCTTGCAAGGAATGAGAAAGGAGAAATTCATCTGGTAAGACGGTTGCTTTTAATTCAGGGGCATTGAGAATCTGACGCAGCTGTAGCTGAGCACGAGAAGAGCCAAGTGTACCATAAGAAGCGTCAGTAATCATAACGGGCTTGTTAAAGAGAGGGAAAATGCCATAAGATAGCCAAGCTAAGGCATTCATCAAAACAGCTGGAATAGAGTGATCGTATTCTGGCGTGCTAATAATGACGCCATCAGATGCTTCGATTTTACTGGCTAAACGTTTCACGCTTTCAGGAAGTTCTTTGCTTGCAGGTTTGTTAAACATAGGAAGATCAGCAATCTCCACAAGTTCTATGCTTGCTTTATCTGAAAAGTGATGCGCCATATATTGAAGAAGCTTACGATTAGTAGAACGGCTAGCATTGGTGCCGACAAGACCAATAAGTTTCATTTCCATAAAAATCCTCATTTCTGAAATAGTCAATCTATTTCATTTAATACGTTTATGATAACGCTTTCTAAAATAAAAATCAATTCTTTTTTAAGATAATAACAATTAAGCTAGCTTAATTTAATATGATTTTAAGAACTGTTATAGTATACGTGTCGGGCATGGTAAAGGATATGATATAATAATAGGAAACTTACTGAGGAAAAGAAAAACATGATTGACTTACAAGAGATTCTGTCTAAAATGAATCCTAATCAAAAAATAAACTATGATCGCGTCATGCAAGAAATGACTAAGTCTTGGGCTAAAGAAGCAGTGAGACCTCGCATTTTAATGCACGTTTGCTGTGCGCCCTGCTCTACCTACACGCTAGAATACCTGACAGAATTTGCCGATATTACCGTCTATTTTGCCAATTCTAATATTCACCCCAAAGCTGAGTATCACCGTAGGTCCTATGTGACCCAACAGTTTATTTCAGACTTTAATGCTAAGACAGGGCAGTCCGTTTCCTTTATTGAAGCGGACTATGTGCCTAACGAATACAAACAACTGGTTCGAGGCTTGGAAGAAGAACCAGAAGGAGGCGACCGCTGTCGGGTTTGCTTTGATTATCGATTGGACAAGACTGCTCAAAAAGCCGTGGAGCTTGGCTTTGACTACTTTGCCAGTGCCTTGACCATTAATCCCCACAAAAACTCGAAAATTATCAACGATGTAGGGATTGATGTGCAAAAGGTTTACACTACTAAATACCTCCCAAGTGATTTTAAGAAAAATAATGGCTATCGACGTTCTGTTGAGATGTGTGAAGAATACGATGTCTATCGTCAGTGCTATTGTGGCTGTGTCTATGCTGCCAAAATACAGGGAGTGGATCTCGTACAAGTCAACAAAGAAGCCAGGCAATTTCTGCAAGATAAGACCTTAAATCAAGATTTTCCTCAGATTCTCTTCACTTATCAGGGGAAAGAAATTTAAAAAATTGCTAGCCAAGCAAGGTATTTCTTGGGCATAGCCTCTTTTTGCTATTCAGTTACGAATAGTCTATAATAAGAAGACTAAAAAAGAAAAAGGAAATGAGCAGACTAGCTCAGGAGAAGACAAATGTCAAAGATTCGTGGATTTGAACTTATTTCAACACTGACTGATACTAATTTATTGCCAAAGCGTGAAACTAGTCATGCTGCGGGCTACGACTTGAAAGTCGCTCAAAAAACAACAATTGAACCTGGTCAGATTGCCTTGGTACCAACCGGGGTGAAAGCTTACATGCAAGATGGTGAGGTTTTGTACTTATATGATCGCTCCTCAAACCCTCGTAAAAAAGGATTGGTATTGATTAACTCTGTTGGAGTTATTGATGGTGACTATTATGGAAATGAAGCCAATGAAGGTCATATTTTTGCACAAATGAAGAATGTGACAGATCAAACCGTGGTGTTAGAAGTCGGAGAACGCATTGTACAGGGTGTCTTTATGCCCTTTTTAGTGGCAGACGGTGACCAAGCAGATGGTGTCCGTACAGGTGGCTTTGGTTCGACAGGACAGTAAAGCGATTTAACAAAAATGCTTATGACAGCAGGCCTATTCTTTACGAATGGGTTTGTCTTGTCTAGGGGAGGGAGATTACTATGGCTAAGAAGAAAGCAACCTTTATTTGTCAAGAATGTGGCTACCAGTCACCAAAATACCTAGGACGTTGCCCTAACTGTTCGGCTTGGTCCTCTTTTGTTGAAGAAGTCGCCGTTAAAGAAGTTAAAAATGCGCGTGTGAGTTTGACGGGAGAAAAAAGTCGCCCCATCAAATTAAAAGATGTGGACAATGTTAGTTATCATCGAACTCAGACGGATATGGCTGAATTTAACCGAGTTCTGGGTGGCGGTGTTGTCCCAGGTAGCCTTATTTTGATAGGTGGAGACCCAGGGATTGGTAAGTCAACCCTACTTTTACAAGTATCAACCCAGTTGGCTAACAAGGGGACGGTTTTATATGTTTCAGGAGAAGAATCTGCCGAGCAAATCAAACTGCGTAGTGAGCGCTTGGGAAATATTGATAATGAATTCTATCTGTATGCCGAAACCAATATGCAAGAAATCCGAGTAGAGATTGAAAAACTAGCTCCAGATTTTTTGATTATTGACTCTATTCAGACGATTATGAGTCCAGATATTACAGGGGTGCAAGGTTCAGTCAGTCAAGTTCGTGAAGTGACTGCAGAATTGATGCAGCTGGCAAAAACCAACAATATTGCTACCTTTATCGTGGGTCACGTTACTAAAGAAGGTACCCTGGCAGGTCCTCGTATGCTGGAACACATGGTGGACACGGTTCTTTATTTTGAAGGTGAGCGTCACCATACCTTTCGTATTTTAAGAGCGGTCAAAAACCGCTTTGGCTCGACCAATGAAATTGGAATATTTGAAATGCAATCTGGCGGCTTGGTAGAGGTCTTAAATCCTAGTCAAGTCTTTTTAGAGGAACGCTTAGATGGGGCAACAGGATCGGCTGTCGTTGTGACGATGGAGGGCAGTCGTCCTATTTTAGCAGAGGTGCAATCTTTAGTGACACCAACAGTTTTTGGCAATGCCAGACGCACGACAACAGGCTTGGATTTTAATCGGGTCAGTTTAATTATGGCGGTGCTTGAAAAGCGCTGTGGCTTACTCTTACAAAATCAAGATGCCTACTTAAAATCAGCAGGAGGCGTTAAGTTAGATGAGCCTGCTATTGATTTGGCTGTGGCTGTGGCCATTGCGTCAAGTTATAAAGAAAAGCCAACTAGCCCTCAAGAAGCCTTCTTAGGTGAAATAGGTTTGACAGGTGAAATCAGGCGAGTGACACGTATTGAACAGCGGATTAATGAAGCAGCCAAACTTGGATTCACCAAGATTTATGCCCCTAAAAATGCCTTACAAGGCATTGATATCCCTCAGGGTATTGAGGTTGTCGGAGTGACTACGGTTGGTCAGGTTTTAAAAGCTGTTTTTAGCTAAATAAATATACCATTCTTTTACTAATGAGATAAAATAGGTGTCATAGCAAATGAGAGGTCTACTCTAGGAGTCATTACTTGGAGTGGCCTTTTTTGAATACTTTTGTCACACAATTTCCCGAACATTGCATTCAAAATAGGCAAATTCTTAGACAGCAAACTAGCTTCATGATAAGATAAGACACAGTTAAACAGAATCTTTTAAGAAGATGAAGGAGAAACGAATGTCTTATTTTGAACATTTTATGGCTGCCAATCAGGCTTATGTGGCCTTGCATGGGACAGCTCATCTGCCCTTAAAACCCAAGACTAAAGTAGCGATTGTCACTTGTATGGATTCGCGCTTACACGTGGCACAGGCGCTTGGCCTTGCTTTGGGGGATGCTCATATTTTAAGGAATGCTGGCGGACGTGTCACCGAAGACATGATTAGATCTTTAGTTATCTCCCAACAACAAATGGGAACGCGAGAGATTGTGGTTCTTCACCATACAGATTGTGGTGCGCAGACTTTTACTAATGAAGGCTTTGCCAAGCATATTCATGATCACTTAGGCGTTGATGTTACAGGACAAGATTTCCTTCCTTTTCAAGACGTGGAAGACAGTGTCCGAGAGGATATGGCTAAGCTAAGAGCCTCCTCTCTAATTCCTGATGATGTCATTATTAACGGTGCCGTCTACGATGTGGATACTGGAAAGATGACACAAGTCTTTGAAAAATAGCATATTAGTCAAAAGGGACGAGAGGGGTTCCTTTTTTTATCGTTTTAGAATGTGATTAAGACCACTTATTGCTAAAAAATGACCACTTACTGGAAAAGCCTTGTTTTGAATGAGATGCTTGCTATAATAGAGTTAAGAACTGAAGGGTTAAGAAAGCAATAGCTGCCTGAGTGATAAAGGAAAGGAGAAGACGATGAAAGTTAGGCTTGACTTGGATGATAGCTACCAAGATGTTGAAGTCATCATAAAAACCTCTCACGTAACTGACCGAGTGAGACAAATCCAAGAAATGCTTCTCCAATTAGAAAAATCACCATTATCCTTTTATAAAGGAACGAGTGAATATTTTATTAAACTGGAGGAAATCCTCTTTTTTGAAACAAACTCTCCTAAGCTATTTGCTCATACTAAAGATGAGGCCTACGAGGTAAAGTTGAAACTTTATGAACTGGAAAGCTATTTACCCAACTATTTTTGTCGAGTAGCAAAAGCTACAATTGTCAATACACGTTCGATTTATGCTTTAGAACGTTCCTTCTCAGGGACTAGTACCATTCAGTTTTATAAAACACACAAAAAAGTTCATGTGTCACGACACTACTATCATGTTTTAAAAGAGACACTTAGAGAGGTAAAGTAATAAGATGAAACGAAAATTATTAGGGGTTAGCTTATTGTTATTGGCTTGTTTACTCATTCTTAAGGAACAATTTGGTTTAATTCCAATATCCGTTTGGACATTAATTTGGTTTAGCTTACTCAGTTTTATCACGCTATTTGTTTTGGCTAAAAAAAGATGGGTATTAGCTAGTATCCTGTCATTATTACTGTTAATCAGATTAAATGATTTTTGTCATTGGCTAGCAATTTCCAGTTGGCTATTATTTCTGATCGGTTTGTTAATTGTATTGGGTTTTTCCCTTCTTTTTAAAAAAGACCTGTCTTTTAGAGATTTAGTGGGCAAGAGCTCTCGGAAGTCTTTTGGACATTACGATTATTATATGAATGCGTCTCAGTCTTCTCAGAGAACCATTGATATTATCTTTAGTGATGCCTCAATCTATTTTGATGAAACTGAAATGCTATTAGACTTAGTGTTCTGTGAGATTAATGCCGCTTTTTCAAGTCTGACGCTCTATGTTCCTAAAGAATGGAAAGTAGAGATAAAGGGAGATCAATTGTTTAGCTCCCTTGATAAAAATATGGCTCTAAAGAGTGGTGAAAAAACTCTTGTTGTTGAAGCTGATATGTTGTGTTCGAGTCTTGTTATAGAGACTGTCTAAAGAAGTCGACCCTTAACCTTTAAGAGCAGTGATTTTCTTCTGCTCTTTTCATCTGCAAAAATAGACTGAATATTCTGGAAATAAAAGGTGTGAAATGAAAGCTATTCTACAAAATAAATTATTCTTGACCTTATTTGCAAGTAACAAACTATCAGATTTCGGGGATGTGATGTTTTACCTTGCCTTAATGGCCTATGTTCTTCAGATGCCTGGTTACAAGCTAGCGGTTTCCATTGTCAGTGTCTCAGAAGCTTTGCCCATTTTGACTAGTTTTGTGATGGGCTATTTGGCAGACAGGACGATTGATAAACCCAGGACAATTCTGTATACCCTAACCTTTCGTGTTTTCGTTTATCTTGTGGTAGCCTCTGTGGTCTCTTTTAGGCCGAGTATTGCCGTTGTCTTTGCGCTTGCTTTGTTAAACCTTTTATCAGATTTAACTGGACAGTATGAAAATTGAATAGGTTACACTAAACTAGACAGAATTTATAAAGTGTTCTACACTAAAGAAAATAGGAGAATATTATGTCTAGAAAAATACGTCGCCACTTCACCGATGACTTTAAGCAACAAATCGTTGACCTTCACAATGCAGGGATGAAACGAAGTGAGCTTATCAAAGAATATGAGTTAACCCCATCAACCTTCGATAAGTGGGTACGTCAGGCTAAAACAACTGGTTCCTTTAAAACTATTGATAATCTTACAGATGAGCAGCGTGAACTGATTGAACTCCGAAAGCGTAATAAAGAACTCGAAATGCAGTTAGATATCCTAAAGCAAGCGGCGGTGATTATGGCACGAAAAGAGAAGTAATCACTGCTAATAAAGACAAATATAGCATTTCAGCCATGTGTCGTTGGTTGAACATTCCTCGTTCTAGCTATTACTACAAGGCTGTTAAACCAGTCTCTGAAGCGGAACTTGAAGAAAATATCAAAGCTATTTTTCTCGAAAGTAAGGCCAGATACGGGGCTAGGAAAATCAAGAAATGTTTGGAAAATGAAGGCATCCAGCTGTCTCGTCGTCGGATTCGTCGCATCATGCACAAACTCAACTTAGTATCCGTTTATCAGAAAGCAGCCTTCAAGCCACATTCAAAAGGGAAGAATGTGGCAGCTATTCCTAATCACTTAGCCAGACAATTTCATCAAGAAAAGCCTCTAAATGCTTTAGTAACAGACTTAACCTACGTTCGTGTCGGTAATAGCTGGGCTTATGTTTGCTTGATTATTGATCTCTTCAATCGTGAAATCATCGGTTTGTCAGTTGGTTGGCATAAGACCGCCGAATTGGTTAAACAAGCGATTCAGAGCATCCCTTACGCTCTGACCAAGGTCAAGATCTTCCATTCTGATCGTGGGAAGGAGTTTGATAATCAGCTGATTGATGACATGTTGGAAGCTTTTGGAATCAATCGTTCTCTAAGCCAAGCAGGCTGTCCCTATGACAATGCGGTAGCTGAGAGCACCTATCGCGCTTTCAAAATTGAATTTATTCATCAAGAAACCTTTCAGTCACTGGAAGAATTAATCCTTAAAACGAAAGATTATGTGCACTGGTGGAATTACCATCGCATTCATGGCAGTCTCAGCTACCAGACACCCATGACATGGAGATTAATTGCTTAAAGAAAAAAGCACTTTATAAATGTTGTACAGAAAAGTGTTGCCTTTTCACTTTTAGTCAGGCTCTAGGTGCTATCTTGTTGCTAGGTTTTCAAGCTCTTGGAGCTGTTCTTGTGACCGTTGTGTCTTATTCTACTTTGGCTTTAATAAATGCGGCCACCTTTGCGATTAGTGCTTTAGTTATCCTTAAGGTCTCCTCGAACTTATATCATCTTTTAGCTAATCGTCCTGTTCAGATGGTTAAAAAGGGTGAGAAGAGTCTTTGGCAAGATTTGCGAAATCAAGTTAAATTTGCTATCAACGAGTCTTAATCACTTCCCTTGATCAAACAATGTTTACTTATTGCTCCAGTATTGAATGGAAGTCTCAGTATCTTATCCATTGTGGTTGCTATTTTAATAAAACAAGATTCAACTTTCTTAATCATTAATCCTGTCATGACGTTAGCGTTAATCAGCTGCTGTAGTATCTTTGGTGGGACTTTGGGAGCATGTTTAAGTATGACTCTGTTTCAAAACTGTGATTTAAGCTTACTGATTCGCTTACAAACCTTAGGCTTGCCCTTGCTTTTTATATCCCTCTATACCCACTGGATTTTTGGTGTCTACTTGAGCTTAGGGATGTTAATGATTGTCTCTGGTATGTTAAATCCCAAGTTTCAAGCCTTACTAATGAATTCTTTTCCAGAAGAACGGTTAGCCTTATTGATGTCTGGCATTATGACTCTTTTTCAAATAGGGACATTTATCTGTCGTGGCATCGTCGCAGTTTTGATTGTATGGCTTCTGGTTGATTGGATTAGTCTATCTTTTTTATTGATAAGTATCCTTCTTACCCTTTACACGTTTAAAACCCTTCAAAGAGTTAATAGTTCCCCTTATTAAATAGAAGAAAAGTCCCCGCGTTGTAAAATGAAGTGCAACAAAAAAGACATGTTCGTCTGATATACTAGAATTCCCCAATTCAGTATGGAAAGCAGATGAACATGTCCAACATTAATTCTACCAGAAAATCATCCTATTCTCATCTTTCAGCCACAGAACGGGGTGAAATTGCTGCTTATCTTAAAATGGGAAAGAAACCCGCTGAGATTGCTCGACTCTTGGGTCGTCACCGTTCTACAATCTGCCGAGAAATAAAACGTGGTTCAGTAGAACAGGTAAAGGATAAGAATGGAAAACAAACCTTCTTCAACGCCTATTTCGCTGATAGTGGGCAACGTGTCTATGAAACCAATCGTCAAAAGAGTTTTTATCTCAAGTTGAATGACTGCTCCGCTAGGTTCATTGAACAATTAGAATCTGCCTTGACGGCTAACATTCGTCTCCATAGTGTGGATAGTTTTGTTCAGACTTACAAAGTGAACCATCCTGAAGAAGTCGTCCCCTCTACCAAAACGATTTATCGTTATATCAAAGAGGGGGTATTAGCTATTAAACCAATCGATTTGCCTAAGATGGTTAGTATCAGAAAACGTTCTAAGAAAGTCATGAAGACGAATAAGAAGACTTTAGGTAAATCTATCGAAGAACGTCCAGAATATATTAATGATCGTTCTGAATTTGGGCATTGGGAGATTGATTTGGTTCTCGGCAAGAAAACCAAAGGTGAAGCTGTTATGTTGACTTTTGGTAGAGCGCCAGACACGCTATGCACTAGGAGTTAAGCTAGAAGACAAGCAGTCCCAAACCATTAACCGTGCTGTCACGCATCTCATCAGTCAGTATCCTATAGCATCCATCACAGCGGATAATGGTTCTGAGTTTAGTTTACTCTCAAACTTAGAAGCTGTTGAAGTTTACTTTGCACATCCCTATTCTTCACATGAGAGAGGAACAAACGAGAACTTCAATGGCCTCCTCAGAAAATATGTCCCTAAAGGAGTCTCACTTAATCCACTAACCTCTGAAGAACTTGACAATTATATTACTGCCATCAATGAGCGCCCAAGACGACTTCTTCAATATTAATCCTCAAAATTCCTGTTTGAGCTATCCCGAACAGCTTAACATCTGGAACTCTAGTTATCTATGAACTGGTTGCACTTGACTTGACAACTTACGTAAGAAATAACGTTCGGAGTAATCAAATTATAAGGAGAATGAGTATGCAACAGGTTTTTAATGTTAGTATTTCAATACCAGATGATGTTGTTGTTATTTCAAAAGAGGAGTATTTAGATTTAATAAGTGATAATGAACAAGGAAAATGGTGGGATATTGATAACTTACAAGAATTATTGGGACTTGGTAGGTCAAAATTAATTAATGATATCTTATTAAATCCAGATATTAAAAAGGATGTGGATTTATCAATTAATCCAAACGGTTTTATTGTTTATCCTAAGGGTAAAGGTAGCCATTATAAAATATTAGCAACTAGAGCTAGGAAATATTTTGAAGAAAATTTTGGTTCTATTTTGTTAAATAATTAAATGATATAATATTGAGGATAAATTCCTTGATGTCTAGGAAAGGAGAAAAATGGCAACATATAGACAAAGAGGTAAAAAGAAATTATGGGATTATAGAATATTTAATGAAAAAAGTGAGTTGGTTGCTTCTGGTTCAGGTTTTAAAACAAAGCGTGAGGCAATGAATGAAGCTATGAAGATGGAGCAACAGAAGTCACTAGTAAATTCTATATCCTCTGATATAACTTTATATGATCTATGGTTTGAATGGTATAGCTTAATTATTAAACCTAGTGATTTAGCAGAGACTACTAAAAATAAATATTTTATTAGGGGTTCAGTAATTCGTAAGCTTTTTGGTAATCAGAAAGTTAACAAAATAAAACATAGTGCTTATCAAAGAAAATTAAATATGTATGCTGAAAAATACACTAAGAATCATGTTAGGAGGTTAAATTCGGATATAAAAAAAGCCATTCAATTTGCAAAAAGAGATGGCATATTATTGAATGATTTTACTGATGGTGTTGTAATAGCAGGAAAGCAATCTGTTAAAGAATCGGATGATAAATATTTACATAGTATTTCTGATTATGAGAAAGTAATATATTATTTGGAAAGCAATCTAGACTATTCAAATAGTATTGTTTACCCGTGGTGCTAGTTAATCTCAAAATACAATAAAAAGCCCAAAAGGACTATACTGTAAGTGCCTACACAAACAGGAGGTTAGTCCAAATGAGCCACTTACAGTATACAGCTAAATCCCATCACTTACAATGGAATATGCGTCAATTATCAAAAATTTGTTCTCAGTTTTATCAGGATTATTGTCCGGAAGACTTCAAGCACCGTCGTAACGTCTGTCTGTCCAAAGTTTCAGACCAATCTCTTCTAGTTTTACTGCTATTACAAGCTGAACTAGGTATTAAATCACAACGTCACTTTTATAGGATTTGTCAGCTATTTCCCTGCGGTACATTACTAGAAAGAAGTCGCTTTAATAGGCGTGCAAGACAGTTGATTTGGCTGGTTCAAGTGATTCGTCAGGCAATGAACACTCAAATTTCTCCCAATACCATTGTTATTATAGACAGCTTTCCTTTGCCACTTTGTCAATCTATTCGTAACCACAGGGTCAGACTTTTCAATGGGATAGCTAATATTGGTTACACCGCCTCTAAACATATGTGGTTTTACGGTTTTAAGGTTCACATGCTAGTGACCTTATCAGGCTACATTCTGAATTATGTTGTCAGCCCAGCCTCTGTTCATGATATTAAGGCAGTTTACGAGTTGCTAGAAAGGTGTGAACAATCCGTCATTTTAGCAGACTTAGGTTACCTTAACCGTGAGCTGAAAGATGAGTTGAAGCAAAATGGCTATCACCTCTGGACTCCCTTGCGTCAAAATATGGAAGGGGCTAAACAGCATAATCATTGGAAACTAATGGCTATGAGACGAACCATTGAGACTAGATTTTCAGAACTTTGTTCCCTTTTTGATATGGAACGAACACTGGCTAGGGGCATGACAGGGCTGCAATTGAGGATTGAACAAATCATACTAGCTTACAATTTGAGATATTTTGAAATTAACTAGCACCATGGGTATTGTTTATTTTTTCTTATTAGTATTGTTTAAAACTGGTTTAAGAGTAGGTGAAGCTTTAGCGTTAACTTGGGATGATGTTAATTTTGATGATCTAGAAATCAAGACGTATAGAAGATTTAGTGGCGATAAAGGAACCTTTAGTCCACCTAAAACAAAAACTTCTATTCGTACTATTCCTATTAGTCAGTCTTTAGCATTAATCTTAAGACGTTTGAAGGATGATCAGCAAGTTATGTTGAAGAATTTAAAAATTGTAAATATTAATAATCAAATATTTTATGACTATAGGTACGGTGTGTCGTCAAATAGTGCCATTAATAAAAGTTTGAGAAATGTTTTACATGTCTTAAATATTGATTCAAAAATGAGTGCAACAGGTGCTAGACATACCTATGGAAGCTATTTATTGGCTAAGGGTGTTGATATTTGGGTAGTTGCAAGGTTAATGGGGCATAAGGATATCACACAGTTAGTTGAAACTTATGGTCATGTTTTGACAGAAGTAATAAATAAGGAATATGAAACTGTTAGAGATTTAGTATCTTAAAGATAATTTTTGAAAAAAATAATTCTAGAACAAATTTAGAACAAATTTTAAAAAACAAAGAAAAAAACCTTTAAAATCAAGGTTTTTAACTATATTATTAGTGCCCCCTACAGGGCTCGAACCTGTGACCCATAGATTAAGAGTCTACTGCTCTACCAACTGAGCTAAGGAGGCAAGAATGCTGTATTGGCACCGGTGGTCCACTTATTGTATTGATCCCGCACAACATAAGCAGGTGGGTAACGCGCCCCTTCTTGGAAGTTGCGTCCGCGTGAAACGGCTTGCAGACTAGAAGGGAACTTTGTTTCCCGGAATACAACGAAATAGTCGGTCAACACTTAGATGTGGACTCGTATGCCACAGCAATGTTTCTTTGTAATTATGATACCACTTTTTAAAAATTTTTCAAGTCAAAAAGATAAGTAATGGAACCGTTTTCTCATGATAGTTGTCCATTAGGGTTTAGAAAGCTTGTCAATTCGCTCTTTGTTACTGCCTAGGGCTCGCTCATATTTGCCAGTGTCATTAGGTATAAAATAATCTTTTCCTTGGAACTTATCAGGCAGGTATTGTTGTTTGACCCATTTTTCCGGATAATTATGGGGGTAACGGTAGTTTTGGGCGTTGCCCAGTTCTTTACTGCCACTATAATGACCGTCACGTAGGTGCCTTGGAATAGGAAGGTTTCCTGATTTTTTAAGGTCACTAATAGCTGCATCCATAGCCAAATAGGCAGAATTTGATTTAGGCGACAGTGCCAGATCAATCACCACATTGGCAATTAAAATGCGGGCTTCTGGGAACCCAATTTTTTGAGCCGCTTCAAGTGCTGTCACGGTATGAATCTGAGCCTCAGGATTGGCGAGTCCTATATCTTCATAAGCGATAACGGTTAGTCTTCTAGCTAGGCTAGGTAAGTCACCAGCCTCAACTAATCGTGCGGCATAATGTAAACTGGCATTAACATCTGAGCCACGAATAGCTTTTTGTAGAGCAGAGAGGACATCATAGTGTCCATCCCCATTTTTATCCATGGTAATGTAACTTCGCTGTAAGGAATTTTCCATGACGTCTAAGGTAATATGACGCACTCCTTTGTCATCTGCAGGAGTAGACATAACGGCTAAGTCCAGTGAGTTATAGGCGGAGCGTAAGTCCCCATTGGTAGCAGTAGCTAAAAAGTCTAAGGCCTCATCATCTAATAGGATATCAAAGGCAAAGCCTCTTTCTTTGTCTTGGATAGCAGATTTTATGGCAGCTTTAATAGCTTCTATACTCAAAGGCTCTAACTCAAAAATTTGCACGCGACTACGAATGGCAGGGGTGACCGAGAAGAAAGGATTTTCAGTAGTTGCCCCAATCATGATGATATTACCACTTTCTAAAAGCGGTAAGAGAAAATCTTGCTTAGTTTTATCAAGCCTGTGAATCTCATCGAGTAAGAGCACTAAGCCACCAGAGAATTTGGCTTCTTCAGCAATTTCTTGGAGTCTTTTTTTACTATCAACAGTGGCATTGAAAGTTCGAAAAGCATACATTGTAGTGCCTGCAATGGCACTAGCAATAGAAGTTTTCCCGATTCCTGGAGGACCGTATAGGATCATAGAAGACAGCATATTAGCTTCTACCATACGACGGATAATTTTTCCGTCGCCTACCAAATGATTTTGGCCGATGACTTCTGAGATATTGCGAGGCCGCATTCTGAGCGCTAAATTATCAGGCATTTGAGCCCTCCTTTCGTCCTTATCATGACTTGTGTTTGGCTACAATGGCCATAAAGTTAGCAATCATGGCCATCCCTTCTGGTGTTCCAATACTTTCAGGGTGAAATTGTAGACCATAGACAGGTAGTGTCTGATGTTCAAAGGCCATGAGCTCTCCATCATTGCAATCATTAGCTGTGGCGATAAAACCCTCCGGCAAGTGGTCCACTACAATGGAGTGATATCGCATGACCGTCTGCTTAGAAGCTAAGCCTTTAAAAAGGCTAGCAGGGCCGTAGCTTTGCATTTGGCTTTGCTTTCCATGCATGACTTCTTTAGCCAGCCGAAGTTGGCCCCCCATGCCTTCAGCGATAGCTTGATGGCCTAGACAAATGCCTAAAATGGGTTTTTGATCAAAAAATTCTTGAATTAAGTCAGGCATCTGATGAGCTTCTTTTGGCCAACCAGGTCCAGGTGAAAAGACTAAAGCATCCGCTTTTTCCGCTGTTTCAACCAAGCTGGGGTCTTCATTGGTGAGCACAATGGTTTCGTCGAATTCACTCAGGTACTGTGCTAGGTTATAAGTGAATGAATCATAATTATCAATTAAGAGTATCATAGTTTCCTTAAGAAATCGAAAAATCGTCTAGTGTAAGTTGGTATAAACCTCGAACGGCATTGCCACCATAGATGGCCTCTGCTTTTTTGAGATCAGAGATGGTCAATCGCTTTTCTTCTAAGAGCCCTTTATTGAGCAGGTCTTGGCGATAAATACCTGGTAAAATGCCTAGAGAAGTAGGTGGGGTATAGAGCTTGCCATCGATTTTAACTATAAGATTAGCGATAGAAGTCTCAAGTAGCTCTTCATTAGCGTTGACAAAAATTTGCTCGTAAGCTTTAGGATCAATGTGTGGCCTGTGACTGGTTTTGAAGTAGGTGAAGGATTCTGTTTCTACCTTCTTATTTTGACGCACCAGCTTAGCCTTTAAAAAGCTTTTAGAAAGTGGTTTGAGGGGTTGATCACTTAGCAAGAATTCTCCCTCTTTGGTCAAAGCAATCGATAAGCGATAGCTTGCCTTGTCTTTGCCTTGTAAATAGCTCTTGATTTGGGAGGTTAAGGCTGCTTCGTTATAAGGAAAATCAAAATAATGGGCTGATTCTTTGAGGCGTTTGACATGTTCATTACCATAAAGCATAGCCTGATTGTCGATTTTAGCTGTTGTGTTAAGTGTAAAAGCTGTTTTTTTACGGTAAAGAACAGAGGATTTCTGTTCAATTTCAGCAAATTCAGCCTGCCACTGGCTCTCCCAAGTGATACCACCGCCGACCCCATAGGTGGCTTTATTATGACTTAACTGGATGGTGCGAATAGGAACATTGAAGAGACGTCGTCCATCAGGTAGGCAAATGCCGATGCTGCCACAGTAGACTCCTCGGGGTTTTGGCTCTAAGCGCTTAATGATAGACATGGTGGAGACTTTGGGAGCTCCTGTAATAGAACCACAAGGGAAAAGGGCTCTTAAGATATCCTTAAGGTGACAATGATCCTTTAAGTCGCCAACGATGGTTGAGGTCATCTGCCAAACGGTGGAATATTGTTCTAACTGACAGAGCTGGGTAACTGATACACTACCGGTTTGGCAAATTTTCCCCATGTCATTACGCAGCAGGTCTACAATCATCATGTTTTCAGAGCGATTTTTAGCATCGGACTGTAGCCAATCATGTTCAGCTTGGTCGGCTTCCAAATTGACCCCACGTTTTGTGGTGCCTTTCATAGGACGGGTTGTCAGCTGCCTGCCTTCTTGCTTGAAAAAAAGCTCAGGACTAGCTGAGATGACGGCAAAGTCGTCGTGAGCGATATAGGCGTTGTAGCCAGCTCCTTGATCAATGACTAATTTGTTGTAAATGGCTAAACTGTCATTGGCAGTTAAGTCTTGTTGCAGTTGAATGGTATAATTAACTTGATAGGTATTGCCTTGTCTCATCTGCGCATGAATGGTCTCAATAGCTTTTTGATAGACTTCTTTCTGGGTTTGACTGACCCAGTTTTTAGGGATAACAATACTATCATATGTACTTGGAAGTGCTTCGATTTGACAAGTCTCATGCACAGTAAAATAGGCAAAGTATTCCTTGCCTAGAGGGTGGTGATGAGTCTCTAAGTTGGCATCAAAATAAGAAGCAGCCTCATAGCTGAGGTATCCTACAACATAGTAGCCTAAGTCTTGGTAATAGTTGACAGCTTCTATCACTTGCCCAACTTGGTCTATTGAGTTAGCCACTAATTCTTTAATTGGAGATTGAAAGAGATAGCGGCGACCAAGTTCTTTAAAATCAATAATGGTTTTCTTGTGCATACCAAAATTATATCATAATTTACTAACATGACGTGTCATGATGATTGCCACAAAAGGGGTAGGTAATGTCTTTTGACATTGGAGAGAGAGCCTAGGTGACATGATTTGAATCAGGTGGATAGGAAAAAAGTATGACAAGAGCTCTAAAAATGATAGAAAATTGCCCAAAAGTGCAGTTTTTAGTGATAAATGGTAGCACTAAGCTTAAGTTATTTCTTTTAACATGATAAGGTCTAGCTGACAAAAAGATGCGACCCTCGTACGACTTCTAGAAAGATTTGTTATACTAACAGTAGGAAAGGATTAGGGTGAAGAGCTGGTCCCTAATGACAAAGGAAAACTTATGAAACGAAAAGTAAACAAAGTGATTTATGTTTTATTAGCGCTATTTTTAGGTGAGTTTGGATTACACAAATTTTATGCAGGCCAAAATGGAAAAGGGATTCTTTATTTGATTTTCTCATGGACCTTGATACCAGGACTTTTGGGAGTCATCGAAGGGATTAGAGCTATCTTTCAGCCAGCTGACAAAGATGGTTATTTTGACATTTAAGTTGGATTTGCTTTTGAGTTTTTAGAAACGTATAATGAAAGCTTAAACAAAACATTTACTACATAGAAAGAAAAGGATGATGACATGGCAAAATTTGGCTTTTTATCAGTATTAGAAGAAGAAATGGACAAACACTTTCAGTATGATTATGCTATGGATTGGGATAAAAAAAATCATGCTGTAGAAGTGACCTTTGTTCTAGAGGCACAAAATCAAGACGCTATTGAAACCGTGGATGACCAAGGACAAGTCTCCAAAGAAGACATCGTCTTTGAAGATTATGTGCTCTTTTACAACCCTCAAAAATCACAGTTTAATGCTGAAGATTATCTGGTGACCATACCATATGAACCTAAAAGAGGCTTATCACGTGAATTTTTAGCCTATTTTGCTCAATTTTTAAATGATGTGGCAACAGAAGGTCATAGTGATTTAATGGATTTTCTAGAAGATGAGAGTCAATTCGATTTTGGACTAGAGTGGAACCAAGAGCTTTTCGAAGAGGGGCAAACAGGACTCGAAGAAAAAGAATTCTTCGCTTATCCGAGATACTAAGATTATATATCATAAAAGATAATTTTAAAAAGAATAATGACAACTAGAGAAATAGCAATAATTATATGGGGAACTATATTTTTTATTATCCTTTATTATAAAAAGTTAGTCGGACTGGATTTGATATCGTCTTTAGCTAAAAGTGTTTTAGATATACTTAAATCTCCCATTTCTAGATGGATACTACTATATAATTTTTTTGTAGCATTTGGTGTATATTACTATTGCGAAAAATATAATTTTTATATGTCAAATTGGTATATTAAAGATTACGTTTATGCATTATTATTTGTCCTATTTCCATTAGTTCTTGCTTCTAAAAATAACAAGATTAATCTCATAGTAAAAAGTAAATTTAAGGAACTTTTAGTATTAACAGGTATTTTAACGTTTATAACTGAAACTTATACATTTAATATAATTATTGAATTAGTATTGACACTTTTTATAGGAATTATGGCAGTAATGATCGGAATAAGTGAATCACAACTAGAATTTAAGAGTGTAAATAAGATTTTTAATATAATTTTTTATTTTGTGATTATTTTGATTATATTTCTTTCTTTTAGAAATTTTATAAATAATACCCGTGGTGCTAGTTAATCTCAAAATACAATAAAAAGCCCAAAAGGACTATACTGTAAGTGCCTACACAAACAGGAGGTTAGTCCAAATGAGCCACTTACAGTATACAGCTAAATCCCATCACTTACAATGGAATATGCGTCAATTATCAAAAATTTGTTCTCAGTTTTATCAGGATTATTGTCCGGAAGACTTCAAACACCGTCGTAACGTCTGTCTGTCCAAAGTTTCAGACCAATCTCTTCTAGTTTTACTGCTATTACAAGCTGAACTAGGTATTAAATCACAACGTCACTTTTATAGGATTTGTCAGCTATTTCCCTGCGGTACATTACTAGAAAGAAGTCGCTTTAATAGGCGTGCAAGACAGTTGATTTGGCTGGTTCAAGTGATTCGTCAGGCAATGAACACTCAAATTTCTCCCAATACCATTGTTATTATAGACAGCTTTCCTTTGCCACTTTGTCAATCTATTCGTAACCACAGGTTCAGACTTTTCAATGGGATAGCTAATATTGGTTACACCGCCTCTAAACATATGTGGTTTTACGGTTTTAAGGTTCACATGCTAGTGACCTTATCAGGCTACATTCTGAATTATGTTGTCAGCCCAGCCTCTGTTCATGATATTAAGGCAGTTTACGAGTTGCTAGAAAGGTGTGAACAATCCGTCATTTTAGCAGACTTAGGTTACCTTAACCGTGAGCTGAAAGATGAGTTGAAGCAAAATGGCTATCACCTCTGGACTCCCTTGCGTCAAAATATGGAAGGGGCTAAACAGCATAATCATTGGAAACTAATGGCTATGAGACGAACCATTGAGACTAGATTTTCAGAACTTTGTTCCCTTTTTGATATGGAACGAACACTGGCTAGGGGCATGACAGGGCTGCAATTGAGGATTGAACAAATCATACTAGCTTACAATTTGAGATATTTTGAAATTAACTAGCACCATGGGTGAAATATATATTTTTAATAAGGAAGTATAGTATTATTAATACTGGAAATGTAACGGTTGATAAAACTTTTTATGGATATCCTAAAGTAACAATTAATATAGAAAAATCTGTTGATTTATCTAACTCTGAAATTTTGAACTTAATTGCAAGAGCATATGTAAATTGTAAAAAGTATTTCAAAGTGACAGATATGATGATAAATTATCCTATATATATTGAAATAGTTGATAATGAGAAATTTACAATAGCACTTTGACAAGAGGATTTTTTCTCTAAGAATTGGCTATTATATGATCCATTTTCAGGTAATGATGTTGTAGAAATTTACCAGAATGTATTTAAGAGAGTATAGATACGTCTAGGTAAATATTGAAAGGAATTTAAGATGAATGCATGGCAAGAAGTGACGGTGCAGGTACACCGAGATGCTGAAGAAGCTGTTTCTAATTTGCTAATCGAAACAGGAAGTCAAGGGGTGGCTATTTCAGATAGCGCAGATTATATTGGTCAGGAAGACCGTTTTGGGGAGCTTTATCCTCAAGTTGAGCAGTCAGATATGATTGCAGTGACGGGCTACTACCCATCCAGTAGCGATTTGAGCCAGGTCATGATAGCCCTTAATCAAGGCTTAGGCGAATTATCCCATTTTGGGCTAGAGACTGGGCAAGTAGAGGTCAATAGCCAAAAGTTGGCAGAGGAAGACTGGGCTGAAAACTGGAAAAAATACTATGAGCCCGCACGTATCACCCATGACTTAACCATTGTACCGAGTTGGACAGAAAATTATGTGGCCTCTCCTAGCGAAAAACTCATCAAGTTGGATCCAGGAATGGCCTTTGGAACAGGTACCCATCCAACGACTAAAATGAGTCTGTTTGCGCTGGAGCAAGTGTTGCGTGGAGGTGAAACAGTTATTGACGTTGGAACTGGTTCTGGAGTTCTTTCTATTGCAAGCTCACTGCTTAGTGCTAAGGACATCTATGCTTATGACCTCGATGAGGTAGCGGTGCGCGTGGCACAAGAAAATATTGATCTTAATCAAAACACGGAAAATATCCATGTGGCGACAGGTGACTTATTAAAAGGCATTGATAGACAAGCAGATGTCATTGTGGCCAATATTTTGGCAGATGTCCTCATTCATCTGACTGATGACGCTTATCGCTTGGTCAAAGATCAAGGATATCTGATCATGTCAGGCATTATTTCTGAGAAATTGGACATGATGCTTGAAGCAGCCTTTAGTGCAGGCTTTTTCTTGGAAACGCATATGATTCAGGACGAGTGGAATGCTTTGGTCTTCAAAAAAACAGATGACATGTCGGGAGTGATTGGCGGCTAATGCAACAGTATTTTATAACAGGACCTGCCAAAGACAGGCTGGTCATAGAAGATAAAGAAACCCTCAAGCACATGTTTCAGGTCATGCGCTTAGTAGAGGGGCAAGAACTGGTTCTTGTTTTTGATGATGGCATTAAGCGCTTAGCCAAGGTCTTGGATCATCAGCAACACCTCCTTCAAGTCTTGGAACCTATAGATGATCAGGTGGAGCTTCCTGTAGAAGTGACTATTGCTTCTGGTTTTCTTAAAGGAGACAAGCTGGATTTTGTTACCCAAAAAGCCACAGAACTTGGTGCTATGGGAATCTGGGCTTACCCAGCTGATTGGTCTGTAGTCAAGTGGGATGCTAAAAAACTAGCCAAAAAAGAAGAGAAATTAGAAAAAATCGCCTTAGGCGCAGCACAGCAGAGTAAGCGAAACCGTCTGCCTCAAGTCAGCCTCTTTGCTCAGCAAAAGGACTTCTTGGCTGAGCTAGCTCATTTTGATCGCATTTGGGTAGCCTATGAAGAGTCAGCTAAGCGAGGTGAGCAGAGCCGTCTTGCTACAGAGCTTAAGGCTTGTCAAGCTGGTGAGAAAATCCTGATTATTTTTGGCCCTGAAGGGGGGATTTCACCGAGAGAAGTGGCTCTTTTTGAAGCAGCAGGTGCGACCAGCCTCGGTTTAGGTCCTCGGATTTTACGAACCGAAACAGCTCCACTATATGCTCTAAGTGCTATTAGTTATGCTTTGGAGATGTCTCGATAACAATAAACAAGTAGTTGATAAGCAACTGCTTGTTTTTTTGAAACAAAATTAAGTATTGACTTAATTTCAATTAAGTATATAATTTAGTTAAGTGTTTATTTAATTTAAAATAAGTGGGTGAAAATATGAAACGTGTAATCGGCAATCGCTTATTTATGGTGACTTTTCTAGCAGATTTACTTTCCAATTTTGGAGATGTGCTCTATTATCTTGCCTTAATGAACTATGTTCTTCAATTACCTCAAGCTAAGTTAGCGATTTCTTTAGTGAGTCTATCTGAATCTCTGCCCTTATTAACTAGACTATTGATGGGAATTTTGGGTGATCAAACAAGAAATAAGATTGATACGATCCTAGCTACACAAGTTTTTAGAGGCGTTCTGTATTTAGGGATGGGAATTCTGATGGGCTTTAAACCAGCTCTATGGGTGCTTATCGTGGCAGTTGTAGTTAACTTTTTGTCAGATCTTTCAGGTCAATATGAGAATGCCCTATATATCCCCTTGAGTTTGCGGATTGTTCCTGAAGAAGATCGTGAAGCCATGTTTGCTTTTCGCCAAGGAACCAGTTCAGCATTTGGTATGCTCTTTCAAACTTCTAGTGCATTGTTGATTGGCTTATTATCTTATCGAAACTTGGCCTTTATCAATGCAGGGACGTTTTTGGTTTCTTCTCTTTTGATGATAGGCATACGCTCTTCTTTAAAAGCTCTTGTAAAAAAGAGACCGTTGACTTTATCAGATTCAGGTAAGCTTAAAGGTAAAGGAATGCCTGCTCAAATCTTACAAAGGCTTCAATCATCCTATCGACTCTTAGACCGTGTTCCATTTTTAAAGAGCTCTATAGTAACGATTGTTATCCTCAATGCCCTATTAGCCAGCTTTGATGCTCTTTTAATGCTTAGCATGAAAGAAGATGCTCGTTTTAGAGTTTTTAATCCAGCAACCACCTTGGCAATCTTTAGCATGCTAACTACGCTTGGAACGATTATAGGTAGTGCAGTCACCACAACACTTGCAAAAAGGATTTCTCTAGAGAAACTATTAGTGATGACTACTTTTTCTCCCTTTTTCATTTTTATGGGCTTTTATTTAATCTCTTTCCCGCGTTGTAAAATGAAGTGCAACAAAAAAGACATGTTCGTCTGATATACTAGAATTCCCCAATTCAGTATGGAAAGCAGATGAACATGTCCAACATTAATTCTACCAGAAAATCATCCTATTCTCATCTTTCAGCCACAGAACGGGGTGAAATTGCTGCTTATCTTAAAATGGGAAAGAAACCCGCTGAGATTGCTCGACTCTTGGGTCGTCACCGTTCTACAATCTGCCGAGAAATAAAACGTGGTTCAGTAGAACAGGTAAAGGATAAGAATGGAAAACAAACCTTCTTCAACGCCTATTTTGCTGATAGTGGGCAACGTGTCTATGAAACCAATCGTCAAAAGAGTTCTTATCTCAAGTTGAATGACTGCTCCGCTAGGTTCATTGAACAATTAGAATCTGCCTTGACGGCTAACATTCGTCTCCATAGTGTGGATAGTTTTGTTCAGACTTACAAAGTGAACCATCCTGAAGAAGTCGTCCCCTCTACCAAAACGATTTATCGTTATATCAAAGAGGGGGTATTAGCTATTAAACCAATCGATTTGCCTAAGATGGTTAGTATCAGAAAACGTTCTAAGAAAGTCATGAAGACGAATAAGAAGACTTTAGGTAAATCTATCGAAGAACGTCCAGAATATATTAATGATCGTTCTGAATTTGGGCATTGGGAGATTGATTTGGTTCTCGGCAAGAAAACCAAAGGTGAAGCTGTTATGTTGACTTTGGTAGAGCGCCAGACACGCTATGCACTAGGAGTTAAGCTAGAAGACAAGCAGTCCCAAACCATTAACCGAGCTGTCACGCATCTCATCAGTCAGTATCCTATTGCATCCATCACAGCGGATAATGGTTCTGAGTTTAGTTTACTCTCAAACTTAGAAGCTGTTGAAGTTTACTTTGCACATCCCTATTCTTCACATGAGAGAGGAAAAAACGAGAACTTCAATGGCCTCCTCAGAGAATATGTCCCTAAAGGAGTCTCACTTAATCCACTAACCTCTGAAGAACTTGACAATTATATTACTGCCATCAATGAGCGCCCAAGACGACTTCTTCAATATCAATCCTCAAAATTCCTGTTTGAGCTATCCCGAACAGCTTAACATCTGGAACTCTAGTTATCTATGAACTGGTTGCACTTGACTTGACAACTTGCGATTTAATCTCTTTACCTATTATGGTGATTTCTTTTCTTGTTATGACAGTGGCTTCAGGTATTTTAAACCCTAAATTAAATGCCATAATTATGGTAAGTTTTCCAGAAGAGGGACTAGCTACTGTGGCAGCAGGTATTTCAAGTCTCTTTACCTTAAGTATGGTATTAGGGAAATTGTTTATGGCAGCTCTTATCTTGGTCTTGTCAGCAAGGCAGCTTTCTTCTATCTTTGTCTTGCTCTCGTTAGGCTTTTTGGGATATCCTATTATCAACAACTATACGATTCACACAGACAACAAATCAATCAGACTGGAGCATGATGAGAATTAATTATTCAGAAACAAGTAGTGACTTAGTGGAATTATCATATATTAATCTATTAGCTTATGACAAACAGGAATGGGAGTGGGACTTTTCAACCAAAGAGCAAAAGATTTTCCAGGATGTTTTTCCAGTGCTTGATGAATTACATGCCCTATTTCGGCCTTATCAAGACAGAATCAAACGCTACTACTTAATGGGAGATGCCTATAGTCTTTGGGCTATCCTTTACTTTAAAATGTTATCAGAAGGTTTATCACCTCAAGAACCGCAAGAGATTCATGACTATGCTTTGGCTATGAGTGATTTTGCTATTCAAGAACTTTTGACAGATTTAGTTAAAACTAAGCTAGACTCTAATCAAAAAGCGGAGGATTTTTTGACGTACTTGGAAGTCTCTTCCTACTCAGCTGAGAACAAATGGTATTTTAGTCAATTTTACAGAAATCCCTCATCTTTTATGAAGCATTTTGTGACGCTATCTGAGGAGCTGATTGCCTTATATTTGCCTTACTTAGAAAGAAGTAGACCTGAGCGTCGCCGTTATGCACAGGAATTTTCAATAGCAGAATTTTTGACACATTCTTCCTATTTTTCGGAGTCACCAATGACAATTGAAAAAGACAACCTTGCGGATGTCTACATTCTGAGTCCTTGGATGATTCGATTTCATTATTTTCAAGCTATGACAAGTCAACCCAAAAATGTTTTTATTCTCTCTTGTCGGATGGATCTTTTATTGGAAAGTCAACAGACCTTGAATTTGGATACTTTTACTCATAGTTTGAAAATTCTTAGTGATCCTACTCGCTATGCTATTTTAGCTGCTTTAACTAAGCCTCATGCTAAAAGTAAAACCATCGCTCAAGAGTTAGATATAACAGGAGCAGCCGTCTCTTTTCATACTCAAAAGCTGATTAATGCGCATTTGTTATTGGCTAGTAAGGCTGATGATAGTAGTAAATATCGTATTAATGCTAATCTCCTTAAATCGCTCATTGCTAAATTAGAAGATGATTTCCAACTAAAGTCTTAAGAAGTGAATATAAAATAGGAAAAGAAGACCCCCTGTCGTAACCAGGTAGCCTAAGAAAATCAGCCATTTAGGACGCTGGTGGCGTAAACGATAGATGAGGTAGAGCATAACTAGGTGAAGCAAACTGACGATAAAGATAAAGCTATCAAACATAAGTCCCTCCAGGAGTAAGTTAGTCCTCTGGAGTAGAGGCTGTCAGGATGTTTTCCTTTCTTTTAGCATAACATATCTCAAAGACATCATTCAATGCCTTATTAACCATAACTAAAAAAATCAGTCTGAGATCAGCTTCTAGCTGGTCTCAGACTGTAGAAAAACCCCATCTCCCTACACCAATAGGATGAGAAGCTTTGCAAGGGATTTACTAAATATCCTATTTCTGCGAGCGATAGCGAGCTTATTAAGGCTACTTCCGCCGTGCTGAAAGTGTCTAAAATCCTTTTAATAGAAAGATTTTAGACACTTGGAACTGGCGAGACCTTAGGCTCGACAATTAGGTATGGAATTCTTCTAAGGATTCGCTACCGTCCGACAGTACCTAAGGAAAGTAGTAAAAAGTGACTTTTTCGTTAAACTGAGATCAGCTCCTAGCTGGTCTTTTTGATTTAAGCAGTTGACAGTTGCTACTAAAATGACTATTCTAGAAGAAAAGATTATCAGGAGGGGACTTTGGTTACTATCAAAGATGTTGCAAGGCTAGCAGGTGTGTCGCCATCGACAGCTTCAAGGGCGATGCATGATAATGCCATGATTAGTCAAGCTACAAAAGACAGGGTTAGAAAAGCCATGGAAGCATTGGACTATTCTCCCAATTACTCTGCTCAAAACTTGGTCAAAAAGCAGTCTAATACTGTGGGTATTATCTTACCTGTAAGAGAAAGTCAAGAGAGCTTGGGGAACAATCCCTTTTTTATGCAAATTATTCAGGGGATTGCAGCCATTTGTACGGATCATGGCTATATGGTTAGTCTAGCGACTGGACGTTCTGAAGAAGAGCTTTTGAAAAATGTTCAAAATATGATTCGCAGCGGTAATATTGGTAAGCTAGTCTTTTTATATTCCAAAACGGATGATCAGGTCTTTGAGTTTGTTAAAAATCAGTCTGTGGACTGTGTGGTAGTAGGACAATCGGCACTTGAGAATAAAGGAAATGCCAAGTTTGTGGATAATGATAATCGACAAGCAGGTTATGATGCTGCTAATTTTCTCTTTCAAAAAGGCTGTCGCCAGATTAGCTTTGTCTATACGGATATGGCTGAATTAGTTCAGTCTGATCGCTATCAGGGATATCATGACTTAATGACAGAGCATGAGTTGACTCCGCATGCTTTTCATCTCAACAATAGCCAAAACCAATTGTGTGATCAAGAGAGTTTGGCTTATGTGAAAGAAAATCCTGACAGAGCCTATATTACTTGTGATGATTTATTAGCCATTAGCTTGCAGCGTTTGCTAAAGCAAGTAGAGTCTAACGAAGATACAAAGATGATTAGTTTTAACAACTCCATGCTAGCAGAACTTGCCAGTCCAGCATTGACTTCAGTTCCTTATCAACTGGGAGAAAAAGCGGCTGAGTTGGTCTTAACTGGCACTGATAGAGACTCAGAAACAGTCCTAATTCCCCATCAAATTATTGAGAGAGCTTCAACAAGTCAATAGAATAGTGAAGACTGGCCTCGGTCAGTCTTTTTAATCTTTTTTTGAGAAAACGCTTTACAAAATAATAAAAGGTTAGTATAATATGTGTAACAAAAGCGCAAACGTTTGCGTAATTTGTTAATCTCATCATCTAAAGTTGCTAGAAGTATTTATTAATGGCTTCTTAGCCCTGTTTTTTCAAAGGAGAGGAAGAATGAAAGGTTCGTTCAAACAAGTCTTTAGTTTCGAATTTTGGCAAAAGTTCGGGAAATGTCTTATGGTAGTCATTGCTGTAATGCCTGCTGCTGGTCTTATGGTTAGTATCGGAAATTCTATTCCTATGATTAATCCAGATTCTCATCTGTTAGCAACTATCGGTAACGTCATTGCTCAAATTGGATGGGGAGTAATTGGTAATCTTCATTTGCTTTTTGCCTTAGCTATCGGTGGTAGCTGGGCTAAAGAAAGAGCTGGGGGAGCCTTTGCTTCAGGTCTGGCTTTTGTTTTGATTAGTCGCATTACAGGAGCTATCTACGGGGTTAATGCAGCGATGTTGGCGGATCCCGAAGCTAAAATCAAGAGTATTTTAGGCACTGAAATGATCGTAAAAAATTATTTCACCAGTGTTTTAGAATCACCTGCTCTTAACACGGGGGGTTTCGTTGGGATCATAGCTGGTTTTGTGGGGGCTACAGCCTTTAACAAATATTACAATTACCGTCGCTTACCTGATGTCCTAGCCTTCTTTAATGGGAAACGTTTTGTGCCCTTCGTGGTTATTGTCAGATCAGCCATCGTTGCCTTGATTTTGGCACTGGTGTGGCCAGTTATTCAATCTGGTATTAACGGTTTTGGGATGTGGATTGCTTCGTCTCAAGATTCAGCTCCAATTCTAGCACCATTTTTATACGGTACTTTAGAGCGCCTCTTGTTGCCTTTTGGCTTGCACCATATGTTAACCATTCCAATGAACTATACAGCCCTTGGTGGCACCTATGAGGTTATGACTGGTGCTGCAGCAGGGACCAAGGTATTTGGACAAGATCCGCTTTGGTTAGCCTGGGTGACTGACCTTGTCAACTTAAAAGGCAGTCATGGCGCTTCTTATCAAGAGTTAATGCACACCGTGATACCGGCTCGCTTCAAAGTTGGTCAAATGATTGGCGCAACAGGAACCCTTATGGGGGTAGCCCTTGCCATGTATCGAAATGTCGATGCGGATAAAAAACACAAATACAAAATGATGTTTATCTCGGCGGCAGCAGCAGTCTTCTTAACAGGGGTGACAGAGCCTTTAGAATACATGTTTATGTTTGCAGCTATGCCACTTTACTTGGTTTATGCTGTGGTACAAGGTGCTTCATTTGCTATGGCAGATCTTGTCAACTTACGTGTTCATTCTTTTGGTAATATCGAGCTTTTGACACGTACGCCAATGGCCATCAAGGCGGGACTTGGCATGGACTTGATACCGTTGCTTTAAATGGCGTTCCTTTTTCTGTCAAAGTCAATCAAGGACAAAAAGTTGTGGCAGGAGACTTATTAGTCGTAGCTGATTTAGCTGCTATACAATCAGCTGACAGAGAAAAGACCATTGTCGTTGCCTTTACCAATACTACTGAAATTAAATCTGTTGACCTTGTGGCAAAAGGCGCACAGACAGCTAAGACGCTAGTCGCTAAAGTCAACCTTTAACATATCTTTAGAGAGAGTGATAGGACAAGGGGAATACCCTCTTACTTCCTATGACTCCTCTTGTCTTATAGGAGAAGAAATGACCAAGCTATTAACGCTAAATACCCATTCATGGATGGAAATCAATGCTTTAAAAAAATTAGTTGATATGGCCGAGCATATCTTGGCTGAAAAGTACGATGTGATTTGCTTACAGGAGATTAATCAATTAATGGAAAGTGAATTAGCTACCTCTTTACCAGCTTATCAAGCTATTCCAGGAACACCAGCCGTTCATAAAGATAATTTTGCTTTGCTGTTAATCCAGTACTTAAAAAAACGAGGGCAGCATTATTATTGGTCGTGGGCTTATAATCATATCGGCTACGGGATTTACCACGAAGGGGTCGCTATCTTATCTAAGCAACCCATGCAGACATCAGAAATCTTAATATCGGCCATGGATGATGAGAAGGATTACCATACTAGACGAGCTTTGATTGCTAAAACGACCATAGAAGGAAAAGAAATTACAGTGGTTAATGGTCACTTGTCTTGGTTTGATAAAGGCTTTATTGGAGAATGGCAACGTTTGGAAGAGAAGTTAAAAAGCATTGATAGTCCATTGATAGTCATGGGAGATTTTAATAATCCAACAGATCAAGCAGGCTACCAATTAATCTTAGATAGTCAACTAGGCTTAAGAGATAGTCATGAGATAGCAGCTTATCGCTTTGGAGAACACAGCATTGTCGCGGATATTGATGGCTGGGAAGATAATAAAGAGGCCTATAAGGTGGATCATATCTTTACGACTGAAGAATTTAAAATCCTATCTTCTAAAATCACCTTTGAAGGAGGCGAAGCACCAGTCGTGAGCGATCATTACGGTTTAGAATTCACCTTAGAATGGGCAAACTAAAAAAGAAGCATGCGCTTCTTTTTTGTTATTTAGAGATTGGCTAAGCTAGATTTACCGCGAATTAAAATAACTTTTGTCATCCTTTTTGCCTTAGTCAATCATGGAACTCTTGAGATAAGCATCTACTAAGCGTTCGGTAGCTTGGATGGAGTCCATGTGAGTGCGTTCATAGGAATGACTGGATTCAATACCTGCTCCTAGCAAGGCGTGTCTGACCTCAGCGCCTGCTCGCATGGCGGCTGAAGCATCACTACCATAATAAGGATAGATATCTAATTGGTAAGGAATATTGTGACTTTGGCACAAAGAGACCATGTGTTGACGCAGACCATAGTGGTATGGGCCTGAGCCGTCTTTGACACAAATAGAAACCGTGTATTCATCTGTGGCTTGATCATCGCCCATAGCTCCCATGTCAACAGCCAGATATTCTACGGCCTTAGGAGAAAGGCTAGAATTGGCACCATGTCCTACTTCTTCAAAGGCTGAGAAATAAAAATGAGTGGTGTAAGGCAGACGAATCTGCTCCTCATGATAAGTTTTCAGGAGATTCAATAAAATAGCAGCAGATATCTTATCATCCAAATGACGCGATTTGACAAAGCCAGAATCGGTAACAACCACACGAGGATCAAAGGAAATAAAATCACCTACTTCGATACCAAGAGCACGTGTTTCGTCAGCGTTGGTCACTTTCTCATCTAAACGAATTTCCATATTAGCCTGATTGCGCTCAGCAGTCCCCGCATCTTTGTAGACATGGACAGAGGTTTGGTGCATTAAAATCGTACCTGAGATTTCCTTACCAGTCTTGGCTACATGAACGGTACAATTTTCCCCTTCGATAGCATTGTAGACAAAGTCGCCAACAAGATCCATTTTGAGGCGACCATCTGATTTAATAGCACGAACCATAGCCCCTAAGGTATCTAAATGAGCAGTCACAATACGGTGCTTATCATCGTTTTTTCCCTTGACGGTTACCATAAGTCCACCTTTTGTGGTTGCAATAGCTTGGTAACCAAGAGCATTGATTTCCTTTTGGACATAGTCCATGATGACTTGGGTAAAACCAGTCGGAGAAGGGATATTGGCTAAAGTAGTCAGGTATTCAAGTGTTTGTGTCATCATAACTCCATTCTTGTTTAAAACTCAATATATCAGTCTCATTATACCATGTTTAGGAGGAGAATGCGTCCTAGCTCCTTAAGAAGAAGGGAAGCTTCTAGTGACTTGTTTTTTAAGGCTTTTTACAAGGAGAACCACGAAGAACAGACTTATCAAGCGATCCAAATAATCGGTTCCTGATTGAACCAGAATAACGCTTAAGGGCATGTTAATCCCAAGGCCATGGAGGGCTTGAACCAAGAGACTTGACCCACTAGAAGTAATGCACTTAAAGAGCAAAACAATAATCAAAGAAGCGACTAAGGTTCCTGGCAAGGACAGGATTAGGCTTTGCCAGAAGAGATTCTTAGATAGCCTTGTCTTTGGTGCGAGAAAGCCACAGATAAGAGACGTTAAAATAGCTACTGGCGCATAAAAGAGGGCAAAGATATCGGTGCTTGCCCAAGAGATGAGAGCACTAAGGAGTGCTGTTAGTGCTCCTAACCAAGGACCAAATAGCATGGAGATAGTTAGGGTGCCAAGCATATCCAAATAAATCGGTAAGCGCAAGAAGAGCGCCAAATTGGCACCGATAACATTAAGGGCAATGGCAACTGCCATGAAACTAAGTACTTGTGTTTTTCCTTTTGACATGAGTTATCCTAACTTTAGAGTGTCTATATCCTGACGGATTTGATGGTGTGGGGCTTCTAAAATAGGAGCCATAAAATCTTCCCAAAAGGGGCATGTCTCAACGCTTGTTAAGACATGGCTATTAGCCTTTTTCTGGTAAAAATCTGCCTGATCGACAATGCTTTTCCCCATGGCAGGTCCTTGTGTCACAATCTCAGTGTAACTGTCAAAGCCCTGGCAAATGGAAGGCTCTAAAAAATAAGCAAGGGCTAAAGGATCGTTGATGACACAACCAATCAGATGTTCGTATTGCCAATGAAAGTCATTATAAAAAGCAGTGATGGCTGAAGTGATGGCTGAGATGAAGGCTGTCACCTCAGGGTTTATACGGGACATGTAGGTAACACGATTAGGATCCAAGACAATCTGGCGCGTGACATCTAAGCCAACCATTTCCACCTTGCGTCCCAAGTCTTGAAAGACCTTATCAGCAGCATGTGGATCACACCAGTAATTGTACTCTGCCACAGGCGAGCAGTTGCCGTGAGACTTGAAGCTACCACCCATGCTGACAAAACGATGACAATGCTTGCCAAGGTTTGAGTTCCTGGTTAGGGCCTGAGCGATGTTAGTTAAGGGCCCCAAAGCAATGATAGCTGTCTCTTTAGGCCTAGAAAAATAGTTAGCTAAAAACTGATCAGCACTTTCTTTCTGCACAGTTTTAGTGACAGAAGGAACCAGCTGACTCTCTCCTAAACCGTCCATGCCGGGAGTATTTTGAGCGGAGACAAAGTCTCTGACTAAGGGGTTTCCTTGCCCCAGATAGATTGGAATATGCAGACAATTGGTTTTCTCAAGCAGTAAGATAGCATTTTGAAGCCCAATATCAACAGGGACATTGCCTTCTACAATGGTAATGGCAACCACATTTAAGTTGGGATGCTTAAGGGCGTATAGTAAAGCTAAGCTATCATCAATCCCTGGATCACAATCAATAATGACGTCTCTTGAAAACATAAACAACCTTTCTAAAAAACAAAACGTTCGAGAGCATAACTCCCGAACGTTTAACATAGGTAACCATTTTCTAGAACATGTGAAAAAAGCTTGAGGCTACGCCAAGCAATTGAAAAGGGGTTACTTAGTTTTTTATTCTGGGAAGTTTTCGAACCAGTCCAGGAAATTCCTGAATTTCATCTCTTAGTCTACTACGATTTAAAACACTTGTAAAGAGACTTTAATAGCTTTCTGTTGCTTTTTCATAATGTTCCACAATAATTTTAGCTAGGCGCTCAATATCAGCTTGGTCACCTCGGAGTTCGAAATCTCCTAATAGAGGAAAGCCAAAACGCTTTGCATATTGTTTAGCCGTTAAGCAATATTGTAGATTAAAATTCTTGTTACCTGAGCCAATGATACCCAGACAGTTTTTAGCGTTATCATGTGCAGCAATAAAGTCACCTAGAGGATTGGTTAGAATCTCAATATCTCCAGAATCACTTCCATTTCCACCTTCTAAATAGGTAGGTAAGATAGCAACAAAAGGTCTTTTTACAGGAAAAGTCTCATGTTTTAAGTCTTTGATATTAATAGGCTCAATCAATAACTGATACTGTTCCTCAAGATAAGGGATGATACGTTTAACAAAGCTTAAAGTATTGCCGCTTAAACTAATAAATACGATAGATAGGTTTGGCATGTCGTCTCCTTTTTTAAGAATAAACTAGTATTTTTTAAATAGTATCATAAGCTAATCCTGTTTACAATTGGAACTTGTATATCATAATCATATTATTGGGATAACAATCTTAGACAAACATGATTGATTAGAACAAAGCAGGATTAATCCTAAAATAAAAAAAGGTGAAAAAAAGAACGATTAAAGAAGTAATAAAAGGTTCATAAAGAAACTTAGCACCCTAAAAATATTTTTTTTAAAAAAAAGAATGGTCTCCATATAATGTGTATATATTACATCAAAAAATGTGAATACTATTGTAAGAAATAAAACTATGCTCATTTAGTATTTATTTGTGTTATAATATAATCGTTTACATTCTAATCGGTATGTTATGAGAGTTAGAAGAAAAATAATATTAAAGGATGAGAGAACATGAATGTTAGTAAACTATTTACTAAACAGCAATGGAGAGAATTGGAACTGATTGCCTATTTAACTGACCACCCTAATAAAACTGGTGTCAAAGACAGAGAACTGAGCAAGGTTCTAGATAGTACAATATTGACCCTACAGGCTAGTTTAGCGAATTTACAATTGATGAGTGGTATCGGAAAAGTACATTATGAAGATAGTTATTTGAAAATAGAATATTATGATAATTGTGGCTTACAGGAAGTTTATCAAAAGGCTCTAAGAGGGTCTCAAGCATTAAAATTGATGTCTATACTTTTTTTTAAGGAGTTTGCTTCATTGGAAGACCTGTCAGAAGAATTATTTATTAGCTTATCTACGTTAAAAAGGCTTATTACTAGAACGAATAGCTATTTGAAAAAAGAATTTAATATCTTCATATCAACTAGACCCATCTCGGTAATGGGTAATGAACACAATATCCGTTTATTCTATTTAAAATATTTTTCAGAAGCATATACTATAACTGAATGGCCCTTTGAAAGCTATTTAAATAAAAAGAATCATGAACGGTTAATTTCATTACTGGTAGAAAAGACATCTTTAAATATAAATTTTGCCTTATTTCAACATCTTAAGATTGTAAGTGGGGTAAACTTAATTCGTTTCCAAAAAGGCTATAGAATCAATGAATATAATAACAATCAAGGAAAGCTCCTTTTAAATGCATTAGAAAATTCGAAAGAGATGAAGGATTTATCCTCACTTTTTCGAATGAAATTTAATTATTACATAACTGAAGATGTTCTAACGGAATTATTCTCTAATTATCTAGATAAAAGGCTTGAACTTGGGATTTCAACTAAAACTGTTGCTTTCTCAAGAGAAGTTACTCCCTCTCCTTATATACTATCAAGTTGGATAGCAGTACTAGATTCTTTTGAACAAAAGTTGAACCTAAGTATTTCAAATAAATATAATTTAGCTGTCCATCTTCATGCCACTGTCATCTTAGGGCAAGAAGATATAGGTGTCAACTTTTTAGTCTATGATTATAAGCAAAACTATCTTACTCTGCTGAGTTCTCAATATGAAACGATCTATAGCTGCTTTTTAAACCTTGTAGAAGACTTATATGATAAGAATCACATTCTTTTGGATAGTGATTTGAGAGATAATCTACTTTATTGTTTTTTTATCACCTGGGAAAATTTTTATCTTGAAATGAGACGAAAACAATATAAATTAAAAGTACTGGTAATTGAGCGTAGCTATAGTAATACAGGTAACTTTTTGAAGCGGTATGTAGGAGAGTTTTTTGAAGTAACCAATTTTGAAGAATTAAAAGTTATGGATATTGATCTTGTGGCAATAGCTGAAGAATATGATTTAATTGTTACAGATGTTATTATAGAAAGGGTAGAAGGTGTAGAAATTTTATTTTTCAACCGTATGATTCCAACTCTAGTAGCAGATAGACTTAATGATATTATCTAAGGTTGAATACTCCATAAAGATTAGAACAAAGTGGTAGTTCCAACTGTGTAAATAGTGCCATCGATAGTGAAAAATAGATAAAGGGAGCAGAGATTTAAATTATAATAATTTGAAAATTGCCCTAACAATTAGAAAAACAGTCCGCGGAGTGATAGAATTTTAAAAAAGTGAACTTGAAATAGGGGATGTTATTTGTTAAAATTGAGTTAAGCTTGAGTATCAAGAAATAATTTGATTATTATTTGACTAAGTGGTAAAAATGATATACACTAAAAAAGGAGAAAAAATGACTAGAGAAAACACGAATAAGCACTATTCGCTTAGAAAGTTGAAAAAAGGCACTACATCAGTAGCAGTAGCTTTGTGTGTCTTGGGAGCAGGATTAGCAAGCCAAACAGAAGTTAGGGCGGACTCTGTAGTTAGGGAAGTTAGTCTTGAACAGGCTACAGATGACCCGGATACAAATACAAATACAATTACAGAGGAAGCGTATAGAGCTCTAGAAGAAACTTTATTAGGAGTTTTGAGAGATCATTCAATTCTATTTGAGGAAAAACAAAAAGAATTGAATGATCTCAGTAGTGAGCTTGAGCTTAAAAATAGGAAAATCGCAGAACTAGCAAATGAGAATGATGAATTAATAGACGAAATCGAAAGATACAGTGATGTTATCCAACAAGCAAATCGTGAAGCTAGTGCTAGACAAAAAGAATTGAATGATCTCAGTAGTGAGCTTGAGCTTAAACAAAAAGAATTGGATGATCTCAGTAGTGAGCTTGAGCTTAAATTTAGGCGAGTCGCAGAACTAGAAGATAAGAACAATAAATTAATAGACGAAATCGGAAAATACGCTGATGTTATCGAACAAGCAAATTTTGAAGCTAGTGCTAGACAAGAAGAACTTGCAATAGTTCAACTTCAACTAGAAGCTAAAAATGCTGAACTAGAAGCTAAAAATGCTGAAATTGAAAGCTTGAAAGTTCAAGGCAATATGAAAGCAGAAGAGATTGCTAAGTTGGAATCAGAAGTTGATATATTGGAAATCGCTAGACATGACTTGAATCTGGACATTGCAGTTTTACAAGCTAAACTGAATGAAGCTAATGCAGATAAAGCTAAACTCACAGAAGAAAAACAAGTCTTGGAAGCAAGCCGTGAACGCACAAACAGCGATTTAGAGGCGGCTCGTGAGGCTAAGAAACAAGTTGATGCAGAACTTGCAATAGCTCAACGTCAACTAGAAGCTAGGGAAGTTAGTCTTGAACAAGCTACAGATGACCCGGCTACAAATACAATTACAGAGGAAGCGTATAGAGCTCTAGAAGAAACTTTATTAGGAGTTTTGAGAGATCATTCAATTCTATTTGAGGAAAAACAAAAAGAATTGAATGATCTCAGTAGTGAGCTTGAGCTTAAAAATAGGAAAATCGCAGAACTAGCAAATGAGAATGATGAATTAATAGACGAAATCGAAAGATACAGTGATGTTATCCAACAAGCAAATCGTGAAGCTAGTGCTAGACAAAAAGAATTGAATGATCTCAGTAGTGAGCTTGAGCTTAAAAATAGGAAAATACGCAGAACTAGCAAATGAGAATGATGAATTAATAGACGAAATCGAAAGATACAGTGATGTTATCCAACAAGCAAATCGTGAAGCTAGTGCTAGACAAAAAGAATTGAATGATCTCAGTAGTGAGCTTGAGCTTAAACAAAAAGAATTGGATGATCTCAGTAGTGAGCTTGAGCTTAAATTTAGGCGAGTCGCAGAACTAGAAGATAAGAACAATAAATTAATAGACGAAATCGGAAAATACGCTGATGTTATCGAACAAGCAAATTTTGAAGCTAGTGCTAGACAAGAAGAACTTGCAATAGTTCAACTTCAACTAGAAGCTAAAAATGCTGAACTAGAAGCTAAAAATGCTGAAATTGAAAGCTTGAAAGTTCAAGGCAATATGAAAGCAGAAGAGATTGCTAAGTTGGAATCAGAAGTTGATATATTGGAAATCGCTAGACATGACTTGAATCTGGACATTGCAGTTTTACAAGCTAAACTGAATGAAGCTAATGCAGATAAAGCTAAACTGAAAGAATCAAAAGAGAAAGAAGAAACACCTAAGACTCCAGAGAAGCCAGAAGCACCTGGCAGATCAAGTATGCCTTGGACAGCGTTAACGCCTGCTACACCAATCGCTAAAGACGAGAAGAAACTTCCATCAACTGGCGAAACTGTGAACCCATTCTTCACCGCAGCAGCCCTGCCAGTTATGGCAACAGCTGGTGTGGCAGCAGTCGCAAAACGAAAAGAAGAAAACTAAAAACATCGTTCCTATTCCCCAATAGCGATAAAAGTTAAAAGAAGTTTGGAGATATCTTCTCCAAACTTCTTTTTTATAATAAGATGTTTAGTCAAAATTTGAAAATAAGCTATAAAAACTAAGTTATGCCCATTTCATCTTTTTACTTTAATTGTATAATAAGATTAGTAGTCATAATAGAAAGGTATAATCTATGACATCATCCCTTGAAGAAATTAGCATTCTATCTTTATCATTAGTTCTTGTGTCAGTATTTGCTATTACCCCGATCTCTCATGATATGTACGATTACTATTCACTTCCTCTATCAGTTATTGAAATATTAGTATCACTGCCATCTTTAACGATTATGCTTGTGCTAATCATTTCTCCACTTTTGACAAAAATACTGAGTGAGCAGACTATTATTACTACTGGTTTAATTATTACGGCTTTGTCTGGAGCTTTCCCTGTATTAATCCAATCATATCCGCTTGTTTTTGCTTCTAGGGTATTATTAGGTATTGGGATAGGATTAGTTAATATTAAAGCTATCTCTTTGATTGGAGAGCGTTACGATGGAGAGGTGCGACAACGACTATTTGGTTACAGGGGAGGGGTGGAGGTCTTTGGATCAGCGTTTCTCACATTTTTAGCAGGTCAGTTAGCAGATTTTGATTGGTCTTATAGCTTTTTAGTCTATTCTTGTGCTTTAATAATTCTGTTATTGTACGTTTTTTTGTTCCCTGTACCATTGATACTGGCGACAACGCTTATGTTACTACAGAGGAGTCAACTGAAAAAAGCACTAAAATGAGTTTCGTGCAAAACTTATATTTGTTTTCACTAATAGGGTTAGCAATGGAAACTGTTCTTATAAATGCATCTATTTATCTTCGACTTTTTGATGTAATGAGTAGTCTAGGTGATTTTACAAGTAGTCAGAGTGCACTGTTATTAGCAAGTCAGCAACTAATTGGTATAGTAGCTGGAATTTTGTTTGTTTTCTTTGTTAAATATTTTAGACACTATTGCTTTACTTTTGCAGAAGTAGGACTTTGTCTATCGCTTATTAGCTTAGTCTTTTCTCGCTATATAAGTTCTTTTGCTGTAGCGACTATTTTAACAGGCTTTTTTTTCACGATCAAAATTACTCTTATTTTTAATGCTTTACCTGAATATTTTCCTAAAATACACCTCAGTAGAGTCACTTCCTTAGTTCTTCTCGGCTGTAGTTTTAGTGCTTTCTGCGTACCATTAGTATTAAAACTTCTTGGATCAATAGTTGGAACGTCAAGAAATATATTTTTATTATATGCATTTTTATCACTTTTATTGATTATCGTACTATTTATAGTAGAAAAAACTAAGAATTCTACTTATTAAGATAATAGATATCTATACCCGTGGTGCTAGTTAATCTCAAAATACAATAAAAAGCCCAAAAGGACTATACTGTAAGTGCCTACACAAACAGGAGGTTAGTCCAAATGAGCCACTTACAGTATACAGCTAAATCCCATCACTTACAATGGAATATGCGTCAATTATCAAAAATTTGTTCTCAGTTTTATCAGGATTATTGTCCGGAAGACTTCAAACACCGTCGTAACGTCTGTCTGTCCAAAGTTTCAGACCAATCTCTTCTAGTTTTACTGCTATTACAAGCTGAACTAGGTATTAAATCACAACGTCACTTTTATAGGATTTGTCAGCTATTTCCCTGCGGTACATTACTAGAAAGAAGTCGCTTTAATAGGCGTGCAAGACAGTTGATTTGGCTGGTTCAAGTGATTCGTCAGGCAATGAACACTCAAATTTCTCCCAATACCATTGTTATTATAGACAGCTTTCCTTTGCCACTTTGTCAATCTATTCGTAACCACAGGTTCAGACTTTTCAATGGGATAGCTAATATTGGTTACACCGCCTCTAAACATATGTGGTTTTACGGTTTTAAGGTTCACATGCTAGTGACCTTATCAGGCTACATTCTGAATTATGTTGTCAGCCCAGCCTCTGTTCATGATATTAAGGCAGTTTACGAGTTGCTAGAAAGGTGTGAACAATCCGTCATTTTAGCAGACTTAGGTTACCTTAACCGTGAGCTGAAAGATGAGTTGAAGCAAAATGGCTATCACCTCTGGACTCCCTTGCGTCAAAATATGGAAGGGGCTAAACAGCATAATCATTGGAAACTAATGGCTATGAGACGAACCATTGAGACTAGATTTTCAGAACTTTGTTCCCTTTTTGATATGGAACGAACACTGGCTAGGGGCATGACAGGGCTGCAATTGAGGATTGAACAAATCATACTAGCTTACAATTTGAGATATTTTGAAATTAACTAGCACCATGGGTATATCTATATAAAAAGTAATCCAGGGAACTACATAAAGATAGTTCCCTGGATTGCTTTTTATGGGTCAGACTATACTGACTAATGATGTTGCTAGGTATAGAAAATTAATTTTGTTTTCTAGGCTTTTTAAATAAGGCAACTAAGCCCACGAGGGTCATTCCAAGAATAGCTAGTCCAGTTGATTGTTTTTGGCCTGTTTTTGGTAAGCTTGCTTGCATTTGGCCAGAAGAACGTGTTTCTTTGTAAACTTTTGCTGCTAATTGGTGGATGGCTTGACGATCCGCTTGGCTCATGCCTGTAGATGTCATGCTAGTCATTTGGTCCGGCTTCATATAAGTGAATGTGAAATCACTAAAACCTGCTGTTGCTGAAGGACCCACATAAGCAATATCTTTTGAGTTGGCAATTAAGTCTTTAGCTTTATCAGCGCTCAAGAAACGTAGGTCAAGTCCGTTGATGGTATCTGCGAAGTACCAGTTATTATCAGCTGAAGGATTAATGGTTTTTTCAGAAACGATATAATCAATAATGGCTTGACGATTTTCCAATTTGAGTAGACGGTTTACGGTAGCATTTTTAACTCCAGGGAAGTTTCCGCTAGCACGATAATTGTTAGTTACTACGATAAACTCTTGGTCGGCAGTGACTTCTTTGCCCATGTATTTCAGATTACGAACACGGCTAGAGTTAGGGTTAACCAGATTACCATCTTTGTCATATTTGTTAGCTTGGGTGACGTCAAACTCATAAGTAACGCCATCAATGACATCAAAGTTGTAGGTACGGAACTCAGTGTTAACTAAGTTTTGAGCTTCTTTATTAGATGGGTTAATCGTGTTAAATTGACCAGCAGCCATTTCCAACCATTCTTTGAGGTCAGCACCATTAACTTTTAAGATAGCTGTGACGTTATCATAAAGATATAAGTCAGCTACGTTTTTAATGGCAATAGGTCCTACAGGGATGTCAGTGTAAGCACTTGGATCGTTACGAGTACCGGCTTTGAAAGGCACTGCAGCTGATAAGAGAGGAAGGTTAGCCTCTGCTGTACCGGCTAATTCTTTGGCAGCGTACCAGCGTTGTGCATTGTTAACAATTTGAATTGATGGGTCATCTTTGACAAGGGCAAAGTAACTGGTAATAGGAGCAGAGGTCGTTCCCACTTGTTTACGCACATAAGCAACTGTGCCATCATGTGCTTCTTTAGCAATCTCAACAATAGAAGCGTCAGCAAGTTCTGATTTAGTATCAATTTTACGAATTTGAGCGTGGCTCTTATCTTTATTAACAGACCATTTGCCATTTTGGAAAGTAATTTCAAGATCGATAAGACCTAGATGATCTCCGTATTTCCCAGCCATGATAACAGGTGTTCCTTGAAGAATATCTCCGTTATCTACTAAAACCACATTACTGTTTTCTTTACGAGCTTCGTCGATTAGCACAGCTGTTTTAGCTAAACCAAGTTTTTGCGAAGGCATATCTTGGTAATAGTCATAATTGACAAGGTTGGTATGGAGGTCTGTTGTAGATAAGATACGCAAATTAAGGCTTTGCCCTTCTACAGGGGTTTGAGCCATTGTGTCTGATTGACTAGCTTCAGAAGAAGCTTTTTCACTAGTTTCAGTTGTAATAGCTTCTGCCTTTGGTGCTAAAGTCGCATCCAGCTGATTTGTAGTTACATTAATGTCAGAAGATTCTGAATTCATATCCGCTGACGGAAGTTTTTCAGCAACGTTAGTGGCTAGATTTGACGCAGTGTCACTAACAGGTTCTTCTGCATGAACTAATTGGCTACTTGAAGCCGCTAAAAAGAGAGACAAAAGCAATGCGCATTTTGAAACATCTTGTTTTTTCATAAACAATCTCCTATTTTCCTAAATAATAGTTTTACCTATCCATTATAGCTCATGGAAGCGGTTGCATCAACAATAAAGACGAACTATTTTGGAGACTTGTTTCCAAAACATTTTGGTTATGACTGCTTCTTTGTTAAAAACCATAAAAGTTAGAAGAGAAACTTAGGAGAAAGCTTGACACTCAAGGATTCCTTCTTTTTCTTTTGAAGTGAAAGTGTTAAAATAGGTAAAAGAAAAGTAGACGAGGATGAGAATGGCTAAAGAAATTAATTTATCAGGCGAGGAAGTGATTGCACTTACTGCCAATTATCTGAATGAAAAGGATGTGGCTTTTGTCAAGAAAGCATTGGACTATGCAACGGCTGCTCACTTTTATCAGATTAGAAAGTCAGGTGAACCCTACATCGTCCACCCCATTCAAGTAGCAGCTATCTTGGCAGATTTGCATCTTGATGCGGTAACAGTGGCTTGTGGCTTTTTGCACGATGTGGTGGAAGATACAGATATTACCTTAGAAAATATAGAAGCCGATTTTGGGAAAGATGTCCGTGATATTGTAGACGGTGTGACCAAGTTAGGTAAGGTAGAATATAAATCTCATGAAGAGCAACTAGCTGAAAACCATCGTAAGATGCTTATGGCCATGTCAAAGGATATTCGTGTCATCTTAGTGAAGTTAGCTGACCGCCTTCACAACATGCGCACACTCAAGCATCTTCGTAAAGATAAGCAAGAGCGTATTTCAAGAGAAACGATGGAAATTTATGCCCCTTTGGCTCACCGTTTGGGGATTAGTCGCATCAAGTGGGAACTTGAAGATTTGGCCTTTCGTTATCTTAATGAGGCTGAGTTTTATAAGATTTCGCATATGATGAGTGAAAAGCGTCGCGAACGTGAAGCACTTGTAGAAGATATTGTGACGAAAATCAAAACCTACACGACAGAACAAGGCTTATTTGGGGATGTCTATGGACGGCCAAAACATATTTACTCTATCTATCGTAAGATGAGAGATAAGAAAAAGCGGTTTGATCAGATTTTTGATTTGATTGCTATTCGATGTGTTATGGAGACTCAAAGTGATGTCTATGCTATGGTAGGTTACATTCATGAGCTATGGCGTCCGATGCCAGGTCGCTTCAAAGATTATATTGCTGCGCCAAAGGCCAATGGCTATCAGTCTATTCATACCACGGTTTATGGGCCAAAAGGTCCTATTGAGATTCAGATTCGTACCAAAGATATGCACCAGGTGGCTGAGTATGGGGTTGCGGCGCACTGGGCCTACAAAAAAGGGGTTCGGGGAAAAGTAAACCAAGCCGAGCAAAAAATGAGCATGAATTGGATCAAAGAGTTGGTTGAGTTACAAGATGCCTCAAATGGTGATGCGGTTGACTTTGTGGATTCTGTTAAGGAAGATATCTTTTCAGAACGCATTTATGTCTTTACCCCAACAGGTGCTGTTCAAGAATTACCCAAAGAATCAGGTCCGATTGATTTTGCCTACGCTATCCATACGCAAGTTGGGGAAAAGGCGACAGGTGCTAAAGTCAATGGTCGTATGGTTCCACTAACGGCCAAACTAAAAACAGGTGATGTGGTAGAGATTGTCACCAACCCTAATTCCTTTGGGCCTAGTCGAGACTGGATTAAGTTAGTCAAGACCAACAAAGTCCGTAATAAAATTCGTCAATTTTTCAAGAACCAAGACAAAGAACTATCTGTTAATAAAGGGCGCGAGCTCTTGGTGAACTTTTTCCAAGAGCAAGGCTATGTGGCTAATAAATACTTGGAGCGTAAACGCATCGAAGCCATTTTGCCAAAAGTCAGTGTCAAGAGTGAGGAAACACTCTATGCGGCAGTTGGTTTTGGAGATATCAGTCCAGTCAGTGTCTTTAATAAATTAACTGAAAAAGAACGCCGTGAAGAAGAACGTGCCAAGGCGAAGGCTGAAGCGGAAGAGCTGGTAAATGGTGGTGAGGTTAAGCACGAGAATAAAGATGTGCTTAAGGTTCGCAGTGAAAATGGCGTCATTATTCAAGGAGCATCTGGACTTTTGATGCGTATTGCTAAGTGTTGTAATCCTGTTCCTGGAGATCCTATTGAAGGCTATATCACCAAGGGACGGGGGATTGCCATTCACCGTTCTGATTGTAACAATATCAAAGGACAAGATGGCTATCAAGAGCGCTTGATTGAAGTAGAGTGGGATTTGGAAAACTCTAGCAAGGATTATCAAGCTGAAATTGATATTTATGGACTTAATCGTAGTGGTCTTTTAAATGATGTCTTACAGATTTTGTCCAATTCAACCAAGAGCATCTCAACAGTTAATGCCCAACCCACAAAAGACATGAAGTTTGCTAATATCCACGTTAGCTTTGGAATTCCTAATCTGACCCACTTAACAACAGTGGTTGAAAAAATCAAGGCGGTTCCTGACGTTTACAGTGTGAAACGTACCAACGGCTAGGAGGAAAATAATCATGAAAATTGTGATTCAAAGGGTTAGTAGAGCCTCTGTTAGTATTGATAATCAGGTCGTGGGCGCTATTAAGCAAGGATTGGTTCTGCTAGTTGGAATCGGTCCAGAAGATCAGCAAGAGGATCTGGATTATGCTCTTCGCAAAATTGTCAATATGCGCATTTTTTCAGATGCAGACGATAAGATGAACCTGTCCATTCAGGATGTTGCCGGTAGTATCTTGTCTATCTCTCAATTCACCCTATTTGCGGATACTAAAAAGGGTAATCGTCCAGCTTTTACAGGGGCTGCAAAGCCTCAGATGGCAAGTGATCTTTATGATCGCTTTAATCAAGCATTAGCTCAAGTGGTTCCCTTAGCTTGTGGACAATTCGGGGCAGACATGCAAATCAGCCTTGTCAATGGTGGACCAGTTACCATTTTATTAGATACTAAAAATCGTTAACTTCCTGTTAAGAAAAAGACAGGATACCTTTAGTCAAAAGCCATATGAAAGTGATTCCCTTAGGGAGTCGCTTTTTTCTTGTTTAGAATGAAGGGTAAAACCAAAAAAACAAACCATCCTTGTGATGATTTGTTTTCAGGGGAAGAAATAACCCTTTGAGTTGCTTTCTTCTATAGTATTAATTACTTTTCAAAAGTAGTTTCAGGCGCAGGTGTCCCTAAATCACGTAGGTAGCTATAAGCTTCTCTTTCTTCTTCGCTATAGCGATCTTTGTCATAAGCAACATGATAGCTAGCATTTTTACCCTCAGGACGTTTAGCCATGTAGATTGTTACTACGCGGTTAGCTTCATCTTGGTTATCGTCAACTTTTCCGGTTAGGCTATAGTCTAAGATTCCAAAAGCATCTAAATTGTTTAATAAGAGTTTGTGTTTATCACGAACGTCATACAAATCTGCAAAATCAAGTTGGTGTTCATTTTTAAGGTATAGGCTCTCACTTCTTAGAGTGGCTTTATTCTCATCGTCTACGTAGTTAACAGTCACTAAAGACATATTGCTACGGTCAGCATAATTGTAAGGTTTGTCACCTTTTTTCATAATATAGTAAACTTCAGAGATGACATCTGTGTTTTGAGCTTTTTCTTTATCTCCAGATTTTCCATTTATTTGATAAGCTTGCTCTCTATCTTTAACCTGATAAGTAAACTCATCTTGACCTGAAAAGATGGTACGGAAGATGTCTTTATCATGAGTGACAACTGCGGATTCACGTTCTGTAATGAGATATTCTGGATATTTTTGTGAAAGAATCGTTTGAGCGATAGCTTTTAATTCAGACGATGTGATACTATCTCCGACAGCTAATTTTTTCAAGTCGTACATATCTCGAAGTAACGGTTTGAAATCGTCATCGCCGTTTTCTGAGATAAAATTCACTTCATAATTGATTTGAACATCTTCAGCTGATTCTGTGATAGCTTTTGCTTGATATGGTTTGAGACGAACATGTCCGCTTAACAGGAAGTTTTGGTTAGGGTGGATAGGAACCGTTACAGAATCATCTTTATCTGCAAAGTAAATCTTGTTGTATCTATCTGTAATCTTAGCATCATCTGCAAAATCGATGACTTTGAAGTAATCAGCATTTGTACGCGCATTTGCCACTAACTTTTCTTGGATGACTTTTAGCAAGTCAGCTTTTTCAAGTTTTCTGCTAGTATATGCAGAGTCAGAATCAAATTGTTTTGATTTTTGACCAGGTTCTTTTCCTAGTACAGTATTTAATTGAAGATCGAGTTCAGAAATTTTAATATTAATTTCTTGATTAGTGCCTTCAACGATACCATTAACATTAATAATCAATTTGCTGTTTGTTGAAGTTGGAGTGTCTAAAAGCCAACCTGGACCAGCGATAGCATGGACAGGTTTACTTGCTCCAAGTGTTATGGCAGATAGTAGTGCAACCATCCCAAAAGATAAACGTTTTTTCATAAATACCCCTAAAATATTAAGTTTTTGCCGGCTAAATTAGTCTAGCAGAAGAAATTTACCCATACAAGAAGAGGGAAATTAAACCATCTCTTTTCAATGAGCCTTTCATAATAAAAAAATGATGACCTAAAAAGAAAAATGATGATATTTTTTGAATATTAAATGACCACATCCTTTTAAAACAGGCGTGTATCTTATTTTATAAAAATTTAATGTATAAAAATTCTTTTTAAATAAATATTATACTTTTATACGAAAAGATTAGAAAAATTATTATTTTTCAATTACTTAGAAAATACGGATTTCAAGTTCAAAAAACTAAAAAAAAAAATAATTCGCTTTTAAAGTCTTTTTAAGCGTTTTATGAGATGAAAACTAAAAAAGATTATGCTTTTGTTAAGGGCTAGCTATTATTTCTTTTAAAGAGAGGTCTTATTTATATGTTATAATGGTCTAAAGACCTTCACGAAAGGAGAGCTTATGAAGCTGAAGGATTACTTCCCAGACATGACAAGGGGCTCTCTCCCTTTAAATGATGACCAGTGGATTAGCCTTGAAAATGAAGAGGGCTACCTTCATTTACCTAAGAATGGGTTATCAGAGCGAGAGCTTCTCTTATTAGAGTTGATACAAAAGCAAACTCAAGAAAAGAGGGTAGGGGATATCTCCTCTCCCTGGTATCCTTACTTGATTGAACAAAAAGGAAAGCAGCCTCATTATTTTGCTCAGTGCCAATTCATATACTTAAACCATCATCTTCCCCTTTCAGAAGATCTCGTTGACTTGTTCCATAGCTTGATTCCAGGAGTTGAAGTTATTTTACCTGTCAGTCAGACTCGGACCGTTTTGTTGTTACGTCAGGAGACTGACGCGGATACTCTGCGAGTGTTGGCAGATACTCTTCCTACTATTGAAAGCGACTTTGGCTTGGCACTTATGATTTTTGTTGGTAACAGTTGGAATAAGCTGAGCGGGACAGCTTTACGGGATTATTTTGAAGAAGAAAATGCTCTCTTTAGTCATTATCTCAATCAGAAAGCCGCAGGGAACCTAGTTACTTTTGCTAAGCTCATGCTCTGGTCACTATTGTCTTCGGTAGGATTTCCCCATTTAGAGCAACATTTCAGTCAAGTCCTATCCAATCATAAAGAAATGTCAGAAGTGGTGTTGGCCATGTGGCAATCTCAAGGGAATTTGGTTCAGACAGCTCAAGCTCTCTTTATCCACCGAAATTCACTTCAATATAAATTGGATAAGTTTGCGCAACAGTCGGGGTTACATTTGAAAAACTTAGATGATCTTGCTTTCGCCTATCTCTTTTTGTTAAAACATTAGTTTTGTGCAAGGTGCCCAAAGAAGTTTGGGCGCCTTGTCTATTTTATGAAAGCGGTATCTTTGTTATAATGAAACCATCAAATAAATGTGTCGGCATTGGTGAAGGATACTCGCCAAAAATCCTCGCTGGCAAACAGGAGAAATCATGGTTGAATTAAATTTAGATCATATTTACAAAAAATACCCAAACACAACTCACTATGCAGTTGAAGATTTTGATTTGGATATTAAAGATAAAGAATTTATCGTATTTGTAGGTCCTTCAGGATGTGGAAAATCAACAACTCTTCGTATGATTGCAGGACTTGAAGATATTACCGAGGGTGAGTTAAAGATTGATGGTGAAGTGGTTAATGACAAATCACCTAAAGATCGTGATATCGCTATGGTTTTCCAAAACTATGCCCTATACCCTCACATGACGGTATACGATAACATGGCATTTGGTCTAAAACTTCGTAAATACAAAAAAGATGACATTGATAAACGTGTTAAAGAAGCAGCTGAAATTCTTGGTTTGACTGAGTTCTTAGAACGTAAACCAGCAGACTTGTCAGGTGGTCAACGTCAGCGTGTGGCTATGGGACGTGCTATTGTCCGTGATGCTAAAGTTTTCTTGATGGATGAGCCATTGTCAAACTTAGATGCCAAACTTCGTGTATCAATGCGTGCTGAAATTGCTAAAATTCACCGTCGTATTGGTTCAACAACTATCTACGTTACTCACGACCAAACAGAAGCAATGACACTTGCAGACCGTATCGTTATTATGAGTGCTACTAAGAACCCTCAAGGAAATGGTACTGTCGGTAAAGTAGAACAAGTGGGAACACCACAAGAATTGTATAATCTTCCAGCTAATAAATTTGTTGCAGGCTTTATTGGAAGTCCAGCTATGAACTTCTTTGAAGTAGTAGTAAAAGATGGTCGTATTGTCAGTGAAGATGGTTTAGACATTGCTATTCCAGAAGGCCAAGCTAAAATGCTTGATGCTGCTGGTTACACTGGTAAAAAAGTCACTTTTGGTATCCGTCCAGAAGATATTTCAAGCAACCAAATTGTGCATGACACTTATCCAAATGCTAATGTCATGGCAGAAGTTTTGGTTTCAGAATTGCTTGGTTCAGAAACCATGCTTTATGTGAAATTGGGACAAACTGAGTTTGCTTCTCGTGTGGATGCGCGTGATTTCCACAGCCCAGGTGAAAAAGTTAGCTTGACATTTAATGTGGCTAAAGGCCATTTCTTCGACCTAGATACAGAGCAAGCTATCCGTTAATCGTACCTCCTAGAATATAACGAAATCCTCAAAGGTCTTTGAGGATTTTGTTTTCATGAGATATTAGAAAGAGAGTAATCAGTATGGAAAAACACTGGTGGCACAAAGCAACCGTTTATCAAATCTACCCACGTTCTTTTAAAGATACAAGTGGCAATGGGATAGGGATCTTAAAGGAGTAACTAGTCAGCTAGATTACTTGCAAAAGCTGGGCATCACAGCTATTTGGTTATCACCTGTCTACCAATCGCCTATGGATGATAATAGTTATGATATTTCCGATTATCAAGCTATCGCACCAATCTTTGGGGATATGGCGGATATGGATGAATTGCTTTTAGAGGCTAATAAACGAGGCATCAAAATCATCATGGATTTGGTTGTCAATCATACTTCTGATGAGCATGCTTGGTTCGTTGAAGCTAGAGAAAATCCAAACAGTCCTGAGCGAGATTATTACATTTGGCGAGATAAGCCTAACGATTTGATGTCTATTTTCTCAGGTTTGGCTTGGGAATTGGATGAAGCTTCTGGACAGTATTATTTACATCTCTTTAGTAAAAAGCAGCCTGACTTAAATTGGGAAAATGCACAGCTACGTCAAAAAATTTACGACATGATGAACTTCTGGATTGCTAAGGGTATTGGTGGTTTTCGAATGGACGTCATTGATTTAATTGGGAAAATTCCTGATTTAGAGATTACTGGAAATGGCCCTCGTCTCCATGAGTACCTCAAAGAAATGAATCAAGCTACTTTTGGAAACCATGATGTGATGACTGTTGGTGAGACTTGGGGGGGCAACGCCTGAAATCGCTCGTCAATATTCACGTCCTGAAAATAAAGAGTTGTCCATGGTCTTTCAATTTGAGCACGTTGGTTTGCAACATAAGCCCAATAAACCGAAATGGGATTATGCCAAAGAACTTGATGTGCCTGCCCTTAAAAGGATTTTTAGCAAGTGGCAGACAGAGTTGAAACTGGGTGAAGGCTGGAATTCCCTTTTTTGGAATAATCATGACCTGCCAAGGGTCTTATCCATCTGGGGGAATGATCACGACTACCGTGACAAATCAGCTAAGGCGCTAGCTATTTTACTTCATCTCATGCGTGGAACTCCTTATATTTATCAAGGTTAGGAAATTGGTATGACCAATTACCCATTTGAAACCTTGGATGATGTTGATGATATTGAATCACTCAACTATGCCAAAGAAGCTTTGGCTAATGGTATTAAAGAAGCTGATCTGATGGATAGTATTCGTAAGGTGGGTAGAGACAATGCCAGAACACCTATGCAGTGGTCTAAGGAAAAGCATGCTGGATTTTCAGAGGGTCAAAGTACTTGGTTACCCGTCAATCCTAATTATCAAGAGATTAATGTGGCTGAAGCACTTGCTAATCCTGATTCCATCTTTTATACTTACCAAGAACTAATTGCATTACGCAAGAAGGAAGAATGGTTAGTTGAAGGTGATTACCAGCTCTTGTCCACAGCTGATAAAGTTTTTGCCTATAAACGTCAGTTTGGAGAAGATACTTATGTGATTGTTGTCAATGTATCTGACCAAAAGCAAAGTTTTGCTAAAGACTTGGCAGGGGCACAAGTGATTATCACTAATACAGACGTGACTAAGGCTTTAGAGACTAAGTGCCTAGAACCTTGGGATGCTTTTTGTGTGAAAGTGGCTAAGCAGTAAGAATAATATGTTTGTCTAGTCATGAATAAGGTTTAGAGAACGTTGAATATCAAAAAAGGTAGACCTAGGCTTCTGCCTTTTTTGTATTTTAGCTTGTATGACTTATTGAGCTGAGCACTGAAACTTATCTCAAGATCGACATGAGGCGAGCAAATAAAAAACAAATGAAATAGCTTGTTGAAAGCGCCTGCACAATGTGCTAAGATAGGGTTGTTAGAAACTTTTATTAATAGGGAGGTCTTATGAACAAACAAGTCACTCAAGGGTCTAAAACCTATAAATATGCCATCAAAAAGTTGAGCATAGGGGTTGTGTCGGTAGCTACTGGAGCGAGTATCTTACTTTATAGTCCACAGGTTTTAGCGCAAGAAGGTGGTCAGCCTCAGACAGCGCAAGCATCCAGTCAAGGATTTGATGGAGTTGAGGTAGATGATACAGCCGCTGTTTTAGCCATTCTTGATCATGAGGGGTTAAATCTTAGCCAGCCGGATTTTGTCTCTGAATCTGCTAATAGCCTTAAGAGTCAAAGCAGCTCAGCTGAATCGTTACCTGTAAACGGAGAAGCGCCTTCTAAAAGCCCTGCTCTAGCTCAAGAAATGTTAGAGGAGAAGCAGTCTAATTCAGAAATTGAAGCCAATCATTTAAGAATTCACTTTAAAAATCTGCCACAGGATCAATCCCCAGAGGCATAGGGGTTATGTGTGTGGGATGATGTGGCTGAGCCATCCAAAGACTGGCCTAAAGGTGCCTTACCTTTAAGTGAAGCTCAAAAAGATTCTTATGGTTCTTATCTTGATCTTAAGTTGTCCGATCAAAAGCGGCAACAACTATCTTTCTTAATCAATAATAAGGCTGGGGATAAAGTTGTTGATGACCATCATCTTAAGCTTTTAACAGACAAAATGAATGAAGCTTGGTTGGATGAAGACTTCAAGTCTTATCCTTATCAACCTTTAGAGAAAGGGTTCATTCGAATCAATTATCAAAATGACAGTCAGACTTACGACAATCTAGCTGTTTGGCTATTTAAGGATGTTAAGACGCCTTCTACCGATTGGCCAAATGGTTTAGATTTGGTCAAAAGAGGTCCTTATGGTGCTTATGTAGATGTTCCTTTAAAGGAAGATGCTAAAGAAATTGGCTTTTGATTCTGGATAAGAGTAAGTCAGGTGATGCCATTAAGGTTCAACCGAAGGACTACCTTTTTAAAGATTTAGTTAATCATACACAAATCTTTGTTAAAGGCACCGATCCAAAAGTCTATAATAACCCTTACTATATTGATCAAGTCAGCCTAAAAGGTGCTCAACAAACAGAGCTAGATGAGTTAAGAGCAAGTTTTACGACTCTAGACGGTCTTGATAAGGATGATATACTAAAAGCTATCAAAGTTATGGACAAAGATGGTAAGGAAGTTGCCATAGATGACCTTAGCTTTGATAAGGAAAATCCTGTGGTTATCCTTAAAGGCGATTTTAAAGTGGCCGGTTCAGACTATACCGTTACTTTTGGAGATTTAAGTCAGGTGGCTCGCCAATCCTGGCAATTAAAAGATAAGCTCTATACCTATGAGGGTGAGCTTGGTGCTAATTTATTTAAGGATGGTTCTGTTGACTTAGCCTTGTGGTCTCCGAGCGCTGATAGTGTTAAAGTTGTGATTTACGATAAAGACGATCAGACAAAAGTTCTTGGTCAGGTTGATCTGACTAAGTCGGAAAAAGGTGTCTGGACAAGTCATTTAAGTGCGGATAGTATTCGAGGGATTAGTGATTACACCGGTTATTACTATCTCTATGAAATCACACGTGGACAGAAAAAGGTTATGGTTTTGGATCCGTATGCTAAATCGTTAGCGGCTTGGGATAGTAAGACTGTCACTGATGAGATTAAAACGGCAAAAGCTGCCTTTGTTAATTCTAGCTCACTAGGTCCTAAAGACCTTGGTTTTGCTAAGATTGAAAACTTTAGCAAGCGTGAAGATGCTATCATCTATGGGGCACATGTACGAGATTTCACCTCTGACCAGGCTCTTGATGGTAAGTTGAGCAGCCCGTTTGGGACCTTCTCAGCTTTTGTGGAAAGACTAGATTACCTCAAGGATTTAGGAGTTACCCATGTGCAATTGTTACCTGTTCTAAGCTATTTTTATGTGAATGAGCTAGACAAAGCAAGATCCACAGCCTATACTTCCTCTGATAACAACTACAACTGGGGATATGACCCTCAAAGTTATTTTGCCCTGTCTGGTATGTATTCTGAAAATCCTAAAGATCCTGCGTTACGAATTTCAGAACTCAAAGAGTTGGTCAATGAGATTCATAAACGTGGTATGGGGGTCATTCTAGATGTGGTTTATAATCACACTGCTAGGACTTATCTTTTTGAAGATTTAGAGCCTCATTATTATCATTTTATGAATGCTGATGGCACAGCCAGAGAGAGTTTTGGTGGTGGACGTTTGGGTACCACTCATGCGATGAGTCGTCGTGTTTTGGTGGATTCCATTACTTACTTAACAAATGAGTTTAAGGTGGATGGTTTTCGTTTTGATATGATGGGTGACCATGATGCACAAGCGATTGACCAAGCTTTTCAAGCGGCTAAGGCCATCAATCCTAATACTATTATGATAGGAGAGGGTTGGCGAACTTACCAAGGAGATGAAGGGCATAAAGAGCAAGCCGCAGATCAGGAGATGAAGGCAACTGATACTGTTGGTGTCTTTTCGGATGATATCAGAAATATTCTCAAAACCGGCTTCCCGAATGAAGGGACACCAGCTTTTATAACGGGTGGTGCTAAAGATATCGAAAGCCTCTTTAGATCAATCAAAGCGCAACCAGCTAACTTTGAAGCTGATGATCCAGGTGATGTGGTGCAATATATTGCTGCTCATGATAATTTAACCTTACATGATGTGATTGCCAAATCCTTGAATCTTGACCCTAAATCAGCTCAAGAAGAGATTCATCGTCGCATTCGCTTAGGAAATACCCTTATCTTGACTTCTCAAGGAACTGCCTTCTTGCATTCAGGGCAAGAGTATGGTCGTAGCAAACAGTTGCTTAATAAAGATTACAAGTCAAAAGTGACTGATGATAAGGTACCAAATAAGGCGACACTTATTGATGCGGTGAAAGAGTACCCTTATTTTATTCACGATTCTTACGACTCTTCAGATGCCGTGAATCACTTTGATTGGACAAAAGCAACTGATAAAGAGTTTAATCCTATCTCGACCAATACGCAAGCTTACACAGCAGGCCTAATTGCCCTCAGACGCTCAACAGACGCCTTTTGTAAAGCTAGTAAAGCAGAAGTAGAAGCTAGTGTCCATTTGATTGGTCAAATTGGGCAAGACGGTATCGAAAAAGAAGACAAGCTGATTGCCTATCAAACCAGAGATTCTAATGGCGATCTTTATGCTATTTTCGTTAATGCTGACAGTCAATCTCGTCGTCTTCGCTTAAATGACAAATATCGTTTCTTGTTGAAAGGTCAAGTAATTGTCGATGCTGATAGGGCTGGTACTTCTGAACTTAGCAATCCTAAAGGGGTTAGTTTCACTAAAGATGCGATAAATCTAGATGCTTTAACAGCTATTGTGATTAAAGTTGAAGCTCCTGACGTAGATAATATAGAGCAAAGTCATCCGTCTAAAGAAATGACTGAGGTCATGCCTTTAGTCACCCAAAGCGCCAAAAATTCAGAAACAATTTCTCGGCAAACACAAAGTCACGCAATCAAAGAGACCTTACCAAAAACGGGTACTCAAGATTCAAAAGGTCTAGTAGCAATGGGCTTGTTGGCATTAAGTGCTGCATTTAGGCTTGTTACCTTTAAGACAAGCTCTAAAAACTAGTCATTCATCTTAAAAATTGATAAAATAGAATGATAAATAGGGGTCATCTATTGCTAACTTTAGTATATAAAGATTGCTCCAAGTCCGTGAAAGGAACATGATATGACGTTTTCAGAAAGTATTCTTGCTTTTCAAGAAGTGACCATAGCAGAGCTGACAGCTAAAATAGAGGCTGGGCAAGATTTATCTCTCTTTGTAGGACGAGAAAGTTGCCCTTATTGTCATCGATTTGCACCTAAGTTAGCGACTGTAGCTAAATAGGTTAAGGAGCCTATTTATTTCCTTAACAGTGAAAGTCACGCTGATTTCTATGAGATACAAAGTTTTCGTAAGAAATACCAACTAGTGAAAGTACCTGCTTTGCTTGTGCTAAAAAAGGTCAGGCGCGTAGCGTTTGTGATTCCTCTCTTTCAGAAGAAGAAATTGTAACTTTCTTAGAAAATTAGGCAGGATATGGTATGTAGTTTTGGTAGCCAAACCTTGCTATGTGCCAGTAAATCTGTTATAGTAGACATGACTTTTATAAAGACTAAGGAGAAATTATGGGATTTCCAACAATTTTAATGTTTGTTGTTATGATTGCATTGATTTGGTTCATGCAACGTCAACAAAAGAAACAAGCACAAGAACGCCAAAATCAGTTAAATGCCATTGAAAAAGGTGATGAAGTGGTAACCATTGGTGGCATGTATGCGATGGTAGATGAAGTTGATACTGCTGCTAAAAAAATCGTGTTAGATGTGGATGGGGTTTACCTTCCTTTTGAATTAACAGCTATCAAGCGCGTGGTTACTAAGGGTGGCACAGTTGACGCTCCTGTGGAAGCTGAGCAAGCGGTGATTGTTGAAGAGCCAGTCATTGACACACCTGAAGAAAATCAGTCTATTATCGAAAACGATTAATGATTATAAGTCTGAGACACTATTGTTTCAGACTTTTTTAATTCTTCAAAAGTGTGGTGATTTAATATAGGAAGTGAAAAAATAAGAAGGGGCTGCTTGGCTTTTTTTCAAGAAAGCCCTTAGAAAAAGCAAGCCAAATAGCCTATAATGTGGTAGAATAAGAGATAAGTATGCTTATAAATAAGGAAAAAACATGTTTGGATTAAAAACGAAATCGAAAAAAGTTATTTTGGACAAAATTCCAAAACATATTGGAATCATTATGGATGGTAATGGGCGTTGGGCTAAGAAACGACTCCATCCAAGAGTCTTTGGACACAAAGCTGGTATGGATGCTTTGCAAGATGTTACCGTTGCTGCTTCTGATTTAGGGGTGAAAGTGCTAACCGTCTATGCCTTCTCTACCGAAAATTGGTCAAGACCACAAGATGAAGTGTCATTTATCATGAATTTACCTGTTGAATTTTTTGACAAGTACGTTCCTGAGTTGCACCGAAATAATGTGAAAGTTCAGATGATTGGGGAAACTCATCGCTTACCTGAAGCAACCTTGGATGCTTTAAATGCTGCTATTGCAAAAACAAGACAAAACACAGGCTTGATTTTAAATTTTGCTTTGAACTATGGAGGACGTGCAGAAATCACAAATGCGGTTCGTCTCATTGCTCAAGATGTCTTGGATGCTAAGCTAAATCCTGATGATATAACAGAGGGCTTGATTGCCAATTACCTGATGACAGATCATCTTCCTTATCTTTATAGAGATCCTGATTTGATTATCAGAACAAGTGGTGAGTTACGCTTGAGCAACTTTTTACCATGGCAATCGGCTTACAGTGAATTCTATTTCACTCCCGTCTTGTGGCCGGATTTTAAAAAGGCTGAGCTCATCAAGGCTATCGCCGAGTATAATAGTAGACAACGTCGCTATGGTGGGATTTAAAGGAGAAAAGATATGAGAGAACGTCTTATTTGGGGAGGAATTGCCGCCGCAATTTTCCTACCTTTTTTAATCATTGGAAGTCTTCCTTTTCAGCTTTTTGTTGGCTTATTAGCGATGATTGGAGTATCTGAATTGTTAAAAATGAGAAGACTTGAAGTCTTTTCGTTTGAGGGAATTTTTGCCATGCTTGCCGCTTTTGTTTTGACGGTACCCATGGGAAATTATATGACTTTTTTACCTATTGATGCCAGTTTTGCTGCTTTTGGATTAATTGTCTTTTTCCTTTTAGCCGGTACAGTGATAAATAGTCAAGCTTATTCTTTTGAAGATGCTGCTTTCCCTATTGCTGCTAGCCTCTATGTTGGCATTGGTTTCCAAAATCTGGTCAATGCTCGCATGACAGGGATTGATAAGGTTTTACTAGCCCTTTTTATTGTTTGGGCAACTGACATTGGAGCCTATATGATTGGGCGTCAATTTGGTCAGAGAAAGTTACTTCCTAAAGTCTCCCCTAACAAAACAGTCGAGGGAAGCCTAGGAGGTATCGCAAGTGCTGTCGTGGTATCTTTGCTATTTATGATCATTGATAGATCCGTCTATGCTCCACATAACTTCTTTGTGATGCTGCTTTTAGTAGCTTTATTTTCTATTTTTGCCCAATTTGGAGACTTGGTAGAAAGTGCCATGAAGCGCCATTTTGGTGTCAAAGATTCAGGTAAATTAATTCCTGGGCACGGTGGTATTTTAGATCGTTTTGATTCAATGATTTTTGTTTTTCCCATCATGCATCTATTTGGTTTGTTCTAAGAAAAGAAAAAATAGACTGAAAGGAAATCTATGTTAGGAATACTTACCTTTATTATTATTTTTGGGATTTTAGTTATTGTTCATGAATTTGGGCATTTCTATTTTGCTAAGAAATCGGGCATTCTTGTTCGAGAATTTGCTATTGGCATGGGGCCAAAATTATTTACCCACGTTGATAGTCAAGGAACCCTTTACACTATTCGTATCCTCCCTTTAGGCGGTTATGTTCGCATGGCAGGTTGGGGCGATGATAAAACAGAAATAAAAACTGGAACACCAGCCAGCTTAACCTTGAATGAGGCTGGAATGGTGTCACGTATCAATCTATCGCATAGTAAAATTGACCCAACAAGTCTTCCTATGAATGTGACGGCTTACGATTTAGAGGAACAATTGACGATTACAGGTCTGGTTCTTGATGAGACAAAAACCTACCCGGTAGATCATGATGCCACCATTGTAGAAGAAGATGGGACTGAGGTTCGCATTGCCCCTCTTGATGTTCAGTATCAGAATGCTTCTATCGGAGGACGTTTGATTACTAACTTTGCAGGGCCTATGAATAACTTTATCCTAGGTATTATCGTTTTTGTCATTCTGGTCTTTTTGCAAGGTGGCGTTCCTGATTCCAGTACCAACCATATTCGTGTGTCAGAAAATGGACCAGCCGCAAAAGCTGGTATCAAAGATAATGACCAAATTATCAAAATTGAACACTCTAAGATTGACAACTGGGATGATCTAGTTCGTGCGGTGTCACTGAGTACATCAGGAAAAGAAGCTAAGAAATCCTTAGAGGTTACTTACCAACGAGGTCAAAAGACAAAAACAGTTACCATAATGCCTAAAAAAGTCAATAATAGTTACATTTTAGGTGTACAAGCACCTTTAAAAACAGGATTAATGGATAAAATTCTGGGTGGCTTCAAATTAGCTGGTCGAGGGGCTCTACTTATTATCGTGGCTCTAAAAGGTTTGATTACAGCCTTTAGCTTAGATAAGTTAGGTGGACCAGTAGCCATGTTTCAAATGTCCAACCAAGCAGCACAAAATGGCTTGGAGTCGGTATTGAATCTCATGGCTATGCTGTCCATTAACCTTGGGATTTTCAATTTAATTCCTATCCCAGCACTAGATGGTGGCAAGATTCTGATGAATATCATCGAGGCTATTCGTCGCAAACCCCTCAAGCAAGAAACAGAAACCTATATCACTTTAGTGGGTGTGGCTATCATGGTTGTCTTAATGGTAGCAGTAACCTGGAATGATATTATGCGTGTTTTCTTCTAATCAAACAAGAATGATAGCCGAAGAGTCTGATAAGAAGGGCTCTTTCGACTTCGCTTGTCTTTAAAGTAAAAATGGAAAGGAATACCTGTTCAATACAAGGAGTAGCTAGTCAAGTGGCCTCCAAATGATTTGAGGAATCAGGTATCTTAAACTTATGAAACAAAGTAAAATGCTTATCCCAACCTTGCGCGAAATGCCAAGTGATGCCCAAGTAATCAGTCATGCGCTGATGATGCGCGCTGGTTATGTGCGACAAGTTTCAGCTGGTATTTATGCTTATTTACCATTAGCTAATCGTACCATTGAAAAGTTCAAAACTATTATGCGTCAAGAATTTGAAAAGATTGGTGCAGTAGAAATGTTGGCGCCAGCCCTTTTAACAGCAGATTTATGGCGTGAATCTGGCCGTTACGAGACTTATGGTGAGGACCTTTATAAATTAAAAAACCGTGATAAATCTGATTTTATCTTGGGGCCAACCCATGAAGAAACCTTCACGACCTTGGTCCGTGATGCGGTTAAATCTTATAAGCAGTTGCCTTTAAATCTCTACCAAATTCAATCCAAATACCGTGATGAAAAACGCCCACGTAATGGTCTATTACGGACACGTGAGTTTATCATGAAAGACGGCTACAGTTTCCATCAAAACTATGATGATTTAGATGTCACTTATGAAGATTATCGTCAAGCCTATGAAGCTATCTTTACAAGAGCTGGCCTTGATTTTAAAGGTATTATTGGAGATGGTGGTGCCATGGGTGGTAAGGATTCACAAGAATTTATGGCCATCACCCCAGACCGTACCGACTTGGATCGTTGGGTGATTTTAGACAAATCTATTGCGTCCTTTGATGATATTCCTGAAACGGTTTTAGAAGAAATTAAAACAGAGCTGACGTCATGGATGGTTTCTGGAGAAGACACCATTGCGTACTCTAGTGAGTCTAGTTATGCTGCCAACCTTGAGATGGCAACCAATGAATACAAACCATCTTCTAAAGTGGCCTCTGAAAAAGACTTGATTGAAGTGGAAACCCCTAATTGTAAAACTATCGATGAAGTGACTAACTTCCTTTCTGTTGACCAAAGCGAGACTATCAAAACCTTACTCTTTATGGCTGATAATGAGCCTTTAGTAGCTCTTTTAGTTGGTAACGATCAGGTCAATGATGTGAAATTGAAAAACTATCTTGGGGCAGATTTCTTAGAGCCTGCAACAGAAGAGCAAGCACTAGCTTTCTTTGGGGCTAACTTTGGTTCCCTAGGTCCCGTTAATCTTTCAGAAGGTAGCCGTATTGTGGCTGATCGCAAGGTAGCTGACTTGGCTAATGCTGTAGCAGGAGCTAATAAAAATAGCTATCACTTGACAGGGGTTAACCCAGAGCGTGATTTCCAAGCGGAGTATGTTGATATCCGAGAAGTGAAAGAGGGAGAAATGTCTCCTGATGGGCATGGTGTCCTTCAATTTGCGCGTGGTATTGAAATCGGACATATCTTCAAATTAGGGACACGTTATTCAGATAGTATGGGAGCTAACATCCTTGATGAAAATGGCAGAGCTGTACCAATCGTTATGGGTTGCTACGGTATCGGGGTTAGCCGTATTCTATCAGCCGTTATCGAACAACATGCCCGCTTGTTTGTTAGCAAGACGCCAAAAGGAGACTTCCGCTATGCTTGGGGTATTGACTTCCCTAAAGAATTAGCGCCATTTGATGTCCATCTCATCACTGTTAACGTCAAGGACCAAGTATCTCAAGACCTAACTGCTAAAATTGAAGCTGATTTGATGGCTAAGGGCTACGAAGTATTGACTGACGATCGTAACGAACGTGTGGGATCTAAATTCTCAGATAGTGATCTTATTGGATTACCGATTCGTGTGACAGTTGGTAAAAAAGCCTCTGAAGGTATCGTTGAAATCAAAATCAAAGCAAGTGGTGACAGTATTGAGGTTAATGCTGAAAACCTAATTGAGACGCTAGATATTTTGACAAAAGACAAAGCATAAAGAGTAAGATGATGACAAATGTCGTCATCTTTTTTTGTTATTGGCAAGCTTTTAGAAAAACTCGAAAAATCCAAGTATTTGTGTTAAAATAGAGCCTAAGAAAATCAGGAGAAAATTATGTCAGATTTATTCGTTAAATTGATGGAACAAATTGAAATGCCGCTTGAAATGAGACGTTCAAGTGCTTTTTCGTCTGCTGATATTATTGAAGTCAAGGTTCATGCTTTGTCACGGCTATGGGAATTTCATTTTTCTTTTGCCCATATTTTACCTATTGCCATTTATAAAGAACTGGCTGATCGTTTGCAAAGAAGCTTTCAAGCTGCTGATATTAAGGTGACCTTTACCATTCAAGTAAAAGAGCCACAGTTTTCAGACCAAGACTTGCAGGCTTACTACCGAGAAGCTTTTGAGTATCCTCCTTGTAATGGGGCTAGTTTTAAATCATCTTTTTCCACTTTAAAAGTGGCTTACCTAGACCAAAAACTGATCATTTCAGCTCCCCATTTTGTTAATAATGACCACTTCAGGAAAAACCATCTGCCCAATCTGGCTAAACAGTTTGAACGATTTGGATTCGCCCCTCTAATCATTGATATGGTTTCAGATCAGGAAATGACTGAGCAGTTGACCAATCATTACGAATCAAGTCGTCAGGCTATTTTAGAAAAAGCAGTCCAAAATAATCTTGAAGCTCAAAAATCCTTAGAAGCCATGCAGCCACCGGCAGAAGAAGCCCCTGCTGCCCCAAAATTTGACTACAAAGAGCGTGTGGCCCAGCGTCAAGCTGGATTTGAAAAAGCAACCATCACACCAATGGTTGAGATTGATTCTGAAGAAAATCGTATCGTCTTTGAAGGTATGGTTTTTGATGTGGAACGAAAAACCACACGTACGGGCCGACATATTATCAACTTTAAGATGACCGATTACACGTCCTCTTTTGCCATGCAAAAATGGGCCAAGGACGATGATGACCTTCGGAAATACGATATGATTGCTAAAGGAGCCTGGTTGCGGGTACAAGGCAATATCGAAAACAATCCCTTTACCAAAAGTTTGACCATGAATGTCCAACAGGTGAAAGAAATTGTTCATCACGATCGTAAGGATTTGATGCCAGAGGGACAAAAACGGGTGGAATTTCATGCCCATACTAACATGTCCACAATGGACGCCCTACCAACAGTTGAAACTTTGATTGATACCGCAGCTAAGTGGGGACATAAGGCTGTTGCTATCACCGATCATGCTAATGTGCAGAGTTTTCCACATGGTTATCACCGAGCACGCAAGGCAGGCATCAAAGCTATTTTTGGCTTGGAAGCTAATATTGTTGAGGATAAGGTTCCGATTTCTTATCAGCCTGTGGATATGGATTTGCATGAAGCCACTTATGTTGTCTTTGACGTTGAGACCACAGGTCTGTCTGCTATGAATAATGACCTGATTCAGATTGCAGCCTCTAAGATGTTTAAGGGCAATATTGTCGAGCAATTTGACGAATTTATTGATCCAGGACATCCCTTGTCAGCCTTTACCACTGAGTTGACCGGTATTACAGACAAGCATTTGCAAGGGGCAAAGCCCTTATGTCAAGTCTTAGAAGCATTTCAAGCCTTTTGTCAAGACAGTATTTTAGTAGCCCATAATGCCAGTTTTGACGTTGGCTTTATGAATGCCAACTATGAGCGCTACAACTTACCTAAGATTAGCCAGCCTGTCATTGATACTCTTGAGTTTGCTAGAAACCTTTATCCTGAGTTCAAACGTCATGGTTTGGGGCCTTTGACCAAGCGCTTCCAAGTTAGCTTGGACCATCACCATATGGCCAACTATGATGCCGAAGCCACTGGCCGCTTGCTTTTTATTTTCTTAAAAGAAGCACGAGAAAAGCGTGGCATCACTAATCTTTTAGAGCTCAATACCAAACTGGTGGCAGAAGATTCTTATAAAAAAGCACGTATCAAGCATGCGACTATTTATGTGCAAAACCAGGTTGGTTTGAAAAACATGTTTAAGTTGGTGAGTTTGACCAATGTCAAGTATTTTGAAGGGGTTCCTCGACTACCAAGAACGGTCTTAGACCAACACAGAGAAGGTCTCTTGATTGGTTCTGGCTGCTCGGAAGGTGAAGTCTTTGATGCCGTTTTATCTCAAGGTGTAGATGCAGCTGTTGAGATAGCCAAGTACTATGACTTCATTGAGATTATGCCGCCTGCTATTTATGAACCACTGATTGCAAGGGAATTAATCAAGGACCAAGCAGGAATTGGAAAGGTTATTAGTGATTTGATTGAAGTGGGGCGTCGCCTTGACAAGCCTGTTTTGGCAACGGGAAATGTCCACTATATAGAGCCTGAAGACGAGATTTACCGCGAGATCATCGTGCGTAGTCTGGGTCAAGGGGCTATGATTAACAGAACCATTGGACGCGGTGAGGGGGCAAAACCAGCACCTCTTCCTAAAGCACACTTTCGAACAACCAATGAGATGTTGGATGACTTTGCCTTTCTTGGTAAAGATTTGGCTTATCAAGTGGTTGTGCAAAATACCCAGGACTTTGCTGATCGTATTGAAGAGGTTGAGGTGGTTAAGGGGGATCTTTATACCCCTTATATCGATAAGGCCGAAGAGACCGTTGCAGAGTTAACCTATCAGAAAGCCTTTGAAATATACGGCAATCCCTTGCCAGATATTATTGATTTACGTATCGAAAAAGAATTGACCTCTATTTTGGGGAATGGTTTTGCGGTGATTTACTTGGCCTCTCAGCTCTTGGTAAATCGCTCTAATGAACGAGGTTACTTAGTAGGATCACGTGGTTCTGTTGGGTCTAGCTTTGTGGCGACCATGATTGGCATCACAGAAGTTAACCCTATGCCTCCCCATTATGTCTGTCCTAAGTGTCAACACTCAGAATTTATTACAGATGGTTCTGTAGGATCAGGTTATGATTTACCGAATAAACCTTGTCCGAAATGCGGAACGACCTATCAAAAAGACGGTCAAGACATTCCCTTTGAAACCTTCCTTGGTTTTGATGGGGACAAGGTTCCTGATATTGATTTGAACTTTTCAGGTGATGATCAACCCAGTGCCCATTTAGATGTTCGCGATATTTTTGGAGCAGAATATGCTTTTAGAGCTGGGACCGTTGGTACGGTTGCTGAAAAAACAGCCTATGGATTTGTCAAAAGATACGAACGTGATTACGGGAAGTTTTACCGAGATGCTGAGGTGGATCGTCTAGCAACAGGGGCTGCGGGTGTGAAACGTACAACGGGTCAGCACCCGGGAGGAATTGTTGTTATTCCAAACTATATGGATGTTTATGATTTCACCCCTGTACAGTATCCTGCCGATGATGTGTCAGCTTCTTGGCAGACGACTCACTTTAACTTCCATGATATCGATGAGAATGTTTTGAAGCTAGATATACTAGGACATGATGATCCTACCATGATTCGAAAACTACAAGACTTATCAGGTATTGATCCTATCAGCATACCTGCTGATGACCCAGGAGTTATGGCTCTCTTTTCTGGTACGGAAGTGCTTGGAGTGACTCCTGAGCAAATTGGGACACCAACTGGGATGCTAGGGATTCCTGAATTTGGGACTAACTTTGTTCGAGGCATGGTCAATGAAACCCATCCGACCACTTTTGCGGAGTTATTACAATTATCAGGGCTTTCACACGGAACCGATGTTTGGTTAGGCAATGCCCAAGATTTGATCAAAGATGGGACAGCCACTCTAAAAACAGTAATTGGTTGTCGTGATGATATTATGGTTTACCTTATGCACGCAGGCTTGCAACCTAAGATGGCCTTTACCATCATGGAGCGGGTGCGTAAGGGCATGTGGCTTAAGATTTCAGAAGATGAGCGCAACTCTTACATCCAGGCGATGCGAGAAAACAAGGTACCAGATTGGTATATTGAGTCCTGCGGTAAGATCAAGTACATGTTCCCTAAAGCCCATGCGGCAGCCTATGTCTTGATGGCCCTTCGAGTGGCCTACTTTAAGGTGCATCACCCTATTATGTATTATTGTGCCTATTTCTCCATTCGTGCTAAGGCTTTTGAGTTAAAAACCATGAGTGGTGGCTTAGAGGCTGTCAAAGCCAGAATGGAAGACATCAGCCTTAAGCGTAAAAACAACGAAGCCACTAATGTGGAAAATGATCTCTTTACCACGCTTGAAATTGTCAATGAAATGTTGGAACGTGGTTTCAAATTTGGTAAATTAGACCTTTACAAGAGTGATGCCACGGAGTTTCAAATTGAAGGAGATACTTTAATACCACCTTTTATTGCCTTAGAAGGCTTGGGGGAAAACGTGGCCAAGCAAATTGTCAGAGCACGACAAGAAGGAGAGTTCCTCTCTAAAATGGAGCTCCGCAAACGAGGTGGTTCTTCTAGTACCCTAGTCGAAAAAATGGATGATATGGGGATTTTGGGTAATCTACCTGAGGACAACCAATTGAGTTTATTTGATGATTTTTTCTAAAGGGTTGGTGAGAGCATTTCACTAACAATACGATAAAGTGAGTGGGACAAGACCGACTTCTTGTCCCGCTACTTAAATTGATTAATACTAATCAGTGACATATAAAATAAAGCGAGGAAATAAGATGAGTCATTTAGATACAAATACCGCTTTGAAAGCCATGGTGGTGTTTCGTAAAGCTCAACGAACTTTGGATGCTTTTGGGTCTGATATCTTTAAAAGTGCAGACTTAACAGCTACACAATTTAGTGTGCTTGAGGTTCTACATACCAAAGGCTGTATGCGAATCAATAATTTGATTGATTCTTTACTAGCCACTTCAGGTAATATGACCGTTGTGTTAAGAAACATGGAGCGTAACGGTTGGATTAGTCGGTGCAAAGATGAAAGTGACAAAAGAGCCTATGTGGTTACATTAACAGAGGAAGGTAATCGATTGATTGAATCCGTATTGCCAAAACATATTGCACGTGTCGAAGAAGCCTTTGCGGTTTTGACCGAAGAAGAACAACTAGAGTTGATTGAACTGCTCAAAAAATTTAAAGATTTATAAACAAATGTCTTTACAGCTCTTCCAAAAGAAGGTATAATTACTACATAGTGATAAAGGCCTAGAAAGAGGAATTTATGACATGTCGTTTTTAGACAGCATCAAAACTATCTTTAAAAAAGAAGAGGAAAAAGAAATGAAAAACATTTTATTTATCGTTTGCTCACTTCGTGAAGGTTCTTTTAACCATCAATTGGCTACTCAAGCTGAAAAAGCTCTTGAAGGACAAGCAGCAGTATCTTATTTAAACTGGAAAGATGTTCCTGTCTTTAGCCAAGATATGGAAGCAAATGCACCAGCTTCAGTTGTTGAAGCTCGTCAAGCTGTTCAAGCAGCAGATGCTATCTGGATTTTCACACCAGTTTATAACTTATTTATTCCAGGTTCTGTTAAAAACCTTTTAGACTGGCTATCACGTGCTCTAGATTTATCTGACCCAACTGGACCATCTGCTATCGGTGGTAAAGTGGTTACTGTTTCTTCAGTAGCAAACGGTGGACATGATCAAGTCTTTGCGCAATTTAAAGAATTGTTGCCATTTATCCGTACGTCAGTAGCCGGAGAATTTACAAAAACATCTGTTAATCCTGAAGCTTGGGGAACAGGAGTTCTTGAAGTTACAGAAGAAACAAAAACAAGCTTGTTAGCACAGTCAGAAGCACTTCTTGCAGCTATTCAAGACTAAAGAAAAAAGGCCAAGGGCCTTTTTTCTTATTCTAAAATCAAGAGGCCTTCTTTGGCTTCAAATGGGTTTTTAGGGTTGATGCGGTCATAAAACATAACACCATTAATATGGTCGATTTCATGTTGAACCACAATGGCATTATAGCCTTTTAGCTTGAGTTTGTGTTTTTGGTTGTTTTTGTCAACATATTCAATCGTAACACGGGCATGTCTTACGACATAGCCTTCAACAGTTCGATCGACAGATAAGCAACCTTCCCCATCAGCTAGTGCAGCGTCTTGAACAGAGTGAGAAATAATTTTTGGATTATAAAGCACTTCTTGCATGCTGTAGGCTTCTTTAGGTGGATTACCCTCACTATCTTCAGGGTTAGGTACTAAGACGGCAATGATGCGTTTAGAAACATCAATTTGTGGTGCAGCTAAGCCAACACCTCCTCTAAGTCCCATTTTTTCTGCCATAATAGGATCTTGAGAATGTTTTAAAAATTGCATCATCTTTTCACCTAAGATGATGTCTTCGTCACTTAAGGGCAAGCTCACTTCTTTGGCAACCGCACGAAGTGTTGGATTTCCTTCCCTAATAATATCATCCATATCAATCAGATGACTTGCTTTAATTAATTTATCTTGTGCAGACATGATTACTCCTTCTATTTATTCAATGGCTTTACTATATCATAAAAGCCTTTATTTTAAAAGATTTCCCTTTGATGACAAATTTGTCTAGCTTTTTATCAACAAATGATATTATTTGTCAAAAAAGTGAAATATTTAGGCTAAAACAGTTGTTTTTTGCGTCACTTATCTGTATAATCTTCTTAATATCCAAACATATGTATCTTATAGAGAGAAGATGACACTGTAAACACAAGGAATCTAGGGAAGATTCCTTGTGTTTTTGCTAAATGAAGACATCAGTCCTCAGTCGCTAATATCAAGTGACTGGAGGGCTTTTTTAGAGATGATTTGATAGTTTTTAAAGCTGGTACGCTTAATAATGCCTTGGCTTAGGAATTGATTGAGGACGCGGTGGAGGTGGCGGTAGCTAGTTCCAAAACTATCCGCTAAAAGACTTAGTTCTAATGTGAATTGGCCTGCCTCCTCTATTTGCAAGATATAGGCTGCAAGTCGTTCTTTGACGGTGTATGTGATGTTGGTGCTTGAGGTAATGTTTTGTTGATAAAAGTTTTGTGCTAAGCCCTGTCCGATATGATAGAGAAAAGAAGCATCTTTTAATAAGTTTTCTTTAGACACTAATGGCAAGTGAATGACATAGGCTTGAGTCAATACAATAACGGAAGTCACCGCATTTTGGTTGGTCATTAATTCAATGTCACCAATAATAGTTGGTCTTGAATGGGTCTCTAAAATGTGTTCTTTTCCATTAAAGAGGCGTCTAACGATTTTAATGCTACCTTGTACCACATAAAAAAGCCCCTTTAATTCTTGATCTTGAATACAGATAGCCTCCCCTTTTTGATAGTGCAGTAGTTGCAGCTGGTCATGGCTAAAGCTAGGAAAAAAGGTATCCAAGTGGTGCCTTTTGAGGTAGTAGTGTAATAAGTTGTGATCTGAAATCGTCTTCATAAGCGTTTTATGACCTAGGTCCTATTTTTATCGATTTCTTTCGATTATACTGAGAGTAAGAAAAATAGTCAAGAAAAGAAAGTTAAGCCCTATGAAGTCTCTTATTGAAAAAATCAATTTACTCAGTCTCTCCCTAATGATGATCTCCCCTTTTTCGGTGTCACCAGCACTTCCCAAAATGATAGCTTATTATCAAAAAGTGGGTTACCAAACGAAGGATGTGGAATTACTTTTTTCCTTATCTTCTTTTGCTATTTTAGTGATTTTATTGCTTAATCCCCTTATCAGTCGTTTATTGAGTGAAAAAATCACCATCATACTTGGTCTTTTACTCTTATCTGCGGGTGGGAGCATACCTGTCCTCATTCAAGATTACCCTCTTGTCTTTTTATCACGTATTTTCCTTGGCCTAGGTATCGGCCTTATCAATGCCAAAGCCATTAATATTATTAGTGAGCGCTTTAAAGGGAAAGAACGTATTCGAATGTTAGGTTTTAGAGCTTCTGCTGAAGTCCTAGGCTCAGCGGTCTTTACCTTCTTAGCGGGCTATTTGATTGGCTTTGATTGGTCCTTTGCTTATGTCATTTATGCTTTTGGCTTTCTGATTTTAATGCTTTACTTGCTAGCCGTATCACCTATGCCAACAGAAACAACAAGTCCTTTGGAAAATAGTCAGAAAAACACTAAAAAAGCTTCTCAAGTTGCTCTATCGGCCAAACAAATACTTTATATTTTTTCTATGGCTCTTTATGCTGGCTTTGTTATCTTGATAAATACACTTAATACCCTTAGAATACCACAAGTGATTGACCGCTTGCAGCTAGGTTCTGCTAGCCAGGCTAGTTTGATTTTAGGCTTAATGATGCTGATGGGGATTCTATCTGGTCTTAGCTTTAGTCGCTTGTTATCAGCTTTCAGAGATGAATTGGCTAGTCTGGTTGTCTTTGTCTTGGGCTTAGGAATGCTGGTGCTTTGGCAGGGCAATAGCCTCTTTTTGGTCAGTTTAGGTGCCTTATCAACAGGTTTTGTTTATAGTATAGGGGTGACCTATATCTTCAATGCTCTTTCAGAAAAAATACCAAGTCATCAATTAACCTTGGCAACCACTTTGGTTTTAATTGGTTGTAACATTGGTGGAGGTAGTGCAGCCTTAGTTTCTCAACTTTTAAGTGTCTTTAGTCAAGATTTGCGACAGGGTTTCTTGATTTTTGCTATCTTGAGTTTTCTACTCTCAGTTCTATTATATGGCATAACAAAAGGTAAGAAGAAACAAAGCTAAGTAATCTTTAAGAATTAAAGTTGACCTTATCTGCCTAATTTGCTAGAATAGAAGAGTCGTAAGACACACCAACTTTTTCTTGGTTTTAGGAGTGCCAATCCTAGGACTCGGATTAAGCAAAAAAAGGAGAATTTATTATGGCAATCTCAAAAGAGAAAAAAAATGAAATCATCGCTCAATATGCACGTCATGAAGGCGATACTGGTTCAGTTGAAGTTCAAGTAGCTGTTCTTACTTGGGAAATCAACCACCTTAACACTCACATTAAAGAGCACAAAAAAGACCACGCTACTTACCGTGGTTTGATGAAAAAAATTGGTCACCGTCGTAACTTGTTAGCGTACCTACGTCGTACAGATGTTAACCGTTACCGCGAATTGATCCAATCATTAGGTCTTCGTCGTTAAGTCGATCAAAGATTGAAAAACTCCCTTTTGGGGAGTTTTTTTATTGTTACCTCTCTTTTTCTTCTCTTATGACTATGTTATAATGTTACTATAATATAGTAAGAGCTATCACGATAAAAGGAATTGATATGGTAAAACCAAATGTGAAGCAGATAAAAGTTTTGATAGATTATGTTCTGTCTTCTATTCTATTCTTTTGCGTGCTTGATTTTTTAGTATCTCTCTTTCGGGGTTACAGAGATATTCGGATTGGTGGCTTTTCTACCTTTATTTTTGTGATTTTCTTAGCTTGGTCATGGCCAAAGAAGAAGTGGTTACGGGTTTGCCTGGCCTTTGTACTGAGTTACTTATGGTTTAGTTTGTGGGACGAGCTGACCTTCAAGGGTAACCCCGTGGTCTATTTACTGCTAATCGTTCTTTTAGGGTTTTATTTAAGAGGACGGTTCATGCATTTTTTTCTCAAAGAAAGTCTTTCTCAAAAAGAGATTAAAGAAGGAGATCAGTAATGGCACAACAAGTTCAAGTGTATATCAAATGGTTAATGGTACATCTCGTGTTACTCTTATTGATTGAGACCCTTATCAGTTTAGTGACTTTTCAATCCTATTATGTCTTAACACCTATTCTCATTTGGCTTCTTTTAGCTTCTCCAATTAAGTTTTTACATCCAGAGGGATTTCGTCTATGGAAACTTTTAGCGGTTTTAGGGACTTTTTTAGGTTTACTTTGTCTTTCCTGGCTTTTTTCCATTTAGATTTGATATGCCACTATATGCTGTTCTCATACTGTTGGTCATTAGTTTCTTCTTACTACGTTATTGCTATCCTATTAAAAAATCAGAATTGAAAAGGCTATGGTTTGGTTATTAACACTATCCTATTTATCTGGCTCAGCCTTGAGGTTGGGCGTTTTTTATTTAACTGAATTATGTTAAAATAATACTTATACGTGGTTTTATACAAAGTTGAGTTTAGGGACAGCTAGATTGAACTTTGTAGGAAACACGTAAACTAAAAAAACGGAGAATTTTATGTCAAAACAAACCTTTACAACACGTTTTGCAGGCAAGTCACTGGTAGTTGAAGTCGGCCAAGTGGCTAAACAAGCTAACGGTGCCACAGTGGTATGCTATGGTGACTCAACAGTACTTACAGCAGCAGTCATGTCTAAAAAAATGGCAACTGGAGCTTTTTTCCCGCTTCAAGTCAATTATGAAGAAAAAATGTATGCGGCAGGGAAATTCCCAGGTGGCTTTATGAAGCGTGAGGGTCGCCCTTCAACAGATGCGACCTTGACAGCACGTCTGATTGACCGCCCAATCCGTCCTATGTTTGCTGAGGGTTTTCGTAATGAAGTACAGGTGATTAACACAGTACTTTCTTATGACGAAAATGCAAGTGCACCAATGGCGGCTATGTTTGGGTCTTCATTGGCCCTCTCTATTTCAGATATTCCTTTTAACGGGCCAATTGCTGGGGTGCAAGTGGGCTATGCGGATGGTCAGTTTATCATCAACCCAGACAAAGAACAAATGGCAAATTCTTTATTAGAATTAACAGTTGCTGGTAGTAAAGAAGCTATCAACATGGTGGAATCTGGTGCTAAAGAATTGCCAGAAGATATCATGCTTGAAGCCTTACTTTGCGGGCACCAAGCCATCCAAGAATTAATTGCCTTCCAAGAAGAGATTGTGGCTGCAGTTGGTAAAGAAAAAGCAGAAGTAGAACTCTTACAAGTTGATGCGGACTTGCAAGCTGAAATTGTGGCTAAATACAATGCTGATTTGCAAAAAGCGGTCCAAGTTGAAGAGAAAAAAGCGCGTGAAGCTGCCACTGAAGCCGTTAAAGAGACGGTTAAAACAGAATACGAAGAGCGCTATGCAGAGGATGAAAATTTTGCCAGCATGATGCGTGATGTGGCAGAAATCCTTGAACAAATGGAGCATGCTGAAGTACGCCGTCTCATTACTGAAGATAAAGTCCGTCCTGATGGCCGTAAGATTGATGAGATTCGTCCGCTGGATGCAGTTGTTGACTTTTTACCACAAGTTCACGGCTCAGGTCTCTTTACGCGTGGACAAACTCAAGCTTTATCAGTCTTGACGCTTGCCCCAATGGGTGAAACACAAATCATTGATGGCTTAGCACCAGAATACAAAAAACGTTTCCTACACCATTACAACTTCCCACAATATTCAGTTGGTGAAACAGGTCGTTACGGAGCAGCTGGTCGTCGTGAAATTGGTCATGGTGCCTTAGGTGAACGTGCCCTTGAACAAGTTCTTCCAAGCTTAGAAGACTTCCCATACGCTATCCGTCTCGTTGCTGAAGTCTTAGAATCAAACGGCTCATCATCACAAGCATCCATCTGTGCCGGAACACTTGCCCTTATGGCTGGTGGTGTGCCTATTAAAGCACCAGTTGCTGGTATTGCTATGGGTCTTATCTCTGATGGGACAAACTACACTGTCCTAACAGACATCCAAGGTTTAGAAGATCACTTTGGCGATATGGACTTTAAGGTTGCTGGTACACGTGAAGGGATTACTGCCCTTCAAATGGATATCAAGATTGAAGGGATCACCCCACAAATCTTAGAGGAAGCCTTAGCACAAGCTAAAAAGGCGCGTTTTGAAATCCTTGACTTGATTGAAGCAACTATTCCTGCTCCTCGTCCGGAATTAGCACCAACGGCACCGAAAATTGACACCATTAAAATTGATGTTGATAAAATTAAAGTGGTTATTGGTAAAGGTGGGGAAACCATTGATAAAATCATTGCTGAAACTGGTGTTAAAATTGACATCGATGATGAAGGAACCGTTCAAATCTTCTCAAGTGACCAAGCAGCTATTAACCGTACCAAAGAAATTATTGCTGGCTTAGTCCGCGAAGCTAAAGTTGGTGAAGTTTACCATGCTAAAGTTGTTCGTATTGAAAAATTTGGTGCCTTTGTCAACCTCTTTGATAAAACAGATGCCCTAGTTCACATTTCAGAAATTGCTTGGACACGTACGGCTAATGTAGCAGATGTCCTTGAAGTTGGTGAAGAAGTTGATGTTAAGGTCATTAAGATTGATGATAAGGGACGTGTTGATGCTTCAATGAAAGCTTTGATTCCACGTCCGCCACGTCCAGAAAAAACAGAAGCAAAAAAAGAAGAAAAACATGACTAAAGTAAATGAATTAGATATGCGATTAAGAGCTTTTATCAATGTCCCAGACAATTTCTTGGATGGGGTAGCTCTGGTAAATGCCTTTCACCATTTTCCGGTAATAGCAGCTAAAGAGCCTTATGCTATCGAGATAGAGGGTGTTAAAGTAACTCCTGTCTTTACAGATAAAGATGACATGGCTCTCTTTAAAGAAGAACAAAAAAGTGCTCAAAGCCTTTATTGGTTGGAACGCTCAGCGCTTGCGGTTCTTGAAGAAGTTATTGAAGCAGGACTATCAGGCCTTGCCTTCAACCTTAAGAAAAAAGGCGATTTCGGCAATTCAACGGTCTTTAAAAGCAGTGATATGATTCAATTTATGAACAATTACACTCATATCTTGAATGCTTTGATAAGCGACGAGAATGTGGCTGCTGATACCATGGACAAAATCTATTTGGTACCAGCCTTTGTTTACCCTAGAGATGATAAGCATTACGACCGTCTTTTCCCAACTATGTCAACTCCTGAAGGAAAAAGCTATGTTCCTGCCTTTTCAAATCTGCAAAGTTTTGCTAAATGGTACAACCAAGAGGACTTTGGAGGACAGTTTAGAAAAGCTCAGGGCACCATTTTGACTTGGAAAATTGAAGATATTTACCAACCCCGAAATGGTGAGAATGAGCTTGATGAGACTTTTGGCGTTGCCATTAACCCCTTTGATGATCAACAGATTTTGGTTGATTGGTCTGAAATGGATAACTAAAAGGAGAGACTATGGGCTGGTGGAAAGAAAGTATTGCTATTGTAAAAAAATTGGACCCCGCTGCCCGTAATACCTTGGAAGTTTTGTTAACCTATCCAGGCATTAAAGCTTTGGCAGCTCATCGAATCTCTCATTTTTTGTGGCAACATCATTTTAAGCTCCTAGCACGCATGCATAGTCAGTTTTGGCGCTTTTGGACGCATATTGAAATTCATCCTGGGGCTTCAATTGCTCCTGGGGTTTTCATTGATCATGGGTCTGGTTTAGTTATTGGTGAGACAGCCATTGTTGAAAAGGGAGCCATGCTCTATCATGGGGTCACCTTAGGTGGAACGAGTAAGGATCAGGGTAAGCGACATCCTACTGTTCGAGAAGGAGCTTTGATTTCGGCGCATGCACAGGTGATTGGACCAATTGAGGTTGGCAAGAATGCCAAGGTAGGTGCAGCAGCTGTTGTCCTATCAGATGTACCTGAAGATGTGACGGTAGTCGGTGTTCCAGCCAAAGTGGTGCGTGTTCATGGTAAAAAAGATGATGTCCAAATCCGAACCCTGCAACATCAACGCGAAGAATCCTATTATTCTTCTAAATTGTAAGAAAGACGAAAGGTTTAAATAATGACATACCTTAAGCGGACTCCTGGCAAGTTACTCTTTTTGGCTATAGCAGCCTTTGTGCTCTATGACGCCCTTAAAAAGGGGTCTTGGTTTTGAGGGATCTTGGCCAGTTTAGTCATGATAAGCAGAATTAGAGACCTTTTCAGGATTTACCATAAGAAATAAGCAGTAAAAAACGGATAAAAAGCTAGAAGCAGGACTTCTGGCTTTTTAGGCTTAAGGAAAGAATTGTTGCTAGAGCGGATCTCTTTTGGTTCAGTCTTTACCTTTATGCTATAATAAGGGTTACAAGGATTCTGACTTGTTCATAGAAATCAATGCTCAGTAGTCAAAGAAGTTAAGAGTTTTTGGCTCACTCCGAAAAAATGTAAGTGATATAAAGGATATGTAATGATTAAAATCTACGATACCATGACGCGACGTCTTAGAGAATTTGTGCCCATCCATGACAATACGGTTAATATGTATGTTTGTGGTCCAACGGTCTATAATTATATTCATATTGGAAATGCACGTTCAGCGGTTGCCTTTGATACCATTAGACGCTATTTTGAATATGCTGGTTATCAGGTGAATTATGTTTCCAACTTCACGGATGTGGACGATAAAATCATCAAAGCGGCAGCAGAAGCTGGGGTCAGTCCAAAAGCTTTGGCTGATACCTATATTGATGCTTTTATGAAAGATACCCAAGCACTGGGTGTCAAAAAAGCCACTCAAAATCCACGTGTAATGGATTATATGGCTGAAATTATTGATTTTATCCAGATATTAATTGAGAAGGACTTTGCTTACCTATCAGCTGGAGATGTTTATTTCCGAGTGGCTAAATCTTCTGGTTATGCTACATTAGCTAATAAATCACTGGAAGACTTGGAGATTGGAGCTTCTGGACGAACCGATGCTGAGAAGGACTTGAAAGAAAATCCTCTTGATTTTGCCTTGTGGAAAAGTGCCAAAGAAGGTGAGATTTCCTGGGATAGTCCTTGGGGTCAAGGTCGTCCAGGATGGCATATTGAGTGTTCTGTCATGGCGACAGAACTCTTAGGAGATACCATTGATATCCATGGCGGGGGAGCCGACTTGGAGTTTCCGCATCACACTAATGAAATTGCCCAATCAGAAGCTAAGACTGGTAAAACCTTTGCTAATTATTGGATGCACAATGGTTTTGTCAATGTGGATAATGAAAAGATGTCCAAATCTTTGGGGAACTTTGTCACAGTTCATGACATGCTAGAAAATGTAGACGGTCAAGTCCTGCGCTTTTTCCTGGCAACCCAACATTACCGTAAGCCCATTAATTTCACTGAAAAAGCCATTCATGATGCTGCGCTTAATCTAAAGTATTTGAAAAATACTTGGCAACAAGATGTCAGCCAAGGAGCAGACAAAGCAGAATTGCAAACTTTCCTTGATGCTTTTAAAGAAGCCATGGATGATGATTTTAATACGGCTAATGGTGTTACCGTGATATTTGACATGGCTAAATGGATTAATTCGGGCTCTTATGATGCAGAGGTTAAGACAGCCTTTGAAGCGCTTTTAGCTGTTTTTGGGATTGGTTTTGAAGAAGAGGTCTTGGATCAGGCTATTGAAGATTTGATTGCAGAACGTCAAGAGGCGCGTGCTAATCGTGATTTTGTTAAAGCTGACGCCATTCGTGATCAATTAGTGGCTCAAGGCATTAAGTTATTGGATACCAAAGATGGTGTGAGGTGGACTTGTGACTAATGCTCTGGATGTGAATCTCATCAATGGGATTGCCCTTGCTTTTGAGGGGGATGCGGTCTATTCTTGCTATATTCGCCGTCATTTAATTTTTAAAGGACAAACCAAGCCTAGTCAGTTGCATCATTTGGCCACTAAGTATGTCTCAGCTAAGGTACAGGCTACTTTAATTCAAGCCATGCTAGCGGAAGGTCTTTTGTCGGAAAAAGAAGAAGATATCTATAAACGCGGACGCAATGCTAATAGCCATACCAAGGCTAAAAATGCCGATATCGTGACTTATCGCATGTCTACAGGATTTGAAGCCCTTATGGGATATCTGGATATGACTGGGCAAACAGAACGCTTAGAAAGCCTTATCCAATGGTCCATTGATTATGTGGAAAGTCATTAAACTAAAAGAAGACCAAGATAATTAGTTCTCTTGGTCTTTATTGTCCTTTAGTAAGCTTAATCAAGTGGAATTAATGCTTTTGATTGGCTCAAGTCCACTGTTAGGGCGTAATTACTGTTATCTCGAATGGTATGTTCAAAGTCAGTGGTGTAAAGGAGTAGTCTTAGGGTATCTCCTTTTTCCAAGTGATAGAGACTTGGTTGTAAGCTAAAGTGTAGCATCATCCACTCATCATTAGGAACAGCTTGGTTGGTTAATAGGTCCTCACGATTTTGCAAATTCATGACCCCTTTGGTGATCACCCGGTAAGGGGATTTCTTAAAAGGTAATTCTTTTAGAGCTTCACGGGCGAAATTTTGCCCATTGTCAATGCTAGCTAAAGTGAGATTAGCCGGCATATCAAAGAAACGTTTTTTCTTACCGTAATCTAAGACTTGTGCGGATAGGATACCTTTGTTTTCACTTGATTTCACTTTTAACTGTAGGACAATTTCACCGTTAATGGGTAAGTCCTCTTCCAGTAAAATATCAACCAGGGCTTGATTGGCCTTGCCTTCAAAGAGAGCTGCTTTGAAAGAGCGGAAATCTTTACCGTAAGCTTTAAAATCGTCTTCACCGTAGTGATTGTCAATTAAAAGCAGTTCTTGACCGAGGTCAAGAACTTTGATGGTTGAGGTTCCAAAGACTTTACGCTCCTGCCAGTTTTGTGGGCGGGTGTTATCTTGCCAGATGATTTCAGGAAGGCTAAAATCATTAGCTAGGCCTAGGAGTTTTTGGCAAAGGAGGGCATTCATGCTTTCACGGAAATCAATGGATTGCCAATTATGCATGTAAACATGCTCACCTTGATGTAAAAAGAGGTGCTTGTTGATAGTGGATGGAAGCGCATTGAAAATCTCATAGACCTGTCTTGGTTTGACATTCCAATCTTGTAAGCCATGTTTGTAAACCACATCGCAAGTGATCTTGTCAGCGTTTCTGAGATAGTTACGATCATGCCAGAACTGGTTGTAATCACCAGTTTCTCTATCAAGAGCTTTTGATTGTTGTTTTAAGAGTTCTTGGTAGTGGTCATTATGACGAAGGTAATCACCGGCTAATAAATTACGGGAGTAGGTGAGTTCGGTTAAGACATCCAAATCTTCTCCGGGATAGCCGCCAGGGCTACAAACAAGGCCGTTTTCACGATAATAACCATACCAAGAAGAGATGGCTGATTCAGCAATAATGAGGGCCAAACCATCTACTCCAGTGGTTGCCAGTCCAGTAGACATAGTGCCTAAATAAGATTTACCAGTAGTGCAGACTAAGCCATTAGACCAATCTGCTTTGACCTGGTATTTTTTCTTGTGGCTGGTATAGGCCGTAGCTCTTCCATTTAGCCAATCAATAACGGCTTTAAAGCTTTCAATTTGAGCGTAGTCCCCACTGGTCATAAAGCCAGTGGAACCAGCAGTTCCCACACCAGAAACATAGATATTGGCAAAACCACGCGCTAGGAAGTAGTCATTAAGACTATAAGAACTTATGTAACTAAAGCTCTCTAGGCTTTGACTCAAAGGAAGGTCAGATTCTTTAGTATCAAGTGGCGTGAATGGGTGATCTTCCACTTGAATGAGGCCATTTTCTTTAAGATTCAAGTCTCCTTCCATGGCATAGAGCTTTTTATCGTTAGCCACTTCATTGATGCCTTGGTGGTAGGGGCTTGGTGTCATCATGCTTGGTAGGGGCTGATCTGTTTTGGGACGAATAATATTGACCTTAATCAGATCCAACTCCCCATCTTGATCGGTATCAAGTGGAGCTTCCACGTAGACCACTTCTCGAATCAGCTGTGATGTGTCAAAGGTAGCTAGTGATTTTCCGTTGAAGAAGTGGTAATCATTGTCCATGGCAAGCATGCCTTTGCTGACCAAATCATCAATCAGGGTCATGCCAGACTTACAACGGGTCGCTAGTAAGTGGTGAAGATGCTTGATAATTTCTTTTTCGTCAAAGTGGATAGGAAAGGCCAGTTTATCAAGGAAAGCATTAGCCTCTGTAAAATCAACTCCAGGAATAAAGCCAAGGATTTGTAAGGCCAGTAAATCAAAAACCTCTTTGGTTAAAGCTTGCTCTGATTGGAAAAAGCTCAAGGCGTCCATGTCATTTTTGGCGATTAGATGACTTAAAGGATAATCGCTATCAGGGTAGTGGAAGAAGAGTTTACGTAAAAAGATTTCTAGGTTAGCTTTGGCAGTTTTTTGCAGATTCAGATCAAAGCCCAATTCTTGTAATTCTTCAGCTGCTCTTTCTAGGCTAGTTGGGATGTAAGAAAATTGATTGTAACGCATAAGAAGGTCCTTTCTAGTGGCTTAGAAAACGATATTATCCTTTAATTTTTCTAGATTAGTGATGATAATATGTTGCTTATTGATGCGAATGATGTTTTCTTCTTTTAATTGTTTCAAAATACGACTGACACTGCTAGCAGTAGAAATGCCACAAAATTTCCCTAACTCTTCATTAGTAATCACAAAATTAATGCGGATATGACCATTAGGAAGCGTCTCTCCAAAAAGAGTCATCAAATCAAAGATTTGTGTTGAAATAGCTCCAATTCGTCCATTGGTTAACATGCATTGCATTTTTTTCATGGATTTTTGAAGGCGATTATGGTAAAAGTCCTTGACATAGCCTTGCAGCCCCAAATCTTCGTTGATGTCTTTTAAAAAGGTTGAGCGACGAACCTTGTAAAAACTAGCTTTCTCCGACTCAATGCGAACATTATAAGGCTCTCCCATGTCTTTTGAATAACCAGTGTTTAGGACGGAGGTTATTTCTAAACCCGTTACATATCTGAGATTGAATTCCATACCATATTTTGAAAGGACGCTTTGTTTTACAATACCGTCCTTTCAAAATATAGGTAAAATCTTCCTCAAGACTCTCAAAAGTCAAGTACTTGTGATAGGTCTTTTCAATGATGGGGAAGTTATGATTGTCAATATACTTTTGTAAAATGTGATGATTCACGCTTTTCTCCAAATATCTTCTTCTACCATTGTATAACTTGTCGCTTCAAGAGGGCTTAACATTTGCTAATGCCCTTTGATAGTATCACTTATATTATACCATTGAAATATATTATATTCTGCTTTTTTTGTAAAATGTTTATGAAAATAGAGAGGAGTTCATTTTCAGTGGAAGAAAAGTTATTTAACAAACATTTTGTGGCCGTTACCATTCTTAATTTTATTGTTTATATGGTCTACTACCTTTTTACGGTTATTATTGCCTTTGTGGCAACTAGAGAGTTAGGAGCCCAGACTAGCCAAGCAGGATTGGCAACAGGTATTTATATTCTAGGGACTTTATTAGCCCGTTTGATTTTTGGAAAGCAGTTGGAGGTGTTTGGTCGTCGTTTGGTTTTAAGAGGAGGTGCTATTTTTTACCTCTTAACTACCTTAGCCTACTTTTTTATGCCAACCATTAGTATGATGTACTTGGTTCGTTTCTTAAACGGGTTTGGTTATGGTGTGGTGTCCACTGCGACCAATACCATTGTAACAGCCTATATTCCAGCTCGTAAAAGAGGAGAAGGTATCAATTTTTATGGCTTGTCAACTAGCTTAGCAGCAGCCATTGGTTCCTTTGTGGGAACTTTTATGTTGGACAATCTTCATATTGATTTTCGTATGATTATTGTCTTATGTAGCGTCTTAATTGGGTGTGTGGTTGTAGGTGCTTTTGCTTTTCCAGTCAAAAATATGACTTTAAATGCGGAGCAATTGGCTAAAACCAAATCGTGGACTGTGGATAGTTTCATTGAGAAAAAAGCCTTGTTTATCACTGGTATTGCCTTTTTAATGGGGATTGCCTATGCTTCAGTTTTAGGATTTCAAAAGTTATACACGTCTGAGATTCATTTGACCGCAGTAGGCGCTTATTTCTTTGTGGTCTATGCTTTAATCATTACCATCACTCGCCCAGCAATGGGGCGTTTAATGGATGCTAAAGGCGATAAATGGGTCTTATATCCAAGTTATCTCTTTTTGGGAATGGGACTTTTCTTGCTAGGTAGTGTGTCATCTGGACCAAGCTATTTGCTGTCAGGAGCCTTGATTGGGTTTGGTTATGGCACTTTTATGTCTTGTGGTCAATCCGCCTCCATACAAGGGGTAGAAGAGCATCACTTTAATACGGCTATGTCTACTTATATGATTGGTCTTGATTTAGGTTTAGGTGCGGGACCGTATCTCTTAGGTTTGATTAAAGATTTGGCACTTGGTAGTGATGTGGCTTCCTTTAGGCACTTATTCTGGTTAGCTGCTGTGATTCCACTGATTTGTACCTTGCTTTATTTGTTAAAAACAAAGACAAGACAGATTGTTTCTTAAGAAGAAAGGAGTTTAGCCTTATGCTTAAATACAAACGTATCTTAACAGCTGTAGATGGTTCTTATGAATCGGAGTTAGCTGTGGAAAAAGCCATCAACGTAGCTCTTCGCAATAATGCTAGGTTGTTATTGACTCATGTCATTGATACTAAGGTTTATCAAAGTGACGCCCTCATTAGTGATGTTGTGTTTGATAACCATGAAGCTCATGCTAAAGCTGTTTTGGCCTATTATGAAAATCTCGCCCATTCAAAAGGGCTTCAAGATATCAAATTGATTATTGAAGCCGGAAATCCGAAAAAGTTATTAGCTCGTGACATCCCAGAAAGAGAAGGAGCCGATCTCATTATGGTGGGAGCTACTGGGCTCAATACCTTTGAGCGCTTATTGGTTGGCTCAACCTCAGAGTATATCTTATGGTATGCTAAAATTGACTTATTAGTGGTACGTGATTGCCAAAAAACCTTATGAGTTCTCTAAAACAGAAAGTCTTAATAAGAAAAGGCTTTCTTTTTTGATGTGCTTGATGGCTTGAAAATCTCTTTTGATTTTCCTTTCATTTCTCTGTCCATACGCTTTACAATCACTGCTAAGCCTGTTAAAATGGTATCTGTTACATTTTATAATTATTTGGAGGAAACCAGAAGACATGGAAATGACATGGACTGTGAAATATATCACAGAATTTATTGCAACGGCTTTTTTGATTATTTTGGGAAATGGCGCTGTTGCCAACGTTGATTTAAAAGGAACAAAAGGACATAACTCAGGTTGGTTAGTAATTGCCTTTGGTTATGGTTTAGGGGTTATGATGCCAGCCTTGATGTTTGGTAACGTATCTGGTAACCACATTAATCCTGCTTTCACAGTTGGACTCGCAGTATCAGGCTTGTTCCCATGGGCTCACGTCTTACAATACATTGTGGCACAATTACTTGGGGCTATCTTTGGTCAGTTGGTAGTGGTAATGGTTTATAAACCTTACTTTATGAAAACGGAAAACCCAAATCATGTGTTAGGTTCATTCTCAACGATTTCAGCTCTTGATAATGGTCAAAAAGACAGCCATAAAGCTTCTTACATCAATAGTTTCTTAAATGAGTTTGTAGGTTCCTTCGTTCTTTTCTTTGGTGCCCTAGCTCTTACAAAAAACTATTTTGGTGTGGAATTAGTTGGTAAATTAGTTGAGGCAGGTTATGACCAAACAACTGCTGCAACACAAATTTCACCATATGTGACAGGATCATTGGCGGTTGCTCACATCGGTATTGGTTTCTTAGTTATGGTCTTGGTTACATCATTAGGTGGACCAACTGGGCCAGCACTAAACCCAGCGCGTGACTTAGGTCCTCGTTTGTTACACCACTTCTTACCAAAATCAGTTCTTGGTCAAGCCAAAGGTGATTCAAAATGGTGGTATGCATGGGTACCTGTAGTAGCTCCTGTTTTAGCAGCCATTGTAGCTGTAGCAGCATTCAAATACCTATATATTAAATAATAAAAAAAGAGGCTGAGGCCTCTTTTTAGTTTGAAGAAAAGTCACTTTTTGTTCCTTTTCTTAGGTATTGTCGAAGGATAGCAGCTTTTGTTAAAAATGCTAGACCTAACTGTCGAGCCTAAGATCTTAACAGTTTCGATTAAAAAAAAGAGGTTTTGACCTCTTTTTTATTTATGTGCCACTTGTTTCGCCATAGTTGGGGTTAGAGATGAGCGTATCAACATGCCTCCTGTAAAGATGACGATAGCAATGACCAGTACTTTGAGGCTATTAATATCTAGGTTAGTTAAGAAGAGAACTGCAATTAAAACCCCAATAACCCCTCCGCAGACAATACCAGCAAAACCATCCCAGTTAACACGGTTGCCCTTGATAAATTGGCTACTTGAAGCCGCCATAATCATAGCAGCATCTAGCATCATGACAGGCATTGCGACAGCAGGACTTAGTCCCATGAGTGAGAAGAAAATCAACTCGGGTGCGTAATTGCCTAGTCCCATGGTCATTAAGACCCCAACAGTAAAGTTAAAGGCGATTCCGACAAATAGCCAAATACCATGCAAACCATGGACAGCATCAGAAAGATTATCACCTGGATGAGCAATCATTCTAAAAATCATGATTAAAGCAGCTACTATCAAAAGGCTTCCTAAAATGCGTTGAACAGTAGGGGTATGCCAATTTTTAGTGATTTGAGTCCCAAAATAGGCACCCACAAAAGCGGCAGCAGCCATGGTAACCAAGGTCAGAACCTCCACTTTAACGACAAAAATAAAGCAAAGAGACTGGATGAGAACAGGAATAACGTGCCCGACGGTCATGGTTCCAGGTAATTTCTTATCATCAGTGACTAATTTGGTCACCTTAAATAAGGTAGTTGTAGTGGCAAAAGAGCCAATGCCAAGGGTATCTAAGCAATCTGTGACAAGGCCAATAAAAAAGCCAGTCCAGAAACGTTTAAAAGGGTTGATCTGATGGCTTTTAAGGTGTTTTACCAATACCACAAAAATAAAAAGCATTGCCGAAACTAGCAAAGCCTGTATCAGTCTAAGGATAATCATTTCATTCATAAAGACTAGTTTACAAAAAAAATGGGTCTTCGTCAATTTTACTTTCAAAAGAAACCGACGGCTAGAGACCTTAGCTTAGCATATAATTTCTTGTCAAAAAAGGCTTTTTTGTCTATAATAACAGAGGATTAGGAGGAAATTATGTCTTTATTTAACAATCTCGTCTTTAAAACTCCTGTTTTACGTGTCAATGACCGTGACCTTAATATCGCTTTTTACCAAGAGCAATTAGGTTTACGCTTGGTCTCAGAAGAAAATGCCATTGCTATTTTTTCATCTTGGGGAGAAGGACAAGAGCGCTTTGTGATTGAAGAGTCGCCAGCAGCTAGAACCCGTGCGGTTCAAGGGCCTAAAAAAGTCAATACCGTTGTCATCAAAACAAACTTTCCAGAAGATATTGAACAGTTGTTAGCGCATGGAGCTGCTTATGATCTACTTTTTAAGGGGAAAAATGGCTACGCTTTTGAAATTAATTCGCCAGAGGGTGACCGATTCCTCCTTCACGCTGAAGACAGTATTGAAGTCCTAGAGCCTGCTGACATGCCGTCACTGGCTAAAGAAGCTATCTTTAAAGGATTACGTCATTTCCAATTTGACATTATTGTGCTCAACGTACCTGATGAAACAGCCTCCAAAGCCTTTTATCAGTCTATTTTTACGAACCAATTACCAATTGCCCTAGAGTTCAATCAAGAAGAAGGACCTGATTTAGCTATTGACCCCCACATTGCTTGGGATTTAGAAATACTAGAGTTTCAAGTGCCAGCAGATTATGATATGTTAGCCTTAAAAGCTTACTTAGAAGAAAAAGGTCAGCAGGTCTATCTGGATAAGAAGGAAAAAGTCCTAGTCATTTCGGACCCAAGTCGTATTGAAATTTGGTTTGTCAAATGTCCTTAAAACTGTTAGAAACCATCCATCAACAGATAGATAGAGGCTTATACCATGGGGCTAGTTTAGCACTTTTTCAGTCGGGTAAGTGGCAAGAATATTACATTGGCACGGTGGATGGCAAGCAAAAAGTGAGAGAAGACATGGTCTATGATTTGGCCAGCGTCTCAAAAGTAATTGGCGTTGCAACAATGTGCATTTTTCTAGTCAATAGTGGTGCGCTGCACTTGGACTTTCCCTTGAAATATTATTACCCAGCAGTAGTAAATGAGATGGTTACGCTTAGACAACTATTGACTCATACAAGTGGCTTAGACCCTTATATTCCTAACAGAGATAATCTGAATGCTGAGCAGCTTAAGCAAGCTCTTAATCAATTGACCCAAAAAGAAGATCAGTCTTTTCATTATACGGATGTCAATTTTTTATTGTTAGGCTTTATGTTAGAAGAGCTCTTTGGGCAGTCTTTGGATCACTTGTTTAAAGAGCGTATTTTTACGCCATTTGGCATGAGCCAGACCTCTTTTGGTCCACGAAGAGAAGCTCTCCCGACGCGTCGAGGAATTAGTGATGGACAAGTTCATAATCCTAAAGCTAGGGTTTTAAAAGAACATGCTGGTTCAGCAGGACTCTTTTCGACGCTTAAGGATTTACAGCTCTTTTTAGAGCATTACCTTGAGGACGATTTTTCAGATTCCCTTTTTCGAGACTATAGTGGCACTGCCAAGAGCAGATCTTTAGGGTGGAACTTGGAAAGGGATTGGATAGATCACACGGGTTATACAGGTCCATTTATTATGCTCAATAAAAACGAAGGACAAGCAGCGATTTTTTTGACCAATCGCACCTTTGAAACGGATGATAGACCTTTGTGGATTGCAGAGCGTCGTCTTATTCGTGATGCTATCCTAGAAAGCTTTACCAAAACTAAGCAAGAAGGACTAGACAAAACTGTCTAGTCCTTCTTGCTTAGTAAAGTCGGGGGCTTGCTGAAGATTCTCTTTCTATCAGAGCAACTGGTAGCACCTGTTTTGTTGGAATGTTTTTTCCATGTAAGAGTGCTAAAAGGGAATCAATGGCAAGTTGGGCCTTTTGGCTGGTTTCTTGGTGAATGGTTGTTAATTTAGGGCTAGTATAGAGTGTAAAAGGCAAATTATCAAATCCAATGAGCGAAAAATCATCTGGGACTTTTTTTGGTGAGCCTCTAAACCTTCCTTAATGCCGACAATCATTTCATCGGCTGTTGAAAAAATAGCCGTAATCTGATGGGGATTATGCTTAGCAAGCTCTTCTCCAAGAGTGTAGCCGCCATCAAAACAAATTTCCTGACCAAGCAAGTGTGGTTCAAGCTGCCATTCTTGAATGGCTTTTTGATAACCCAAAAACCGTTGATAGAGGATACCATTTTGTTAAAAGCCTCTAAGTGATAAACCTCTTTGCCTGAGGCAAAGGCGATGGCTTTATGACCTAATTGGCAGAGCTGTTTGGTGGCCAAATAAGCTCCTCTGAAATCGTCTGAATGAATAGTATAAATGCTGTCATCGTCCACATAAGAATCGATAAAAACCGTCGGAATAGAAAGGGTTTTTGTCATTTGCTTAGCATGCTGAGAAGAAATCCCAAAGGCAATAACCCCATCTGCCCCCCATGACTTAGCGGTATGGCAACACTCCTCTACTGAGGGGGTCTACAAAAGCATGATGTCATAATGGTATTGATTAGCAAATCGGGAAATAGTAGCGATAATGCTAGATAAATAAGGGATTTCAAGCAAGCTCTTCCCTTCAAAAGAAGGCAGCCAAAGGGCGATGATACGAGATAGACCACTACTCAGAGACCTAGCATTAGCATCAGGAATATAGCCACTTTCTTCAATGAGAGCCATGACTTTTTGATAGGTTTTATCACTAACTTTATGACGTTTATTATTGAGCACATTTGAAACCGTCATGGGACTGATTCCCAGTTGGGCAGCAATTTCTTTAATAGTTGGCACAGGTAAACTCCAATTCACGCAATGTAAAAGATAAGTCTATGATACCATAAGTCCGTCTCTTGACAAACTTAAAATGGCAAAAGATTTTTAGAAAGGGTATTGACAGGTTTTTACTCTCGTATTATATTGAGGTCAATAGAAAACGCTTCCCTAATTCTTACAAAGACTTTTGGGATTTATTTGGGAAGATTAGTTTAACGATAAACCTAATAAAGAAAAATGGTTGTGACAACACTTTTCTTTATTTTTACTATTTGATTTAACGATAAACCAGATGAAACCTAAACTAATCTCACTAAGCTAGACACCTTATGAAATGGAGAAAGACAATTGAAAATGCCAACTGTAATTAGCCAGTACATAACCGACTACAAAAAAGATTTCAAAAAAGCATACCTCTTTATGTCTTGCTTTTACCTTCTTTAGTCTTACTTCTTGTATTTTCTTACTATCCCATGTATGGGCTTGTGATTGCTTTTAAAGATTATTCACCGTCACTTGGTTTTTCAGGCAGTCCATGGGTCGGTTTTAAGCATTTTTACCAATTTTTTAATTCTTACCAGTTTGGTTTGACCATTAAAAATACCTTGGTGATTAGTCTTTATAGTATATTTATTGGATTTCCCTTGCCTATTTTGATTGCCTTGTTATCAAATCAATTGAGGAGTGAACGCTTTAAGAAGATTTTCCAAGTGACCACTTATTTTCCGCATTTTATTTCAGTTATGGTTGTGGTGGGGATGGTCTTGATTTTCTTCTCACCTGAGACAGGGATTGTGGCTAATTTCTTTCGTTTTTTAGGTTTACATTATCCCAATATTTTAGCTAATAATAGTTTTTTCAAAGACATTTATGTGTGGAGTGATGTTTGGCAACACACCGGTTGGGACAGCATAGTTTATATCGCAGCTTTAGCATCCATTGATCCGACTTACTATGAGGCGGCAGAAATGGACGGAGCCAGTCGCTTTCAAAAGATTTTGGCTATTGATATACCCCATTTGATTCCGACCATGGTGGTTCTTTTGATCCTGAGGGCAGGTGGTTTACTGAGTATAGGATTTGAAAAAGTCCTTCTTTTACAAAACCCTCTTAACTTATCAGCGAGTGAAATCATCTCGACCTATGTTTATAAGATGGGGCTGCAAAGCTTCCAATACAGTTTGTCGACGGCTATTGGATTGTTTAATACCTTAGTCAATTTAATTATTCTACTAACGGTGAACTGGTTAGCGAAAAAATACACGGAAAATAGCTTATTATAAGGAGATTTGGACTTGAAAGTGATAACTAAATTTTTCAAACGTAAAGCGTCAGATGTTCTTTTTGATATTAGCCTCTATGTCATTGCCTGTTTGATTATTCTTTTGGTCATTTACCCATTGTGGTTTGTTTTTATTGCTTCGTTTAGTGATCCTTCTTCAGTGGCAAGAGGAGATGTGCTCTTATGGCCTAAAGAATGGAGCTTAAATGCCTATCGAACCTTACTGCAAGATCGTAGCATCTGGATTGGTTACCGTAACACCATTTTATATACCTTTTTTGGAATTCTTTTTGGCTTAGCGGTTAATCTCCCTGCTGGCTATGCCTTATCACGACAGGAGTTATTAGGGAAAAAAGTGATTCAATTTCTTTTCTTGGTTCCCATGTTTATCTCTGGGGGCTTGATTCCAACTTATTTGGTAGTTAGAGATGTAGGCTTGCTCAATAATCCCTTGGTTATGATAGTTCCTTTTGCTGTGTCTTCTTACAATGTGATTGTGGCTAAAACCTTCTTTAAGAGTAATATTCCTGAAGGCTTATGGGAGGCAGCTCAGATGGATGGTGCAGGAACCATACGTTTCTTCTTCTCGTTCGTATTGCCTCTGTCAAAAGCCATCATTGCGGTTATTGGCTTATGGACAGCTGTTGGCATTTGGAATTCCTGGTTTAATGCTTTGATTTACTTAACAGATGCTGATTTGCAGCCCTTGCAATTGGTTTTGAGACGCATTTTAGTAACTAATGATTCCTTATTAAAACAGGCAACAGGTAGCTTAGCTTCTAAGCTAAGGGATTTGTCAGAAATGATGAAGTATGCTGCTATTGTAGTATCCACCTTACCCATTCTTTGTTTATACCCCTTGTTGCAGAAACATTTTAATAAAGGGGTCATGATTGGTTCGATTAAAGAATAGGAAGACAACTGATGACTAAATTACTTAATCCAAATAGTCGTGTACTGTTTTTTTAGAGGCATGCTTTGATTTATGGCTTCTTAATTGTTTATTTCTTACATTTTCTTTACCTGTCATAACACTTGGGGCGAGTTTAACAGCTCTGTACAAGTCGGTTGGTGATCTTCGAGACGGCAAGCGACTTCATGTCAGCAAAGGTTTCTACACTACTTTTAAAGCCAATTGGAAAGACAGTAGCTACTTTTATGGATTAAGTGGTTTGGTGATGCTAGTTGTCTTATTAAATGTCAGATTGATGAATCTGACGACTGGTTTACCGAGACTGATACTCATTTCCAGTCTCTCAATTGTTAGCCTTTATTTGTGGCTCTTTGTCTTTTCGACCTATTACTTTATCGTTCGTTATCAGAATCGTTTAAGGAAACAACTCGTCTCTGTCATGCAATTTAGTGCTTGTGAGAAGTGGAAGCTGCTTGCCATGAGTGGTTTATATTTGGCATTATACCTCTTCTTTTTAAGTAGCCGTATCGGCCTTGTCACAGCCCTATACTTTTTCAGCTTTGGTGGTGCAGCCTTATTAGCCTTAATCAAGGTCATCTTTTTTAGAAAAATACTAAAAAAATACGAAGAAAGTGGAGGGAAAAAATCATTGTAATTGTCAATCGTTACTTGTAGGATACCAATATTTATAAAGGAGAAAACATGAAAAAACCTATCCGCTCTTATCTGTTACTTAGTTCCCTATTACCTATCTTAGCCTTGTCCTTAAGTGCTTGTCAGTCTCAAACTGCTTCAAAAGAATCAAAAAGTACTAGTGATAAGGATTTTACAGTGGCAACTGTCCGTTGGCAAGACTGGGGCAAAGATTTCTTAAAAGGTTTTGTTGAAAAAGCTGAGAAAAAAGCAGATGTTTCGGTCAACTGGAAAGTCTATTTGAACTCAGATTGGGCAGACCAAAAAGCTGTTCTTATGGCTGGTGGTAAGCTCCCAGATGCTTTTTTAGGCTCAATTTCCTTCTCAGACAGTGATTTGTCTGTCTTTAAAAATCGCTTCATTCCACTAGAATCTTTGATTGACAAGCACATGCCTAATCTAACCAAAATTATGAAAAAGAATCCGAACATGCGTGCTATTGTCACCGATCCAGATGGGCATATTTATTCCTTGCCAAAACGTGAACCAATGAGTCCCAAAGTGGCTAATCAGCTTTATATTAATCAAAAATGGTTGGATCGTTTAGGTTTACAAATGCCAAAGACTTATGAAGACTTAGTTGCGGTTTCAAAAGCCTTTCGTGATAAAGATGCTAATGGCAATGGGAATCCTTCCGATGAAATTCCATTTGAAAATGGTGGTGTAGACCCAATCTTAACTTATGCGTTACCATTTGGGACAGTTATCAGTCCAGGAGAATCAGGACGTTACTGGACAGTCAATGACAAGAAAATTACCTTTACTCCAACTGCTGATTACTATAAAGAGGGGATTAAATGGGTACATCAACAATATCAAGAAAAATTAATTGATCTTGAAATTTTCACTCAAGATTCCTCTCAAGCAGAAGCGAAACGTCAGAATAAGGGGGATGCTATTGTTGGTATCTCTGCTGGCTGGACAGCAGATTCCTTGTTTGGACCACATGCTTCTGAGTATGTACCGATGCCACCTATCACAGGTCCAAGTGGCAAAGCTTTTGTTCACTCAGATGGTAGTGGTTATGGGCGAAATGAACTCTTGATTACTGATCAAGCTAAAGATCCTGGTAAAATTCTAGCGTTCTTTGACCAATTCTATACTGAGGACGCAACCATTCAGACTTTCTACGGTTCCTTTGACAAGGCCACTAAGAAGAATGAAGATGGTACTTATACGGTTTTAGAAGCCCCAGATGGCGAGCAAGATATTTTTGCATGGGTTAATTCTTTAAGAAGTTTTGGACCTAAATATGCTCCAGATGGCTTTAACCAAAAAGTCACCTTACCTAAAGGAGCTGGTGATGGCCTTAAGTTAGAAGCTCAAAAAGTGGTCGAAGACGCTGCTCAAGAAGCCTTCCCTAATGTCATGTTCACCCAAGAAGAACTCAATCGTTTGTCAGTGATTTCCGTAGATATCATGTCCTTCATTCAATCTAAACAAGCTCATTGGGTTACAGAAGGTAATATTGATAAAGAATGGGATGACTACTTAAAAGCTCTTGATAAAATGGGCTTAAAAGAATACCAAAGCATTCATCAAACGGCTTACAAACGCTATCTACAAAGCGAGAAAAAATAAGTTTTGAAAAAGGCCCCAAGGAAAGGTCAAGCATTTCTTTAGGGCCTTCTTTTTTGAAAGTATCAGACAAGTTTATTAAGGAGAATATATGGAATCCCTTTTGACATCTATCTATTCGGATTCAACCAGTCATTATGTGTCTAACCCCTACCCAAAAAGAGGTGATAAGATTAGCATTACCATAAGACTTCGTGTCAATGACAAGATTGATAAGGTTTTTTTACGCTATAAAAAACAAGGTGTGGAAATTATTGAGACCATGAGCAAACAAAAAGTTGTTAATGGGCTGGTTTATTACCAAGCGCAAGCACATTGTTTGGACCAGTTTTTGACCTATCAATTTTACTTAACGACTCAGGATACAATTTATTTTTACACCCAAGCTGGCCTCACAACTTATTTGCCAGATGATAGTCGTAATTTTAAGATTTTTACAGATTATGACGCACCGTCATGGCTTTCTAAAACGGTCTTTTATCAAATCATGCCCGATCGCTTTGCTAATGGCCGTCCAGAATTGACCCTAAAAGCGGATGCTTTCACTTATAATCACAAACAGCCACGCTTGATGAACTGGGATGAAGCGCCTCTTGAATATAGTGAAGTTTCTGGGATGGATTTTTATGGGGGTGATTTGTGGGGGATTATTGATCGCTTGGATTACTTGCAAGAGCTTGATGTCAACGGAATTTACCTTAATCCTATTTTTACCTCACCGACCCATCATAAGTATGATGCCCTTGATTATTTTGAGGTTGACCCTAGCTTAGGAGGTGAAGAAGCCCTTATTGCGCTTTCTAAAGCCATGCATGACCGTGACATGCGCTTGATTTTAGATATTTCGATTAATCATACCAGTTCGTCTTCCAAGTGGTTTAACAAAACCTGTGAATTTTATGATAAGAGTTAAGGAGCTTATCATAATCCTGACAGTCCAGAACGCGAGTTTTTCTTTATTAAAGAAGATGGCAGTTATTTGTCCTGGTTTGGCGTTGAGACCATGCCACAGCTCAATTATGGCTCTGAGAAATTAAGGGATATAATCTACAGAAATGAGAACTCTGTTTTAAAACGTTACCTTAAAGAACCCTTTAATATTGATGGTTGGCGCTTTGATGTGGCAGATGTCATGGCTAGAAATGAGATTTTAGATGTCTATCACGAGGTTTGGCAGGAAATCTATCAAGAAGTTAAAAAAACCAAACCTGATGCAGTGGTCTTAGCCGAAGAATGGGCTGACGCTTGGGAGATGTTTGACACCAAACAGTGGGACTCTACCATGAATTATTTTCAAGCAGCAAGGCCCTTACGTGAATTTGCAGGCACAGGAGATCTCTTTATGGATCGTCAGGCAGATTTGGCTAAAATCCATTACCCCAGAGATGCTAGTCACCTAGGGCACCGTATTTTACAATTTTTGACCAAAATTCCATCTCAAGTTCAGTATCAGATGCTTAACCTCATTGATTCTCATGATATTATTCGGTTGTATCATATGCCAAATATCACGACGCAAGCTTTTCAAGGCGCTTCTGTGATCCTCTTTGGATTACCTGGAGCGACTAGTATTTGGTATGGGGATGAGCAATTATTGGCAGGGCATGGTCATTCTACGGAAGGAACTCGCTATCCTATGAATTGGGATGTGCCTTTAACGCCAGAACAGAGCCAAAACTTCCAGCTTTATCAGCGATTGTGTCCCTTAAAAACCAGTAGAGAAGCACTACAAACAGGTGGCTTTAAAATCATCTCGATGACAGGGGACTTATTTGCTTTTGCCCGCTTCACCAAAGAAGAATTCTTCTTATTCATGTGGTCTCAATCAGATGAAGTAGAGCAGTTAGAAGTCTCCTTGGCAGATTTTGGCATGTCCGAGATCATACAAGAAGTCTTATTTGGTGATGTGACAGTGAATCAAGAAGGCGGTCAACTGAAGGTTACTCTAGTTGCTAAAGGATTCGGCTTAGTCGGTCACTAAATTTTAGTTAAGAACAATAAAAAAAGCCTTTCGAGGCTTTTTTATAATTTGAGTTGCATGGTCACATGTTCAATGCCAGCTTCTGTGAAAATAGGGCCTTTAGGCTCAAAGTTTAGTTTGGCATAAAAGGGCTGTGCACTTAATTGGGCATGTAGCTCTAAGAGCTGAAAACCTTGGTTTTTAGCTTCTTGGATGACATGGTGCATAAGAACTTTTCCAAAACCTCGCTTACGATAGGCTTTTAGCACAGCCATACGCTGTAAAGTGGCGCACTGAAAGTGACTATCAGGAAGAAGGCGACAAGTCGCAGCGGGCTTTTGATGCTCATCGTATAAAACAAAATGTAGGCAATGGGCTTCTTTGGCATCTATTTCAAGGCTTTCTGGAACTCCTTGCTCGGCAACAAAGACAGCACGTCTTATTTTGAGGGCATCTAAATAGGCATCTGATAAGGTATTTCGTGTTTGTTTGATTAGCATACCTCTATTTTAGTGAAAAAGAAAAGCTTGTCAACTAAGACAAGCTCTTTCTTTTTGATGTTATTTTCCAGAAATAGCTTCAGCAGCATCATCCATTGAAAGAACTTCGTGGAAGACACGTTGAGTCAATTCTTGTTTTTGTTCTGGTGTGAGGTATTTCGTGTTGACACAGTAACCTGAGATACGTACGATAACGTCTTCACCGCTCATGATCTTGTCATAAACATCGTTAAGGTCCATAACGTTCAAGTTAACGTGTTGGCCACCGTTTTCAAAGTAACCATCAAGAACAGTTACCAAGTTATCAACTTGCTCGTCAAATGTTTTACCAAGTGCACGAGGTGATACTTGTGTTGTTAATGAGATACCATCATTAGCGTGTGAGAATTCCAATTTAGCCAATGAGTTAAGGTTTTGTAACCAACCACCTTTAGCTTTGTTAGATGGGTTAGCACCTGGTGAGAAGAATTCCACTTGGCTAGTGTTAACAGAACCATCTTCATTGAGGAAGACACCACGGTGAACTGGAGAGTTACCAGTTTGTTTAGAGTAAGCAACGTTTGAAGTGATGGTAAGAAGTGATACAGAAGCTTCAGCGTCTTTGTATAGTTTGTGGCTTGCAAGACGTGTGTGGTAAGCTTCCATCAACCATTTAGCGATATCATCTACACGGTCATCATCTTCACCGTAACGAGGGAAATCACCGATAACTTCGTAGTCGTAGATGTAGCCGTTTTCGTCGCGGATAGTTTTAACAGTAGCGTATTTGATAGCTGACAATGTATCAACAGTATTTGCGAATCCACAGATACCGAATCCCATGTTAGCACGTTGGTGACTTGGCAAGAAGGCCATTTGAACAGCTTCGTAGTTGTACTTGTCAGTCATGTAGTGAATGATGTTAAGCGCATCTACGTAAGTATCAGTCAACCAGTCAAGAGATTTTTCGAAGTTAGCCATAACTTCGTCGTAGTTAAGCACTTCAGAAGTGATTGGCTCAACAACGTTAAATACTTTGTAGTCTCTGTGAACATCGTCATAACCACCGTTAAGACCAGTAAGAAGGGCTTTAAGAACGTTAACACGCGCACCGAAGTATTGGATATTGTGACGTTTGTCTTCGTTTTCTGGGTCAAGTGGTGATACACAACATGAGATACATGACATTTCGCCATATCCTTCTTTAGCCATTGTTGTCACACCTTCGTATTGGATAGAAGAGTGTTTGTGGCTCATCTTCATACAATAGCGACGGAAAGATTCAGGTAATTGGTCAGTCCAAAGAACAGTCAAGTTTGGCTCAGGAGAGTTACCGATGTTATCAAGAGTGTTCAAGAAACGGTAATCCATTTTTGTCACACGGTGACGACCGTCGTTACCCATACCAGCCATAGATGTTGTGATAAATGTTGGGTCACCTGAGTAAAGAGCATCGTAAGCTTTGGTACGACCAAATTTAACAGTACGTAATTTAAGAACGAAATCATCAACGAATTCTTGGATTTCTGACTCTGTGAATGTTCCACGAGCTAAGTCACGTTCTGCAAAGATATCAAGAACGATTGGCACACGTCCAAGAGAAGTAGCAGCACCGTTGATCACACGACATACAGCCATGAATGCAATGTTAACCCATTGGATAGCTTCTTTAACGTTTTCAGCAGGACGACGAACGTCAACACCGTAAAGGTCACCAAGTTTAGCCACTTCACCAAGTGCTTGGTATTGAAGGTTGATTTCTTCACGAAGACGGATTGATTCTTCATCAATTTCGGTGATAGCATTCCAGTCGTTTACTTTTTCTTGCATCAAGTAGTCAGCACCGTAAAGAGCAAGACGAGCGTAAACACCGATGATACGGCCACGTGAGTAAGCATCTGGAAGACCAGTTACAGTGTGGGCGTGACGAGCGCGACGAATATTTGAAGTATAAGCGCGGAAGATACCGTCGTTAACAGTTGTCACATACTTAGTAAAGATTTCGTGAACGGCTGGATCTGGTTCATAGCCATTTTCTTTAAGAGTAGTTTCCGCCATACGGATACCACCTTTTGGCATGAAGTTCAATTTGAACAATTCATCGTTTTGGATACCGTAGATAAGCTCATTTTCTTTGTCAATGTATCCAGCAGGAATACCAGCGATTGAAGATGGACGTGTGTCGTATGGGAAACGTGTTTCTTCGTAACCAGCTTTAGTATCTTCGATGATTTTTTTGATTTTAAGTGAACGTTCTGTTGCACCAGCTAAGAAGCTTTCATCGCCATCATAAGGGGTGTAGTTAGCTTGTACGAAACGAGAGACACTTGCTTTTTCTTTCCAGTCTGTTCCTTTAAAACCTTCCCAAGCTTTTTCGAAAACATCTGTATTAGTTTTTACAGTCGCCATAAATTTCTCCTTAAATTTTAGTAACGCAAAGAATCTGTTACATTTACAATTCTAAGTTTACCATACAGGAAACGTTTTCCCAAGCAAAATTATTGACAAATGGAATTTTCTTTTATGATACAGTTTGTTGAAACAGTCACAAACTGTATCAGAACTTAAGTTCTTGGCTTCAGATAAGGGAAGAGGTATAATAAAGAAGGAGGTGAGTATGCTTATTTTTCCATTGATTAATGACACCTCACGAAAAATCATCCATATTGATATGGATGCCTTTTTTGCTGCAGTGGAAGAAAGGGATAATCCTAATTTAAAAGGAAAGCCAGTTGTTATCGCCAAAGACCCTCGAGAAACTGGTGGCAGAGGAGTAGTGTCAACCTGTAATTATGAAGCACGAAAATACGGTATTCACTCAGCCATAAGTTCAAAAGAGGCTTATGAGCGTTGTCCTCAAGCGGTTTTTATCTCTGGCAATTATCACAAGTATAAAGAAATTGGTTACCAAATTAGAGAAATCTTTAAGCGTTATACGGATCAGGTAGAGCCTATGTCTATCGATGAGGCTTACCTTGATGTGACACAAAATAAACTAGGTCTTAAATCCGCTGTTAAAATCGCCAAATTAATTCAACATGATATTTGGAAAGAAGTTGGCCTAACCTGTTCAGCTGGGGTTTCTTATAATAAATTTTTAGCTAAATTAGCTAGTGATTACCAAAAACCACATGGATTGACCTTGATATTACCAGAAGATGCCTTGACCTTTTTAAAAGAGCTTCCTATTGCCAAGTTTCACGGAGTGGGCAAAAAATCCGTTATCAAGTTGGAGGAAATGGGGATTTTTACGGGAGCTGACCTCTTAGCAGTTCCTGAAATGACCTTGATTGATCACTTTGGACGTTTTGGATTTGACCTTTACCGCAAAGCAAGAGGCATTAGTAATTCTCCGGTTAAAGCTAATCGTATTCGTAAATCAATCGGAAGTGAACGAACCTATGGAAAACTTTTATATGAAGAAAAAGATGTCAAAGCTGAGATTAGTAAAAATGCTAGCCGACTGTCTGAACTGTTAAAATCCAATCAAAAATCAGGTAAGACGCTTGTCTTAAAGGTCAGATATGCTGACTTTATCACCTTGACTAAGAGGATAAGCTTAGAAGAAGCCATCAATGACTTTACTACTATTGAACAAGTGGCTCATCAGATCTATGATTCCTTAGAAGAAAGTGAGGCAGGTATCCGTCTCTTGGGTCTTACCATGACAGGATTAGAAGCTAAAGAACCAGATATTTCTCTTGATCTCTATTAAAAAACCACCCCTATTAGCTCACTTCAAAATAAAGGAGAGTAGGGATGGTTTGTTTATGTAATAACTTAGAGGTTATAAGATAGCATGATCTGTATCCACATCTTCTTTGCGATCGTTAAGGGTTTTAGCTTTGTAAAAGGCAAATCCGTAGAGTGCTAATTGAGCAAGATTAAGGACAAATCCTAAAGTTGTGAATGTTGTGGCAAACATTTGGATAACACTAAGAATAGAAAGGATAATACCAAGAAGATATGGTAGTGTTGAAACTGGAAGAGAATGTTTAAGTTTTGATAAGTTCTTGAAGCATAAGACCATAATGGCAATAGTAGCGATTAGGTTTAAGACTATAATGAAAATACTAAATGGTGAAAATGCGGCTTCTACATTAGCTAAATCTTCTGCTGGAAATTGAGAGCGGAAATCAGGATTTTTTAATTGAGTGTAAAAAAAGGCCATACCAGCAAAACCAAATAAGGAGAAGACGATACCTAGAATATCTAAGACAATAATAACGATGGTAGATGTTTTCAATGCTTGACGCACTTTTTCGTATGAAATCATATAAGCCTCCTTGCTTAAGGTCCGAAGTTGTATTTTTTGTTAGTACAAAATAATTATAAAAATATTATACCATAGGAAAGGACTTACGTAAGCCCTTTTTTAGATTTTTTTAAAAAAATATTCAATATCTTTTTGACTAATTCCAATCATAGGATCAATACTTGAGAGGTTCTTGGCATTTAATCGGTACTCTTCTCTTTTTTCGTCATTATTGTCAGTACTTTGTTGAGAAAGCTCTTTTTGAGTGTTTTCTTCTTTGACAGACTGATCAGAGCTTGAGTCGTCACTAGTTTCTGAAGAAGGAAGTTCGGAATGCTTGTCTTGGAAGCGTTCAATCAGATAGGTTTTGCGCTTGTCTCCTTCTTTATGGATAGCCTCAGCAAAAGCTGCCACTTCTCCTAACATAATCAGCTTACTTTTTGAGCGCGTGATAGCAGTGTAGATGAGGTTGCGTTGCAGAAGTCGACCACTCTGACGTGTGATCGGTAGAATCACCACTTGAAATTCACTACCTTGTGACTTATGGATGCTCATGGCATAAGCTAAGGTAATTTTAAGCCACTCTTTATGAGGATATGTGACTTGGCTACCTTCAAAATCAATCATGATTTCATCTTGCTTGGATTCCGTGTATTTAGCTGGAATAATATCTGTGATATAGCCAATATCTCCATTAAAGACATTGACCTGGCTATCATTGACCAAATGGAGTACTTTATCCCCTTTACGAAAATGCATGTCATTAAAGGAAAATTCTGTCTCCTTCTCGCTTAAGGGGTTAATGAGCTCTTGCATCAGTTGATTGAGGGTGTTGATACCAGCTTGGCCTTTATACATAGGCGCTAGGACTTGGATTTCTTGGGCAGGAATGCCACTTTTTAAGGCTGATTGTGTGATTTTTTTGACCATATTAGGAATGAAGCTAGCCTGAGCTTCAAAGTAAGAGCGATCCGCTTTTTTAGCTCGAAAGTCTTCTGGAAGAATGCCTTGTCGCAATTGGTTGGCTAACTCAACGATGGTGGAGTCTTGAGATTGGCGAAAAATCTTACGCAGAGCCATCTGGGGTATCTGCTCGACTTTTAGCAGGTCAGCAAGAACCTGTCCAGGTCCGACAGAAGGTAATTGGTCGCTGTCTCCTACGATGATGACTTGGGTCTGAGAGGCAACTGCTCTTAGCAACTGATTGGCTAACCAGGTATCCACCATAGAAAATTCATCAATAATGATTAAGTCACAGTCTAGAAAATCGTCCATGGCTTGAAAGTCATTGTCTCCATTTAAGCCTAGATGGCGATGGATGGTGGCACTGGCAAGGCCGGTTAATTCATTCATGCGACGCGCTGCTCTTCCTGTTGGAGCAGCTAATACAATAGGAAGGTCTTTTTGCTTAAGATCAATAGCATGCAGTTGGGCATAGGCTTGTAAGATACCTTTAATCACAGTTGTTTTTCCAGTCCCTGGTCCACCTGTTAGGATAAATACTTTGCTGGATAAGGCATTTGCGATAGCTTCTTTTTGAATGGGGTCGTAGGTGATGTTTAGGTCGTCTTGGACCTGGTCAATGGTTTTTGTGATTGTCTCGGCTTCAAAGGAAGCAGAAAAAGGGGTATCAAGGAGGCGCTTGATATGAGAAGCAATGCCTTCTTCTGCTGAAAAGAGACTGGCATCAAATAGACGGGTGCCAATATGACAGATTTTTTCGTCAGCGATTAACTGACTGAGTTGATCAGCTACAAGAGTGGGATTGCACTCAAATTGGCGAGCATCTTCCAAAAGCGTAATGGTAGCATCTAATAAGTCTCTGGCTTGGATGAAGGTATCCCCTTGACTGATTGCTTTTTCTAAGAGGCAGTGAAGGAGTGCTGCTCGAAAACGCATTGGGGAATCACTTTCAATACCCACTTGTTCTGCAAGCGTATCAGCCATCTTAAAGCCTACGCCTGGAATATCTTCTACCAACTGATAAGGATTGGATTTGACTATATCAACAGCCTCTTCTTTATACTTTTCAAAAAGCTGAAAGGCTACTCGATTGGATAAGCCTAGTTCTGCCAAAGCTGCAATAATCTGCTCGGTGCCATAGTTAACTCTTAGTTTAGCCACAAAAGCTTGTCTATTGGCCTTAGATAATCCAGAAATTGCCTCAAGCTTACTAGGGTCTTCTAAAATACCATCAATAGTATTTGTGCCATAGAGAGCGATAATTTTTTCGGCTGTTTTTTTACCAATCCCTTTAAAATGATCACTAGCAAAATAGGCAATTAATCCTGATGAACTTGGTTTGGCTTTTTGATAGCGACTAATGGTTAATTGCTGACCGTATCTGGGGTGTTGTGTTAATTGTCCCCAAAAAGTATAACTATCTCCTTCCATGATATCAGCCATGGTACCTGTGATGATGATTTCAAAGTCATCAAAGTCACTATCAGTATCCTCAATTTCTAAAAGGAGAATTTTAAAGAAGTTGGCAGCATTCTCAAAAATAATGCGGTCAACCCTCCCTGTGAAAAAATAGTCCATTGATGTCCCTTTCTAAATCATAAGTAGACGAAAACCTGCTCAGAGGCAGGCTTTTTTAATGTTTGAATAAATGGGCTTTCTTGATTGGCCAAAAACGAGCTTTCACTTCGCCGACAATAGCTTCCTTTTGAAAAGGTCCAACTTCTCGACTGTCACGTGACACAATACGATCATCACCTAACAAATAGTACTGGCCTTTTGGCACGGTTACTTCAAAGGAGGTCTTGCCATCAGAGCTGGTCGTGAATGCTGCTGAATTTTCAGCTAACTGTTGGAAAAGACGATTATAAGAATAGGTATCGTAAAGATTATCTTTTTTAAATTCGGCTAAGTATTTGACAAGGTATGGCTCGGCTGTTTTTTGACCGTTGATATAGAGGGTGTCATCCATATAAGCAATTTTGTCGCCAGGCATTCCCACGACCCTTTTAACGATATCTTTTTTCTGACCGTTTTCGAATTCTCGTGCAACCACGATATCAAAGCGGTCGATTTTGGCATGGTTAAGCACCAATAATCGCTCGCTGTCAGCTAGGGTAGGGTCCATCGAATGGCCATCAACCTTGACAGGTTGCCATAAGAATAAACGTGATAGTCCAAAGAGAACTAAAAAGAGTGTAAATAGTCCCCATTCTTTAATAAAATGTCTCATATATTTCCTTATCTATTATTTATTGTGATTGTATCGTGCAAGAGCTTTTTGCGTATTGGCAAAATGAAGTTTAGCGCTGTATTCTAGACCAGGCATGCCATAGACGGCAAGTATCTGACTAGCGACTTTATCAGAAGCTTGTCCAGCACCACTAGGGAGTCGATAAGCTAGTTTCTGACTAAGTTTATCTAGATTTTCTAAGAATAAGTTTCTAGCGATAATGGAGCTAACGGCGACAGCTAAGTATTTGCCTTCAGCTTTTTCTTCAAAAGTGAGTGGGTTACTAAAGTGATTTTTTTCCTTTTGCAGGTGCTTTTGGTAATTGGTCTGACTCGTAAAAGCATCAATCACGATTTTTTCTGCTCTTGCCCCTTCTTGTAGAAGTAAGAAGATGGCTTGATTATGGAGGGCTACTTTAACGGAGACAGCGTTGTAGGCTTTTCCTTTTCCAACCATTTCATTATACTTTTTAGGGGAGAGTAGTAGGGATTTATGTGTGATTTTGTCTTCTAATAGTGGGGCAATCTGGCGAATTTTAGCATCTGTCAAGGTTTTTGAATCATTAACACCTAAGCTTTTTAAGAAGGCATGATCTTCTGGTCTAACAAAGCTAGCCACCACCGCAATACCTCCAAAATAAGAACCGTTGCCTACTTCATCACTACCAATCAAGGGTAGATCTTGTGAGGTATCGTGTGTTTTTTTTTCAGAAGACTCAAGGCTTAGACCTAGGTCACTAGCTACTTGTTGGCATGCTTTACCTTGTAAAACCAGTTTTCCAGAGCTATATAATAGGATAGTTACCCCATTTTTTTTAGCAGCAAAAGTCACATAAGGACTGGCGTTACTAATATGATGAGGGGCTAATTGTGCCATCAATGCCTTCTGTCTAGGAGGGTCTAATGTTAAAACTAAGGTGTTCATAGAGAATATTTTATCATAAAATCTCAGTCTGTGGGGGATGCTTGGTCACTATTAGCACATTAATTTCGAAAATTTTACGAAAGGCCCTTTTTGCGGTATAATGCTTAAAGAGGTGACCCTATGAAAAGTATTAATCGTTATAAATTTACCTTTGGTGATAAAACGCTCACGCTAACAACTGATAAAGATAATCTTTTTATGGAAGAAGTTGATCGTGTTGCTAAAGAAAAGTATCAAGCTATTAAAGAAATGTTACCAGAAGCAGATGATGAAACAGTGGCTATTTTAATGACCATCAACACCCTATCTACACAGCTCAGTCGTGAAATTGAAATGGAAAAAATCGAAGCTGAGATTTTAGAACTCCGTCAAAAAACTTTGGTAGGACTACAAGAAAAAGCCAATCAGCAAGTCGATACAAATGAGGTTTAAGGATGATTTCCCTATTGATTTTACTTATTTTGGTATGGAATTTCTACATTGGTTATAACAGAGGCATTATCCTTCAAAGCTTCTATAGTATTGGAGCCTTGGTTTCGCTTTTGGTAGCCAATCGTTTTTACAAGCCTTTGGCTCATCAGCTAACCTTATGGGTTCCATACTCTAATCCAGCTGAAGGAGTCAGTACTTATTTTTTCAAGGACGTGAATGTCTTTGATTTAGATAAGGTCTACTATGCTGGAGTAGCTTTCTTTGCTATCTTTGTTGCTAGCTACGGTGTGGTTCGTTTGGTTGGGGTACTAGTCCATTTCTTCCCAATTGATTATTTTGAAGCTCTTTCTACCAAGCTAGTTAGTGGTTTTTTAGCAGTTTTGGTTTCTATTATCTTTTTAAATATGATGTTGACCATTTTAGGGACCATTCCGATGCCTCTGATTCAAGAGCATTTGCAAGCTAGTAAGCTGGTGCGCTTTTTAATTGAGGGGTGCCCACCTATGACAGGTATTTTAAGACAGCTTTGGGTAAAAGCAATGATTTAGGATCAGGGGAGACCTGGTCTTTTTACTTGTCTAAATTTCCCCATTCTAAAGACTTTTTAGGTATAATGTAATTATGAATAATAAGATTTTGGAACAGTTAGAATTTGATAAGGTTAAAGAACAAGTAGCCGGCTATTTACAGACCGAACAAGCAAAGCAAGAGTTGGCAGCACTTGAACCCATTAGCCAATTGGAAAAAATAGAACATTCCTTTGCAGAAATGGAAGACATGGCTGCTATTTTCGTTGAGCGCCATCACTTTGCTATTGGTGCCTTAAAAGATATTTCAGACAGCGCACGGCGTTTAGAGTTAGAGGCTGATTTGAGTATCCCGGAACTTTTGTCGCTGAAAAAACTATTACAGTTGTCTGCAGAAGTGCATCGCTTTTACGATGATTTAGAAAATATTGAGCTCAAAGCCTTGCATCTCTTGTTTGAGAAGATTGCCATCTTCCCAAGTCTTCAGGGAAGCTTACAGGCTATCAACGATGGGGGCTTTATTGAAAATTTTGCCAGTCCAGCTCTGGAAAAAATTCGCCGTCAGATTGCTGAAGAAGAGCAAGCCAGTCGTCAGATGCTTCAAGATATTGTGAAAAAGCAGTCTGATTACTTATCAGAGGCGCTCATTGCTAGTCGAAATGGCAGGAGCGTTTTGCCGGTCAAAAATACTTATCGCAACAAAGTAGCTGGAGTGGTTCATGATATTTCTTCTTCAGGTAGTACTGTTTATATCGAGCCACGAGCTTTGGTGCAAATGAACGAAGTCATTACTCAGCTACAAGCCGATGAACGCCATGAATTGGTTAGGATTTTGCGTGCCTTATCCGATATGCTAAGACCTTATAGTGATCAATTACGCAATAATGCTTGGTTACTAGGGCATCTTGATTTTGTGAGGGCCAAATATTATTACATGCGTGATTACAAGGCTACCATTCCCAAGATCTCCAAGGACAAAAGTCTACATCTTTTGAGTGTTCGCCATCCTCTGCTGACAGAAGCAGTTCCTAATGATTTACAGTTTTCAAAAGAGTTAGCCGTTATTGTGATTACAGGGCCTAATACCGGTGGTAAAACCATCATGCTAAAAACCCTAGGGCTCGCTCAGTTGATGGCGCAGTCTGGATTGCCTATCTTGGCTGATAAGGGCTCAAGGGTAGCCCTCTTTAATGAGATTTATGCTGATATCGGAGATGAGCAGTCCATCGAACAAAACTTGTCCACCTTCTCCAGTCACATGACCCATATCGTCTCCATCTTAGACCAAGCTGATCAAGACAGTTTAGTTCTGTTTGATGAGTTGGGGGCAGGAACAGATCCACAAGAAGGGGCTAGTCTAGCTATGGCCATATTAGAGCAATTACGCTTGACCTCTATTAAAACCATGGCAACGACTCACTACCCAGAGTTAAAAGCCTATGGTATTGAGACAGACTTTGTGGAAAATGCCAGCATGGAATTTGATAGTACTAGATTGAAGCCCACTTATCGCTTTATGCAGGGGGTTCCGGGACGCTCTAATGCCTTTGAAATTGCTAGCAGGCTTGGCTTAGCTCCTCATATTGTTAAAGAAGCTCAAGAAATGACTGATACTGATAGTGATGTCAATCGCATCATAGAACAATTAGAGGCACAAACCCTTGAAAGCCGCAAGCGTTTGGAACACATCAAGAGTGTGGAACAGGACAATTTGAAATTCAACCGTGCGGTTAAAAAACTCTACAATGAATTTTCACATGCTAAGGACAAGGAACTGGAGAAAGCGAGCCAAGAGGCTCAAGAAATTGTGGACATGGCTCTGACAGAGAGTGAGGCGATTCTTGAAAAACTACATGATAAAGCAGAACTCAAACCTCATCAAATCATTGAAGCTAAGACAGAGTTGAAAAAATTAGTACCAGAGCCTAACCTATCTCAAAATAAGGTGCTTAAAAAAGCCAAGAAATTAAGAGCACCACGAGTTGGAGATGGTATTCTTGTGACTGCCTATGGTCAAAGGGGAACCTTGGTTAAGCAGGTGAAGGACAAGAAATGGGAAGCTCAGGTTGGCTTGATTAAGATGACTTTGAAAGAGGATGAGTTTACCTTAGTTAAAACCAGTCAGGAAGCTCAAACGGCTAAGAAAAAAACAGTTCACGTGGTCAAAAAAGCCACCTCTGCCGGTGGACCAAGAGCTCGCTTGGATCTTAGAGGCAAACGTTATGAAGAAGCTATGCAAGAATTAGATGCTTTTATCGATCAAGCTTTACTTAATAATATGAGTCAAGTGGACATTGTTCACGGTATCGGAACAGGGGTGATTCGAGAAGCTGTCACTAAGTATCTACGTCGCCATAAACAGGTGAAAAGTTTTGCCTATGCCCCTCAAAATGCAGGAGGCTCAGGTTGCACGATAGCTAATCTAGGATAAGAGAGGTGATGGATGCGTATTAGAAATTATCAAGCGGGTGATGAGAAGGGTTGGATCTACACGAAAGCTCTAGCTTATCTATTTTCTCCGTTTTTTGATGACCGAGACAGCTTTAAACCGGAGCTTGATAAGGAAGTTTTTGAAGAAAGACTGGAACTAGTTGCTGAGGAAGATGGGCAGATTGTTGGTCTTTTAGATATTGACATTTATAATCAAGCCTATAGTAGAACTTACCGCTACGCTCCTGCCAATAAGGTGGCCTACTTTTCTAATTTGGCGGTCCATCCAGATTATCAAGGTCGAGGGATCGCGCAAGTCTTATTTGATACAGCTAAGAGAGTACTAAAAGAAAAGGATGTCGAGAAATTATCTATTTTTACCCGTGATGGCAATGCTGCTAACCACCTTTATCAAAAATGGGGAGGTCAGCTGGTCTGTCAAGATTGGTTGGTGATTGGGAATCCGAAAGCTCAACCAGCCATTCAATTTGGGGTGGATTTGGAAGCAGGAAGACTGCATTTGTCATCCAGTGATGGGAGTCATTGTTCCTATTATCAACGCGAGGGAATTTATGTTGTTGCAGATGAGGCATCGCTTGAACAATTTAATATTGAAAAAGTATATCAGGAATTTACTTATGTGATTGATTTGTTAGTAAACTAACTAAAATCTGCTTACCGTAGCAAATATTTTGAGAATCCTCATTTTTCTTGTACAATTAATTTATCATTTAGATAGAACGGAGAACAACTCAATGGTACAAATCGTTACAGACAAAACATTTGAAGAAGAAACAAAAGAAGGATTGGTTTTAGTTGACTTTTGGGCAACTTGGTGTGGACCTTGTTTGATGCAAGCGCCTATCCTGGATCAATTGTCTCAAGAACTAGACGAAGATGATTTAAAAATTGTTAAGGTGGATGTGGATGAAAATCCAGAAACAGCACAAAAATTTGGAATCATGTCTATTCCAACCTTGCTCTTCAAAAAAGATGGTCAAGTTGTTAAACAAGTAGCAGGTGTTCACACGAAAGCTCAAATTAAAGGCATCATTGATCAACTAAGTTAAGCTTAAAAAAATGAGTTTCTTTCAAAGAAACTCATTTTTTACTGTCTAAATAGGTTGCAAGCATTTTCTTCTGAGGAGTCGCCATGGGGTAATTGGCCATTTCTTCTAGGCTAAGCCAGAGAAGTTGATGGTTTTGAGTATCCTGAGGGTGATTGACTTGGCCAGAGATGGGCTCAATACTCCATTTTTGATGGCTAAAGGTATGTTTGACAAGAGGAAAACTGTCAGTTGTCCAAGCTGCTTCTAATCCATAAGTCTGTTCAAACTGTTTTTTTTGTGAGATAACCTCCAAGTCAGCTTTGCTATTGTTCTCAAATAAATCTAACTGTTGGCTGATAAGATCCGTCTCAATCAGAGGAAAGGACCAAAAACCACCTAGTAGACGACCTTTAGTGTTCTTTTCTAGGAGAAATCTACCCTTTTGATCTTGGATAATAAAGGCTTGACAGAAAATGGGTCTTGGTTTTTTCTTGGGTAATTTGATCGGATATTTATCGTAGCTACCGTTTAAATAGGCTGCATTAAAAGAGCGAATAGGTGACTCATCTGGTCGAGGAGCTTTTGCCGATTCAATGTCAGTTCCTAAATCCATAAGAGCTTGATTGAAATCCCCAGGACGATCGGGATCAATGAGAATTTCCATGATGGCTTGGAAAATTTTTCGGTTTTTGGGATCTCCGATATCATAATCGACTTCAAAAAGTCTAGCCATAACACGCATGACATTGCCATCTACAGCAGGCTCTGGCAAATCAAAGGCGATACTTGCGATGGCTCCTGCCGTATAGGGACCGACGCCCTTTAAACGACAAATATCTTGGTAAGAAGACGGAAAATTCCCTTTAAAATCAGACATGATTTGTTGAGCAGCCACTTGCATATTACGAACTCGTGAATAATAACCAAGCCCTTCCCAAGCCTTTAAGTGTTTTTCTTCTGGGGCATTAGCTAAGTCTGCAATTGTTGGAAACCAAGATAAAAAGCGCTCATAATAAGGAATAACGGTTACCACTTGAGTTTGTTGCAACATTATCTCAGACACCCAAATGTGGTAGGGATTTTTAGTCCGTCTCCAAGGGAGGTCACGTTTTTCTTGATCGTACCAAGCTAGGAGGGTTCGACGAAAGGAAGCAATTGTATCTTGATTCCACATCTTTATGCCATAGTCTATTAAATCAATCATAGCCTTATTGTATCATATCTTGATGAAAACTTTTGAAAAGAAGAGTTATCAGACTTGCCAAAACTTTTTCTATTTATTACACTAATATTAGTTGAAAAGAGTTTTTTTGTTCTTATTTTTTAATTAAACTAATACCTTCAATCAAGTGTTAAGCTTAAAAAATGGTAAAAAAGCCATTATTAAGAGATGACTAATACATCCAACGAGAAGGTTAATAGGAGTTTTTAGGCATTTCAAGTAAAGTATGGTCTTATTGTAGGGGGTGAGTGGTATGTTTCTTAAAATTAGAAATATGATTGATCGGTATTCCTGGTTCTTTTTTGGAATGATGTTGCTGATATTGTTTCTAAGCTATCTATGGCCTCTTCATTACTACTGGGAAGGTGTCTGTGTTGAATATTTAATCATGACGAGAGTGTTCCCACTCATTGGTATTTTGCTGGTCTTGATTTCTATTTTATTTCGAAAACTCAATTTATTGATGCTGGGCTTGCTATTTTACTTTGCTTTATGGATTAAGATTCTCTTGGCTTTCTCAGTTTTACCCAATATGTTAGGATTTTAAGATGAACTTTAGGAGGGTGTGACCTGCTAAAGTTTTTATTTTTTTAAGAAAAAACATCAAAAGCTTGACTTCAGCAGGCGCTTACATTATAATATAACTATAAAGAAGGATGACAGATGACACAGATTTATTAGGAGGCAATCTTATGATGAACGGACATGTCGCACGGTATAAGAACGGAGATTGAGAACTCCAAAGAGGTAGGCAAAACCAACTTTACAAGAAAAAGAAAAAAGTGATCACTTAACATAAACTTATTGCCATAACTGGCTGTAGGAGCGCTCTAGACAGTATAAGTTTGAAAAATCTCCAATATTGAAAGGTGTATATTATGCTAAAACTCAATATAGGACGTTACAAAAACGGAGACTAGTTATTGTCATCAGTCATCCTTAATAATTGTTATTGGCACTCAGGGAAACTGTAGTTATTTTTGTTAGCTTATTGTCGCTCAGGGATTAATACTTTTCAGTTAGAGGAGGATCTTATGAACGTAGCAAGATATAAGAACGGTGACACAGTGGGCTATTGTCTAAAATAGCTAAGGAAGTGACTCCGATGTAAACGAATATAGCTTAAGAATAATTCATTATTTAAAAGATAACCTTTTAAAACATTTCATTTTTAAAGAAGAAAGGGGATTGCCTATTAGTAAACACAATCGAATCTCCTCTTATAGGGGCAACTTGGTAACCAACTCCTTATGAAATGATAAAGGGAGAAATCACTTAATTAGAATACGTGTTGAACACCCACAAATTATGTGGGTGTTCTTTTTTGAGAAAAGCTCAGTTTAGACTTGCCTTAATTCTCATTTTTTAGTATACTAGTGATCTGTGAGCATACCTCACTTACCTAAATCAAGTGGTTTAGGTCATTAGACCAAAAGGAGGAAAAATCAATGGCTAAATACGAAATTCTTTATATCATTCGTCCAAACATTGAAGAAGAAGCTAAAAACGCTTTGGTAGCACGCTTTGACTCTATCTTGACTGACAACGGTGCAACTGTTGTTGAATCAAAAGACTGGGAAAAACGTCGTCTTGCATACGAAATCAACGATTTCCGCGAAGGACTTTACCACATCGTTAACATTGAAGCGACTGATGCTGTAGCTCTTAGCGAGTTCGATCGTCTTTCAAAAATTAATGGCGACATTCTTCGTCACATGATCGTTAAACTTGACGCTTAATTCCAAAGAAGGTAGTTTATGATTAATAATGTAGTACTAGTTGGTCGTATGACCAAAGATGCCGAACTTCGTTACACACCAAGTCAGGTAGCGGTCGCTACTTTCACACTTGCTGTTAATCGCACCTTTAAAAGTCAAAATGGTGAGCGCGAAGCAGATTTCATCAACTGTGTTATCTGGCGCCAACCGGCTGAAAATTTAGCTAACTGGGCTAAAAAAGGAGCTTTAATCGGAATTACAGGTCGTATTCAGACACGTAATTACGAAAATCAACAAGGACAACGTGTTTATGTAACGGAAGTTGTTGCAGATAATTTCCAAATGTTGGAAAGCCGTGCTACACGTGAAGGTGGTTCATCTAGTTCTTATAATGGTGGTTTTAATAATGGACCATCACATAACAACTACTCAGCGCCTGCACAACAAACACCTAACTTTTCTAGGGATGATAGTCCATTTGGAAATACAAATCCAATGGACATTTCAGATGATGATCTACCATTCTAAGGAATGGATTTGGATTAAATGAATTGAATACTATAAAGGAGATTACACATGGCTCAACAACGTCGTGGCGGATTCAAACGCCGTAAAAAAGTTGACTTCATCGCAGCTAACAAAATTGAATATGTTGATTACAAAGATACTGAGCTTCTTAGCCGTTTTGTTTCAGAAGGTGGAAAAATTCTTCCTCGTCGTGTTACTGGAACTTCAGCTAAAAACCAACGTAAAGTAACAGCAGCAATCAAACGTGCTCGCGTTATGGCACTTATGCCTTACGTTAACGAAGATTAATTAAGAAAGCAACTCGTTATGGGTTGCTTTTTTGATGTCAAAAAAAGAAAAGACAAGGCTCACTGGGAGCTTTGTCTTTTGAAATCAATTTTATAGTAGAAGCTTAGTTTTTAATGGATTGACCAGTTCTTTTTTAGTTTTGATTGGGAGCCATGGCATTTTGGATATTGTATTTCTTTTGCAAGGCATATCGAACAGCGATAGCTGCTGCACCGATGATGACAAGAGCTAAAGGAGACAATTGTGGATTGAGCGATTGAGGAAGGAAGGCTGTAGCTGAATAAAGACCAAACCAAATGAACATAGCTAAGGCTAAACCGACGACAATTTTTAACCAACTAGGACATTGGCTTTTATCTTTGCCCATATGACGATAGATGAAGTAATAAGTGGCATACATCGATGCTCCTCCTCCAAAACCGAGTGCCAACAAGGAAACAAGTCCAGTCACCGTAGCATTGGTGTTAAAGAAAATCATAACGCCATTTAATAAAGCAACCATACCAATAAAAAGTAAAGAAGTGTCTAACCACATTAACCAAGGATTGGTATTTTTAGGAGTATTTTCTTTTTGGCTTAAAGACTTTTCTTGGCTAAATGAGGCTGCCCATACCGTAGGAGCTCCTAAAAAACTTCTTGCGGTAATGCCCTTCTTTTGATTTTCCAAAATCTGTGGTAATTCTTTCTCTAAAATAGCTTTGATATCTTGGTCTGTTTTGCCATCTTGGATAAGTTTATTAGTTGCGATGTGAATAAATTCTTGATTTTTCTTGGTTAATTCTTGTAAATCCATAGGGATTAATCTCCTGTTTGTTAGCTTTTAAAAGGGAAATGAGCAAGTATTTGGTTTAGAACCATTTTTTTCGGATGAAATAAATCACGACACACGAACTCAAAAGGGTTGAAATAAGGGCGACTACCCAAAAGCCATATTTTAAGTCATTCAGGGGCAGCCAGTTGTTTTGAAAGTTCATGCCGTAGGCAGAAAAAATAACAGTCGGAATATCCAAAGCCATGGTCATCAAAGCTAAGGTTTTCATAATAGTATTCTGATTGTTGTTGATGATTGAAGCGGTTGTTTCAGTCATGGCGTTTAAGACATTCTCATAAATACCAGCCATCTCGATGGCCTGTTGGGTTTCGATCAAGGTATCTTCAAGCAAATCTTCATCTTCAATGTATTTTTTTAAGGAACTAGTAGAACTAGAGAGTTTCTTGACGATACGTTCGTTGAATTTTAGAGATGCTTTTAAGTAGACGATAGATTTTTCAAGTTCCATCATGTCAATCAGTTCTTCATTTCGAGTGGCAGCTTCTAGTTGGGCTTCCAAACGATCGCTTTGACGGTCGATAGTTCTTAAGGCTGTCAGAAAGAGCTCAGCATTTCGGTAGAGAATTTGAAAAACAAATCGTGTCTTCATGAAGGTATAGAAATTTTTGACCCGACGATTATGAAAATGATCAAAAAGTGTCATATCGTGTAGACAGGTAGTGATAACAGCATTTTCTGTCACGATAATACCTAAAGGCATGGTGATGTAATAGCTTTTGTTGTTGCGTTCTTCATAGGTAGGAACGTCGACGATGATTAGGGTGTAATCGTCCTCAACTGCAATACGTGAGGTTTCTTCAACGTCCAAAGGAGCGCGCAAGTCAGAAATATCAATGTTAAATTGATCGGCAACAGCCATTGATTCTTCCTGGGAAGGGTTTACCAGTTTGATCCAAGCTCCTGGCTCGAATGTCTCTATTTCTTTGAATTCAATTGCCGATGAAAGAAACATTTGTTTCATGACAAGCCCTCCTTTTTTCATAGTTACTGGGTAGAGAGATAGGGAAATCCTTTTAAATTAAGGCTTTCAAACTCTTTTTCAGAAAAATTCTCAATACTTAACCATTATACTACAATATGGAAGCAACGTCCATTGACATTGCTAGTATTGGTTTTTTAGATGACCATAACGACTCTTTCTTAGTCAGAGAAATCAGCAAGAAAACGAGACCTGAGTTCTAGCGTGCTAGGATAATACGATATAGTTGCTTTTTTGATATAATAAAGGAAACTTCGGTTAGGGGGGATGCCTTCGGGCAAAACAGTATGCAAGACAAAATTCTAATACATGGAGCCAGGGCTCACAATCTTAAAAATATTGATGTAGAAATTCCTCGAGACAAATTAGTAGTTGTCACAGGGCTTTCAGGTTCAGGAAAGTCTAGTTTGGCTTTTGATACCATATATGTAGAAGGGCAACGTCGTTATGTGGAGAGCTTATCCGCTTACGCCCGTCAATTTTTAGGGAACATGGAGAAGCCGGATGTAGACTCAATTGATGGGTTAAGCCCAGCTATTTCCATCGACCAAAAAACAACTAGCAAGAATCCACGGTCGACTGTCGGAACGGTTACTGAAATTAATGATTATTTACGTTTGCTTTATGCGCGTGTTGGGACACCTTACTGCATTAATGGCCATGGGGCAATTACGGCTTCATCTGTTGAGCAAATTGTCGAGCAAGTTTTGGAACTGCCAGAATGTACCAGGATGCAGATCCTGGCGCCAATTGTGAGACGTAAGAAAGGTCAACATAAGACTATTTTTGAAAAAATTCAAAAAGATGGTTATGTGCGTGTCCGTGTTGATGGGGATATCTATGATATTTCAGAAGTTCCTGAATTATCTAAGAGTAAAATGCATGATATTGAAGTGGTCATTGACCGTTTAGTCAATAAAGACGGTATTCGAAGTCGCCTCTTTGACTCGGTTGAAGCGGCACTGCGTTTAGGAGATGGCTATCTGATGATTGATACCATGGATGGCAATGAACTTCTCTTTTCGGAGCATTACTCTTGCCCAGTTTGTGGCTTTACGGTACCAGAATTAGAGCCTCGTCTCTTTTCATTTAATGCCCCATTTGGTTCTTGTCCGACCTGTGATGGTTTGGGAATTAAATTAGAAGTTGACCTGGACTTGGTAGTTCCTGATCCCACTAAGAGTCTTCGTGAGGGAGCTATTGCACCTTGGAATCCCATCTCATCTAATTATTACCCGACCATGCTTGAGCAAGCCATGACACAGTTTGGCGTTGATATGGATAGGCCTTATGCAGATTTGAGTGAAGAAGACAAACAGTTGGTTCTTTACGGTTCTGGTGATAGGGAATTTCACTTTCACTATGTCAATGACTTTGGTGGTGAACGTAATATTGACATCGTATTTGAGGGTGTCGTTACTAATATCAATCGCCGCTATCATGAAACCAATAGTGATTACACGCGCAATGTCATGCGAGCTTATATGAATGAATTGACTTGTGCTAGCTGTAATGGCTACCGCTTGAATGATCAAGCCCTTTGCGTTCGCGTAGGAGGTGAAGATGGTCCAAACATTGGAGAAATTTCAGAGCTTTCCATTGCAGATCATCTGGATTTGTTAGCTAACTTGACCTTGAGTGAGAACGAAGCGACAATAGCTAAACCTATTCTAAAGGAAATCCAGGACCGATTGAGTTTCTTAAAGAATGTGGGACTTAATTATTTAATGCTGTCACGCGCTGCAGGAACATTATCTGGAGGTGAGAGCCAGCGGATACGATTGGCGACTCAGATTGGATCTAACCTTTCAGGAGTTCTTTATGTTTTGGATGAGCCGTCTATAGGCCTTCATCAAAGAGATAATGATCGCTTGATTGACAGTCTTAAAAAGATGCGGGATTTAGGAAATACTCTGATTGTGGTCGAGCATGATGAAGATACCATGATGCAGGCAGATTGGCTCATTGATGTTGGGCCAGGTGCAGGAGAATTTGGTGGGCAAATTATTGCCTCTGGAACGCCTAAGCAAGTAGCACGCAATCGTAAGTCGATTACAGGTCAATACTTATCAGGTAAAAAATCCATTCCAGTGCCCTTGGAAAGACGGCAAGGCAATGGTCGTTTCATTGAAATAAAAGGGGCTTGTGAACATAACCTTCAAGATTTAGATGTTCGTTTTCCTTTAGGTAAGTTTATCGCAGTGACAGGCGTTTCGGGTTCGGGGAAATCAACCTTGGTCAACAGTATTTTGAAAAAAGCTGTTGGACAGAAATTGAATCGAAATTCTGAAAAACCTGGTAAACACAAGTCTATTACAGGTATTGAACATATTGAGCGCTTAATTGACATTGACCAGAGTCCGATTGGAAGAACGCCAAGGTCTAACCCAGCGACTTATACCGGTGTTTTTGATGATATCCGTGACTTGTTTGCGCAGACCAATGAGGCTAAGATTCGTGGTTACAAAAAAGGACGCTTCTCCTTTAATGTCAAAGGCGGTCGTTGCGAAGCTTGTTCGGGTGATGGTATTATCAAAATTGAGATGCACTTTTTACCAGACGTCTATGTTCCGTGTGAGGTTTGCCATGGCCGACGCTACAATTCAGAAACGCTAGAAGTTCATTACAAAGAAAAGAATATTGCTCAGATTTTAGATATGACAGTCGATGATGCCCTAGACTTTTTCTCAGCTATTCCTAAAATAGCGAGGAAAATTCAGACCATCAAGGATGTGGGGTTGGGTTATGTCATTCTGGGGCAACCTGCCACAACCCTCTCTGGTGGTGAAGCTCAGCGGATGAAATTGGCTTCTGAGCTTCATAAACGCTCAACGGGTAAGAGTCTTTATATATTAGATGAGCCTACAACGGGTCTTCATACAGATGATATTGCCCGACTCTTGAAAGTGCTGGAGCGCTTTGTGGATGATGGCAATACCGTCCTTGTCATTGAGCACAATTTGGATGTCATTAAAGCAGCTGATTATATTATAGACTTAGGTCCAGAAGGCGGTGTTGGCGGTGGCCAAATCATTGCTACTGGGACACCAGAAGAAGTCGCACGAGTTAAAGAAAGCTACACCGGTCACTATTTAAAACATAAATTATTTTAAACGTTGAAATTCCTATGTTTTAAAAATTATAGGAATTTTATATTTTGAAAGAATGATAATCTGTTTAATGGTAAAATAGTTTCATAATATTTATTGGAGGGAAGAATGGCTAAGTTACCTGTTTCAAATGATTTTATTGCTAATGAAGTGAAGTCGACTATACCGTATATTTTTTCTAGTTTAAAAAAATTTTATAAAGACATAAAATTTAAAACAGAGGAAGAACTTGGAATAGTTTACATGGACTATTTAGAGTTTACATACAAGAAATATTCTACGGTGAAAACCTTGCTATATAAAAATGAAGGAAAGCATTTATATGATTTCTATGAACATACAAGTTTAAAAAGCGATACTAGAAGTGAGATAAAAACAGATAACACAGAGTTGATTTTTGATGAGAAACAAAATGTGATAATAACTGGAACTGGTGGAATAGGTAAGTCGATGTTAGTAAAGCATATTTTTATAAATCAGGTACAACAAGCAACTACAATACCAATTTTTATTGAATTAAAGTCTCTTAATGACTTCGAACATTTAGAAAAAACTTTAGAAGATTTTATCTATGTTGAGACTTATAACAATCATCTAAATCTGGAGCGAGAATACTTTATTTCAACTTTAAAGTTAGGGAAATATACTATTATTTTTGATGGACTTGATGAGGTTGTTGCTTCTAAACGTCAGTGGTTAGATAAAGCTATAAAAGATTTTGTATCTTTATATGATAAGAATAGGTATGTTTTATCTTCTAGACCATCAGAAGTTTTTATAGGATGGGACAATTTCATTGAGTATGAAATGAAAGTCCTCTCTAAAGAACAGGCACTATCTTTAGTGAATAAATTGGACTATGATTCAAAAATAAAAAAAGCATTTTATCGGGATTTGAAGGACTTTTTATATGTTAATCACGAATCATTTGCTTCAATTCCTCTGTTGCTAACAATAATGTTAATGACCTTTGAAGCTGGTGCATCAATTCCAAATAATTTGACTGATTTCTATAATCAAGCTTTCTATACTTTGTATCAAAGACATGATGCATCTAAATCTGGATATAAATGTGAATTAAAAACCAAGTTATCTCCGGAAGAATTTAAATCAGTATTATCTTACGTTGGAATGAAAACATTTTTTGACAGCCAAGTTGATTTTAATACAAGTACAGTTGATAAAGCTATAAGGAGATATCAAGAAAAAATTAATATTAAAATGAGCAGTTTTGACTTTATTTTTGATGCTACCAATAGTGCGTGCATGTTGATTCAGGAAGGAACTGATTTGAAATTCTCGCATCGTTCTTTTCAAGAATATTTTGCTGCTCTAGGAATTAATCAACTAGATGATAAATTGCAGAAGCAAATTTTGCTCCAATGGGTAAAAGAAGATCGAAATAATATATCGGCCCATAAGACTTTTATGAACTCCTTGTTTTCGATACAGAAAGAGAGAACTTACAAAAATTTATGTTTGCCAGTAATTGAAAAGATGGAGGAATTGTATTTAGGAATGCCAGATATTGACTTTGTTATTCAAAATTGTTTTAAGCATTTTCGTTTAGCGAAAGGAAAAACCAATCAAAAAGGAATTGGATTTGGATTGGCTGATGACTATGCTTACTATTTCAGTTTACAATTCATTATTTTTCATTCAATTGGTAAGGATATCTCGTCTGTTCATAACAAAGAAGAGGTGGAGCTTTTAGAAATGAAACTATATGATTTATTGGAGGAGGACCAACGATACTCGTTTAATGACTTAGTTGAAGAAGAAAAAGTACTATTACGTCAATGGATTGATAACTGGTATATGGCAAGGCATAGATTTTTAAAACAGTGGGCAAAAGAGTTTGTTGAAAATAGCAGCACCCAAAAGAGAACTTTACAAAACATTATGAACTCCATATGATATTTGAATATAATATAATCTTATAAATTTACTAAGATTAACACTTATTGGGTGCTAAACCCAATTAAATTTTACAGTTGTTTGCGCTTGTTATCCTGACAAATATTAATGGTAATGCTGAGAACGATGATGTTCTCTTTTACAGGATTATAAATCATTCAAATTCTAGAAAATTACACAGGATGTTACTTGAAATATAAATTTCTTTAAAAAAGGAGTCTGAAAGGACTCTTTTTTACTTGGATTCTGTCTTTTAAAAGCCATGAATTCATGATAAACTTAGGTTAGTTTTTTCACTGGAAGGAGTCCTGATGTCACCATTTTTAAAAGAGCGTGTCAGTCGCTGTCAAAAAGAGTTAGAGGCAAAGGGTCTGGATGCTATTTTGATTACCAATTTAACCAATATCTATTATTTGACAGGTTTTTCAGGGACATCGGCTACTCTATTGTTAACGTCAAAAAGACGATTGTTGATTACAGATGCTCGTTACAGCTTGATCGCCAAAGCTTGTGTGAGTGACTTTGATATTATTGAGAGTCGTACCCCTTTGGAAGTGGCAGCAAAGGTTTTGAAAGAAGATGGACTTAAGTCTCTAGCTTTTGAAAATCAGGTTCCGTTTTCTTTTTACCAATCGTTAGAGGCTGTTTTTGCGGGCCTTGAACTTCTTCCTCAGTCTCAATGGGTAGAGCAGTTTCGATTAATAAAAGACCAAAGTGAAATTGAAACGATTGCCAAGGCTTGTTCTATTTCGGATAAAGCCTTCATTGATGTTTTAGATTTTATTAAGCCTGGTCAAACCAGTGAGCTAGAGGTGGCTAACTTTTTAGATTTTCGTATGCGTCATTATGGGGCAACAGGTGTGTCTTTTGAAACCATTGCTGCGTCTGGAGAACGTTCGGCCATACCACATGGCGTCGCCAGCTCTAAAATCATTCAATAAGGTGAAAGCTTAACCTTGGATTTTGGCTGTTATTACAATCATTATGTCAGTGATATGACACGTACCATTCATATTGGTGAGGTGACTGATCAAGAACGTGAGATTTATCAGTTGGTTTTAGCTGCCAATCAAGCGTTGATTGCAAAGGCGCGTGCTGGTATGACTTATCGTGACTATGATGGCATTCCACGTCAAGTCTTGACGGATGCCGGTTATGGTGAACATTTTACCCATGGTATTGGGCATGGTATCGGCTTGGACATTCATGAAGATCCATTTTTTGGCAAATCAGACCAAGAACTACAAGTTGGTATGGTGGTAACAGATGAGCCTGGACATTATTTTGACCATCAATTTGGGGTACGTATTGAAGATGACTTGGTCATTACAAAGAGTGGTTGCCAAGTCTTAACGAAAGCCCCTAAAGAACTAATTGTTTTGACCTAAATGACCCGACAAAAAAATAATGAATGAGGAGAAAAAGATGGCAAATAGACTTTCTTGGCAAGATTATTTTATGGCTAATGCCGAGTTGATTTCAAAACGGTCAACTTGTGATCGGGCTTATGTCGGGGCTGTTTTGGTTAAGGACAACAGAATCATTGCGACAGGTTACAACGGTGGTGTCTCAGCTACCGATAACTGTAATGAGGCAGGACATTATATGGAAGATGGTCATTGTATTCGAACGGTTCATGCGGAAATGAATGCCCTCATCCAATGTGCTAAAGAGGGGATTTCAACGGATGGGACAGAACTTTACGTAACCCATTTTCCTTGTATTAATTGCACCAAGGCGCTTTTACAAGCAGGAATCCGCAAAATCACCTATAAAGCTGACTATCGTCCGCACCCTTTTGCCATGGAATTAATGGAGAAAAAAGGGGTTATTTACCAACAACATCCGGTTCCTCATATTATTTTAGGAGGAGATGACTAGTGAGCTCTTGTCATAAAACATTTGAGCAGAATAGGGTTTTGTGGTAAAATGAGATGATAAATATTTTAGTAAGAGGTAATAATAATGATTGAAGCAAGTAAGCTTAAAGCAGGTATGACATTTGAATCAGAAGGAAAATTAATCCGTGTTCTTGAAGCGAGTCACCATAAACCTGGTAAAGGAAACACTATCATGCGTATGAAACTACGTGACGTGCGTACAGGATCAACTTTTGATACAACTTACCGCCCAGATGAAAAATTTGAACAAGCGATCATTGAAACAGTTCCAGCTCAATACCTATACAAAATGGATGATACAGCTTACTTCATGAATACAGATACTTACGATCAGTATGAAATTCCAGTTGCCAATGTTGAGCAAGAATTGTTGTACATTCTTGAAAACTCTGATGTTAAAATCCAATTTTATGGAAGTGAAGTTATCGGTGTGACTGTTCCAACAACCGTTGAATTGACAGTAGCTGAAACACAACCTTCTATTAAAGGAGCAACAGTGACTGGTTCAGGTAAGCCAGCAACTATGGAAACAGGTCTTGTTGTTAACGTTCCAGACTTTATCGAAGCAGGTCAAAAACTCGTTATCAATACTGCTGAAGGTACTTACGTTTCTCGTGCCTAATTCGTCATTATAATTGATTAGTCTAGGGGAAAGAAAGGAAATGCTATGACAACTGAAAATATTGGGGAAATTGTTATTTCACCACGAGTACTTGAAGTGATTACAGGGATTGCAACAACTCAGGTTGATGGCGTTCACTCACTTCATAATAAAAAAATGGCAGACAGTTTTAACAAAGCTAGTCTTGGCAAAGGGGTTTATCTCCAAACAGACGAAGCAGGTGATGTTAAAGCTGATATCTATGTTTACTTGCAATATGGGGTAAAGGTGCCAGCGGTAGCTATTGCTATTCAAAAAGCGGTCAAGTCAGCGGTTTATGATATGGCAGAGGTCCTTATTTCTTCTGTTAATATTCATGTTGAAGGAATTGTTCCTGAGAAAACACCAAAACCAGAAATGAAATCACTTTTTGATGAGGATTTTTTGGATGACTAAAAGTTTTCAAAACTCGAGAAGAGATCTACGTGAACGTGCCTTTCAAGCGCTCTTTAATATGGAAATGGGTGGTGAATTTCTGACGGCCTCTCAATTCGCCTACGACTATGATAAAGCTAGAGAAGGGCAAGAGCAACCTCTTGAAGTTCCTGTCTTTCTATTAAATCTTGTTAATGGGGTTATTGCTCATCAAACAGAACTAGATGAGTTAATTACCAATAACCTCAAAGTGGGCTGGACATTGGATCGTTTGACTGTGTCAGATAAGACCATGCTACGATTGGGACTTTTTGAAATTAAATATTTTAATGAAACACCGGACCGTGTGGCTTTGAATGAAATCATTGAAATTGCTAAAAAATATTCAGATGACCGTTCAGCCAAGTTTATTAACGGTTTGTTGAGTCAGTTTGTCTCAACTGAAGAGCCTGTTCAAGAAAAAAAAGAATAACAAAAAAACTCACTTCCTTTGGAAGTGGGTTTTTTGATTTGAGAAAGTTCTTTGCAATTCTTGTTTACAAATCAAGTGGATGTCTATATGGCAAGGCAAAGAGCATGTTTTAGAAGAACGGAGTTACGTGTGGCTTTAAAGGCTGCTTCCTGGTAGAAGTCGGATGGGTAAGATATAATCTTTACTTGTTTTTTGACCGTTGATTTTTTTGAGGAGAACCTCAACGCAGAGTTTTGCGATTTCGTCAATAGGTTGTTTGATGGTAGTTAGTTGCGGGAAGTAGTTTTCGGTGAAAGTAGTCCCATCATAGCCGATGATTTTAAGATCCTCTGGGATGCGGAGTTGCATGTCTTTAGCAATTTTCATAATCAAAATAGCTGTTAAATCATCTGAAGCAAAGATGCCATCGGGATTTTGAGTTGCCAAAATTGATTTGATTTCTATTTCACGTCGGATGGTAGACAGCTCTTTAGGTAGTTTAACGATGTCAGCTTTTTTTTGAAGTTGGTAATTAAAACCTAACTGTCGCAATCCTGTTGGAGAATCTGAATGGTCATTGCCTGTAATCATGAGAATGCTTTGGCAGCCATGTTTTTGAAGCGTTTTGGCGGCTAGTCGCCCTCCTTCAAAATTATCTGATGAAACGATAGGAATATTAGGCGCTAAATTGCGATCGAAAGCAACGATAGGAGCTTCAACGCGTTCATAGTCATTAATGCCCAGATTGTGACTAGAAGAAATAATGCCATCGACTTGATTGGCGGCCAGCATTTCGAGATAATCTCGTTCCTTCTCTGGTTTATTCTCACTATTACAAATAATGCTCTTATAACCGTGGTTGAACAATTCGATTTCCAAGTGCTCAATAAGTTCGGCATAAAAGACGTTGCTGATATTTGGAAATATCAAACCTATCAGCTGTGCTGATTTGCCTTGTAGGCTTCGCGCTAGGTTATTAGGCTTATAACCTAAGTCACGCATGGCCTTAGTTACCTTATCCACCGTTTTTTGGGATAGATAGCCTTTTTTATTAATGACTCGAGAAACAGTGGTAGGGCTGACACCAGCTAATGCCGCCACATCTGTTAATTTTGCGACCACCTTTAATACCTCATTTCATAGTAGTGCCCAGTCACTTGCCCAACTAAATGCTTAATACCGGTTTGATTAGCGTCTGGAAAGACACGACTAGTCAAGACCCGTTGACCCTGATTGACGAAAATTTCCACAAGTGCCTTGTCAACGTAGATATTAAGTGTAACATGCTCTTGAGGAATTTGGCAAGAGCGCTGTTGTCCAAAAGCTTGAGCGTAAGGCTGTCCAGCCTTGCTGCGATCAATCTCCATATATCCCTTTTGGGTATCTACTGTCAAAAGTAGTCCGCTATGCTGATTCGCAAAGAGTTGTATTTGTGCTTTTTGATCAGCGGAAATATCTAAAACCAACTCATATGTATTGGAGCTCTTATCGAGAGACTGAAAAACTTGAGCTTCTTGCCTCAGCTTTTTTAAATTATCGACAGGGAATTGATAGAGTTGTCCATTTTTGAGACTGAGTTCTTTAACCAAGCTGAGGGCTCCTTGGTAGTCGTAGCGATCGGTTGGATAATTAATATCGGGCAAGCCGACCCAGGAGACAGCTAAGACGCGACTATCTGGACTGTTAAAAGCTTGAGTAGCATAAGTCTCAAATCCAAAATCAAGATTTTGAATCGGCTGGCCTCCTACCAAGCGAGCTTCTTTGGGATCAAAATGGTCAAAGACTTGATAAGTATTGGGGTAAATATTGTCATAATGAAGTTCGGAACGGTCCAGACCCTGGGGGCTAGAGATTAATACAGGTTTATCGTCAATAAAAACTAAATGTGGGCATTCCACCATGTACTGCCCTTGCCATTCACCAATATCTAAATCGCCCAGTAATTGCCAGTTGGTAACATCGTTATTGATGGCTTTATACAGTTTAATAAGACCTTGTCCTTCTTTATTTTGGGCACCAATAAGGGCATAAAATTCTTCCTTGTAGCAAAAAAATTGAGGGTCACGAAAGTGATCGGTCACATCTTTTGGTTGCTTAATTAAGGCTTGAGGAAGTTTTTGAATCTTTCCTTCCTTTGACATCCAGGCTCCTAATTGAAAGGCTTGCCGATTCCAGTCTTTATCACGGACATTTCCGGTATAAAATAAGAACAACTGGTCTTTGATAGGGTAAGCTGATCCAGAGTATGCCCCGTGGCTATCCAAAGGACTATCAGGAAGGAGTCGTGTCTGACTCTCGGTAAAGTGCACCAAATCAGTAGAATAGGTGTGTACCCATTCTTTGAGTCCATGTGCCGGACCAAAGGGCCAATGCTGATAAAAAAGATGGAATTGCCCGTTGAAGTAAGAAAAGCCATTAGGATCATTTAGTAAGCCAGTTCTGGCTTCGATATGATAGTGGCAGCGCCAAGGAGATTGGTTGACTCTGTTTTCTATGTTTTTAAGCTCTTCTTTAGTCCAGTCTTGGTAGGGACGGTAGCGAACTTCTCTTGGTAATTCCATATTGTTTCTCCTTTATCTTTAAAGTATATGATAAACGTTTTCCTTTGATAAATCAAGTTTTTTATGTTTTTAAAATAATTTTATATCAAACGATTGACATAAAATGGAATCGTGTTAAAATGTAGGTAACTTGTCAAAGACATGCTTAAAAAGGTAAGGAGATCTTATGGATTATAAAAAAGTAGCACAAGTAATTGTGAATGCTATCGGTCGGGAGAATATTGTAGCAGCTGCTCATTGCGCTACCCGTCTGAGATTGGTCTTAAAAGACGATAAAGCTATCGATCAAAAAACTTTGGATAGTGATCCTGATATCAAGGGAACTTTTCGATCAAATGGACAGTATCAGATCATTATTGGACCGGGAGATGTTAATTTTGTCTATGCTGAATTAATCAAAGAGACGGGTCTCAAAGACGCTCAAAAGGATGATTTGAAAAAAATCAGCCAAGAAGGCCAGCACTTTAATCCCTTAATGGCTTTAATGCGATTGCTTTCTGATATTTTTGTACCGATTATTTCAGCTTTGGTAGCCGGTGGTCTTTTAATGGCCTTACGTAATTTTTTGACCTCACCAGATTTGTTTGGACCCTTATCATTAGAGCAACAATTCCCAACGATTAAGGGACTATCAGAAATGATTCAATTCATGTCTGCGGCTCCCTTTATGTTTTTGCCAATATTGGTTGGGTTTTCTGCTTCTAAGCGTTTTGGAGCCAATCCTTGCCTAGGAGCTGCTCTTGGGATGATTATGACAGCAGCTAATCCCGCTGACTTGACTACATGGAAGCTCTTTGGTTTACAAATTGCGCAAGCCAACTATTTTTACCAAGTGATTCCAGTCTTGGTTTCTGTCTGGGTCTTATCATTACTTGAGAATTTCTTTCATAAAAAATTACCGTCTTCGATTGACTTTACCTTTACTCCTTTATTATCTTTATTAATCACAGGCTTCTTGACTTTTGCGGCTATAGGTCCTATTATGATGATGGTCTCTGATAGCATCACTAATGCCATTGTGTGGTTATATAACACAACTGGTCCCTTAGGAATGGGCATCTTTGGTGGGACTTATTCGCTGATTGTGATGACAGGTTTGCATCAATCTTTCCCTGCTATTGAAACCCAGTTGCTCTCAGCATATAATCAAAACGGAACTGGAGTTGGAGGCTATATTTTTGTAGTAGCCTCCATGGCAAATGTGGCTCAAGGTGCAGCTACCTTAGCTATCTATTTTTTAACTAAGAAGGCTAAGACAAAGGGATTATCCGGTTCAGCTGCAGTGTCTGCTTTCTTAGGAATTACTGAGCCAGCTCTTTTTGGGGTTAACTTAAAATACCGCTTCCCCTTCTTTTGCGCTTTGATTGGTTCAGCAGTTGGTGCAGCATTCGCGGGATTGATGAAAGTTATTGCAGTGTCTTTAGGTGCAGCTGGCTTTATCGGATTTTTATCTATAAAAGCTAGCAGCATTCCCATGTATGTTGTGGCTCAATTAATAGCTTTTGCGATTGCTTTTGGTTTGACCCTGCTCTATGGTAAAACTAAGGCAGCAAAGGTATTTGTAGAAGAAGCCTTGGTTGATGTCGAAGAAGCACCTATTATTTCTGCTAAGCCTTCTCAAGAAGAGGTTCTTAGTCCTCTTGATGGATTTGTGGTTCCTTTAGAATCAGTCTCTGATCCTGTATTTGCATCAGGCGCTATGGGTCAAGGCATGGCTATTAAACCAGAAGGGAATACGGTATATGCTCCTTTTGATGGTCAAGTGACAGTGGTCTTTGAGACAGGTCATGCCTATGGATTGCAAGCAGATAGTGGGATAGAATTGCTAATTCACATCGGTATAGATACGGTGTCTATGGCTGGTGATGCTTTTAAGGCTTTAGTGACAAAAGGACAGAGAGTACAAAAAGGACAGGTCTTGGGAACATTTGATATTAATAAAATTGAAAAGGCAAAACTTGAGTTAACAACGATGTTGATAGTGACAAATAACTCTCAATATCACAAGTGTCACAAGACTAGTGATGAGCATATTAGAGTAGGACAAGTCCTTATGACTTTAGACAAGAACTAACAGAAAAGCTGGACCTAGTCCAGCTTTTAGCACTTTGAAAAGGATGAATCAAAAAGTCAAGGAGTTCTGGAAAGCCTTTTTGAGCTCGAGGTAAAGATTACTAAAGTTTGTGTTATTTTAACTATACTTTGTGCCTTGTTTTTTGAACAATTAACTTGATATACTGGATAAAACGAGTTATGACCTTTTAGGTCAAGTTAACTTTCATATCTAATTTAAAAGGGACAGGTCATCAGAGACGCGTTAATAGGAGAAAAAATGGGAAAATTATTTGGAAGTATCGAGGCTGGTGGAACAAAATTTGTTTGTGCAGTAGGCAATCAGGAATTTGAAATTGTCGATAAAATACAATTTCCGACGACAAAACCTGAAGAAACCATTGACAGAACAATTGCTTATTTTAAAACTTTTGAAGAGCAATTGGCTGGGATAGCGATTGGGTCATTTGGTCCTATTGATATTGATCCAGAGTCAAGTACTTATGGTTATATCACAACAACTCCAAAGCCTTATTGGGCTAATGTGGATTTATTAGGAAAGCTTTCAGCTGCCTTTGATATTCCCTTTTATATCACCACAGATGTCAATAGTTCAGCTTACGGCGAAGCTATTGCACGCCCAGGAACAAAGAGTCTGGTTTATTACATCATTGGAACAGGAATTGGTGCAGGAGCCATACAAGACGGTCGCTTTATCGGTGGAATAGGGGATACTGAAGCTGGTCACACCTATGTGAAGTCGCACCCGTCGGATTTGCAGGCAGATTTTCAAGGTGTTTGTCCTTTTCACAAGGGTTGTCTAGAAGGAATGGCGGCTGGACCTAGCTTAGAAGCACGTACTGGTATTAAAGGGGAATTATTAGAAGCAGATGATCAAGTCTGGGATACCCAAGCCTTTTACATCGCTCAAGCTGCTTTACAAGCCACCATGCTGTATCGCCCACAAGTCATTGTTTTTGGTGGCGGTGTCATGGCACAAGAGCATATGGTGAAAAGAGTTCATGATTGCTTTAGGCAATTATTAAATGGCTATCTGCCTGTTCCAGATTTAAAAGACTATATTGTGACACCAGCTATTGCTGACAATGGCTCTGCTACAATAGGTAATTTTGCCTTGGCTAAGCAAGTATCAGAAACCTAATAAGGAAGCAACCTTTAGATTAAAGCTAAAGGTGGTTTATCACTCATTATATTATTGGGTCTAATAGGTACACAGTCCAACTATTTCAAAAATACTAGAAAATGCTATAATAACTAAGAAAGAAGTCATAAAAAGAATTGAGGAAGTATTATGTCAGAACTGTTATTTCTAGAGTCTTGTATGCACGATAAAATTTGGGGAGGAACTCAATTAAGAGATCAATTTGGTTACCAAATTCCTTCAGAAACAACAGGTGAATACTGGGCAATTTCTGCTCATCCCAATGGGGTATCAACCATCAGTCAAGGTCGCTTTAAAGGGGAAACTTTAGATAACTTATATGCCCAAAGACCAGATTTGTTTGGCAATCCTAAGGAAGCTGTATTTCCACTTCTGACCAAGATTTTAGACGCTAATGATTGGCTTAGTGTACAAGTTCATCCAGATGATGCTTACGGCATGGCTCATGAGGGTGAGCTTGGAAAAACTGAGTGCTGGTATGTGATTGCTGCAGAAGAAGGGGCAGAGATCATTTATGGTCATCATGCTAAATCTAAAGAAGAGTTGAAGCAGATGATTGAAGCAGGTGATTGGGATAATCTATTGACACGTGTCCCAGTTAAAGCTGGTGACTTTTTCTATGTTCCTAGTGGCACCATGCATGCTATAGGAAAAGGTATTTTGATTTTAGAGACGCAACAGTCATCTGATACTACCTATCGTGTTTATGATTTTGATCGTAAAGATGCCAAAGGGGAGTTAAGAGAATTACATATTGACAAATCGATTGATGTCTTAAGGATTGGTGAGCCTGAAAATAGCGTTCCAGCAACCCTTTATATTGATCAGTTCGTCACTACTTGTTTGGTTTCAAATCCTTTCTTTACCGTTTACAAATGGAAGGTTAGTCAATTGGTTGAGATGAGACAAACAGCTCCATATCTTTTGGTCAGCGTCCTCGAAGGACAAGGGAAGCTTTTTGTGGATCAAGAGGCTTATGACTTAAATAAAGGTATGCATTTTATCTTGCCAAATGATGTCAAATCATGGCAATTAGATGGACAAATGGAATTCATTGTCAGCCATCCCAATTAAAAATTGCAATAACATTAATTTATAATGAGAGTCCAAAAAAGGTGGTTTTTATTGATACTACCTTTTTTTCACTGATAACTTATCATCAATTCTTGAACTGAAAGCCTATTTATGTTAGAATGAACTGATTAGACGAGCGAAAGGAAAGAGAATGACCAATATTCTACGCAAAGTCATTGAAAATGACAAAGGCGAATTAAGAAAATTAGAAAAAATTGCAAAAAAAGTAGAGTCCTACACAGACCAAATGGAGGCTCTATCAGATAAAGAATTACAAGCCAAAACCCCTGAATTTAAAGAACGTTACCAAAATGGTGAAACCCTTGATCAATTGCTTCCAGAAGCTTTTGCGGTTGTCCGTGAAGCTGCTAGACGTGTCTTAGGACTTTACCCATATCGTGTTCAGATCATGGGGGGAGTTGTTCTTCATAACGGTGACGTACCGGAGATGCGTACCGGTGAAGGAAAAACCTTGACAGCTACTATGCCTGTTTACCTGAATGCTTTAGCAGGAGAAGGGGTTCATGTTATTACCGTTAACGAATACCTATCTACCCGTGATGCGACTGAAATGGGTGAAGTTTATAGCTGGTTAGGTCTTTCAGTGGGGATTAACTTAGCCGCTAAAACTTCAGCTGAAAAACGCGAAGCCTACCAATGTGATATCACTTATTCAACCAACTCAGAGGTCGGTTTTGACTATTTGCGTGACAACATGGTTGTTCGTCAAGAAGACATGGTGCAACGTCCTTTGAACTTTGCTCTTGTCGATGAAGTAGACTCTGTCTTGATTGATGAGGCAAGAACGCCTTTGATTGTATCTGGTACCGTTAGCTCAGAGACTAACCAATTATACGTTCGTGCGGATATGTTTGTGAAGACCTTGTCATCAGTTGACTCTGTTATTGATGTGCCAACTAAGACTATTAGTCTGACAGACTCTGGTATTGATAAAGCAGAAAGTTACTTCAATCTTAAAAATCTTTATGATATCGAAAATGTAGCTCTTACGCACTTCGTAGATAATGCGCTTCGTGCTAACTATATCATGCTTTTGGATATTGACTATGTGGTTAGTGAAGATGGTGAAATCCTTATTGTTGACCAGTTTACAGGACGTACCATGGAAGGTCGCCGCTTCTCAGACGGTCTACACCAGGCTATTGAAGCCAAAGAGGGCGTTCGTATCCAAGAAGAGTCTAAGACAAGCGCCTCAATTACCTACCAAAATATGTTCCGTATGTACAAAAAATTGGCAGGTATGACAGGGACAGCCAAGACAGAAGAAGAGGAATTTCGCGAAGTTTACAACATGCGCATTATTCCAATTCCGACCAACCGTCCTATTGCACGTTTAGATAACACTGATCTTCTTTACCCCACACTTGATTCGAAATTTAAAGCGGTAGTGGCAGATGTTAAAGAACGTCACGAAAAAGGACAGCCGATTCTTGTAGGTACTGTAGCTGTTGAGACCAGTGACCTTATTTCCCAAAAATTAGTTGAAGCAGGCATTCCTCATGAAGTCTTGAATGCTAAAAACCACTTCAAAGAGGCTCAAATCATTATGAACGCGGGTCAACGTGGTGCCGTTACCATTGCAACCAACATGGCCGGTCGTGGTACCGATATCAAACTTGGTGAAGGGGTTCGTGAACTAGGTGGACTTTGTGTAATTGGTACAGAGCGTCATGAGAGTCGCCGTATTGATAATCAGCTTCGTGGACGTTCAGGTCGTCAAGGTGATCCAGGTGAATCACAATTTTACCTTTCTCTAGAAGATGACTTGATGAGACGCTTTGGTTCAGACCGTATCAAGGCCTTCTTAGAACGCATGAAAATGAATGAAGAAGACACGGTTATCAAATCAGGTATGCTATCTCGCCAAGTGGAGTCAGCTCAAAAACGTGTTGAAGGAAATAACTACGATACCCGTAAGCAAGTCTTGCAGTACGATGATGTGATGCGCGAGCAACGTGAAATTATCTATGCTAACCGCCGTGATGTGATTATAGCTAATCGTGATTTGGGTCCTGAAATCAAATCAATGATTAAACGAACAATCAGTCGTGCTGTAGATGCTCACGCACGTAGCAATCGTAAAGATGCTCTTGATGCGATTGTCGCTTTTGCTAGAACTAATCTTGTTCCAGAAGAGACTATCAGTGCCAAAGAACTCCAAGGACTTAAAGACGAACAAATCAAAGAAAAACTCTATCAAAGAGCCATAGATATCTATGATAGCCAGTTATCTAAATTACGTGATCAAAATGCTATTATTGAATTCCAAAAAGTCTTAATTTTGATGATTGTGGATAACAAGTGGACAGAGCATATTGATGCTTTGGATCAATTACGTAACGCAGTTGGTTTACGTGGTTATGCACAAAATAATCCTGTTGTAGAGTATCAATCAGAAGGCTTCAAGATGTTCCAAGATATGATTGGGGCAATTGAGTTTGATGTGACGCGTACCATGATGAAAGCACAGATTCATGAACAAGAGCGTGAGCGTACTACTCCACACGCGACAACAACAGCTGTCCAAAACATCCCATCACAAAGCATGAGAGATGATTTAGACCCATCCCTTGATTATTCAAATGTGGAACGTAATGCTCCATGTCCATGTGGTTGTGGAAAGAAATTTAAAAATTGTCACGGTCGTAAAGCTTTTTAAGACCAGGTCCCCTTTTAGGGAATGATGATATGGAATCAAAAGGAGCTGGGAGCTAATCTCAGCTTCTCTTTTTCAGAGAAAAAGAAAGCTAGTAAGGAATAAAATGATTGTTGGACATGGTATAGATTTGCAAGAAATCACTGCAGTAGCAAAAGCCTATCACAGAAATCCTCGATTCGCTCGAAAAATCTTAACGGATCAGGAGCTTAGCATTTTTCAAAGCTTTCCTCCAAAACGTCAAATGACCTATCTAGCAGGTCGTTGGTCTGGTAAAGAAGCCTTTGCTAAAGCAATGGGCACGGGAATAGGAAAGTTGACCTTTCAGGATATTGAGATTCTAAATGACCAGAGAGGTAGACCTTTTATTACCAAATCTCCTTTTGAAGGAAAGAGTTTTATTAGCATTTCTCATAGTGGCGACTATGTTCAAGCCAGTGTTATTTTGGAGGCTGACAAATGATATCAAGTACACATCGACCAACCCTTGCAAGGGTTAATTTAAAAGCTATTTCAGAAAATATTGAAAAGGTTAAGCGTCATATTCCTCAATCGAGTAAAGTTTATGCTGTGGTAAAGGCTAATGCTTATGGTCACGGAGCTATTAGGGTGGCAAAAGCCATCGACCAGCAAGTTGATGCTTACTGCGTTTCCAATTTAGATGAAGCCCTAGAATTGCGTCAAGCAGGTATTGACAAAGATATTCTTATTTTAGGAGTTATTTTAGCAACAGATCTGCCTTTGGTTATCCAAGAAAAGATAACCATTACGGTAGCTAGTCTTGAGTGGTTAGAAATGGCTTTGAGTCAAAAGCTAGACATGTCTCAGCTCCATGTCCACCTCAAAGTGGATTCTGGAATGGGACGTATTGGTGTTAGGACAGTTCAAGAAGCTGATGCTCTTATCTCGGTTTTACAAAAGCATGGCGTCAAAGTGGATGGCATTTTCACACATTTTGCGACAGCAGATGAGTCTGATGACCATAAATTTAACCAACAGTTAAATTATTTTAAAGACTTAGTGGCAAACTTAGCTTACCGTCCAGCACTTGTCCATGCTAGTAATTCGGCAGCCAGCTTATGGCACCAAGAAAGTATCTTTAATGCCGTTCGTTTAGGAATTGCCATTTATGGTCTAAATCCTAGCGGAGAAGACTTGGCACTGCCATATCCCTTACAAGAGGCCTTAAGTTTAGAAACCATTTTAGTTCATGTCAAAGCGATTGACAAAGGTCAAACGGTTGGCTACGGTGCTACTTATTGTGCTCACGAAAAGGAGTATATCGGAACCTTACCAATTGGCTATGCTGATGGTTGGACCAGAGATTTACAAGGTTTTAAGGTGTTGGTAGAAAAAGAGTGGTGCGAAATTGTTGGTCGTGTTTCCATGGATCAGGTTACGATTAGACTGCCTAAAGCCTTTCCTATAGGGACAAAAGTGACCTTAATAGGGCAGCGAGGTAACCAAAAAATCAGTGCAACAGATATTGCTAACTATAAGAAAACTATCAATTATGAAGTGCTTTGTTTATTGAGTGACCGTATCCCTAGAGAATATTAAAGAAAAATGACAAAAAATCCTTGCTTTTTAATTCATATTAGTGCTATAATGTGGGGTAGAATACTAGAAAGAAGCAACCAATCATTAAATGAAAAAAACCAAATTATTAAGAATGGCCATGGTAATGGCTCTTCTAGCCCCAAGTATGGGAAATGTAAGGGTGTTTGCTCAAGATAGTTTGCTTGATGTCAACCACACAAAGTCCTTATCTGAAGATGATTCTTCTATAGAAGAATCAGACCAAGCTGAGGTAATGGATGATGTTGACACAGGCCTTGAAACAGAAGATGCGACAAGTCCAGAATCGCCTTCTAGTTCAAGCCCAAGCGATACGTCAAAAGAAGCTGATGATAAAAAGCAAGGGAGTGACACAAGTCAAACAGAACTTCCTTCAGATCAAACAAAGCCTGAAGCACCGGAAGTAAAATCACCTCTTGAACCAAGTCCACAACCAAGCCCAGAAAAAGCAACTCCGCAAGCAAGTGCTCCACTTGTTCCTTTTATGCCATCAGTTTCAGATGAACCTTTAGAAATGCCTAACATTCCATCTGTTAATACTTATGCGGCGTATGTGGATCACTGGAGTGGTAAAGATGCTTATACGCATAATCTTTTATCTCGACGTTATGGGATTAAAGCAGAGCAGCTTGATGGCTTTTTGAAGTCTACGGGCATTCAGTATGATAGCAAACGAATCAATGGCGCTAAATTACTGAAGTGGGAAAAGATGAGTGGACTTGACGTTCGTGCTATTATTGCTATTTCGATGACAGAGAGCTCATTAGGAACCCAAGGTGTAGCAAGGCTTTTAGGTGCCAATATGTTTGGTTATGCTGCTTTTGACCTTAACCCTAATCAAGCAAGTCAGTATAACGATGATATTGCTATTGTCAGAATGACTCAAGAAACAATCATCAAAAATAAAAATACGGATTTTGCGTTACAAGATCATAAAGCTTCTAAATTTGCAAAAGGCTTATTGAATTTTGCTAGTGACGGTGGTCTGTATTTCACTGATACTAGCGGTTCTGGTAAACGCCGTGCTCAAATCATGGAAGCTGTCGATACTTGGATTGACCAACACGGTGGAACCCCAGCTATTCCTGCAGAATTGAAAATTCAATCTTCTTCAAGTTTTGAAAATGTACCAGTCGGTTATCAAATTTCTAAAAGCTATGATGTCTTGAGCTATCAAGCTACTAGCTACGCTTGGGGACAATGCACTTGGTACGTATACAACCGTGCTAAAGAGCTCGGATATCAATTCGATGCCTTTATGGGTAATGGTGGTGACTGGAAATACAAAGCTGGTTTCCGCTTGTCTAAGACACCAAAAGTAGGCTATGCTATTTCCTTTGCTCCAGGGCAAGCAGGTGCGGACGCAACATACGGACACGTGTCAATCGTTGAAGAAGTCAGAAAAGATGGTTCTATTTTGATTTCTGAATCAAATTGTATTGGTTTAGGAAAAGTTTCTTACCGTACCTTTACACCTCAACAAGCAGAGCAATTAACTTACGTCGTTGGAAAAAAATAAATTAACAATCACAAAAGTGTCAACTCTATATAGAGTTGATTCTTTTTTTGTTTATTATGTGAATTTTTTCCTAAAGTCATCTTGACAAAGGGTAGCTAACATGATAGATTAAGCATAGTTAATAAAAAAGTTAATTCGTTTGGAATAAACGTTAGAAAGTTGATTTATCCCCATGAAAAGTATCAACAAATATGCCTTGCTGACCCTATCGGTTTTAGCACTTGCGCAATCGGCTCATTCTGTAAGCTCAGAAGGTAATCTTGTGGTTTCGGATTTGGTTAGTTCTGTTAAGGCGGAGGATGATATTCTAATCCTTGAAGATATTGGTCCTTACGCCAACAAACAAGCTGGCAAAGACTATTATAAAAATATCGACAAGCTGTTGGTTGATGATAAAGAATACAAAAAAGATTTGGACGGCCCTTGTACCTTTGATATCAATTATAAGGGTGTCAAAATTAAGTCTAAAGCTATTCAAGATGGGGAGCATAAACTGACTATTTTGAATGCTAAGGATGGTGACATCTTAGTGACCTTCAAAAAAGAAGGTAAAAAAGTGACCTTTTTAAACGCTCAAGAAGTAAAATCTAAGGTCATTTCATCATCTCAAGCACTTAAGTCCTACAAGGCTCCTCAGAGCTCAGAAAAAAAGCAAGAAGCAGCTACTGAAAGCGCAGAAGAAGGCTTCTCACTCACGGTAACTAAGCTTGAAAATGAAGATGGAGCCCTTTTATTTCCTGAGTTTGAACGCTACTCCAGCAATAAGATGCTTGAAAAGTTAGTTCATGATATTACGACAATTACTGTTAACGATGTCTCTTATGAGGACAAGACATCAGGTTCCTTAAAAGACAAACAAGGGTGGGTATCAGATCTTAAAGGACTTCATATTGCGAGCAAAGACTTGAAGGAAGGGAAAAATACCATTACCATCTCTTCCAAAGATTTTGAAGCGATTAGCATAGTCATTGAAAAATCAGGCAATCAGTATAGTATACTCTCTTCTAAGCAAGCTCCTTCACAGGTCGCTAAAGGATCAGATAAAGAAGCGCTAGACTTCACTTCTCTAGAAGGTCTGATGGCTAAAGCGCAAGCACTAATTGATCAAACAGAGAAGAAAGAAGCTGTTAAAGGATTAGCTGAAAAGTTACAGGTCATTAAAGATTCTTACAAAGACATTGATAGTCTGTCCTTATTGAAAGATACCGAAGCTTTACTTAAAGATTTGTTAGCAAGTCAGCAATCAGAAAAAGTGGCGATTTCAAAATTAACAGAAGGGACTTATACGCTAAGCTTTACAGCTAATAAGGAGCATACAGAAGAGTCATCAATGCTACAAGGTACTTTTGATAAAAAAGCCAAATTGGTTGTAAAAAAAGATGGTAGCAAAGAACTGACCATGTTAAATACAGCATTAGGGGCATTTTTGATTGATTTTTCAGTTGAAACAGATGGAAAATTCCCAACGGCTATTCGTAAGCAAGTAGGCGATCGTGACATTAATAATGCCTATGTGAGAAGTGAGTTTACCTTACCTATTGATCATCTTGAAACATTACATAAAGGTGCTGTCTTGGTTTCTGCCATGGGTGGTCAAGAAAGTGACAAGCATCATTATGACAAATACACCAAACTGGATATGACCTTTGATCAAATGGCTACTAAAGGTTGGACAGGTTATCAAGCTGAAATTGATGATAAGGAAAAAGGGGTGGGCTCAGAGCGCCTTGAAAAGGCCTTGGTAAGTTTAGGCAAAGACTTAAATGGTGATGGAAAAATGTCACCAGAAGAATTAGCTAAAATCACAGGTGAATTACGCTTGGATCACTATGATTTAACGGATATCTCTCTTCTTAAGGATGCTACCAATATTAGCGAACTTTATCTGGTAGGAAATCAGATTAGCCAAATTCCAAAAGATACTTTTAGTCAAATGAAAGGACTGAAAGTTCTTGAGTTACAAAGTAATCTTTTGACGAACTTAGACAGAGACTTATTTGCTCATAATAGCCAGTTGACAAAACTTCAATTAGCAAGTAATTATTTGGCAAGTATAGAGCCAGAAGCCTTTAGTGCTCTCAATCACTTGGATGAGCTGGATTTATCCAAAAACCGTCTGAGTCGACTTGAGGCCAGTAGCTTCTCTGGTTTGTCACAATTAAAAACCTTAGCTTTATCTGAAAACCAATTGGAAGCTATTGATGAGCAAGCTTTGGCACCGCTTAAGCAATTGACTTTTATTGATTTATCAGAAAACAAACTAACTAAGCTTCCAAAATCACTAAATGAGCTTGGGCATTTAGGGCATATCGCGGCGGATTACAATCGCTTGATGACTTTAGATAACCTTGATTTTAAACAGTTTCCACAGTTGACAACTCTCAATTTATCATCAAATGAATTGACAACATTGCCTAAATCAGCATTCAAAGCTAACAAAGCGCTGACTTCTTTAAATTTATTTAATAACCTTATTTCAAAATTAAAAGAAGAGAAACCAAAATGGCACGACTAAGTAAAATCTTACTCTGCTCGATGGCTGTTTTGACTTTGGTAGCCTGTGTCAATCAGCACCCAGATACAAAAGAAAGCCAAAAAGAGGAGCGCATTGTGGCCACATCTGTGGCTGTCACAGAGATATGTGATCGTTTGAAGTTAGATTTGATAGGGGTTTGTGATAGTAAACTCTATCAACTGCCTAAACGCTATGATAAGGTGAAGCGTGTTGGGCTTCCTATGAATCCTGATATTGAAGTCATTGCTTCTTTAAAACCGAGTTGGATTTTGAGTCCGAATTCCTTACAAAATGATTTAGAACCCAAGTACCAAAAACTTAAGACCGAGTATGGTTTCTTAGATTTAAGAAGTGTGGACGGCATGTACCAATCTATTGATGATTTGGGGAGATTGTTTCATCGTGAAAAAGAAGCCATGGCTTTACGAGATGATTACAAGCGTTTTTATAAGGATTTTAAAGCCAAACACAAGCCTCAAAAGAAACCAAAAGTTCTTATTTTGATGGGACTTCCAGGTAGCTATTTGGTGGCTACAGACCAATCTTATGTTGGGAACTTGCTAACTTTAGCGGGAGGTGACAACTGTTACAATTCTAAGGATAAGGAATTTTTAACTCTTAATCCTGAGGATATGCTTAGCCAAAAGCCTGATATAATCTTAAGAACATCTCATGCTTTACCTGATCAAGTCAAAGCCATGTTTGCCAAGGAGTTTGAAGAAAATGATATTTGGAAACATTTTGAAGCGGTTGAAAAAGGTAAGATTTATGATTTAGATAATCAGTTGTTTGGCATGAGTGCGAAGTTTAATTACAAGCAGGCCTTAGAAGAGCTTTCAGGAATTCTTTATGACCATGAGAAGGGAGACTAGATGACAGCTTTAGAAGAGAATCTTGACTATCAGAAGTTAAGCCATAAGAAGCAAAGAAGTTACTTGGCATTCATTGTTCTAGGGTTGGGTCTTCTTGCATTAGGGTTACATGCTATCTCAGTTTGGGGTCTGTCTCTGTCTTACCAGACACTTTTTAAGGGGCTTTTTGTTTCTTATCATCCAGACGTAGCTTTGGTTTATGACTTGAGGTTTCCTAGGATTTTGATTGCTCTTTTGGCAGGGGAAGCTATTTCTGTTTCAGGTCTCTTGTTTCAATCGGTTTTAAAGAACCCTATTTCAGATCCAGCAATTATTGGAGTTTGTAGCGGTGCTAGCTTTATGGTGCTCTTATCAGGTACCCTTTTGCCACAGCTTCTCTTACATGGGCCAATCCTTTCTTTTTTAGGAGGAGGATTGTCTTTTCTCTTAATTTATGGTTTGTCATGGCGAGAAGGGCTTCATCCTGTTCGCGTCATACTCACAGGAATTGCCATTAATGCCCTTTTTACAGGGTTATCTAATGCTTTATCGGGCTTATCAGGGTCTAATAATCCCTATATTAATGCTTTGATTTCGGGAAATATTAGTCAAAAGACCTGGTCAGATGTCAGCTTGCTCTTACCATATACTCTTATTGGCATTTCTTTAGCTTTGATCTTATCAAAAAGCTGTGACTTGCTCTTATTAGATGATAAGGTGATTAGGAGTTTAGGAGTTGATGCTAATCTCTTACGACTCCTAGTTTCTGTGGTAGCTGTCTTATTAGCTTCGGTGGCGACATCCATAGTGGGTTTAGTAGCTTTTTTAGGCTTAATTGCCCCTCATATTGGTCGTCTCTTAGTTGGCAATAAGCATAGCTGTTTGATACCTTTTTCTGCTATGTTAGGCGCCTTTTTGTTCTTATTGGCAGATACCTTGGGCAGAAGTCTTTTTTACCCATTAGAAATCAACCCTTCCATTCTTATGAGTATTGTGGGTGGCCCTTATTTTATTTACCTACTCAGAAAGGCTAGATTAATATGACCGCTAAAACCATTTCCTTATCCCTTGATAAAGTTAGCTTTTCATATGGTGGCATTAAGGTCATCGATCAGCTAACGCTTGATATTATCGAAGGGCAGATTACAACGATTTTAGGAGCCAATGGTTGTGGCAAGTCAACTTTACTTGGACTTTTAAGTAAAGGGTTAATGCCTCAAGAGGGAGACATTTTTCTGAAAGGAAAAACGATTTCTCATATGGGATTAAAAGTGTTTGCCAAGCAAGTGGCCATGGTTCATCAAAATCAGCAACCTATAGCGGATATGACCGTTTACGATATGGTAGCTATGGGGCGGTTCCCTTATCAGCGTTTCTTTCAAAGAGATAAGGGAAAGGATGACGATGCTATTAACTGGGCTTTGGAGGTGACCGGCTTAGCCAATCTGGCTTATCGTTGTCTACAAGACTTATCTGGGGGAGAAAGGCAAAGAGTTTGGATAGCTCGAGCCTTAGCTCAAAAAGCTCCAATTTTAATACTAGATGAACCAACCACTTATCTGGATGTGAAGTACCAACTGGAGATTTTGACCTTGATTAAAAAGATTAATCAAGATTGTGGAATGACTATTATCATGGTATTGCACGATATTAACCATGCCCTGGCGGTTTCAGATACCATTGTTGGTTTAAAAGAAGGAAAAGTTTACGGACAAGGTTCTGTTGAAACTGTTATTGATGAGGCCTTTATTGAAACTATCTTTGGGGTATACTTACCTCTTGTTACTATTGATGGTAAGCCTTATTTAATGCATACCTTAGGGCAGACATCATAGTCATATGCTACAATAGAAGAATTGATTTATTGATGATAGAAAACACATAGAAAGAAGGGATAAAACGATTTCGTTATGATAGAAGAAAAGGAAAAAATATCTCGACAAAAGAAAAAGCTACTTTTGAAGCGCTTAAAAGAAAGGATTGCTCCAAAGAAACACCTGCTTTATTTAGGGGCCTTTTTATCTTGGTTGCAATTTGTGATGCGTTTGCTGAGTTTTTATGTCATTTCAGAGCAGTTTGCTAGCTTTTTGATGACAGGAGAGCTAAAACTTTTGACTAGCTTTCTTAAGTTGTTAACGCTAAGTCTTTTAGGTTATGGCTTTGCTTTCTTAGCCAAAAATTTACAAGGGATTGCCTCACAGTATGCGCGTGATTCCTTAAAAGCTTCTTTTTTTGATGCTTTTATTGCTTTAGATGGGCAGGTGGATCAAGAAGCTACAGAAGCAGACGTGCTTACCTTGGCTTCTCAAGGGATTGATAGCTTGGATACTTATTATTCCTACTATTTATCTTTGGCATTGAGGACCTTGTTTAATTGCAGTACCGTCCTTTTCTTGGCACTCATTATCCATCCGATGGGGGCTTTGGTCTTTTTACTGGCCTTACCGATGATTCCCTTATCTATTGTGGCTATGCAAAAACACTCAAAACGCATTATGACTCAGTATTGGTCTACTTACATGGATGTTGGCAATCTATTTATGGATGATTTGAAAGGGCTCAATACTCTCTACGCTCACCAGGTAGATGAGAAGTATGAAAAGGCTTTTGTGGCTAAAGCAGAGTCTTTTAGGAAAGCGACCATGAATTTGCTGGGCTTTCAATTACAGGCTGTGGGCTATATGGATGCAGTCATGTATTTAGGAATAGGGGTATCAGGCTTCTTGGCAGTAAAGGCCTTGGCAAGTGGCCACTTATCCTATGCCAATCTGCTCTTTTTCATCCTTATTGCCACTGAGTTTTTCACTCCGATTCGTGAACAGGGTTATGGTATGCATTTGGTTATGATGAATACTAAAATGGCAGATCGTATTTTTGGCTTTCTAGATCGTGTTGAAGCTAGAAAGGACTCTAAGCAGAGCACTTTACCTGCTTTTGATCAGGTCAATATTCAAGAAGTTAGTTATTCTCATCAGGATAAGGGACTGTTAGAAGATATTTCTTTGACTTTGACAAAAGGTCAAATGACAGCTTTTGCAGGGATTTCCGGTCAAGGAAAAACAAGTTTAGCGCATTTATTACTGAAGACTTATAAGGCTCAAAAAGGGAGTATCCATTTGGGAGAGATGGCTATTGAGGACCTATCAAAGGAAGCCATTAGAGAACAAGTGCTTTATCTGTCTGACCAATCTAGTCTTTTAAATCGCTCTATATATGATAATTTACGCATGGCTAAAGACCTTTCTAAAAAAGACCTTTTAGCCTGGCTTGACAAGCATCAGCTCTTAACCTTTATTCATGATTTTGAAGAAGGAATTGACACCCTAGTCGGTGAAAATGGTAGTCGCTTATCACCGGGACAAAGACAACAAGTAATCTGTGCTAGAGCATTACTTAGTCAGCGCTCCCTTTACATTTTTGATGAAGTCACCTCAAGCTTAGACGCTGATAATGAGACCTTGATTTATGACATGATAAGATTATTAGCAGAACGTGCCATTGTTTTGGTGATTACCCATAAATTAAGACGATTAACAGACATGGACCAGATTCTCTTTTTAAGTTCTAAGCAAGTGGCTCAGGTTGGAACCTTTGAGGACTTATATCAAAGCCAGGAAGATTTTAAAGACTTGGTTGACACGCAAGACAGATTGGAGGCTAGTTTAAATGCTTGAAAAGACATACCAAACTCATGAGCTAGTTTGGCGATTGCTTGTGATGATGAAGAAACTCTTGCCTTGGATCAGCTTAGCGATCAGCTGTGCTGTATTAGGATTTTTGGTAACAATCACTATCCCAACAACCCTATCCGCTCTGGCCTTACAGGCTTTTGCTGGTAAACCCATTACGCTGACCTATTTATATGCCTTAATCGCATTGGCTTTTTTAAGAGGTATTTTTCGATATGGGGAACATTATTTTGGGCATTTTGTGGCTTTTCATAGTTTAGCCGTCTTTCGTCAATTGATTTTTAGCAAGTTACGTGCCTTGTCACCGGCACGATTAGATAGCCAAGATAGTGGTCACTTACTAAAAATGATTGGTGAGGACATCGAAGCCTTGGAAATCTTTTTTGCTCATACCATTGCCCCAGTTGGGACTGCTCTTTTCTCAGCCTCCTTGATTTTGACTTATTTTGGAAGCAGTAGTTGGCCCTTGGCGGCCCTAGCGGCCCTTACCTATGTTTTATTGGCAGTGATTATTCCAATAGCTTTTGCCAAAAAGCTAGAACCACTATTGAAAGAGCAAAATCACACGCGCCAAAGCTATGTGTCTCACTTTTTAGAAACGCTTAGAGCTGTCAGAGACTTATTGCAATTTCAGCAGATGGATCAAGAGCTTCAGTTCTTATCAAGTAAGAGTAAGGCAGTTAATGCCCTGGATCGCCAAGTCGCCAAGGCTCAGTGGTTACAAATGACGACCACCTTTTTAATCCTGGCTTTGTCTATTTTATCTTTTGCTCTCTTAGCCTTAGCTCAAATCAAAGAAGGACGGCTGGATTATGACAAAGGTCTCCTAGCTTTTGTGGCCTTTACGGCATCTTTTTCACCCTTTTTAGAATTAGGGCGCTTACCTTTAGGCTTCAAACGCGCGATGAATGCGGCTGCCAATATCTTTGCCTTATTAGATGAGGTAGTAGTTGAAGACCAGGGAGAAGCTGACTTAAGCTCTGTTGAAACGATTGCACTTGAAGCTGTGAGTTTTTCTTATCCAAAGAGCCATCAAGAGGTTTATCAGAACCTATCTATTGCTTTTAAAAACAAAGGGATTATTGGCATCAAAGGCCCATCGGGCTCAGGTAAATCCACCTTGGTGAAATTGCTGATGAAATGGTATAATTGGAGTTCAGGGGACATTTTTTTAAGTGGTCAAAATAGTAGAGAACTAAAGGCTACAAAATTGCAATCTCGCTTTGCTTACCTGCCACAAACACCCCAAATTTTCCAACAGACTTTGCGTGACAACTTGACCTTTGGACGAACAGATATCTCAGACCAAAAACTGCTAGATTTGGCAGATTCATGTGGTATGAAAGAGCGCTTGCTAGCTTGTGAAAAGGGTCTAGATACGCTGATTAGTCAGGTGGATATTTTTTCAGCCGGTGAAAAGCAGCGTTTAGAATTAATGCGCGCTTTATTGAAAGAGGCTGATGTTTATATCTTGGATGAGCCCACTTCTAATTTGGATTCTTTAAATGAGGCCTTGCTTATTAATCTCATCAAGGAGCACTGCAAAGGATTTGTTTTTCTGATTTCACACCGAACATCAACTCTAGCCTGCGCTGATCAGGTATTTGAGTTAGAAAATGGCATATTAAAAGAGGTAACCCCATATGAAACACTTAACAATTAAAGATTTGATGACAACTGGCGCATTTGCTGCTTTGTATTTTACCTGTGTTGGTTTAGGAACACTAATTGGTATTTTCTTTGATAAGTCTGGGAATATGCTTTATGCACCAGCCTTTGCCGCCCTATTAGCTGGAACAGTTTATTTTCTCTTAATGGCTAAATTACAAACTTTTGGTCCTATTACCTTACTAGGTTTGATGATGGGGATTTTCTTCTTTTTGACGGGACATTTTTTTGCAGCCTTACTTCCTGCAATTGTCTTTGGTCTTTTAGCTGATCTTGTAGCTGGGATTGGAAAATACAAATCAACCTTCGGGAACATGCTATCTTATCTGATTTTTGCTTTTGTGAATAGTGGTCCGATTCTGATGATGTGGTTTTTAAAGGACGCTTATATCAAGAGTCTTTTAGCGCGCGGTAAGGATATGGTGTATGTGAACCGTGTTATGTATGAGTTCACTTTTGGCCATGCCACATGGTTCATTGCAACTGTTCTTTTAGGAGCATTAGTTGGTGGTTTATTTGGTCAATATCTTTTGAAAAAACACTTTACTAAGACAGGAATCTTGTCATGACGCTTGATGTCCGTACCAAATTATGTCTGTTAATATTAGCCAATGCCTGCTTTTTCTTTCGTATTGAAGGCGGTTTATCTTATCTGGTTGTGGCTGTCTTTTTAGGTATTTTAGCGGCCTTAAGAAAGTACCAGTTAGCCCTTATTTTAGCGGCTAGTTACCTGGCCTTAGTTCTCTTAAGCTTATTAGGGCTTGATAGGATGCCTTATCATGCTTTTCGCTTAGTAGCTTTCGCAGCCTTAGCCGGTCAACTCATCTTCCCTTCTTTAGTGGCAGCCCTAATCTTAATTAAAACCACTACCGTTTATGAATTAGTACATGGTTTGCGAAAATGGCGGCTACCAGAAGTTATTTTATTAACCTTTGCGGTTATGATACGCTTTTTGCCTAGTATTAAAGAAGAAAGTCGTATTATTCAGCGTTCTTTAAAAGTCAGAGGCATTTTCATATCCAAGTGGCAAATACTGTCTCATCCGAGTCGTTATCTGGAATACCTATTGGTACCCTTGTTATTATCGTTGTTGAGAAACAGTCAGCAATTAACCATTGCCAGTTTGACTAAGGGACTAGCTATCCAAAAAGAGGCCAGTGAATGCTTCGTCTCAAACCTAACATGGAAAGATTGGGGGATACAGTTATGGGCTTTAATGACCATTCTTTACATGATGCTAGCCTAATCAGTGCTAAAGAACTACAGTTTACTTATCTTAATAGCCAAGCTCCTTCTTGTCAAATAGCGGATTGTCAGATTGAGGCCGGGCGTTTTATTGTGCTTTGTGGCAAATCAGGCTCAGGGAAGTCAAGCTTTTTGAAGTTGGTTAATGGTTTAATTCCTGATTATTATTCCGGCACTTTAAGAGGCAAACTACGAGTAGCTAATTATCAGGCAGGTCAAGAAAGTGTCGAAACTTTTTCGAATCAAGTGGCATCTGTTTTTCAAAACCCAGCTAGTCAGTTTTTCTACCGTGAGGTTAAGCATGAGCCGGTATTTCCTTGTGAAAATCAAGGTTTAGACCCTAAAGGCATTTTGGAAAGACTTGAGACTTTAGCCAATGACTTTCAGTTTCAAGACCTCTTAGAAGCGGACATGCACACCTTGTCTGGAGGCCAAAAGCAACGCGTCGCTATTGCGACAGCATTGATGCAAGGCAGCCCCATTATGGTCTTTGATGAACCAACTGCTAACCTGGATAAAAAAGGCATTGAAACAGTTAGAGCCTATTTAAAACAGCTGAAAGAGTCCGGAAAAACTATTGTGATTGCAGAGCATCGCTTGCATTACTTGCTGGATCTTGCAGATGACTTTTTCTATTTTGATAATGGCAGATTAGAAGCCACTTGGTCGCCAAAAGATATGCAGGCCTTGTCTAAGGAAGACCGTGAAAACTATGGTTTGCGGCGAATGGATAGCTGCCCTTTGTTTGAAAATCATAAAAAGGTTTTGTCTAGACAAGATTCACTTGCTGGTGGGCTATTTATCGACAAGTTAAAGATAAAAGCTGGAAGTAAGGATTTGCTATCGATTAGTGAGATGGGCTTTGAAAGAGGACAAATCACGGGTATTCTTGGAGCTAACGGTATCGGTAAATCGCAACTAGCAGCTTACTTGACAGGTGTTTTGGAAGACAAGGCATCAAGCATCTATCTAGACGGTAGCAAGCAAAGTGCTAAAGAACGCTTGGAAAAGACCAGTCTTGTCATGCAAGACGTGACCTTGCAATTATTTGCGGAGTCTGTGGCTAAAGAAATCAATTTAGGACATAAAGAAGCCCCTCAAACACAACAAGTGGTTAGTCAATTGTCCTTAGATGCCTTACTGAAGCGCCATCCAGCCAGTCTTTCGGGTGGTGAACAACAGCGTGTCATGATTGCGGCCGGCCTTTTATCTGATAAAGAAATCTTTATTTTTGATGAGCCAAGTAGTGGTTTGGACCTATTGCAAGTGAAGGCCCTAGCGGCTTTATTAAAAGAACTAAGACAAGAAGGAAAGGTAGTCATTCTTATTTCGCATGATGAGGAATTATTGGCAGAAACCTGTGACGCTTCTTATCAGTTGGAGCATTATCAGCTAACCCAAGCTTAGTTTAGGAAATTAACGAGCTTTTATCTGAAAATATGACTAAACTCTTGTATAATAGTTACAAGAGTTTTTTTGTGGAAAGGATAATAGAGATGAGATTAGAGGCACCCATTGCTGATTTGAAAGGGCTAGGACCCAAGTCGGCAGAGAAATTTCAAAAATTAGATATCTATCAGGTCAAAGATCTCTTGCTCTATTACCCTTTTCGTTATGAAGATTTCAAGAGCAAGTCAGTTTTTGAGTTGATGGATGGTGAAAAAGCTGTCATTACAGGTACCGTAGTGACACCGCCAAATGTGCAATATTACGGCTTTAAACGTAATCGTTTGAGTTTTAAACTCAAGCAAGGAGAGCTTGTCATTAGCGTCAGTTTCTTTAACCAACCTTACCTGCAAGACAAATTATCCTTAGATAGTCAAGTGGCTGTTTTTGGCAAATGGGATCAAAAAAAGGCAGCTTTAACGGGCATGAAGCTCTTGATGACTTTAGAAGATGAGCTGCAACCTGTTTATCATCTGGTCCAAGGCATTAGTCAATCTTCTTTATTGAAAGCCATTAAGTCAGCTTTTGATAGTGGGGCTCTTAACAGTTTGCCAGAGAATCTCCCTGATGCTTTGCTTCAAAAATACCGATTGATGCCAAGACAAGAGGCTGTGTATGCCATGCATTTCCCTAAAGATTTGAAAGACTATAAGTTAGCTTTACGTCGGATCAAGTTTGAAGAACTCTTTTATTTTCAAATGAGACTTCAGGTCTTAAAAGTTAATCGGAAGAAGTCTGATCAGGGAGTCCTTATTGCTTATGATGCTTCTCAGGTTGAAGCTAAGTTACAGAGCCTTCCTTTTGAGCTAACAGGAGCACAAAAGCTGTCTTTACAGGAGATCTTAGCGGACATGAGTTCAGAAGGTCACATGAATCGACTTTTACAAGGAGATGTGGGTTCTGGTAAGACAGTTGTCGCTGGGATGGCCATGTATGCTGCTTATACAGCAGGTTACCAGTCGGCCTTGATGGTTCCAACGGAAATTTTGGCTGAGCAGCATTACGACAGTCTTCACCAGCTTTTCCCAGATTTATCAATTGCGATTTTGACCTCAGGCATGAAAACAGCTGCTAAAAGAAGTGCCCTAGAAGCGATTGCGAGTGGCTCTGTTGATATGATTGTGGGAACACATGCTCTGATTCAAGGAGCTGTCCGCTACCATAAGCTAGGCTTAGTCATTACAGATGAGCAGCACCGTTTTGGGGTCAAGCAACGACGTGTTTTTCGAGAAAAAGGAGACAATCCTGACGTCTTAATGATGACTGCGACTCCCATTCCAAGGACTTTGGCTATTACGGCTTATGGTGAGATGGATGTGTCTATCATTAATGAATTGCCTGCAGGGCGTAAGCCAATTGTGACGCGGTGGGTCAAGCATAGCCAGTTTGAGACGGTTCTGACTTGGCTAAAAAAAGAACTGCAAGCAGGGGCACAAGTTTATGTCATTTCCCCTTTGATTGAAGAATCAGAGGCTTTGGATCTTAAAAATGCCGTGGCTTTAGAAGAAGAACTTACGGCTTATTTTAAGGGGCAAGCTAAGGTGGCTTTGATGCATGGTAAGATGAAAGCCGAAGATAAGGATGCTATTATGCAAGCCTTTAAAGCTAAAGAGATTGACCTTTTGGTATCTACAACCGTTATTGAAGTCGGAGTGAACGTTCCAAATGCCACAGTGATGCTGATTATGGATGCGGATCGATTTGGCTTGAGTCAATTACATCAGCTCAGAGGACGTGTGGGTCGTGGTCATAAGCAATCCTATGCTATCTTGGTAGCTGATCCTAAGACTGATTCAGGAAAAGAGCGTATGACGATAATGACAAAGACTAGTGATGGGTTTGTCCTAGCTGAAGCTGATTTGAAGATGCGGGGATCAGGTGATATCTTAGGGACACGTCAATCAGGACTTCCTGAATTTAAAACAGCTGATATTGTTGAAGATTATCCCATTTTAGAAGAGGCTAGACGGGTGGCCAGTTACATTGTTTCAGATCCTGATTGGGCACAAGACTCAGAATGGCAAAGGATTGTCAATCATCTTGAGCTGACAGAAGGCTTTGACTAGTTGACCGTTGAGGACAAGGAAAAACGGTATTAAAGGAGATAAACATGAAGCAACAAGCAATAGGACAAACAGATTTAATGGCTTCTTCCATTATTTTAGGTTGTATGCGAATGGCTGCATTAGACCATCAAGAAGCTAAAAAGTTACTAGCTAAGGTCTTGGATTTGGGCATTAATATGATTGACCATGCTGATATCTATGGCAAAGGCGAATCTGAAAGTCGTTACCAACAAGCGGCCAAAGAGCTTGGGGTAAGTCGTGATCAAGTGATCTTACAAAGCAAGTGTGGGATTCGCCAAGGATTTTTTGATTTTTCTAAAGACCATATTATAGCATCGGTCGAAGCAAGTTTAAGCCGTTTAGGGGCGGACTATTTAGACCTTTTATTGTTGCATCGCCCAGATGCCTTAGTGGAGCCAGAAGAAGTGGCTCAAGCTTTTGAACAGCTCAAAAAAGAAGGTAAGGTCAGACATTTTGGTTTAAGCAATCACAATCGCTTCCAGGTGGAACTGCTTCAATCCTATCTGGATGACCCATTAGTGGTTAATCAGATGCAATTGTCACCTGCTCATACACCCATGATTGATGCTGGTTTGAATGTTAACATGAAAACCGAGGCAGCTTTTGATAGGGATAATGGGATGATTGAGTATAGCCGTTTGAAAGGAATGACCCTACAAGCCTGGTCACCCTTTCAGATTGACTTAGCTAAAGGCCTTTTTGCAGGCCATCCTGATTACCAAGAATTAAACCAGACCATCTCTCGCTTAGCTAATCACTATGGGGTTTCTGATGAGGCAATTGTGATTGCTTGGATTCTACGGCATCCTGCTAAAATACAGATGGTCGTTGGTTCCATGAATCCTGAACGTTGGGAAAAAATGGTGAAAGCTGATCACATTACCTTATCTCGAGAAGAATGGTATGCTATCTATCGTAGCGCAGGAAACAGTCTACTGTAAAAAATATCCCTACTTACATATCATGCAAGTAGGGATATTTTTATCTCATTATCCTTCGATATAGGCTTTTAAATCGGCACCAGTTAGCCCTGCATTTAGAGCAATTAAGAGTTTGAGGCGAGCTTTGGAAGCATTTAATTCTTTAACAAACATGACGCCTAAATCTTGTAGCATGGCTCCTCCACCTTGGTAGCCATAAACTGGTTCGGCGATGCCGTTAAAACAACGAGAGACAAGGACAACAGGGATACCAGCAGTAACTAGTTTTTGAATTTCAGCGACTGCCATAGGAGGGACATTTCCAGCACCTAAAGCCTCTATGACTAATCCTTGGATGGTATCAGCAGTCAAGAGACTTAAGATACTCCCATCTCCCATACCAGCATAGGCTTTGATGATAGGGACGGTCCCTGCAACTGTTCGAATGTTGAAACGTACTCTTGGTTCGGCATTTTTAAAAAAGAGCAAATCATCTTTCATGATGACCCCGAGTGGTCCATGGGTAGGGGTTTGAAAGGTAGAAATATTTGTCGTGTGGGTTTTGGTCACATACTTGGCAGCATGGATTTCATCGTTCATAACGACCAATACCCCTTTGCCTTTAGCTTTATCGTGACTAGCCACTCTTAAGGCTGTTAGAAAGTTGTAGATACCGTCACTTCCAATCTCATTGGCTGATCGCATAGCCCCTGTGATGACAATTGGAACATCAAGAGGCAGGTCCATGGTATCTAAAAAATAGGCAGTCTCTTCTAAGGTGTCTGTTCCATGAGTGATGACAATACCATCGTAATGGTCAATTTCCTCTTGGATTTTGTGGTACAGAGCTAGTATATGATAAGGAGTGATGTGGGGACTTGGAAGATTTAAAAAATCCACAACGCTGAGGCGGATGTGGGTCAAATCAAGGCCAACTTGGTTCATAGGATTTATCTGATTGGGAAATACTTTGCCCGATTCATCTGATTGCATGGAGATGGTGCCACCGGTGTGCAAAACAAGGATTTCTTTCATTTAATTAGCATACTTCTTTCGATTTTGTGATATAATCTATTCTATCATAAATAGAAGTGAGAACAGAAGGTTTTGACCATAAAAGCAGTCTTTTTCGATATTGATGGGACTCTCCTCAATGATCGTAAAAACGTCCAAAAAACGACTCAAAAAGCGATTCAACAATTAAAAAAACAAGGTATCATGGTGGGTCTAGCAACTGGTCGTGGACCTGGTTTTGTGCAACCCTTTTTAGAAAATTTTGGCTTGGATTTTGCGGTCACTTATAATGGGCAATATATCTTAACCCGAGATAAGGTTCTTTATCAAAATCAATTGCCTAAATCTATGATTTATAAGATTATTCGTTATGCCAGTGAAAAGAAAAGAGAAGTCTCTTTAGGGACGGCTTCAGGACTTGCGGGCTCTCGAATTATTGATATGGGTACCAGTCAATTTGGACAGGTGGTTAGTAGCATTGTTCCTAAAAGCATGGTCAAAACAGTTGAAAGTAGTTTTAAGAATCTAATTCGTCGAGTCAAGCCTCAGAGCTTTGATAATTTAGTAACCATCATGAGAGAACCTATTTATCAAATTGTTCTGGTGGCTTCAGCTGCTGAGACAGCTAAGATTCAAGAGAAGTTTCCTCATATCAAGATTACTAGAAGTAGCCCCTATTCTCTTGACTTGATTTCTATGGGGCAATCCAAAATCAAGGGTATCGAACGCTTAGGTGAGATGTACGATTTTGACTTGTCCGAGGTCATGGCTTTTGGTGACTCAGATAATGATTTAGAAATGCTTGCAGGTGTAGGTGTTGGCGTTGCTATGGGAAATGCCGTTGATGGGGTCAAGCTTGGTGCCCATTTTACGACAGATTCAAACAATAATGATGGGATTTCCAAGGCTTTAGCCCACTACGGCTTGATTCACTTTGATGTGGAGAAAAGCTTTAAAAGTCGAGATGATAACTTTAACAAGGTTAAAGATTTCCATCGCTTGATGGATGGTGATACCATTGAGACACCAAGAAGTTATGCCTTGCAAGAAGCTAGCTATCGATCAGCTTTCAAAGTCGAAGAACTAGTTGAGTTTCTTTACGCTGCCAGTCGAGGGGATAAGAATCAATTTACCCAATCTTTGATGGATATGCACTCAGCGATTGATAAAGCAGCTAGCAAGATCCTCTCTAAAGAACATTCAGAGTCTCCCTTGGTTGGTCAAGTGGATGCCTTAACGGACTTGCTCTATTTCACTTATGGATCTTTTGTCTTGATGGGAGTGGATCCACAGCCGATTTTTGAGACAGTTCATGAAGCCAATATGGGAAAAATTTTTCCTGATGGCAAAGCTCATTTTGATCCGGTTACCCATAAAATTCAAAAACCTGATGATTGGGAAGAACGTTATGCTCCTGAATCAGCTATCAAAAAAGAATTAGATAAGCAATTGCAGAAATCACTGCTACGCTTAGAAAAATAACCTTGTCATTTGACAAGGTTATCAGATTGAAGACAAAGCCCTAGAAAAATGAATTTCTAGAGCTTTTTTGTTCGCTAAGAGTTATAATAAAGACAAGAATCTCTAGGAGGTCTCTCTATGTTCCACAAAGAAAATCCGAACTAAAATCGTAATCAAGTTGGCTTTTATAGCTTAGATGAGTTGGTCCCTAAAGACCATCTCTTACGTCAAATTGACCAAACCATTGATTTCTCATTTATTTATGACTTAGTTGAAGATAGTTATTGTGCTGATAATGGTCGTCCTAGTTTGGATCCCGTTATGTTGATTAAGATTCCTATGATTCAATGTCTGTTTGGCATTCGTTCTATGCGTCAAACTATCAAAGAAATTGAAGTCAATTTAGCTTACCGCTGGTTTCTTGGCTTGACTCTAGAAGATAAGGCGCCTCATTTCACAACATACGGCAAGAACTACAGCCGTCGTTTCCAAGATAAACAAGTCATTGAAGCCATCTTTTCTCATATTCTAGGTCTCTGCCTCAATGCTGGTTTGATTGATCCTACCGAAATCTTTGTGGATGGGACTCATATCAAGGCAGCTGCTAATCATTACAAATACATCAACCAGGAAGTTGAGGCACAAGCTAAATTTATGAGTGACCAATTGGAGAAGGAAATTGCCAAAGATAGGGAGAAACACGGAAAAAAGTCCTTAAGGCTCGCCAAAGAAAAAGAGCCCGCAAGTAAGAAAATGTCTACAACAGACCCTGATAGTGGTTGGTTTCATAAAGGAGAGCATAAATAAGTCTTCGCTTATAACGCTCAAGTTGCTTGTGATAAACATGGTTGGGCATTGGGGTATAGTATTCACGCTGGAGATGTCCATGATAGTCAGGCATTTCCTGAACTCTTTGACAAGATTAAAGCATTGAACTCTCATTATCTCATTGCTGATTCTGGTTATAAAACCCCAAGCATCGCTCATTACTTATTAACTCTAGGTGTCATACCAGTTTTTCCCTATACAAGACCTCATAGTAAAAAGGACCTGCTTCGGCCAAAAGAATTTATCTATGATGAGTATTATGATGTCTATCTTTGTCCAGAAAACCAACCTTTGCACTATTCAACGACTAATCGAGACGGTTACCGTGAGTATAAAAACGGTCCAGCTATTTGTCAGACTTGTGCTCTTTTATCAGTTTGTACCCAGTCGAAGAACCACCAAAAAGTCATCACACGTCATTTATGGAAAGATGACTTAGAAGTCTGCGAAGACATCCGACACCAACTAGGGATGAAAGAGCGTTATCAACAGCGTAAAGAGACTATTGAACGCTTGTTTGGGACAGCTAAAGAATACCATAACTTACGCTATACGAGATTAAAAGGAAAGTCCAAAATGGGGGCAACCCTTGGGCTTACTTTAGCGTGTTTAAATCTGAAAAAATACAGCAAATGGATGGCTGGAATAGCCTTATTTCTTTGCCTGAAAGTTGCCAAAATGAGGCAAATCATCATAATGATAGTAAAAGAAAAAGTCATTTATTGCTACTTTCCTTAGGTGCTGTCGGAGGTAGGTTAAACAGTCAGGGGAGTGACTGTTTAAGAAAAGCAAAGAATTCCATACCTAACTGTCGAGCCTAAGGTCTCGTCAGTTCTGAGTGTCTAAAATCTTGTTATTAAAGGGATTTTAGACACTTTCAGCACGGCGGAAGTAGCATCAACCAGCTCGCTATCGCTCGCAGAAATAGGATATTTAGTAAATCCCTTGCAAAGCTGCTTACCCTATTGGTAACAGGGACATGGGGTTTGTCTACAGCCTGAAATAACCTTGTCATTTGACAAGGTTATTTTGTGCTTTATAAGGTTTTGTTTTGGTCACGAACTACTAACAAATCAACTTTGGCATTACGTAAAATGTATTCAGAAGAAGAACCGATTAGCAAGCGTTCAAAAGTGTTGAGTCCGGTCGCTCCAACCATAATCAGATCAACTTTTTCGCGATCTGGAATATCGTGAGCGAGAAGGGTTTTAGGATTACCAAATTCAATGATTTGGGTGACATCAAGAAGTCCGGCAGCACGAGCTTGTTTTTCATAATCAGCTAGGACACCCTTAGCTTCTTCTTCTAGTTTTTCATAGATGTAAGTATCAAAGGTTGCTACACTTTGAAGAGCACGTGTGTCAATGACATGAGCTAAAAGTAAGGCTGCGCCGTTTCGAAGAGCCACATTGACCCCTTTGTTAAAGGCGAGTTCGGACTCATAAGACCCATCAATGGCGACGAGGATACGTTCATATTTTTGTGACATAAGATTGCCCTCCTTAACAGATTCAGTTGAAGCACTTCTTTTATGATAAGTCTATTATACTCCTTTTTTAAGAATTATGAAAGCGTTTTAATATCTTTTCTGAAATAAAATGACCACACGTCTTAGTATGGGAAAATTCTTTCTATTTTAAATTATTTGGTTTATAATATGGTTTACGAGGTAAAAATTGACTATGAAAATTATTGAAAAATCATCCAAGTTAGACCATGTGGCCTATGATATACGAGGTCCTGTTTTAGATGAAGCCAATCGCATGATTGCAAATGGCGAAAAGATTTTGCGACTGAATACTGGAAACCCCGCAGCCTTTGGATTTGAGGCGCCTGATGAAGTGATTCGTGATTTGATTATGAATGCACGTTCGAGTGAAGGTTATTCAGATAGTAAAGGTATTTTCTCGGCTCGTAAAGCCATCATGCAATATTGTCAGTTGAAAGGCTTTCCTGATGTTGATATTGAAGACATCTATCTCGGTAACGGCGTTTCGGAATTAATCTCTATGTCACTTCAGGCCCTCTTGGATAATGGGGATGAGGTCTTAGTTCCCATGCCTGATTATCCCTTGTGGACCGCTTGTGTCAGTCTAGGGGGAGGTCATGCGGTTCATTACATGTGTGATGAGGAGGCTGACTGGTACCCTGATATAGCAGATATCAAATCTAAAATTACAGATCGTACCAAGGCGATTGTGGTGATTAACCCTAATAACCCAACGGGTGCTCTTTATCCTAAAGAAATTTTGGAAGAAATTGTGGCCATTGCTCGGGAGCATGGGTTGATTATTTTCGCAGATGAAATTTATGATCGCTTGGTTATGGATGGCGGAGAGCATATTGCCATTGCCAGTCTTGCGCCAGATGTCTTTTGTGTGTCTATGAATGGTCTTTCCAAATCTCACCGCATTGCTGGTTTTCGTGTAGGTTGGATGGTTTTATCAGGACCAAAAGAACCTGTTAAGGGCTACATTGAAGGCTTAAACATGCTAGCTAATATGCGTCTTTGCTCAAATGTCTTGGCACAACAAGTGGTTCAGACCTCTCTAGGAGGACGTCAGTCTGTAGATGACTTGCTTTTGCCTGGTGGTCGCATCTTTGAGCAACGTAACTTTATTCATAAGGCCATTAACGATATTCCAGGATTATCAGCAGTAAAACCTAAGGCGGGACTCTATTTATTCCCTAAAATTGATCGCCAAATGTATCGCATTGATGATGATGAAGAATTTGTCTTGCAACTCTTGAAGCAAGAGAAAATTATGCTGGTCCATGGTCGTGGCTTTAACTGGAAGGATCCAGACCATTTCCGTATCGTTTATTTACCAACGGTTGAGGAATTGGAAGACATTCAAGAAAAAATCACACGTGTCCTTCAGCAGTACAAACGTTAATGTTTTACTCATTAAATGATTAAATGATTGAAATCTAGATTATTTTCTAGATTTTTTTGCTGAAATTATAGTGAAAAAGCTAGTAAAATTGGGAATTGTTGAAATAATAGACAATTTTCTGATAATTCCTTGCCAAGTCAATAAGCATTTGATATAATTGTAACGCAAATAAGTCAAAGGAAAAGGAAGACATGGCAAATTTATTAGAGAAAACGCGTAAAATAACATCTATCTTACAACGTTCTGTGGACAGTTTAGAAGCAGAATTACCATATAACACAATGGCTTCTCGTCTAGCAGATATTATTGATTGTAACGCATGTATCATCGATGGAGGTGGTACATTACTTGGATATGCTATGAAGTATAAAACCAACACGGATCGCGTGGAAGAGTTTTTTGAAGCCAAGCAATTTCCAGATAGCTATGTGAAAGCAGCAAGTCGTGTTTATGATACCGAAGCCAATCTTTCGGTAGAAAGTGAGCTGACTATTTTCCCTGTTGAATCAAAAGATGATTACCCTGACGGTTTGACAACAATCGCTCCTATCTATGGTGGAGGTATGCGCCTAGGTTCTTTGATTATCTGGCGTAATGATAATGAGTTTAGTGATGACGACCTCATCCTTGTTGAGATTTCAAGTACGGTTGAGGGTATTCAATTGCTTAACCTCCAAACAGAAAACTTAGAAGAAACCATTCGTAAACAAACAGCTGTCAATATGGCTATTAACACCCTTTCTTACTCAGAAATGAAAGCAGTAGCAGCTATTCTTGGTGAATTAGATGGCAATGAAGGCCGTCTAACGGCTTCTGTAATTGCAGACCGTATTGGAATTACTCGCTCGGTTATTGTGAATGCCCTTCGCAAGCTTGAGAGTGCAGGTATTATTGAAAGTCGTTCATTAGGGATGAAAGGAACTTACCTCAAAGTTATTAACGAAGGTATTTTTGATAAGCTTAAAGAATTTTAAGAGGACTTATAAGAGCATCTCCATTACTTGGAGATGTTTTTTTGAAGGAAAAGTAACTTTTTGCTACTCTCCTTAGGTGCTGTCGGACGGTAGCGATTTCCTAGAAGAATTCCATACCTAACTGTCGAGCCTAAGGTCTCGCCAGTTCCGAGTGTCTAAAATCTTGCTATTAAAAGGATTTTAGACACTTTCAGCACGGCGGAAGTAGCCTTAATAAGCTCGCTATCGCTCGCAGAAATAGGATATTTAATAAATCCCCAGCAAAGCTCCTCATCCTAGTGGTACGGGGACATGGGGTTTATCTACAGTTTGACATCTCCATTACTTGGAGATGTTTTTTGTGTTAGGGAAGTGTTTTTTAGCAAGAATCTATAAGAAGACAGATGTCTTGACACCTGAAAGTTTTATTGATAAAATTAATTAAATTCGGAGATAATTTAAAACTCTAGTCTAAAGGTAAAGGAATTGCTTGATGAAAGCCTTAATTTCAATTGATTACACCTATGATTTTGTCGCTGACCAAGGAAAGTTGACAGCGGGAAAACCAGCGCAAGCTATTTCAGAAAGTATAGCCAAAGTTACCAAAGAAGCCTACAAAGCTGGCTATTTTATTTTTTTTTTGCGATTGATTGCCATGATGAAGGGGATTCTTTTCATCCAGAGACAAAGCTTTTTCCAGCGCATAATATCAAAGGAACCAAAGGTCGAGATTTGTTTGGAGAACTGGCTTGTGTTTATCAAAACATTCAAAAGGATGAAAAGGTATTTTGGATGGATAAACGTCATTATTCTGCCTTTTCAGGAACTGATCTTGATATTCGCTTACGAGAACGTGGGGTTAAGACCCTTGTCTTGACTGGCGTTTTAACGGATATCTGTGTCCTGCATACTGCTATTGATGCTTATAATTTAGGGTATCATATCGAAATCATGACGAATGCCGTTGCTAGCCTTTCTGAGGAGAATCATCAATGGGCCTTGAACCATTTTAAAACTGTTCTGGGTGCCCGCTTAGTCACCGAATTGACAGACTAAAAAACAGAAATCGTTTGGATTTCTGTTTTTTGTTTGCGTAAAGCTTTACTTCTTGATAATGAGTTGAATGGCTTGGTTAATACGCTCTTCTTGAAGATTGGGATCCGCTTCAGGTTCTTCAATGACTTGGGTAATTTTTTGAGCAATGACCAAACCCATAGTGCTATTGATACTAGAGCGAATAGCTGTTAGTTGGGTCATGATATCAAAACATTCCTGATTTTCTTCAATCATTTTCTGGACCCCACGTAGCTGCCCTTCGGCTCTTTTTAAACGATTAATAATATCTTTTTTATCTTTTTTCATAGGTTACCTCATTTGTGCTGGCTTCATTATACTGAGCGAGCTCATCTTTGTCAAACGAAGTCAATCTTTCTTGTTGACAGTTGATAAGTCGCATGGTATTCTTTAGATACCCATAGGGGTATAAAAGAAAAAGGAAAACTGACTATGTTGAAACAATTATTAGCCTTGTTTGCTGCTAAGCAAGAGACTATCTCAACTCAAGAATTACAGGCATTAGTGAAAACGAAACAGATCCAACTTTTAGATGTTCGCAGTAAGACAGAATATCAGGCAGGACATATTAAGCAGGCTAGACATTTTCCGCTTAATCAGATAGAGACCTATAAAGGTCCAAAGGGAAATCCCCTTTATCTGATTTGCCAATCGGGCATGAGAAGTCAAAAAGCTAGCCGAATTTTAACCAAGTTAGGTTACCAGACTATTAATGTCAAAGGTGGGATGGCTGCTTGGACGGGTCCAGTCAGTCAGGCTAAATTTTAGGAGGATGATGACAATGACAAGAATTATGATTATCGGTGGAGTAGCTGGGGGAATGTCGGCTGCGACACGTTTGAGACGATTGATGGAAGATGCTCATATTATTGTAGTGGATAAAGGGCCGTATGTTTCTTTTGCCAATTGCGGGCTACCTTTTCACTTGTCTGGAGAGATTAGCAGTCGTGATAAGCTCTTGGTTCAAAGTGCAGAAGGCTTGACCAACCGATTTGGCTTAGATGTCCGTCCTGAAACGGAGGCGTTAGCGATTGATACTAAGAGCAAGCAAGTCACCCTAAAGCATGATGGCAAAGTCTATCAAGAAAGCTATGATCAGCTAATTCTATCACCAGGGGCTAAGCCTTTTGTTCCTAAAATGGAGGGATTAGCGCAGGCTAAAAATGTTTGTACTTTGCGTAATATTCCTGACTTAGATCGTATTATGGCAGCCTTAGCAGATAAGGATCAGGGGATGGCGACTGTCATTGGAGCAGGATTCATCGGGCTTGAAATGGCAGAGGCCTTGACAAAGAGAGGTTTTCAAGTTACTTTAGTGGAAAAAGCACCTCACGTGTTGCCCTTTAGATCAAGAAATGGCAAGTTTCATCCAAGAAGAATTGCGTCGCAATGGCGTTAAAGTTGTGACAGGACAGTCGGCCAAAGCTTTTGAAGATCAAGGAAAATGGATTATATTAGAGGATGGTAGTCGGCTTCAGTCTGATTTGACCATCTTATCGGTTGGTGTGGAGCCGGAAACTACTTTAGCTAAAGAAGCGGGATTGGAATTGGGACTAAGAGGTGGCATAGTCGTAGACCACAATTACCAAACCAGTCACAAAGACATTTATGCGGTGGGAGATGCGATTATCGTTAAGCAGGAATTAACTGGTCAAGATGCTTTGATTTCTTTAGCCAGCCCAGCTAACCGACAGGGGCGACAAGTGGCAGATGTGATTGCTGGTTTAGCAAGAAAAAACAGAGGTAGTATGGGTACAGCTATTGTTCGTGTCTTTGACTTAGCTGCTGCTTCAACTGGTCTGAGTGAGCGACTGGCTAAGCAGCATTTTGAGGACGTAGCTGTAGTTCATGTTCGTGGAAATGATCATGCCAGCTACTTTCCAGGTGCAAGTCCCATTACTCTAAAGCTGATTTTCAATTCAAAAACAGGTGCTCTTTATGGGGCACAAGCAGTTGGGGCTAAAGGGATTGATAAACGCATTGACGTCTTAGCAACAGCAATTAAAGCAGGCTTAACGGTTGCTGATTTACCAGAACTAGAGCTGACTTATGCCCCACCATTTGGATCTGCCAAAGACCCTGTCAATATGGTAGGCTATGCTGCCATGAATGTGATGGAAGGTCTTAGCCGTTCCATTCAATGGTATCAGCTTCAAGAGGAATTAGCTTCTGGTAAGGTCTTGTTAGATGTCAGAACAGCTCAAGAAGTGGCACAAGCTCCTTTGGAGGGAGCCCTAAGCATTCCCCTAGACGACTTAAGACAAAGAATGGGTGAGCTTGATCAGAGCAAATCTTACATTGTCAGTTGTTATAGTGGATTGAGATCTTATTTGGCAGAGCGACTCCTAAGACAGGCAGGATTTGATGTTATGAATTTAGATGGGGCTTATGCCCTATATCGCAGTGTTTATCCAGAAAGGTTTAACTAATATGAAGACGATTAAAATGGCAGCTTTTGAAAAGAGCTTTGAGAAAGAAAAGCTATCGATTATTGATGTGAGAGAAAGAGATGAGTATGTCTTAGGTCATGTTCCAGGTGCTATTAATATGCCCTTATCTACTTTTTTACAAGAGTATCAATCTTTGGATAGAGCGGTTAAGCATTATTTGATTTGTCAATCTGGAGCACGTTCAAGTCAAGCAGCAGTCTTCTTAAATGAAAAAGGCTATCAGGTTATCAATGTTGAAGGTGGAACCTCTGCTTGGACTAAAGAATTGGAAAAATAATTTTAGAAAGCTTGCTTTTAGCAGGCTTTTTTATATAGGATCAAAAAAATAATTAGTTGTCATTTATAGCTTGAAAGTTTTATTTTGACAGTATATAATATATCACATATAATATATAGTATATCACAATAAGAAAGTGGGTGATCTTATTCAACTTAGTAAAAGGCAAGAAGCCATTATTGCTATTGTGAAACAAGAAGAGCCGATTACTGGAGAGCACATTGCCGATTTGTTAGAGGTGACTAGAGCTGCCTTGCGCTCAGATTTAGTAGTTTTAACCATGTTGGGAATTTTGGATGCCAAACCTAAAGTGGGTTACTTCTATCAAGGACAAGGTATTCTTGGTCAGCAAGAGTCCTCTATTAGGGAAACGAAAGTCTCTGATGTGATGGGAATTCCTCTAACAGCTAAGCAAGATGATTCGGTTTATGATGTTATCGTGAGTATCTTTATGGAGGATAGTGGTGGAGTCTTTATTTTGGACCAAGATAATAATCTATGTGGGCTTGTCTCTCGAAAAGATTTACTCAAAGCGTCGCTTGGTGGTGGAGATTTGAGTAAAATGCCTATTGGAATGATCATGACACGTATGCCTAATCTGACAACAGTCATAGAAGATGATTCAGTACTCTACGCCGCTAATCAATTGGTGACAAAGGCTATTGATAGTTTACCAGTTGTGAGAGTGATGGAAGACAATCCGTCGAAAATGAAGGTGGTCGGTAAATTGTCCAAAACAATCATCACGCGCCTCTTTTTAGAATTGTAAGACGGGCAAAGGAGTTTGTATGCAAGATCAATTAACGATTTTTATTATCTCGGATTCCTTGGGTGAAACAGCTAGAGCACTTGCTAAAGCCTGTATTTACCAGTTTCCTAACCATGACAATTGGGAGTTTCGATGTTTTTCCTATATTAATAGTCCAGAGCTTTTAGACAAGGTTTTTGAAGAGGCTAGCCAACAAACCGCTTTTCTTATGTTTAGCTTAGTCAATGAAGAATTGGCTAGTTACGCGGAAATGCGTTTTCGAAAAGAGGGGTTTGCATATGTGGATTTATTGACCAATATGATTAAATCCATGGCTAACCCGTGGTGCTAGTTAATCTCAAAATACAATAAAAAGCCCAAAAGGACTATACTGTAAGTGCCTACACAAACAGGAGGTTAGTCCAAATGAGCCACTTACAGTATACAGCTAAATCCCATCACTTACAATGAAATATGCGTCAATTATCAAAAATTTGTTCTCAGTTTTATCAAGATTATTGTCCGGAAGACTTCAAACACCGTCGTAACGTCTGTCTGTCCAAAGTTTCAGACCAATCTCTTCTAGTTTTACTGCTATTACAAGCTGAACTAGGTATTAAATCACAACGTCACTTTTATAGGATTTGTCAGCTATTTCCCTGCGGTACATTACTAGAAAGAAGTCGCTTTAATAGGCGTGCAAGACAGTTGATTTGGCTGGTTCAAGTGATTCGTCAGGCAATGAACACTCAAATTTCTCCCAATACCATTGTTATTATAGACAGCTTTCCTTTGCCACTTTGTCAATCTATTCGTAACCACAGGTTCAGACTTTTCAATGGGATAGCTAATATTGGTTACACCGCCTCTAAACATATGTGGTTTTACGGTTTTAAGGTTCACATGCTAGTGACCTTATCAGGCTACATTCTGAATTATGTTGTCAGCCCAGCCTCTGTTCATGATATTAAGGCAGTTTACGAGTTGCTAGAAAGGTGTGAACAATCCGTCATTTTAGCAGACTTAGGTTACCTTAACCGTGAGCTGAAAGATGAGTTGAAGCAAAATGGCTATCACCTCTGGACTCCCTTGCGTCAAAATATGGAAGGGGCTAAACAGCATAATCATTGGAAACTAATGGCTATGAGACGAACCATTGAGACTAGATTTTCAGAACTTTGTTCCCTTTTTGATATGGAACGAACACTGGCTAGGGGCATGACAGGGCTGCAATTGAGGATTGAACAAATCATACTAGCTTACAATTTGAGATATTTTGAAATTAACTAGCACCATGGGTATGGCTAATATTTCAGGAGCTAAGCCCTTAGGGCAACCCGGTATGCTTCGCCAATTGGATAATCATTATTTCAAGCGAGTGGATGCCATTGAATTTGCCGTCAAATATGATGATGGCAAAGATCCTAGAGGTATTCTAAAAGCAGATTTGGTTATTTTAGGTGTCTCTAGAACTTCTAAAACACCACTCAGTATGTATTTAGCCGATAAGCAGCTAAAAGTTCTGAACATTCCACTGGTTCCTGAAATTCCAATTCCAAAGGAGCTAAAAGAAATTCCTAGTCAGAGGATTATTGGCTTAACCAATACTCCAGAAAAATTGAATTCCATTCGCAGTGAGCGCTTGAAAGCTTTAGGGGTTTCAGGAAGTGCGAATTATGCTAAGATGGATCGTATTTTAGAGGAACTGGACTATGCCGATCGCGTTATGAAGGAGCTAAGGTGTCCTGTGATTAATGTGGCTAACAAAGCTATTGAAGAAACAGCAGCGATTATTTTGGATATTCTAAAGACGAGCGGTGTTAGCATCGCTAAGGATTACGATATGTAGATTGGAGATAAATCATGACAAGACAGTGGGTTTATGCTTTTGACCAAGGCGACAAAGACATGCGTACTTTGCTAGGTGGTAAAGGCGCTAATTTAGCAGAGATGACAGCCATTGGTTTGCCTGTACCGCAGGGATTCACCATAACAACAGAAGCTTGTAACGCCTATTACAAGAATCAAAGGCAGTTGCCAGAGGCGGTTTTAGAACAACTGAATTATGCCTTGGCTAATTTGGAGAAAGCGCAAGGCAAGAGCTTAGGTAGTGACAGTAATCCTCTTTTAGTATCAGTGCGTTCAGGGGCTGTTTTCTCCATGCCAGGTATGATGGATACTATTTTGAATCTTGGTTTAAATGATCAGAGTGTTCTTGGTTTAGCAAAGGTCACTCAAAATAGCCGATTTGCTTATGATAGTTACCGACGCTTTATTCAAATGTTTTCGGACGTTGCTATGGAAATTCCAAAGTACAAATTTGAGGCGGTTTTAGATCGTATCAAGGAAGCAAAAGGTTATCAACTTGATACGGACTTAAGCACAGACGATTTGATGGCTATTGTGACAGAATATAAAGCTATTTACCAAAGTGAGCTAGGAAGAGCTTTTCCTCAAGACCCTAAGGAACAGTTGTTACTAGCTATTGAAGCTGTTTTTCGTTCTTGGAACAATCCTAGAGCAAAGGTTTATCGCCAGTTACATGATATCTCAGATCAGCTAGGGACAGCTGTTAATATTCAATCAATGGTCTTTGGGAATATGGGTGAAGACAGCGGAACAGGGGTTGCCTTCACTCGTCACCCAGCCACAGGAGACAACCAACTTTTTGGAGAATATTTGATTAATGCCTAAGGAGAAGATGTGGTAGCCGGTGTTCGGACACCTCAAAGCATCACTAAGCTTCAAGAAGATATGCCGAGCGTTTACCAAGAGCTAGTCAAAATTACTGACTTACTGGAAAAGCATTACCAGGATATGCAGGATGTAGAGTTTACAGTTGAAAAAGGAAAGCTCTACATGCTTCAAACACGTAGTGGTAAACGAACTGCCAAAGCTGCCATTAAGATAGCGGTTGATTTAGTAAAAGCGGGACTTATTAGTCAAGAAGAGGCAATCCAACGGATTGAACCAAGCCAGTTGGACCAGTTACTTCACCCTACTTTTTCACCTAAAGCTTTAGACAAATCCCCCGTCTTAGCTAAGGGATTACCAGCATCTCCTGGAGCAGCTTCAGGACGTGTTTACTTTAATGCTGAAGATGTGGTAGCGAATAGCAAAGGAGGGGCTCAAGCCATCCTAGTCAGACAAGAAACCTCTCCCGAAGATATTGAAGGCATGATTAGTGCAGTTGGTATTTTAACAGCAAGAGGTGGAATGACCTCACATGCTGCTGTGGTAGCACGAGGTATGGGAAAACCTTGTGTGGCAGGTTGTAGCCAACTTAGGGTGAATGAGTTGACCAAAACCATAGAGATTGGTGATTTAAGTATTAAAGAAGGAGATTACCTTTCTTTTGATGGGGCAACAGGTGCTGTCTATCTAGGGCAGTTGGAGATGACTGGTGCCCAAGCGGATACGGATTATCAAGAATTGATGACATGGGTAGATCAGAAACGTCAATTGATGGTTAGAGCTAATGCAGATAATCCAAGAGATGCCCAAAAAGCCATTGATTTTGGAGCTCAAGGTATTGGCCTGTGTCGTACAGAGCATATGTTCTTTGAGGAAGAGCGTATCCCTGCCGTGCGGAAAATGATTTTGGCTGATAATCTTGAAGATCGCATGGAGGCCTTGGCGCAATTATTGCCTTTCCAACGAGATGATTTTTACCAACTCTTTAAAGTCTTGGATGGTAAGTCTTGTAACATCCGTCTTTTAGATCCACCTTTACATGAGTTTTTACCTCATGAGGAACAAGCTGTTGAACAGTTAGCCAATCAACTATCGGTCACAGTCGCTGCTCTAAAAAGACGCATTAGTGATCTGGCTGAATTTAACCCCATGTTAGGACACAGGGGTTGTCGTTTAGCCCTCACCTATCCTGAAATTTATCAAATGCAAGTCAGAGCCATCAAGGGTGCTATAATGGCTCAAAAAGAAGGTTACAGGGTAGCTCCTGAAATCATGGTACCACTAGTGAGTACCGTTCATGAATTAAGATTCCTTCGACAGTTAATTGATGAGTGTGTCAAAGAAGAGCTAACTAAAGAAGGCATAAAGATGGCTTATAGCGTTGGAACAATGATTGAAACACCAAGAGCTTGTGTGACAGCTGATTAGATTGCCCAATACGCTGATTTCTTTAGTTTTGGTACCAATGATTTGACGCAGATGGGCTTTGGTTTTTCACGTGATGATGCTGGAAAATTCTTAGGAGAATATGTGGAGCAGGGGATTTTAGAAAGAGATCCGTTCCAAGTTCTAGATCAAAAGGGAATCGGTAAGTTGATTGCTATGGCTGTCTCTTTAGGGCGCTCCGTTAAGCCGGATTTGAAAGTTGGCATTTGCGGTGAGCACGGTGGTGAGCCATCTTCTATTGCCTTTTGCCAAGAAATCGGTCTAAATTACGTTTCTTGTTCGCCTTTTAGAGTGCCAGTCGCTAAACTTGCTGCAGCTCAAGCAGGATTAAAGTCCTTAGGGCACTTAGCCAAAAGAGATAAATAGCATAACAAAACTTCTTAATCCTACTAAAAGGGTTGGGAAGTTTTTTAGTCAGAGTCTACGTTTGAAAGGCAAAAGTATACTATGGCAAATAAGGTCAAGTGTGATATAATAACTAAGACTATGTAAAAATGATGCTAAAGAAGAGAGATCGCCTTAGAAGCTGACATAAAACGCTTAAGGAAGCCTCTTTGATTAGTATCTTGGATGGGAGAATTCATGAAAATTTCTGAAGAAGAAGTTCGCCATGTAGCGAATTTATCAAAATTATCATTTTCAGAAAGTGAGACAACTGAATTTGCAACGACATTATCAAAAATCGTTGATATGGTTGAATTGCTAAACGAAGTCGATACTGAAGGTGTTGCGGTGACTAGTACTATGGCGGACAAAAAGAATATAATGCGCGCAGATGTCGCAGAAAAAGGAACTGACCGTGAGCAACTCTTTAAAAATGTACCAGAAAAAGAAAATAACTTTATTAAAGTTCCTGCAATATTTGAGGATGGAGGAGATGCCTAATGTCTTTCAAAGATAAATCAATTGAAGAATTACGCCAACTCCTAGTCTCTAAGGAGATTTCTGCTTTAGAGTTAACACAGGCAACCCTCGAGGATATTAAAGCGCGTGAAGAAGCCGTTGGGTCTTTTATTACAGTCGCTGAAGAAGAAGCGCTTAAGCAAGCAAAGGCTATTGATGATAAAGGCATTGATGCGGATAATTTGATGGCAGGTATTCCTCTTGCAGTGAAAGACAATATCTCAACAAAGGGCATCTTAACCACAGCAGCCTCTAAAATGCTTTACAATTACCAACCTATTTTTGATGCGACTTCTGTTAGCAATGCTTACGCCAAAGACATGGTTGTGATTGGAAAGACCAATATGGATGAGTTTGCTATGGGAGGCTCAACAGAGACTTCTTACTATAAGAAAACAAAGAATGCTTGGGATCACAGTAAAGTACCTGGTGGGTCATCTGGTGGATCAGCTACTGCTGTTGCTTCAGGACAAGTGCGTCTCTCACTTGGTTCAGACACTGGTGGATCTATCCGCCAACCAGCAGCTTTTAATGGGGTTGTAGGATTGAAACCGACTTATGGTGCGGTTTCTCGTTTTGGATTGATTACCTTTGGAAGTTCCCTTGACCAAATTGGGCCGTTTGCGCCAACCGTTAAAGAAAACGCGCAACTCCTTAACGTAATTGCAAGCAGTGACAGCAAGGATTCTACATCAGCGCCTGTTACCATTGCTGATTACACCTCAAAAATTGGGCAAGAGATTAAAGGCATGAAAATCGCCCTTCCTAAAGAGTACTTAGGTCAAGGGATTGACCCAGAAATCAAAGAGACTGTCCTAAAAGCAGCTAAGCATTTTGAATCCCTAGGGGCTATTGTTGAGGAAGTTAGCCTTCCGCATAGTAAGTATGGAGTTGCTGTTTATTATATTATTGCTTCTTCTGAGGCTTCATCAAATCTTCAGCGCTTTGATGGTATCCGTTACGGTTTCCGCGCAGAGGACGCTAAAAATCTTGATGAGATTTATGTCAGTACCCGTAGCCAAGGATTTGGAGATGAAGTCAAACGTCGTATTATGCTTGGAACCTTTAGTTTGTCATCAGGTTATTATGATGCTTACTTTAAGAAAGCAGGGCAAGTTCGTACCTTAATTATCGACGATTTTAATAAGGTCTTTGCGGATTATGATTTGATTTTAGGGCCAACAACTCCAAAGGTTGCTTTTGGCCTTGATACCCTTAACCATGATCCAGTAGCCATGTATTTGGCGGACTTGTTGACCATTCCAGTCAACTTAGCAGGTCTACCAGGTATTTCTATTCCTGCTGGTTTTGTTGAAGGGTTACCAGTCGGTCTGCAATTGATTGGTCCTAAGTATAGTGAAGAAACGATCTATCAAGCAGCTGCAGCATTTGAAGCGACAACGGACTACCATAAACAACAACCACTCATTTTCGGAGGTGACAAGTAATGAATTTTGAAACCATTATTGGCTTGGAAGCCCATGTTGAGTTGAATACCAATTCTAAAATTTTCTCGCCCTCATCGGCTCATTTTGGAGAAGACCCAAATGCCAACACCAATGTCATTGATTGGTCTTTCCCTGGTGTTTTGCCAGTAATCAACAAAGGGGTTATTGATGCAGGGATTAAAGCTTCTCTTGCTTTAAATATGGATATCCACCAAGATATGCACTTTGACCGCAAGAACTATTTTTACCCAGATAATCCTAAAGCTTATCAGATTTCACAGTTTGATGAGCCAATCGGTTACAATGGTTGGATTGATATCCAACTGGAAGATGGTTCAACCAAAAAAATCCGTATTGAACGTGCTCATCTAGAAGAAGATGCTGGTAAAAATACTCACGGGACTGATGGCTACTCCTATGTTGACTTAAACCGTCAGGGTGTCCCACTTATCGAAATCGTATCAGAAGCAGATATGAGATCACCTGAAGAAGCCTATGCCTATTTAACCGCTCTTAAAGAGATTATCCAGTATACGGGTATTTCAGATATTAAGATGGAAGAAGGCTCAATGCGCGTGGATGCCAATATTTCTCTTCGCCCTTACGGTCAAGAACAATTTGGTACCAAGACAGAGTTGAAAAACTTAAACTCCTTTAGCAATGTGAAAAAAGGGCTTGAGTTTGAAGTAGAGCGTCAAGCTAAGATTCTTCGTTCTGGTGGTGTCATTCGTCAAGAAACCCGTCGTTATGATGAAGCCAATAAAGGCACAATCCTGATGCGTGTCAAAGAAGGGGCAGCTGACTACCGTTACTTCCCAGAACCAGATCTTCCACTTTTTGAAATCGATCAAGCCTGGATTGATGAGATGCGTGCTGAACTGCCTGAGTTTCCAAAAGATCGCCGTGCCCGTTACGTGGCTGAACTTGGACTTTCAGATTATGATGCGGGACAGTTGACAGCAACTAAGGTGCTTTCTGATTTCTTTGAAAAAGCAGTCGCTCTTGGTGGCGATGCCAAACAAGTGTCTAACTGGTTGCAAGGTGAGGTCGCTCAGTTCTTAAACGCCGAGCAAAAAACATTGGATACCATTGCTTTAACACCTGAAAACTTGGTGGAAATGATTGCCATTATTGCTGATGGCACCATTTCATCTAAGATTGCTAAGAAAGTCTTTGTTCACTTAGCTAAAAATGGTGGTTCAGCAAGAGAATATGTTGAAAAAGCGGGTCTTGTTCAAATTTCAGATCCTGAGGTATTGATTCCGATTATTCATCAGGTCTTTGCTGATAATGAAGCTGCCGTAGCCGATTTCAAATCAGGCAAACGTAATACTGACAAAGCCTTTACAGGTTTCCTTATGAAAGCGACTAAAGGACAAGCAAATCCACAAGTAGCTCAACAATTATTAGCACAAGAGTTACAAAAACTACTTGATTAAGTCGTTATTACAAAAAAGAGGATCTTCCTCTTTTTTTGTGTCTAAATACCAAAAAGGCATGTTCAAGGAAAGTCTTTCTATGCTAAAATAAAAGCAAGAATCATCTAGGGGGTGAAGAGTTGGTTAAAAAAGGAAGTCTTATGGTTCTCTTGGCAGGTATAGCTTGGGGAATTTCAGGTGTCTCGGGTCAGTATTTATTGCATCATGGAGTTTCGGTTAATCTTTTGACCAGCCTTCGGTTACTGATTTCAGGAGCCTTTTTGACTTTATTAGCCTATGGACGCCAACCGCAACAGTTTGCTGGGTTACTAAAAGATAAAACCTTTCTCAAAGCAGTTTTGGCTTACAGTATATTAGGCTTAAGTTTTAATCAATATGCTTATCTATTAGCTATTCAATATTCTAATGCTGGTACGACAACGGTCTTGCAGTATTTGTCTCCAGTCTTGGTTTTGGTCTATACGACGACAAAAGCCAAAGTAGCCCCAAGCTTTATGGAATTGATAGCCATTGCTTTAGCCATTTCAGGAACGGTGATTATGTCTTGTCATGGTGATTTGAGTCATTTAGCTATTAGTCCTAAGGGATTGTTTTGGGGCTTGCTATCAGCGGTAACTTATTCCTACTGTATTATTAAGCCTGCCAAGCTGATTGAAGAGATTGGCAGCCTACCAGTTATTGGGATAGCCATGTTGATGGGTGGTTTTTTATTTGCTTTAGTGACTCATAGCTGGACCTATTCTCTTGAGTTGACAGCTTCCAATGGTCTAGCTTTGTTTGGCATTATCGGTATCGGTACCTTATTTGCTTACACCGTCTTTTTAAAAGGGGCTTCCTTAATTGGTCCTGTAAAGGCTAGCTTGTTAGCTTCGGTAGAACCTGTAGCTTCTGTTATCTTTGCCATTTTATTAATGAAAGAAGTCTTTTACCCAATTGATTTGATGGGGATGGCCTTAATTCTTTTAGCAGTACTTCTTATCTCCTTTAGAGACCTTCTTCTTTATCAACGTGAAAAACAAGTCGCACGGCTTTTAAAGAGAAGTCGAAAGATAAGGTATTTTAGAGGGAAGAAAAGAAAGAGTATGCTATAATAATAAAAAATATAGAGGAGCTAAAAAATGATTTGGTCTATGATTGTAGGTGCCTTTATCGGTATGATTGCTGGTAAAATCACAGAAAAAGGACATGCTATGGGATGTTTTACAAAGATTGCGGCTGGCTTAATTGGCTCAGTTGTTGGGCAAAAATTATTTGGTGACTGGGGACCTCAGTTGGCGGATATGGCTATTTTTCCTTCTATTTTAGGGGCGGCAATTGTTATTGTTGTTGTTTCAGCTATTTTTGGACGACGTTCTTAATCACTAAGGAAATTGCTTGTTACATCAAGCAGTTTTTTTATTCTCAAGAGCCCTTTTTGCCAGAGCTATAGTTACATGATATAATATCACTAATAGGAAGAGACTTAGGAGGTTGTGATGACAAAGACAAGATTATATATTGCTAGACATGGTAAAACCATGTTTAATACCATTGGTCGTGCACAAGGTTGGAGTGATACTCCCTTAACCAAAAAAGGAGAGGAAGGCATTCGCGAATTAGGTCTTGGTTTAAAAGATGCTGCTATTCCTTTTAAAGCAGCCTTCTCAAGTGATTCTGGACGTACCATGCAAACCATGGAAATTATTTTGAGGGAATCTGAAAATGAATTTATCCCTTATACTCGTGACACACGCATTAGGGAGTGGTGTTTTGGCAGCTTAGATGGTGCCTACGATTCAGAACTCTTTTTAGGAGTCTTACCACGTACCAAAGCATTTGAAGGAAAAGATAACCTGCGTGATGTTCCTTATTCAGAATTAGCAGAAAGTATTGTTGAAGTGGATACAGCAAACTGGGCAGAGCCATGGGAGGTCTTGCGCAAACGTATTTATGATGGTTTTGAAGCTATCGCACTCTCTATTCAAAACTCAGGTGGGGGCAATGCCATTGTGGTCAGCCACGGAATGACCATCGGAACCTTCATGTGGTTGATTGATCCGGATAGAGAAAAACAATATATTGATAATGGAAGTGTGACAGTAGTTGATTTTGAAGACGGTCAGTTTACCATCAAAACCATTGGAGATATGAGCTATCGTTACCATGGTCGTGAAATAATTGAGTCAATGTTAGATGAAGAATAAAAGTATCAAACTATTATGGCAACTATTGGTTGTGGTTCTCTTTTTATCAGGTATTTATCTATTCGTAAAACCTGAAAAAGAAGTCCTACCCACTCCTCCAAAAAAAGAAAATGCCCTTGAAGTAGTTGCTAAACCAAAAGAGACGGCACTCACCTTACCAAAGGTTTCTCCGGATGATTGGCAATTGGTGTTGGTTAATCGAGAGCATATCAAAGAAGAAATGAGTCCGGAATTAATGGATGTCAATGGCATTTCGGTGGACAAAAGGATTGAACAGGCTGTAGCTGATTTTCTAGCAGCAGCACAGGCTATTGATCCCCAAGAGCATCTCATTTCTGGCTATCGTTCGGTGGCTTATCAAGAGGAGCTCTATCAGTCCTACCTAGCCCAAGAAATGGCCAATGACCCTAATTTGACACAAAAAGCAGCAGAGGCTCTTGTTCAAACCTATTCGCAACCAGCAGGAGCTAGCGAGCACCTGACAGGCTTAGCCATTGATATGAGTACAGTAGATAGCTTAAATGCCAGTGATCCTGTCGTTGCTAAAGAGGTTCAAAAGATGGCACCTCAATTTGGTTTTGTGCTAAGGTTTCCAGAAGGAAAAGAAGACATCACTGGAGTAGGTTATGAGGATTGGCATTATCGTTTTGTCGGAAAACGCTCTGCTAACTATATGACTCAGCATAAGCTCACTCTAGAAGAATACATCGCACAATTGAAGGAGAACCAATGAGACGTCGACTGAAGTTGCCCTATTTTTTAGTACTACTTGGAACTTTTTTTGCTTTACTCATATTGCCTTTGTTGCTTAATGCTGGCACCCCATCTGCTAAAGAAGAGATTAAAACGACCTATTCTAAGCAGGTTTTTGTCAACACCTTAGCTAAAGAAGTAAGACCTATAGCTAAGGCCTATGGAATTCGTCCTTCTCTAGTAATCGGTCAAGCACTTTTAGAAAGTCATTACGGCCAAACACTTTTATCAGCTAAATACAATAACCTTTTTGCAAGACAAGCTTCAGTGGGTCAAGTTTTTGTGACTTTAACAACGGACTCTCCTAAAGAGGGAAAGATGTCTTTTGCGGTTTATAGAGATAGAGAGGCATCTATTAGGGATTACTTAGCCTTATTAAGTGAAGGCAAAGCGATTGATAAACACCTATATCGGATTTTGGCAACTGAAAAAGGTTACAAAGTACCAGCTAAAGCTTTAGAGGATTATTTATATCCTGAAGAACTTGGCTATGCTAATAAACTGATTCGATTGATTGAATCAGAGCAACTCACCAAATACGATTAAGGAAATTAGCACTCTAAAAAAAGAGTGCTAATTTTTTGGGTTTTTTACTTGACATGTTGTTTTGAAGGAGTATAATGGAATTATGAATTAGCAGTCTTCAATATAGAGTGCTAAAAGAAAGGGAGTGATTGGTTTGTGATTACCGAACGTCAAAATGATATTTTAAATCTCATTGTGGAGTTATTTACACAGACTCATGAACCTGTAGGCTCTAAAGCTCTACAGTCCCTGATTGACTCAAGTAGTGCTACAATTCGTAATGACATGGCAAAACTTGAAAAGATGGGCTTGCTTGAAAAGGCTCATACTTCTAGTGGAAGGATGCCAAGTCCAGCAGGTTTTAAGTATTTTGTTGAGCATTCCCTTAATTTGGATAGTATTGACGAACAAGATGTCTATCAAATGGTTAAGGCTTTCGATTTTGAAGCTTTCAAACTTGAGGATATCTTACAAAAAGCCAGTCAGATATTATCAGATATTACTGGTTATACGGCTCTTATCTTAGATGTGGAACCAGCTAGACAAAAGCTTACAGCCTTTGATATTGTTCAGTTATCCAGTCATGACGCTTTATCTGTCTTGACATTAGATGAATCCAAGCCTGTCACGGTTCAATTTGCTATTCCTAAGAACTTTATGAACCATAATCTTTTGGTTTTGAAAAGTATTGTTGATGAGCGCCTCATGAATCGACATGTCATGGATGTGCACTACAAGCTTCGGACGGAAATTCCGCAAATTGTCCAGAAATACTTCACAATAACTGATAATGTCCTAGATTTATTTGATTATATTTTTGAAGGACTTTTCCAAGAGACCGTTTTTGTGTCAGGAAAAGTGGCAGCTTTAGACTATGCTGGTTTGGATACTTATCAATTTCTTGATAACCCACAAGCTTTAGCCCTAACGATCAGACAGAGTATTTCTGAAGATGACATGGCTATGGTGCAGGTGGCAGATAGTCAAGAAGAAGCCTTAGCTAATGTCACCTTGTTAACTTACAAGTTTCTCATTCCTTATCGCGGATTTGGCATGCTTAGCTTAATTGGTCCTATTGATATGGATTATCGTCGCTGTGTAAGTCTACTAAATGTAATTGGTCGTATCTTAGCAGTCAAGTTAAGAGATTACTACCGTTACCTTAATAGTAATCATTACGAGGTCAATTGAGCTCATATTTAAGAAAGAAAGTAAAGAAAGAGGTAAGAAGCCTTGTCAAAAAAACACAAAAAAGAAAATCTCAAAGAACAAGAAGAGGTTCAAGAAGATGTTCTTGAAAAAGAGACCGATTCAACAGAGCTAGAGCAAGAAACTAGTGACGTTACTCCTGAAAAGACAGATTTAGAATTAGCCACTGAACGTGCTGAAGAGTTTGAAAACAAATACTTGCGTGCACACGCAGAGATGCAAAATATTCAGCGTCGTGCCAATGAGGAACGCCAAAGCTTGCAACGTTATCGTTCACAAGACCTAGCTAAAAAAATCTTACCTAGTTTAGATAACTTGGAGCGTGCCTTAGCTGTTGAAAGCTTAACAGATGACGTTAAAAAAGGTTTGGAAATGGTTCAAGAGAGTCTTGTCCAAGCCCTTAAAGAAGAAGGCATTGAAGAAGTATCAGTTGAAAGCTTTGACCACAACCTTCACATGGCTGTTCAAACTCTGCCAGCAGATGAAGAACATCCAGCAGATTCTATTGCTCAGGTCTTCCAAAAAGGCTACAAACTCCATGAGCGTCTTTTAAGACCAGTCATGGTTGTTGTTTACAACTAGGATGCAAAGGACGTAAGCAATCTATGTGAAAATAGAAAATCCTGATTTTCTAAAGGTTTATCTTATTCACTAAGCTTTTGGTCCGTGCTCAACTCATTAATAAAAACACTAAATTAAACATGCGACCGCCAAGTCGTTAAACTAGACTCTAAATAAATTAATAAACGAACTTAAAATTTTGAAAGGAATTGAACGTTTTCAATCGTTGATGTTAAAAGCTTCGCTTTTCTTATCTCCAGATTGAAATAGTCCACTGGACTATTTCAACGTTCTTGGTATCTTATATTATGTCTAAAATTATTGGTATTGACTTAGGTACAACAAACTCAGCTGTTGCAGTACTTGAAGGTACTGAATCAAAAATTATCGCAAACCCAGAAGGAAATCGTACAACACCTTCAGTAGTATCATTTAAAAATGGTGAAATCATCGTTGGTGATGCTGCAAAACGTCAAGCAGTGACAAATCCAGAAACAATCATTTCTATTAAATCAAAAATGGGAACTTCTGAAAAAGTAGCTGCAAATGGTAAAGAGTACACACCACAAGAAATTTCAGCAATGATTCTTCAATACCTTAAAGGTTATGCGGAAGACTACCTTGGTGAAAAAGTAGAAAAAGCAGTTATTACTGTTCCTGCTTACTTTAATGATGCACAACGTCAAGCTACTAAAGATGCTGGTAAAATTGCTGGTCTTGAAGTAGAACGTATTGTCAACGAACCAACTGCTGCAGCCCTTGCTTATGGTCTTGACAAAACAGATAAAGAAGAAAAAATCTTAGTATTTGACCTTGGTGGCGGTACCTTTGACGTATCTATCCTTGAGTTAGGTGATGGGGTCTTTGATGTTTTGGCTACTGCTGGTGACAACAAACTTGGTGGTGACGACTTTGACCAAAAAATTATTGATTTTTTAGTGGCTGAATTCAAGAAAGAAAATGGCATTGATCTTTCTCAAGATAAGATGGCGCTTCAACGTTTGAAAGATGCAGCTGAAAAAGCTAAAAAAGATCTTTCAGGTGTGACACAAACACAAATTAGCTTACCATTTATCACAGCTGGAGCAGCAGGTCCTCTTCACTTAGAAATGAGCTTGTCTCGTGCTAAATTTGATGACCTTACTCGTGATTTGGTGGAACGCACTAAAACACCAGTTCGTCAAGCTCTTTCTGATGCTGGTTTGTCATTGTCAGAAATCGATGAAGTTATCCTAGTTGGTGGCTCAACTCGTATCCCAGCTGTTGTTGAAGCTGTGAAAGCAGAAACTGGTAAGGAACCAAATAAATCAGTTAACCCTGATGAAGTTGTAGCTATGGGTGCGGCTATTCAAGGTGGTGTTATCACTGGTGATGTTAAAGACGTTGTCTTACTTGACGTAACGCCATTATCACTTGGTATCGAAACTATGGGTGGTGTCTTTACTAAATTAATCGACCGTAATACGACTATCCCAACATCTAAATCACAAGTCTTCTCAACAGCGGCAGATAACCAACCAGCTGTTGACATTCATGTGCTTCAAGGTGAACGCCCTATGGCAGCAGATAACAAGACTCTTGGTCGCTTCCAATTGACTGATATCCCAGCTGCACCTCGTGGTATCCCTCAAATTGAAGTGACATTTGATATCGATAAAAACGGTATTGTTTCTGTTAAAGCTAAAGACCTTGGTACTCAAAAAGAACAACATATCGTTATTAAATCAAATGATGGTCTTTCTGAAGAAGAAATCGATCGTATGATGAAAGATGCTGAAGCTAACGCTGAAGCAGATGCTAAACGCAAAGAAGAAGTTGATCTTAAAAACGAAGTTGACCAAGCTATCTTCGCAACTGAAAAAACCATCAAAGAAACTGAAGGCAAAGGCTTCGACACTGAACGTGACGCTGCTCAATCAGCTCTTGATGACTTGAAAGCTGCACAAGAGTCAGGTAATCTTGAAGACATGAAAGCTAAACTTGAAGCATTAAATGAAAAAGCACAAGGATTAGCTGTTAAAATGTACGAACAAGCAGCTGCAGCTCAACAAGCAGCTCAAGGTGAAGAAGGTGCTCAATCAACAGATGCATCAGCAAATGATGATGTTGTGGATGGCGAATTCACGGAAAAATAAAACAGTCCTGTGGACTGTTTTATCCCTCGAGTCTAGAAATAAGAAGCGAGCGGCAAAAAGAGTTCTCTTCAACTATAGTAGGATTCCAAAAAGGCGGGGCGCCTCGCCCCGTCTGTTTTGGCTATCTGCAGCTCAACTCAAAAAGAAATCTTTCTATCATTATTGGATTTCTTGGCAACCATAATAAAAAGACTATCAATTCTTCTACATTAAATTGAAATAGTCTATATTATAGAGAGGAAATGAACCTGCCTTAATGACTTTGTCAAAGAAGGGAGGAAACTAAATATATGAATAATACTGAATTTTATGAACGTCTTGGGGTATCAAAAGATGCTTCAGCAGATGATATCAAAAAGGCATATCGTAGAATGTCAAAAAAGTACCATCCAGACATCAATAAAGAGGCTGGAGCGGAACAAAAGTATAAGGATGTCCAAGAAGCTTATGAAACCTTAAGTGATTCACAAAAGCGTGCTGCTTATGATCAATACGGTGCTGCTGGTGCTCAAGGCGGCTTTGGTGGCGGCGGCTTCGGCGGCTTTGATGGTGGCGGCTTCGGCGGCTTTGAAGATATTTTTTCAAGCTTCTTCGGTGGCGGAGGTGGTATGCGCAATCCGAATGCCCCACGTCAAGGAGATGATTTGCAGTACCGCGTTAACCTTTCTTTTGAAGAGGCTGTTTTTGGTGCTGAAAAAGAAGTTACCTATAACCGTGAATCCACTTGTAGTACATGTGCTGGATCTGGAGCGAAACCAGGTACAAGCCCTGTGACCTGTCGCAAATGTCATGGTTCAGGTGTGATTAATGTAGATACCCAAACACCTCTTGGTATGATGCGTCGTCAAGTTACCTGTGACGTCTGCCATGGAAGTGGCCAAGAAATCAAAGAACCATGTCAAACCTGTCACGGTACTGGTCATGAGAAAAAAGCACACAAGGTATCTGTTAAGATTCCAGCAGGGGTAGAAACAGGTCAACAAATTCGCTTGCAAGGTCAAGGAGAAGCAGGCTTTAATGGTGGGCCTTATGGTGACTTGTTTGTCATTTTAAATGTCTTACCAAGTAAACAATTTGAACGAAATGGCTCAACTATTTATTACAACATGAATATTTCTTTTGTTCAAGCCGCTCTTGGAGATACTGTTGATATTCCAACTGTTCACGGGGATGTTGAAATGGCAATTCCAGCAGGAACCCAGACTGGAAAAACATTCCGATTGAAAGGAAAAGGGGCTCCAAAATTAAGAGGTGGAGGTCAAGGTGACCAACACGTTACGATTAATATAGTTACCCCAACCAAACTGAATGATGCTCAAAAAGAGGCTCTCAGAGCTTTTGCCCAAGCTAGCGGAGATAAAACAGTTAACCCTAAGAAAAAAGGCTTCTTTGATAAAGTGAAAGATGCCTTAGAAGACATTTAAATAAAGAAGACAGAAAATAAGCAAAAGCTCTTAGAATTATTTTTCTAAGGGCTTTTTGCTGTCCATAGATTTGAGTCACTCACTTTGGAGATTCATAGACTCTAAATTCCATAAAAACCTAAACATTTTGTCTATAAATCACCTTTTAACTCTTGTTAAAAGTTAAATAATTAGGTATGGTTATTATTATAATTAAGTTTGGTTAAATTTAAACAAAAAGGAGTTTTTTGATGTCTCAAAATAAAGAAATTTACGGTATTCGTAAACGAAAAGTTTGCGGTGCTTGTTCAGTTCTATTGGCAACAGCTTGCTTTGCTATTTCAATGGGTGCTTCAGTTAGTGCGGATGAATGGGCAACGTCCAATCCAAGTGAATTAAAAGTAGTAGCGCAGGAAGTTGATTACACTGATGAGATCTTGGGCAATAGCCCAGATATTCTATCTGAAAGTCAATTATATCAGGGTTATCAAGAAGGTCTAGTATTTTCCAAAGCAGGAATTTCTGATACTATGATACCTCATGATGGTAGTGGAATTGTGATTGCAACTGTAGACTCAGGGGTTGATGAAACCCATAAAATCATGCGTTTGGATCCGACTGCTAAGATTAAGTTAGCCCCTCAAAGTGCTGAATTTTCGGATAAAATCCCCTTCCGTTATGATTTTTTAAGTGGAGATACCGATTTAGCTGATGACTCAACGGAACATGGCATGCATATTGTCGGTGTTTTGGTGGGTAATGAAGAAAATGGATTTAAAGGAATGGCACCTAATGCACAGCTTTTAGCATATCGAACATGGAGTGAGGATAGCCGTGAAGGGTTCCAAGAGGATTATCAATTCTATGCCATTGAAGATGCCTTGGCTAAAGGTGCAGATATTATTAGTTTAAGTATTGGGGAAGTTGGTAGTGGTCGACAGGATGATGTTTGGTATGACATTGTCAAAAAAGCAAAAGAAAAAGACGTCATCATCACTGCTGCTATGGGTAATTATGGAACGGCTGCTACAACTAATTCTTTTGATAAATTTGTTAATCAAGCCTACTCACTTACAGATGATTCTACTATTGTATCTTTAGCTGCAAACCCAGATGTGTTAGCTGTTGGATCATATTATGACACTTATATGAAATTACCTCACTTTAAAGCCTGGGGCATGTCATTTGCTTATGAGGACTTAAACTGGCATAACTATGATTTATTTAAACGCAAAGAACAAGAAGAAATTACCTTTAATGATGCCGTTCTTTATTGGAATAAGACGACAAATGATAATATTAAAGATAAAATTGTCTTAATTGATCGTAATCAAGAAAAAGTCTTTGACCAAGTTTTAGAAGTCATGAAAAAAGATCCTAAAGGCATTATCATGATTAATGCAGCAACTCCAACAACCCTTGGAAATTATGAATCAATTCCAGAAATAAGAAGTGCGACATTAGATGATCAAGGGGACTATTTTGAGCGTATTTGGGCTGTTAGTGTCTCGTACAAAGATGGACAACTCTTGAAAAAATTGATTAATCAAGCTAATCCCCAAGGTATAAGCTTCGATAAGAAGGTTCAGAGTACTCGTGTTTTTGATTATCCTGGTATTTCTGGCTTTAGTTCTTGGGGAGCTAGCCCAGATTTAGGCTTGAAGCCTGACCTAGTTGCCCCAGGTGAAAATATTTGGTCAACGGCAAATAAAGATGTCTTTTTCAATATGAGTGGTACCTCTATGGCATCGCCTTATGTGGCTGGGGCCAGCACGCAGCTGTTACCAAAAGAAAAAGCCCTTTTGCAAAAAGAAAAAGCTCTCTTAAGCCATAACCGTATCATTGATTTAAATAAAATTATCTTGCAAAACACTGCAGATATTCTCAAGGACCACACAGTTCCTGCGGGTCAGCCTCTTTTAGATTACTCCCCAAGACGTCAAGGTGCTGGAGCTCTTAATATTGATAAGGCACTAAAAACTAAAGTTTTAGTCACTTATGAAGATACCAAGGGAGCTGTTGACTTAAAAGCTTTCATTGATAAACAGAAAGAATTTACGGTTGTCTTAAAGAATTTCTCTGATAAGACTCAAGGTTTTGAGATTGATCCTGGTCAGGTTTTAGGCAAGGTACTTTACAAGCAAGAGCGTAAAATGGGAGATGAGTCCTTCACCATTGATAGTATCCACTCACGTATCATTTCTCAAGCTTCTGTGGGAATGGACAAAGTCCTACAGCTTGCTCCTCATAGTAGCTTATCAGTCATAGTTAAACTTGATTTAGGACAAGCTAAGTTAGGAGAATTTGTTGAAGGATTTATAAGATTTAAATCAACAGATAAGAGTCAGCCAGACCTCAACATTCCTTATATGGGATTCTATGGGGATTGGAATGCGGAAGCTATTGTTGACCCACCAGGTTGGGATCCAGCAAGTAAAACTAAAATGACTGGTTTGATGAAAGAATACCCAACAGGTCTAGACGTCTTTGATATCTTACCATGGGGTGTGGACTACGACGAATGGAAAGCAACTAAAGATAAAACCAAGTTGATCCCTAATCAAGCATTTAATGTCATGCAATCTCACGGTGGTAGTGACAAACATGCTAAAATGAGAATTAGACTTAACTTTATGCGTCATGCTCAAGACTATCAAGTTGATGTCGTGACTTCTCAAAACAAAGAAGCAGATACCATTTTGAGAACATTGAAAAAAAGTCACTATCCGGTTAAATACATGGAAAGTGCTTATCGAGAGTATCCAGATTGGTATTATAAAATTTATAATAATTATGATCCCGATTTAGAATGGGATGGTGGTCTATATGATCCTAAAACACATGAATCAGTTCAAATCAAAGATGGTAACTACTATATTCGTGTGAAGGCAAGACTCACCAGTCAGTCTCCTTGGCAATATACCTATATGCCATTTAAAGTGGATAATAAAGCACCAGAAATTAAGATTGACCACAAGTCTGAAACAGAAATTCAATTAAAAGTGACGGACGAAAATTTACATTATGTGGCAGTCGTCACCAAAGATAGTGAGCCTGTTAAACTTATCGCAGAAAAAGATGGCTTATACAAGGTGAACCTAGAAGACTATAAAGATAGAGAATTAAGAATTCTAGCCATTGACTATGGTGAAAACAAAGGGTTGATTGATATTAATGGTGAAGAAATGGATGTTAAAAGCCATGAAGCACTAAAATTCCTCCATGTCGATAAGAAAATCATTGCTGCTAATGGACATAAGAAATTAGTTAAAAAAGGTGGTCACTCGATCTTTGGGTTCGATTTGAGTTCTTCGGAGGCTTTAGATGACTCGGATGATGAAGATGAAGATCTTGATGATTTAGAGGAGGACGACGAAGAAGAAACTGAGTCTGGCCGACAATCATCAACTAAAAAGGATACTTCAACTCCATCGACTGAGAAAAATGATGAAGATGATTTAGAGGATGAAGAAGACCAAGAGACAACTTCAGAAGACGACGAACAAGTCTCTGATGACTCTGATAAGGATGACAATGATCCTAAGCATTTTGAATCTGGTGGAGATATTGCTGATTCAGAAAACAAGATGCCTGGACTTATAGAAGCAAATAGCTCAGAAGTCGTAAAAATTGAAGAAGATGAGAAAGGGAATCATTTCAGAATTTTTAAGCTGCATGTTCGACCTGGGCAAAGAGTAGTCGTTACAGCAACTAATGCCATGCATAATCTTAAAACTGGACAACCAATTACAGAATCACATTGGTCACAGACATATACCGATCAAACAGCTAAAGGCCAATGGGATCAAGACGTGAGAGTGCCAATATTTGAAGGAAGTAATACTATTAATGTGTCTGTCTTCTATGAAGGTAAGAAAATTTTTGCGCGTGGCTATGGTGTGAAATTGGATACCAAGATTCCAGACCTAAAGATTGATAACAAAAATATCGATTTTATTGCTGATTGGAAAACAGCCGATTCCGATGATGGCGATGAGGTTGTTGGAACTATCAGAACGCGCGATGGTATGGTCAATTTAGCTGGAACTATTGAAGATTTACAAGATGGCTGGTTCCTCTACATCAATGATAATATGGTTGATAATGTCGTTCATTTAGGTGAATTTGGGCAGCAATACCATAACAATAAGCGGAATTGGACATACTCACAACAAATGGCTCATAATGATTATGTCAAACTAAAAGTTGAAGATAATATGAAAAATGCCAAAGAATATATTTTTAAAGTGATTGTTGATCCAGAAATAAAAGACGAGTTACCTTTGTCTCTCCCAATGAAGAAATCAGAAAGTAAAAAAGTCAAGCTCTAAGCTAAAATCCAGTCAGAGTCAAAGTGAAGATGAACTCATATGAGATAACAAGCACAAAGACCAATTAACCTAACTTGATGTTAGGTCTTCTAAATTTGAACAAAAGTTTAAAGTTTACTATTGCTCTAATAGTAGAGAGCCTAGCCAATAGTAAACAGGTTCAAGTGAGTTTGCTTATCTCAAATATTATCGACAAGCCTAATCATGATAACTTAGATGCAACAAGGCTTATTAAAACGTTACCAAAAACTGGTGAAAGTGCTAGCACTTTTGGCTTTCCTGACAGGGTCTTACCTTTTTTACAGGCAAAAATAAGAGAGTGAAGTAAAACAAAAAGAGAATCATTTGATTCTCTTTTTTGAAACCTGAATTCTCTACAATCATAGGTTTAAATGAAAATCAAACCAAGGACTCAATAGTATTGGCAATAGTGAGAGTAGAGTTAAACATAGCAATAAGTAGTAACTTTTAATAGCTTCAAGAGCTTTAAGTTGTAGAATAAAGTAATAAGATAGAGCAAAGCTAGAGAATATGAAAATATATAAAATCAGAAGGGAGAGCATAAAGTTTGTCTCAAACGATAAAGAATAGCCTAACATCATTCCTAAAGGAAAACTCGCTAAAATGAGGAAAAAAGGAAGGATAAATAACCATTTACGATATAAAATAGAGACCAAAATACCAATAAGTCCAATAATAGGATTAATGCACAATGAAACGATAGTAAACAAATGGTTTGGGAATAGCCATTTAATATCCAAGTAAAAGCAGATGGTAAATAGTATAAATCCCAGATTCAGCAGGTAGGTTAGACTAATAGATAGTGATTTTTGTGACATCTTTTTCCCCCTTTCTTTTTAGTATAACAAAATAAAACGGTTTCATAAATATGGATATCGATTTTAACTTGTCAAAATCAAAAAACTATTGTATGATATTCTAGTAATTAATTTGATACTCAAATAATTTTATTATGAAACAACTTTACTTTCAAATGAAAAGAGGATAGCAATGACTTTCGAGAATATTACCTTTGTGATTGAAGATGATCTTGCCACTTTAACCTTGAATCGGCCGGAAGTGTCTAATGGGTTTAATATTCCTACTTGTCAGGAAATTCTAGCGGCTATTGAGATGGTGGCCAAAAATGATACCATTCGTTTTTTGCTTATTAAATCAGAAGGAAAGGTTTTCTCTGTTGGTGGTGATTTGGTCGAAATGCAAGCTGCTGTTGAAAGAGATGATGTTCAGTCTTTGGTCAGGATTGCAGAATTGGTTCAAGAGATTTCTTTTGCCATTAAGCAATTACCAAAGCCCGTTATTCTTTGTGCCGATGGAGCAGCTGCAGGAGCAGCCTTTAATATCGCTTTAGCGGTAGATTTTTGTATTGCTAGTAGACAGACTAAATTTATTCAGGCTTTTGTGAATGTTGGGTTAGCTCCAGATGCAGGAGGGCTCTTCTTGCTCACTCGTGCAGTTGGTCTCAATCGTGCAACCCATTTGGTTATGACAGGTGAAGGCGTTACAGCTGAAAAAGGACAAGAGTATGGCTTTGTTTATCGGGTTGCAGAATCAGATAAACTAGAAAAAACTTATCTTCAGTTGCTTAAACGATTACGAAGAGGTTCTTCCAATTCCTATGCAGGAATGAAATCCTTAGTATGGCAAAGTTTCTTTGCAGGTTGGGAAGACTATGCACGTCTAGAATTGCAAATTCAGGAAGAATTAGCCTTTAAAGAAGACTTTAAAGAAGGTGTCAGAGCTTATGGAGAAAGAAGACGTCCGAATTTCCAAGGCAAGTAATCTCTTTTAGCTTGCTAAATAGTTTGAACTCTGATATACTTTGATTATCAAACTACATTGCTTGGGAGGTGTTAACTTGGAATACAATGAGATTAATCAATACTTGGTCGGGATATTCAATAGAATTTTAGTGATTGAAGAAATGAGCTTAAAGTCCAGTCAATTTAGCGATGTGTCGCTAAAAGAAATGCACACTATTGAAATTATCGGAAAATATGATCAAGTGACCCCTAGCGATATTGCTAGAGAGTTAATGGTTACCTTAGGCACCGTCACAACAAGCTTAAACAAACTAGAGGCAAAAGGTTACATTGAAAGAAGGCGCTCTAGTTCAGATAGAAGGGTTGTCTACTTATCGCTAATCAAACGCGGACGCCTCTTAGACCGTTTGCATGCCAAATTCCATAAAAACATGGTAGGTCATGTGATTGCGGACATGAATGAAGAAGAGATGCAGGCACTTTTAAGAGGATTGAAAAACTTGCATCACTTTTTGGAGGATTTGATTTAATGGCTTTTTCAAAAATAAGTCAGTCTGCTCACTATGTTCCTAAACAGGTTGTTACAAATAAGGACTTATCACTTATTATGGAGACAAGTCATGACTGGATTGTCAGCCGTACAGGGATTGAGGAGCGTCACATTTCAGAAGATGAAATGACCAGTGATTTAGCCAGTAGAGTAGCTGAGCAATTGTTGAAAAAAGCCAATCTATCTGCGCAGTCAATTGATTTTATTATTGTTGCGACCATTACCCCAGACGCTAGCATGCCTTCAACAGCAGCACTTGTTCAGGAAAAGATCGGAGCTGACAGAGCCTTTGCTTTTGATATGGCAGCGGCCTGTAGCGGTTTTGTCTTTGCTCTTGCTATGGCAGATAAGTTGATTACTTCTGGTAGCTATCAAAGAGGAATGGTCATTGGAGCTGAGACCCTTTCAAAAATATTGGATTGGAAGGATCGCAACACAGCTGTCTTGTTTGGTGATGGTGCAGGAGGTGTATTGCTTGAGGCGAGTCAAGACCGCCACTTTCTTGCAGAATCTTTGCATACGGACGGTTCCAGAGCTAGTCATTTGACTTCTGGTCAGACGGGACTTAGTTCCCCTTATACTAAGGCAATTGAGGTCAATCCTTTTTTACAAATGGATGGACGGGCTATATTTGACTTTGCTATCCGTGATGTCTCTAAAAGTATTAAGGACATCATTGCTCAGTCAGATTTAGCAAAAGAAGACTTGGATTACTTGCTCTTACACCAAGCCAATCGTCGTATTTTGGATAAAATGGCTCGCAAAGTAGAGCTGCCAAGAGACAAGTTTTTGGAAAATATGATGCACTATGGAAACACTAGTGCAGCTAGCATTCCTATTCTCTTGTCAGAGGCTGTCCAAAGTGGACATATTCGATTAGACGCTAGTCAACATATCCTCCTCTCGGGATTCGGTGGAGGTTTGACATGGGGTAGTCTAATTGTTAAAATCTAGTTATATCAGGTGCCTAGCACATTTATAAAAATAAATTCATATTTTTTAAGGAGACATAAAAATGGCAGTATTTGAAAAAGTACAAGAAATCATCGTTGAAGAACTTGGTAAAGAAGCAGAAGAAGTGACCTTAGAGACAACTTTTGATGATCTAGATGCAGATTCACTTGATGTTTTCCAAGTTATCTCAGAAATCGAAGATGCTTTTGATATCCAAATTGAAACAGAAGAAGGCTTAAACACTGTAGGTGACCTTGTTGCTTACGTTGAAGAAAAAACAAAATAATAAGGCAAGGTTGTGCTAACTGAAGTGGTTATTATTTGCTGCTGATAGTTGCAGCATCCATTAATTAGGCCTTATTTCATTAGTCAAACCGTTGGGGTGAGATTAGAACTTCTTTTAAGATCTAGCTCGCTCTTTCTTCTTATTATAATAGTTTGATTATCAAATTATTCTCCTTATTGTTATAGAAGGTTATTATGAAAACACGTATTACAGAATTACTGGATATTGAGTATCCCATTTTTCAAGGAGGAATGGCTTGGGTAGCTGATGGCGATCTTGCTGGTGCTGTTTCAAATGCTGGGGGACTTGGTATCATAGGTGGTGGCAATGCGCCTAAAGAAGTGGTTAAAGCCAACATCGATCGCGTCAAAGCCATCACAGATAAACCCTTTGGTGTTAACATCATGTTACTATCACCATTTGCAGATGATATTGTTGACTTGGTGATTGAAGAAGGGGTCAAGGTCGTTACTACTGGTGCTGGAAATCCCGGGAAATACATGGATAGACTGCATGCAGCCGGCATAACGGTTATTCCAGTTATCCCTAGTGTGGCTTTAGCAAAGCGTATGGAAAAGCTTGGTGTGGATGCTGTTATTGCTGAGGGAATGGAAGCTGGTGGCCATATTGGTAAATTGACCACAATGACTTTAGTTAGACAAGTGGTGGATGCTGTTTCCATTCCTGTTATTGCAGCGGGTGGTATTGCAGATGGACGCGGAGCAGCAGCTGCCTTTATGCTGGGGGCACAAGCCGTTCAAGTAGGAACCCGCTTTGTTGTCGCTAAAGAATCTAATGCTCATCAAAATTTTAAGGATAAGATTTTAAAAGCAAAAGATATCGATACGGTGGTTTCGGCTCAAGTGGTAGGACATCCAGTACGTTCTATTAAAAATAAATTAACCTCAGCTTATGCCAAGGCCGAAAAAGAATATCTGACAGATCAAAAATCAGCAGCAGATATCGAAGAAATGGGTTCTGGCTCACTAAGAAATGCTGTTGTGGATGGTGATGTGGTCAATGGCTCTATTATGGCTGGTCAAATTGCTGGTCTAGTCAAAAAAGAAGAGAGCTGTGAGACTATTTTGAAAGATATTTATTATAGTGCTGCACAGGTCATTCAAGAAGAGGCTAGACATTGGGCTGCTGATTGGCCAAAAGTTAGCGAGTAAGAGAGTAAAGAGGTGAAAAAATGACCAAAACAGCCTTTTTATTTGCAGGACAAGGATCACAAAAGCCAGGAATGGCCAGAGATTTCTATGACCAATTTGCAGTAGCCAAAGAGGTATTTGAAGAAGCTAGCCAGCTTTTAGGATACGACTTGCGTCATATCATTGATCATGAAGCGGATCGTTTAAACCAAACGGTTTACACCCAACCAGCTGTCTTAACCACTTCAATTGCTATTTACCGTGTCTTAGAATCTTTGGGACAAAAAGCAGATATGGTAGCAGGTTTATCATTAGGAGAATACTCTGCCTTAGTGGCTTCAGGAGCTCTTGATTTTGCAGATGCCATTAAGCTTGTCGCTAAGCGTGGGCGATTTATGCAAGAAGCTGCTCCAGTAGGCTTTGGAAAAATGGTTGCGGTTCTTAATACGGACGCAGTCCTGATCGAAGAAGCTTGTGATAAAGCTTCTGACTTAGGAGTGGTTTCACCAGCTAATTATAATACACCAGGACAAATTGTCATTGGTGGGGAGAGTGAAGCAGTTAATGCTGCACTTGTGTATTTAAAGTCTAAAGGAAGCAAACACTTGATTCCTTTAAAGGTTTCTGGACCTTTTCATACTACCCTCCTTAAAGAAGCCAGCCAACGCTTAGCGAAAGAGCTTGAGCAAGTGACTTTCAAACCCTTTCAGATTCCTTTAGTAGGAAATACTGAAGCAGCTATCATGTCACAAGAAGCCATTCCAAGTTTGTTGGCGCGTCAAGTCATGGAACCTGTTCGTTTTTATGACTCTATTGATACCTTAAAAAATCTTGGCATGACAGAAGTCATTGAGATTGGGCCTGGTAATGTTTTGGCAGGCTTTATGAAGAAAATAGATAAACAAATCCCTTGTAGCACTATTGATGATGTTGATAGTCTGCAGCTTTATTTAGAAAAATAAAAGAGGAAAAATATGGAAATTAAAGGAAAAAATGTCTTTATTACAGGCTCAACTAGAGGAATTGGTTTAGCCATTGCTCATCAATTTGCGGCCTTGGGCGCTAACATCGTTTTGAATGGACGCTCAGCCATTTCAGAAGACTTGTTGTCAGAATTTGCAGATTATGGAGTGACAGTGGTTCCTATTTCAGGGGATGTGTCACAAGAGGCAGATGCCAAGCGTATGATTCAAGAAGCGACAGAAGCTCTCGGGTCAGTAGATATTTTGGTCAATAATGCTGGCATCACTAATGACAAATTACTTTTGAAAATGACAGAAGAAGACTTTGAACGTGTCTTAAAAATCAATCTGACAGGTGCTTTCAATATGACACAATCGGTCTTAAAAGCCATGATTAAAACTCGTCAAGGGGCGATTATTAACCTTGCTAGCGTAGTTGGACTAACAGGAAATGCTGGACAAGCTAACTACGCAGCTTCTAAAGCTGGTTTGATTGGTTTTACCAAATCAGTTGCTCGAGAAGTCGCAGCTCGCGGAGTTCGTGTCAATGCCGTAGCACCAGGTTTTATCGCTTCAGACATGACAGAGGTGCTTTCTGATAAAATGCAAGAACAGATTTTAGGCCAAATTCCCATGAAACGTATCGGAAAAGCTCAAGAAGTAGCTGAGTTGGTAGCTTTCCTAGCTGGCCAAGATTACATGACAGGACAAGTAATAGCCATTGACGGTGGCATGACAATGCAATAGAGACAAGAGGTATTCACATGACAGTTAATAGAGTTGTTGTAACAGGTTACGGTGTCACTTCACCAATCGGGCACAGCCCAGAGAGCTTTTGGTCGCATTTAAAAGAAGGCCATATTGGGATTGGTCCTATTACCAAATTTGATACTAGTGATTTTGCAGTTAAAAACGCAGCAGAAATTCAAGATTTTCCTTTTGACACCTATTTTGTCAAGAAAGATCTGAATCGCTATGACATGTATTCCTTATATGCCCTCTATGCTTCTTTAGAAGCTGTCAAAAATGCTAATTTAGATTTAGAGACTCTTGACTCAGACCGCTTTGGTGTTATTGTGGCTTCAGGAATTGGCGGCATTCAAGAAATTGAAGAACAGGTTATTCGTTTACACGAAAAAGGTCCAAAGCGTGTCAAACCGATGACACTACCAAAGGCCTTGCCCAATATGGCTGCTGGGAATGTAGCCATGAAGTTGAAGGCACATGGTGTCTGCAAATCTATTAACACTGCCTGTGCTTCTTCTAATGACGCTATTGGAGACGCCTTTAGAGCTATCAAGTTTGGCCTTCAAGATGTCATGATGGTAGGTGGAGCAGAAGCAGCTATTTCAAAATTTGCTATTGCGGGCTTCCAAAGCTTAACAGCTTTATCAACAACAGAAGATCCAAAGCGTAGTTCGATTCCTTTTGATAAAGATAGAAATGGATTTATCATGGGTGAAGGATCAGGAATGCTTCTTTTAGAAAGTCTAGAGCATGCCCAAAAACGTGGTGCTAATATTCTGGCGGAAATTGTCGGTTATGGAAATACCTGTGATGCTTACCATATGACTTCTCCTCACCCAGAAGGACTAGGCGCTCGTAAAGCTATTAAGTTAGCCCTAGAAGAAGCTGGAATTGAGGCTGATGCTGTAGATTATGTTAATGCCCATGGCACATCGACTCCGGCTAACGAAGCAGGTGAGAGTCAAGCGATTGTAGCAGTTCTTGGTAATGAGGTACCTGTTTCATCAACCAAGTCCTTTACCGGTCATTTATTAGGAGCAGCTGGCGCGGTTGAAGCTATTGCAACTATTGAAGCTATCCGTCATCAGTATATTCCAATGACAGCAGGGACAAAGGCTCTATCAGATGATATTGAAGCTAATGTCATTTTTGGACAAGGAAAAGAAGCTCAGTTAGATTGTGCTATTTCCAATACTTTTGGATTTGGTGGCCATAATGCTGTACTAGCTTTCAAACGTTGGGAGAATTAAATTGAATATTCAAGAAATCAAGGACCTGATGGCTCAGTTTGATGCCTCTAGTCTAAGAGAATTTTCAGTCAAAACGAGCGAAGGAGAGCTGACTTTTAGTAAAAATGAACAAACAGTAGCTCCCTTACCGCTAACAACAGAAAGGCATCATCCTAATCAAGCTCAAGCCCATTCTTCACAGGAAGCATTTATAGAAACTACACCTCAAGCCTCGACTCCAACTGAGGCAGCTCCAGCTCAAATCAGTGAGGGGGATTTGGTGGAAAGTCCTCTTGTGGGTGTTGCTTACTTAGCTTCTGGCCCTGATCAGCCTGCTTTTGTGTCTGTAGGTGATAGTGTTTCTAAGGGACAGACGCTGATGATTATTGAAGCTATGAAAGTAATGAATGAGGTGCCAGCTCCTTGTGATGGTGTCATCACAGAGATTTTGGTATCAAATGAAGATGTAATTGAATTTGGACAAGGATTGGTACGTATCAAGTGATGGATATTAGAGAGATACAAGAGGCTTTGCCACATCGCTATCCCATGTTGTTGGTTGATCGGGTTCTTGAGGTTTCAGAGGATCAGATTGTAGCGATCAAGAATGTAAGCATTAATGAACCTTTCTTTAATGGTCATTTTCCGCAATATCCTGTTATGCCTGGAGTCCTTATTATGGAGGCTCTTGCGCAAACAGCAGGTGTTTTGGAATTGGCAAAAGGTGAAAACAAGGGCAAATTAGTGTTTTATGCTGGTATGGACAAGGTTAAATTTAAAAAACAGGTTGTGCCAGGAGATCAATTGGTCATGACAGCTAAATTTGTCAAACGTCGTGGCACGATTGCTGTGGTTGAAGCCAAGGCAGAGGTTGATAGCAAATTAGCAGCAAGTGGCATATTGACCTTTGCTTTAGGGCAATAAAAGGGACAAAGTTCTGTGGAGGAAGAGAAATCTAATGTTTAAAAAAATCTTAATTGCCAATCGTGGTGAAATTGCAGTTCGTATCATTCGAGCTGCTCGTGAGTTAGGCATTTCCACAGTTGCTGTTTATTCTGAGGCAGATAAAGAGGCCCTTCATACCATCTTGGCCGATCAAGCGATTTGCATTGGTCCAGCACGTTCAAAAGATTCTTATCTCAATATGAACTCGGTCTTGTCTGCCGCTATGGTGACAGGAGCACAGGCTATTCATCCTGGATTTGGTTTTTTGAGTGAAAACTCTAAATTTGCGACCATGTGTCAGGAAATGAACCTCAAGTTTATCGGTCCTTCAGCAGCAGTTATGGATAAAATGGGTGATAAAATCAATGCCCGTTCTGAAATGATTAAAGCTGGTGTCCCGGTCATTCCAGGTTCAGACGGAGAAGTCTATAATGCCAAAGAAGCGTTAGAGATTGCTAATCGGATTGGCTATCCCGTTATGCTAAAAGCCTCTGCTGGTGGTGGGGGCAAAGGCATTCGAAAGGTAGAGTCAGCAACGGATTTAGAAAGTGCTTTTAATGCGGCTAGTCAAGAGGCACTTGGAGCCTTTGGCAATGGCGCCATGTACTTGGAAAAAGTGATTTATCCGGCTCGCCATATTGAAGTTCAAATCCTTGGTGATGCTCAAGGTAACATCATTCACCTTGGTGAGAGGGATTGTTCCTTGCAACGAAACAATCAAAAGGTATTAGAAGAAAGTCCCTCTATTGCGATTGGCTCTAGCTTGCGTGAAGAGATGGGACAGGCCGCTGTTCGAGCAGCCAAAGCTGTTGCTTATGAGAATGCTGGTACCATTGAATTTCTTTTGGATGAAAGCAGTGGACAATTCTACTTCATGGAAATGAACACACGTGTGCAAGTAGAGCATCCCGTCACCGAATTTGTAACAGGTGTGGACATTGTTAAAGAACAACTAAAGGTAGCTGTTGGTTTGCCTTTAGCTTATAAGCAAGAAGACATCACTATTACAGGTCACGCCATTGAATGTCGTATTAATGCGGAAAACCCTGCCTTTAACTTTGCCCCTAGCCCTGGTAAAATTACCGACCTATATTTGCCAAGTGGGGGTGTGGGGCTTCGAGTAGATTCTGCCGTTTACGGTGGTTATACAATCCCACCTTATTATGATAGTATGATTGCCAAGGTTATCGTACATGGTGACGATCGTTTTGATGCCTTGATGAAAATGCAACGAGCCCTATATGAGCTTGAAATTGAAGGTGTTGTGACCAATACCGATTTCCAATTAGACTTAATTGCAGATAAGCAGGTAATTGCAGGCGACTATGATACTTCCTTTTTAATGGAAAGTTTCTTGCCTTCTTATAATCAAGACTAGGAGTGCTTATGGCTTTATTTAGAAGAAAAGATAAATATATAAGAATTACTCCCAATAATGCAGTGAAAAGCCCTGCTAGCCAAAATGTCCCAGAAGTCCCAGATGAATTATTTGCCAAGTGCCCTGCTTGCAAACATATGATTTATCAGAAAGACTTGGGCCCTGCTAAGATTTGTCCAAATTGTTCCTATAATTTTCGCATCTCTGCCCAGGAGCGCTTAGCCTTAACCGTTGATGAGGGGAGTTTTCAAGAATTATTCACCACCATTGACAGTAAAAATCCCTTGAATTTTCCAGGTTATCCTGAAAAACTGGCTAAAACTAGAGAAGCTACTGGTTTACATGAAGCCGTCATGACTGGAAAAGCAAGTATTAAAGGGCAAGAAGTCGCTCTTGGTATTATGGATTCTCATTTTATCATGGCTAGTATGGGGACAGTAGTGGGTGAAAAAATTACCCGTCTCTTTGAATTGGCTATGGAAGAAAAATTACCAGTTGTCCTTTTTACAGCTTCTGGAGGTGCCAGAATGCAAGAAGGTATTATGAGCTTAATGCAAATGGCTAAAGTCTCTGCAGCTGTTAAAAGGCATTCTAATGCAGGTCTCTTTTACTTGACAGTCTTGACGGATCCAACGACAGGTGGTGTTACAGCTAGCTTTGCTATGCAAGGTGATATTATTTTAGCGGAGCCACAGTCACTGGTTGGATTTGCAGGACGACGCGTGATTGAAACCACGGTAAGAGAAAAGCTACCAGAAGGCTTCCAAAAAGCAGAGTTCCTACAAGAGCATGGTTTTGTGGATGCTATTGTCAAACGTACAGACTTGCCTGAAAGAATTGCTTTTCTACTAGCTTTTCATGGAGGTGGCAAATGACAGATGTGTCTAGAATTTTAAAAGAAGCGCGTGATCAAGGACGCTCAACTACCCTAGACTATGCGCGTTTTGTTTTTGATGACTTTATGGAACTACATGGTGATCGGCAATTTGCTGATGATGGGGCTATTGTGGGAGGTATTGCCTACCTTGAAAATCAGGCGGTTACCGTCATTGGTATTCAAAAGGGCAAGAATTTACAAGATAATCTAGCAAGAAACTTTGGACAACCCAATCCAGAAGGTTATCGTAAGGCCTTACGCTTGATGAAACAGGCTGAAAAATTTGGTCGTTCCGTCATTACCTTTATCAATACAGCAGGTGCTTATCCTGGCGTCGGTGCTGAAGAACGCGGGCAAGGTGAAGCGATTGCTCGAAATCTCATGGAGATGAGTGATTTAAAAGTTCCTATCATTGCTATTATTATAGGAGAAGGAGGCTCAGGCGGTGCTTTAGCTCTTGCTGTGGCTGATCAGGTTTGGATGCTAGAAAACACCATCTATGCTGTTCTCAGTCCAGAGGGCTTTGCCTCTATCTTATGGAAAGATGGTAGTCGAGCAGCTGAAGCGGCAGATTTAATGAAAATCACAGCAGCAGATCTTCTTGGTTTAGGGGTCATTGATCGTATCATTCCTGAACGTGGCTACTTTTCGAGTGAAATTATCGCCAACATGAAGACTCAGCTGATCTCGACCTTAGCTGATTTAAAGGCTAAGCCTCTAGACTCACTGTTAGCTGAGCGCTATCAACGCTTCCGAAACTATTAACAAAATCCTTACATGATTTGTATCTCAATAGCTTAGCCCCTTAAACTAAGTTATTGCGTTCATGTCATGTAAGGATTTTTTAGTTTAGAGAAGAAACCGACAAAAAACCATTGCTGCTTTATGCTAGCAATGGTTTCATTTTCTTAAGGGGCTGTAATGACTTCTTGTCCCCCCATGTATGGGCGAAGAACTTCTGGGATTGTAACAGAGCCATCTTCGTTTTGGTAATTTTCAAGGATAGCAGCAACGGTACGACCAACAGCAAGGCCTGAACCATTGAGGGTGTGAAGTAATTTCACCTTGCCATCAGCTTCGTCACGGTAACGGATTTGAGCACGACGCGCTTGGAAATCTTCTGTATTTGAACATGAAGAAATTTCACGGTAGGTATCTTGAGCTGGAATCCAAACTTCTAAGTCATAGGTTTTGGCAGCTGAGAAGCCCATATCTCCTGTACATAATGTAATAACACGGTATGGCAAGTTAAGTTTTTGGAGAATGTTTTCAGCATTAGCTGTCATTTTTTCCAATTCTTCATATGATTCCTCAGGTTTTGCAAATTTAACCATTTCTACTTTGTGGAATTGGTGCAGACGAATCAAACCACGTGTGTCACGCCCTGCAGAACCTGCTTCTGAACGGAATGATGGACTCATGGCAGTGAAGTAAATTGGCAAGTCTTTACCTTCCAAGATTTCCCCACGATAGTAGTTAGTCAAAGGAATTTCAGCTGTTGGAATGAGAACGAAGTTAGTGTCTTTTAATTCAAAGGTATCTTCTTTGAATTTTGGATATTGTCCTGTACCAAACATAGAATCATGATTGACCATGTAAGGGGTGATGATTTCTTGGTAGCCTTCTTTGATATGTTCATCTAACATGAAGTTATAAAGTGCACGTTCAAGGCGTGCTCCTAGGTTTTTATAGAATAAGAAACGTGCACCAGTTACTTTAGCTCCGCGTTCCCAATCTAGAATATCTAGGTTTTCTCCAAGGTCCCAGTGAGGTTTAGCTTCAAAATCAAATTGACGTGGAGTTCCCCAACGACGCACTTCAACGTTTTCGTCTTCATCAGCTCCTACTGGTACAGAATCGTGTGGTGTATTTGGTAAGACAGTAATAATGTCTGTCACTTGTTGGTCAATGTCAGCTAATTCTGCATCAATGCCTTTAATTTGGGTTGATAGAGCTTGCATTTCTGCGATTTGTTCAGAAGCATCTTCTTTGTTGCGTTTAGCTTGGGCAATGGCAACAGATGATGTGTTACGCTCAGCCTTTAATTCTTCAGTTTTGACTAGCAAAGCGCGACGTTTTTCATCTAGACTTTTAAGCTTGTTGAGTACCTCTTCAGAAACTCTACGATTGTTTAGTTTAGCTGCAACGGCTTCAAAATCGTTACGAATGCGTTTAAGATCTAACATAAGACTCTCCTTTAAAATAAGATAATGACTGGTTGGGTGAAGATGATTGGAAAATCATTTCACGCAAGAATAGAAAAAAGCACAGATTATGATTCTGCTGGAGCGCTTTAGCGCGGTTCCATCCAGCTTCACATCTGTGCACTTAATTAGTTATGAGATTAAAACACGGTAGAATTTCATACAAGCTCTCTATCTGTTCGCAGCAACCACAGACTTTCTGAAAGAAAGGATTATATTACTTATCCGATAGCACTATTATAACAGAAATGGTGAAAAAGTAAACTTAAAATAAGAAAATTCAACTCAAAGATAGCCAAATTAGTTAATGGGTAAAGCAACTTATGGTAAACTAGTCTTATGTTAGAAACAGATAAATGTTTAAAAAGACGACATCACTATGGTTTGGACTTATTGCGTATTATTTCCATGTTTATGATTGTGATTACGCATGTCTTGGGAAAGGATGGCCTAAGGTCTTCTGTAGAAGGACAAACCGACGCCTATTTTATTATGACTTGGTCTATCCAGGTACTTGTTTATGGAGCCGTTAATTGTTACGCTTTGATTAGTGGTTATGTGGGGATAGGATCGACCTACAAGTATTCTAAGCTGGTCAGTATCTGGGTTCAGGTATTTTTCTATAGTTTTAGCATCACTCTTTTGTTTGCTCTATTTGGTTTTTCAGTTACCTTGGAAAATTGGAGGCAGGCCTTCTTTCCCATTGTCAGTGGTAATTATTGGTATATTACAGCTTACTTTGCTTTGCTCATTTTCATGCCAATCATTAATGCCGGTATCCTAGCCTTATCTGATAGGCAACTAAAACATATTGTTATTCTTTTGTTCACTGTTTTTTCACTCTTACCGGCTTTGATGAATAACAGTGTGGCAGAATTTTCCCTTAGTAAGGGCTTTGAAATGACTTGGCTACTGATTCTTTATATTATTGGAGCCTACTTAAAGCGAATTGACTTATCTTATTTCAAGAGTCGCTATTTACTGATGGTTTATGCCTTATCCTTGTGTGTGACCTATGCCATGAAATTTATGGTTGGCAATATCTGGTACTGGTATGTATCACCTAGTTTGACATTAGGAGCCATTGCCTTGTTTATTCTTTTTGCCAAATGGTCCATTAATCCTAAGAGTCTCTTAGCTTATCTGATTTTATTAGTATCGCCAACGACATTGGGCATTTATCTGGGGTATTTGCATCCTCTTTTAGTAAAATTTGTGATCCGAGATTTTGCAGAACCTTTTGTAAACACACCAATCTTAATTTATCCCTTATTGATTTTTGGCGTCAGTAGTCTGATTTATCTCTTAGCTTTTTTAGTGGAGAAAGGGCGGATGACACTGTTTCATTATTTAGGTTTTCACCGTTTCTTAGCTTGGGTAGATATTAAAGTCCCTTTTGCAGATAAAAAAAACTGAGTTAATCTCAGTTTTTTTGTTTTTTTCGCAGTAGTTTTGCCATGATGGTTTGGATAAGGGTTGGTAATTTAACCACTTTATCATTACCGATATGTTGACGTGTGATTTTTAAAATAGTACCAGTATCTTTGGAAGCAAATAAGAATTTACCTTGATCGGTGAAGATTTCAAAATGGCGACTCACTTTTTTACCACGGACATTGGCACCAATGTGATTGATAGCACTCCATGGGATTTGGATATAGTCGTTAACATTTTTATCATTGTAAAATTCAAGCGCCTTATCACCTAGGAGCAGGCTGCCTACTTTACCACCAAGTCCTAAGTAAGAAACGACCTTGGTTTGATATTGGACATTTGTGTTTAAGGATTGAGCCATTAGACTTCCTTTCAGAATTTACTTTCTTGCTTATTATAGCATAAAAAGAAAAGCCTGGGAAATGCTCCCAGACGTTAGTTTTCTTATTACATGATACCTGCAAGGTGAGCAAGGATACCAAAGGCAAACAAAGCAATGATGATTGCGATTGGAGATACTTTTTTCTTCAATAACCACATGCAAAGGAATGTAAGAAGTAGTCCTGCTAAACCAGGGATAAGAGAATCCAATTGCCCTTGAAGGGTTTGAGATTGGATTTTATCAAGACTCATACCACCCATAGCTTGGCCAAGGATAGATTTGAGTTCAGCACCTTTAACAGCGCCTTCTGGGAAGACAACGTATGCTCCTTCAGATAACTGTCTACCTGGAAGGTCAACCGTAAAGTTGATAGATACCCAACGTTGTACAAGGACAGCAAGGATAAACATACCAAGGATTGAAGCTCCTTTAGTGATATCTTGAAGGATACCACCTGACATGTCTTTAGTAATTTCAGAACCAGCTTTATAACCAAATTCTTGAGTGTACCATAAGAATGACATACGGATAAGGTTCCATCCAATGAAGAATAGAAGTGGACCGACGATGTTACCAGTTGATGCTAAAGATGCACCAAGAGCACCAAGGATAGGACGAACAGTAAACCAGAATACTGGATCTCCGATACCAGCAAGAGGTCCCATCATACCAATTTTAACCCCTTGGATAGCTTTGTCATCGATTGGAGTTCCGTTAGCTTTTTCTTCTTCAAGGGCTAAAGTAACACCGATGATTGGAGCAGCTACGTATGGGTGAGTGTTGAAGAATTCCATGTGACGCTCAAGAGCAGCAGCACGTTCTTCTTTAGTAGCATACAATTTTTTAAGAGCTGGGATAAGTGCATATACCCAACCCATGTTTTGCATACGTTCGTAGTTCCAAGAACCTTGTAAGAATTGTGAACGCCACCAAACACGTTGACGGTCAGCTTTTGTTAATTTAATTTGTTCAGTCATTTGTCATACCCCTTTCTAGTAGTCTTCTAGGATATCGCCGATAGGATCAGCAGAACCAACTGAGCTACCGTTGCCACCTTTTTTAGAAAGGTTTAGGTAGATGAAGGCAATAGCAACACCGATAACACCCATAGCGATAAGTGTTAAGTTAGAAAGGGCAGCAAGTGCAAAACCAAGTGCGAAGAATGGCCATACTTCACGAGTAGCCATCATGTTGATAACCATTGCGTAACCTACGGCAACGACCATAGCACCACCGATTTGCATACCTTCGTTCAACCAGTTTGGCATAGAGTTCAATACAGATTGAACAACTGAAGTTGGTACAGCTACAAGAAGTGCAGCTGGGATAGCGATACGAAGACCTTGTAAAAGAAGTGCTGCAAAGTGAAGGCGTTCAACAGCAGCGAAGTTTCCTTCAAGGGCAGCTTTGTCACCACCATGTACAAGGGCAGTTGACAAAGTACGAACGATCATTGTAAGGAAAAGACCTGCAACAGCAAGTGGAATCGCTGTTGAGTAAGCAAAAGTAATCCCTTTGCTAGTGAAGTCTCCACCTTTAACCATGATGATAGCAGCTGCTACAGAAGCAAGAGCCGCATCTGGTGCAACAGCGGCACCGATGTTTGCCCAACCAAGAGCAAGCATTTGAAGAGTACCACCAAGCATGACACCAGCTTCAAGGTGTCCAGTTACAAGACCGATAAGGGTACATGCAACAAGTGGTTGGTGCATTTGAAATTGGTCAAGGATACCTTCAAGACCAGCGAAGAAGGCAACAACAACGACCAAGATTGCAGAAATTAATGAAATATCTGACATGATAAATCCTTTCGTTTGTGAATTAATTGTCAATGAACACTAAGTATGTAATAGACACAGGTCTATTGAGTAAGCTAGGAACTATGACAGCATAGTCTTGTTAGACTTAATCAATCATAAGCTACTTGTCATAATAGTAACAAGCAATTTTTTGATTCTTATCTAACGTTAGCTTTTTGAATAAGTTCAAATAAGTTTTTCTTAGAGTCGTTTGGTACTTTACGCACGTCGAATTTAACGCCTAAGTCGCGCAAACGTTCGAAGGTAGCAACATCGTCTTGATCCATAGATAAAACGTTGTTAACCATTGTTTTACCAGTTGAGTGAGCCATTGAACCAACGTTCAATTCACCAATCTCAACACCACCTTCGATAGCACGAAGTGCATCTTGAGGTGTTTGGAAAAGAATAAGGACTTGGGTGTTGCCAAAACGAGGGTCTTTTGAAACTTCAATTAACTTGCTGATTGGAACAACATTTGCCTTGATACCGCCAGGAGCAGCTTGTTTGATCAATTGTTTACGAAGGTCGTCTTGTGCAACTTCATCAGAAGCAACGATGATACGATTAGCTTTTGATGCAGGAGTCCAAGCTGTTGCCACTTGTCCGTGAAGGAGACGTGTGTCAACACGAGCAAGGTTGATTTTTAATTTACCATCTCCGATGACAGTTCCAGCAGGAATAGCTCCTTGCATTGCGTGAACAACTTTTTCAGTTGCAGTAGAATCTTCGACAGGGTTAAGCTCTTCAGGAAGGGCTTTAATACCGTCCTTAGATTCTTTAATGATGTTTGCGGCAACCTTTTCAACACCTGCATTGGCATCCATAAGACGCTCAGTGTAAGCTTGAATAAGCATAGGCAAGTTGAGACCAGTGATGATAGCCATTTTGCGGTCAGGATTTTCTCCTGCTACACGACTAGCTTGGTTAAATGGAGAACCACTCCATAGGTCAGCTAGTACAAGGATTTCATCATCAGCATCAAATTGTGCGATAGCATTGTTGAAGTGTCCATACAAATCATCTGGTCCTTCATTTGGCATGAAAGTAACAACTTGAACTTTCTCTTGTTCACCAAAAATCATAGAACCTGATTGATGAATACCTTCAGCAAATTTACCATGGCTGGCAATAATAATACCGATACCCATTCTTGTTCTTCCTCCTTATAAAATATTTCTCGTTGAAATGAAGAAGAATAATCTCCTTCCAAAATAAATTTGGCAATTCTTTTTCACTTAAACGAAATTCAAGAACGTCTCTATTTTAAAACGTTTTCACTAAAAAATCAACCCCTTTTGGAAAAATATTACAAAACATGAAAAAATTTTCAGAATTCTATAGGATATAAGAAGAATAGTGATTTAAAAGGGATTTTCATACTATATAAAATCAAAAATATACTGAAAAATGATGAAAAAATTAGATTTATTTTCATTTTTACTTGATCCAATAAACAAAGAAAACCACCATTTTCAGAAAAATAGTGGTTTCGTTTGCTCTTATAAGAAAAGCTCTTCCAGTTTTCGTGCAACGCCGTCTTCTTCATTGGAGTAGCTCAGTTGCTTGTCAGCGTAAGGTAGGAGTACAGGGCTGGCATTTTTCATGGCATAGCCTGTTCCTGCATAAGCTAGCATTTCAGTATCGTTATGCTCATCACCAAAGGCAATCAAATCTTTTTTATCCTTATTAAAAATTCTAAGAAGGTAATCAAGTGCGTAAGCTTTGTTAATATCTTTAGGTGAAATCTCTAAAATGTTGAGGGGACCTCCCCATGAGTCGATTTCAATTTCATCTTTGAAAAAAGCACGCATACTTTTAGCAAGGGCATACTTATCTTCATGATGAGTTTGAGTTAATAAGGCATTTGGATTTCGAGTGATTTTGGCAATTTCTAATGCCATGTTTTTTGTGATGGCTTCAACGCCAAATAATTGGGGGTTGATGCTTTCAGGCCTATTCATGGTAATGTAGAAATTTTTACGGTACTCACTGGCGATAAAGTCCATTTGAAAATCATCTTGGTACTTTAGTAACTTTAATAGGTAGCTTTTATCAAGAGTGACATTATGCTCAAATTCCCAACGTTGCTCTGGCATATGAGTTAGGGAGCCGTTAAAGGTGATAATCGGTGTTTTGAGGTCTAATTGAAGGTAATAGTCTAAGGCCATTCGATAAGGTCTACCGGTAGAAATGACCACTTGATGTCCTTTAGCTTGTACAGCTTTTATGGTTTTTTCTGAGTATTCTGAGATGGTATTATCTTGTCTAAGTAAGGTTCCATCTAAATCAATCGCAATTATTTTCTTAGTCATACCTAAAATTATAACAGATTTTACTCTCAGTGAAAGCAAAAATATCAGTTAGAGTAAGAAATAAGCACAAAGGAGATAATCTTTTTAATGAAAAAGGATAAGACTTATTGAAATAGGAACGATTTAGTGTTATAATGTTATTATCGTTCGTAAAAATCGGTAATTTGGGTGTTTTAAAAAGGCTTATCAAGGGATAAGAGCTTTTTTGATTTCTACCTATCTAATTTAAGGAGACTCCATTCAAATGGAAAAGTTTTTTAATTTAAAAGAACATGGGACAAGTGTCTCAACTGAAATTATGGCTGGTTTAACCACTTTTTTTGCCATGTCATATATCTTATTTGTTAATCCAAGTATTTTAAGTGCTGCAGGAATGCCTTCAAAGGCTGTATTTTTGGCAACCATTATTGCTGCAGCGATTTCAACTCTTATTATGGGGCTTTTTGCTAATGTCCCCTATGCTCTGGCACCAGGGATGGGCTTAAACGCTTTTTTCACCTATACGGTTGTCTTTGGCCTAGGATTCTCATGGCAAGAAGCTTTGGCTATGGTATTCCTATGTGGTTTGTTTAATATCTTTATTACGGTAACAAAATTCCGAAAAAGCATTATCAAAGCGATTCCGGTTAGTCTACAGCATGCTATCGGTGGCGGTATCGGGGTCTTTGTGGCTTACTTAGGCTTTAAGAATGCAGATATTATCGACTTCTCATTATCATCTCAAAATATTGTTGCTGTAAATGGCGTTGAGCCTGCAAAGGCAACAGCTGAAACATTTGCTAAGGGCATTTTCTCTGTTAATGCCAATGGTGGTGTTGTACCAGCCATTTCAACCTTCACCCAACCTAGCGTTCTGTTAGCGGTATTTGGCTTGTTTTTGATGGCTATTCTTGTTATCAAAAATGTTCGTGGTGCTATTTTAATCGGTATTATTGTGACCACTTTGGTGGGTATTCCTATGGGAGTGGTTGATTTATCAACTGTTAACTTTGCTGATAATCATATAGGTTCTGCCTTTTCAGAACTTGGAACAACCTTCTTAGCTGCTTTTGGTGGTATGTCATCACTCTTTAGTGATTCTAGTCGTTTACCACTTGTTTTAATGACCATTTTTGCTTTCAGTCTTTCTGACACCTTTGATACCATTGGTACTTTTATTGGTACTGGGCGTCGTACAGGAATTTTCTCAGCAGAAGATGAAGAAGCTCTAGAAAATAGCACAGGCTTTAGTTCTAAAATGGATCGTGCCCTTTTTGCCGATGCCATTGGTACTTCAATTGGTGCCCTATTTGGAACGTCAAATACAACCACTTACGTTGAGTCAGCAGCAGGAATTGCTGAAGGTGGACGTACTGGATTAACTGCTGTGTCAACAGCCATTTGTTTCTTGTTTTCTACTTTATTACTTCCAATCATTGGAATCGTGCCAGCAGCAGCAACAGCACCAGCACTTATTATTGTCGGTGTCATGATGGTATCTTCATTCCTTGATGTGGATTGGAGCAATTTTGAAGATGCTTTGCCAGCTTTCTTTGCAGCATTCTTCATGGCCCTTTGCTATTCTATTTCTTACGGTATCGCAGGAGCCTTCATTTTCTACTGTTTAGTCAAAATCGTTAAAGGAAATGCCAAAGAGATTCATCCTATTCTTTGGGGAGCGACCTTCTTATTTATCTTGAACTTTGTTATTTTAGCTTTTATTTAATCGTTAAAAAGAGGTGCTTAGCCATCTCTTTTTAGCTGTCTTGGTGCTAGAAGTGAAGAAAGCAAGTGGAATCACGCTAGCGCTTGGAACAAAAAGGCTTTTCTGCTATAATATCTTTATGTTTTATAGTGAAAATGAAGAGGCCCTTATAAGATTAGGGCAAAAGATAGGGCAAAAACTAGTAGCAAACGATCTTTTAGTGTTAACAGGTGAGTTGGGCTCGGGTAAAACAACTCTCACCAAAGGGATTGCTAAAGGATTAGAGATTACCCAAATGATTAAGAGTCCTACCTATACCATTGTAAGAGAATATGAAGGGCGCCTTCCACTTTATCATCTTGATGTTTATCGTATTGGGGATGATCCTGATTCGATTGATTTAGATGATTTTATTTTCGGAGATGGCGTGACTGTCATCGAGTGGGGAGAGCTTTTGGGTGAGCATGTTCTGAGTGATTACTTAGAAGTTATCCTAGAAAAAAAAGACGAGGGACGTCAAGTACGATTGGTAGCTCATGGTCCTCGTGGGGCAGAGCTCCTAGGAGCTATTCAAGATGTCTAATCATGTGGTTACAATAGAAGAAGCTAAACCCAGTGAAGCTAGGGAGCTTTTAACTCTGCTCAAAAGACTAGCTCAAGAAACTGATTATATTAGTCATACCGAAGCAGTTTTAGGGGCAAATTTCGAGGACATCCAAGCTTTTATTGAGAGAAGCCAAAGCTCTTTTTTAGATATTTGTCTCTTGCTCAGAGTAGGAGAGCAGTTAGTTGGGCTGCTTAATATTGCAGCTGATGTGAATAAATCAAGCAAGTCTGGCAATCTATTTATGGCAATCTTAAAAGATTATCAAGGACACGGATTAGGTCAGCTCTTATTGGAGTTAGCTCTGGATTGGGCTAATCATTCAGATTTAGAGAGCTTGTTTTTAGATGTGCAGGTTAGAAACCAAGTTGCCCTACATCTATATCACAAAAATGGCTTTCATGTTATAAATGTCAAAGAAAATGGCATCAAATCAAAGGACGGAGAAGAATGGGATGTTTACGATATGTGTAAACATGTCACTAAGTGACTAGATGAAAATAGGAACTAAAATATTATTAATGCTGACAGCGATTTTTGTAACAAGCTTAGTGGCTGTTGGTGTTTACCTTACCAGTGCATATACCTTTTCAACCGATGAGTTGTCAAAGACTTTTAAAGATTTTTCAACTTCTTCTAAGAAAAGTGATGCCATTAAACAAACAAAGTCCTTTTCTATCCTCTTAATGGGGGTAGACACAGGTTCTGCAGAGCGTTCAGATAAGTGGCAGGGTAATAGCGATTCTATGATTCTGGTAACGGTAAATCCTAAGACCAAAACAACGACCATGACCAGTTTAGAACGAGATATCTTGGTGACCTTATCTGGACCGCGTGGCAATGATATGGATGGTGCCGAAGCTAAGCTAAATGCTGCCTATGCTTCAGGTGGCGCTCAAATGGCCATTATGACCGTTCAGGATTTGTTAAATATTACTATTGATAATTATGTTCAAATTAATATGCAAGGCTTAATTGATCTTGTTGATGCTGTGGGTGGCATTACGGTTACCAATGAATTTGATTTCCCTATTTCCATTTCGGAAAATGAACCAGAATATCAAGCGACGGTTGCTCCTGGAACGCATAAAATAAATGGAGAGCAAGCTCTCGTTTATGCTCGCATGCGTTATGACGACCCAGAAGGAGACTATGGGCGTCAAAAACGACAACGTGAAGTGATTCAAAAGGTGCTTAAGAAAATTTTAGCCCTTAATAGCATTAGTTCTTATCGCAAGATTCTTTCTGCAGTTAGTGGCAATATGCAAACCAATATTGAAATTTCATCAGCTACTATTCCAAGTTTGTTGGGTTACACAGATGCCTTGAAAACTGTTAAGACATTCCAACTAAAAGGAGAGGATGCTACCTTAGCAGATGGTGGTTCTTACCAGATAGTAACCAGCGATCACCTTTTAGAAACACAAAACCGTATTCGTATGGAGCTGGGTCTTAATAAAGTCACCCAATTAAAAACAAGTGCTACGGTCTATGAGAATCTTTATGGCTCACTAGCAAATAGTTCAGCTCAAGAAGACTACAGTGGTTCAGCGTATTCTCAATCTTATACGGAACCACAAATTACCTACCCTTCTTATGTGGATAACAGTGGAACGGCTTCAAATGAATAGGTATCTCCTAACAACCAGGCTTCAGCGCCGGCGTCACCGAGCCCACAGACAGAAGCTCCGCTTCTTGATAGTGGAACTTCTAGTTCAGGTGCTAGTAGTCAGTTAGAACCTTAAACAAGAAAAACCGAGACAGGTGACGAGAGAAAATACTCACTATCTGTTTCGGTTTTTGTCTTTTATTTAGTTTTCGTTGGCATCCTCACTCATCTCTTGGTATTTGGAAAGACGATCTTGGATTTGCTTAAGTTGAGGTTGTGTTTCTTGATTAAAAACACGCCATTTATAAGTTAAGTCTTTACTGATGGCTTGAACTTGCTTGCTTTGGTCTTGGATTAAGGCTAAGTCTACTTTAATCTTATCAACATCAAATTGAATAGCTTCTTTAGACTCCTTAAAAGTCTCTAAGGTTTCTTTGATGGCATGACGCTTTTGATAAACGTTATAGGCAGCAAGGGAAGTTAGTCCAATAGCTAATAGGGATTTGATTTTCATGATGTGACCTCCTGTTGGATAGCTTGGGCTAATGTAGCGAGGCTCTCAAAATCAGGCTCATGGGTAGTATACTGGATAGAAATACCATCTTGACTATGATAACGAGGGACTAGATGAATATGGGCATGAAAGACGGTTTGCCCGGCCAACTCTTCGTTATTAGCAATGATGTTCATGGCAGGAGCCCCTGTCGCTTTTTGGACAGCACGAGCAATTTTAGGCAATCGAGCAAAAGTAGCTGCTGCTGTTTCTTCATCCATTTCAAGCACATTTCGCGTGTGCTTTTTAGGAATTAATAAGGTATGCCCTGGAGTTGTTTGAGAGATGTCTAAAAAGGCTAAAACCTGATCGTCTTCATAAACTTTTGATGAAGGAATGTCTCCCTTGATAATACTACAAAAAATACAGTTGTCCATATGAGTCACCTTCTCTTGTTTCTATTTAAGTAGGATACTTACTTATAAGTATAACAAAAAGCATGGGGAATTGACATGTAAAAATCCGAAAAGCATCATTCATAAGAGGTTACTTTTGTCGCGAATTGCGCTTGAAAAAATTAGAAAAATGTGTATACTATTAGTTGTTTTTAAAAAAGAAAACATAAGGGGTTTAAAAGGAAAGAGAAGCTTTCCAGTTGCTTGACCTTTTCAAGTTCCTTATCTAATAGAATTTGATATAATGGTTACTATAAAACGGATTGAATATTAGAAAGAAATGATATGTTAAAAATTGAACACGTAACAGGTGGATACCTCAACATTCCTGTCTTAAAGGATGTGAGTTTTTCGGTGAATGATGGCGAACTGGTGGGTTTGATTGGCCTCAATGGCGCTGGAAAATCAACCACCATTAATGAAATCATTGGTTTTTTGAAACCCTATCAAGGTAATATTTCAATTGATGGCCTTACCTTGGCTGAGAATGCTTTTGAATACCGTAAGAAAATTGGATTTATTCCAGAAACACCAAGTCTTTATGAGGAATTGACCCTGGCTGAGCACATTAATACTGTTGCTATGGCTTATGATATTGACCTTGAAGTGGCTCAAGAGCGAGCTAAACCATTTTTGAAACTCTTTCGTCTAACTGATAAATTGGACTGGTTTCCTGTTCACTTTTCAAAAGGAATGAAACAAAAAGTGATGATTATCTGTGCTTTTGTCATTGATCCTAGTCTTTTTATCTTGGATGAACCATTTTTAGGATTAGACCCACTAGCGATTTCTGATTTGATTCAATCGTTGGAAGTTGAAAAAGCTAAAGGGAAGTCTATCTTGATGAGCACCCACGTTCTGGATTCTGCTGAAAAAATGTGTGACCGTTTTGTTATTTTGCATCAAGGTCAAGTACGAGCTCAAGGGACTTTAGCAGATTTGCAAGAAACCTTTGGAGATCCCTCAGCAAGTCTAAATGATATTTATCTGGCATTGACAAAAGAGGTTTAGGCTATGGAAGCATTATTTAAGAAACGTCGTCGAGCTTTTCAAGAGCAACAAGCTAAGTATCTTCCTTATGTCTTTAATGATCACTTTGTACTCGTTTTACTCTTCTTATTTGGTTTTATTCTGGTTCAATACAGCCAACTCTTAAAGCATTTTCCTAAAAACCATTTTCCTGTTCAACTTGGCTTAGTCATTTTAGTTGTTCTACTTATGAATCTGGGTTCTGTGGGGATTTATTTAGAAAAAGCAGATCAGCATTTTCTCTTGCCAAAAGAAGAGGCAGTTATCAAGCAAATCAAGAAAGCAGCCCGTACGTCATTAGTCATTTGGTCACTGTTACAGACTGTGCTACTCTCCTTTTTATTTCCTTTCTTTTACAAGTTAGGGATGTCACTTCCTTTTTTTATTCTTTTCTTGATACTTCTGGTTGCTTTACGTGCCTTTATCCTAACATCTAAAGTGAGAAAATTAATCACTGATAAGGGCTTAGATTGGGAAAAAGCAATTACCTTTGAAGAGAATCGTAAACAGTCTATTTTGAAATTCTATTCTTTGTTTACAAACGTCAAGGGGATTTCAACCAAGGTGAAGAAGCGTAGCTACTTAAATCCTTTACTTAAGCTTGTGAAAACGACTCACAAGGAGCAATGGACAAATCTTTATTTACGAGCTTTTTTAAGAAGTTCGGATTATCTAGGCCTCTTTTTGAGATTGCTTTTGCTAAGTGTGCTTTCTTTGCTCTTTATTTCTCATACTTATTTGGCTCTTGGTTTGGCTTTGATTTTTGATTATTTGATTCTCTTTCAGCTATTGTCTCTTTATCATCATTACGACTATCATTATATGTCTCATCTTTATCCAGATAATCAAGGCCTAAAAGCAAGCAATCTCCTTTCTTTTTTACGAAAATTAAGTTTTCTGATTCTTGTGGTTAACCTTGTGGTTTGCCATTCCCTTAATGCGGCTATTGGACTTGTCCTTGTCATGGGAATTCTTAACTTTTTCTACTTACCTTATAAGTTAAAGAAGATAATTGACTAAGTGATTTAAAACAAGTAAAATAGGAATAAACGATTAGAAATGATAGAAAAGGAGGGTGATAAGGTGACCACAACTGAACAAGATCTTGCTTTAACTCCCTTGCGAGGCAAAAGCGGTAAAGCCTATAAAGGAACCTATCCAAATGGCGATAGTGTTTTCATCAAGCTCAACACAACACCTATTCTACCTGCCTTAGCCAAAGAACAGATTGCCCCTCAATTGCTCTGGGCTAAGCGTATGGGCAATGGCGATATGATGAGTGCCCAAGAATGGTTAGATGGTCGAACCTTAACCAAGGAAGATATGAACAGTAAGCAGATTGTTCATATTTTACTGCGCCTTCACAAATCCAAAAAGTTGGTTAATCAGCTATTGCAGTTGAACTATAAAATAGAAAATCCTTCTGATCTTTTAGTTGATTTTGAGCAAAATGCGCCCTTACAAATTCAACAAAACTCTTACTTGCAGGCTATAGTAAGAGAATTAAAGCGTAGTTTACCTGAGTTTCGCTCGGAAGTGGCTACCATTGTTCACGGTGATATCAAGCACAGTAACTGGGTAATCACAACTAGTGGTATGATTTATTTGGTGGATTGGGATTCTGTTCGTTTGACAGACAGAATGTACGATGTTGCTTACCTTTTAAGTCACTATATCCCTAGATCACGCTGGCCAGAATGGTTAGCTTATTATGGTTACAAAAACAATGAGAAGGTCATGGAAAAAATCATTTGGTATGGTCAATTTTCTTATCTCACTCAAATCCTTAAGTGTTTTGATAAAAGGGATATGGAGCATGTTAACCAAGAGATTTATGCCCTTCGTAAATTTAGAGAAATGTTTAGAAAGAAATAATGCGAGTTAGAAAACGAAAAGGTACTGAAGAGCACTTAGCGAACAACCCACACTATGTTATCCTTAACCCTGAAGATGCTAAAGGGAAGTGGCATCGCGTCTTTGGCAATGATAATCCGATTCATATCGAAGTTGGATCAGGAAAAGGTGGCTTTATCACTGGGATGGCTTTAAAAAATCCTGATATTAATTACATTGGTATTGATATCCAGCTGTCAGTTTTGAGCTATGCTTTGGATAAGGTCTTGGCTTCTTGTGCACCTAATGTTAAGTTGCTGCGTGTGGATGGCTCTAGTTTGACCAACTACTTTGAAGATGGTGAAGTGGATATGATGTATCTTAATTTTTCAGATCCATGGCCAAAATCTAAGCATGAAAAACGTCGCCTAACCTATAAAGACTTTTTGGATACTTATAAGCAAATTTTGCCAGAACATGGTCAAATTCATTTCAAAACGGATAACAGAGGTTTATTTGAATACAGTTTAGCTAGTTTCTCCCAATATGGTATGACCTTGAGACAAGTTTGGCTTGATTTACATGCCAGTGATTACGAAGGAAATGTCATGACAGAATATGAAGAGAAATTCTCTAGTAAAGGTCAAGTCATTTACCGAGTTGAGGCAAATTTCTAGTAGCCAATTGCTTAAAAAAATGATACACTAATGAAGCTGGCTAATCAGCTTCTTACTTTGGAGAGGTCGCATAGTGGCCGAGTGCGCACGCTTGGAAAGCGTGTAGTCCTTAACGGGGCTCGGGGGTTCGAATCCCCTCCTCTCCTTTTATCCCTTTGATGTATCAGGGTTTTGGGGTGTTTACCCGTTTTTCACCCGTCATTTTTAAAATTTTGAAAAATGTTTTTGACCTTATGGTCATTTTTTTAATCTCTGATTTTGAGCTTATGAATAGGTCTTTACTTATTACAATTGTTTTTACTAGTAGAGGGGATTTTTGATCTTAAAGGTTAGTAGCTTGAGTGTTTTTGATTTTCAGGAGGCTAAATGGTTTTAGAATACGCTTTATTTGCAGTCTGTCAAGTGTAAGTGTCTAGAGTTTTGGGAAACGTAAAATTGAATACCCTATAGCTTAAGAGGACGAGAAATTCGTTCTCTTTTTTCGTTGCCTAAAACTGCTGAAAGGACACAAAACAGATGTCAAATAATATTGAAATCATCATGGATATTGAAACTCTAGACATATTTGAAGTGATAGATCTTGATGAAGAGAAAGAAGTGACTGTTTCAGATTCTGAAACTTTTCCTAAAGAAGAGAAAGCATCTCCATATGATGATCTAAACAGAATTTGGTTAAGAAATGGTTATTATTACAAACCTTCAAGCCTTCTATGGGAAGTTGTAAGAGATGGCATCATCCATGAGTTAAGCCCTCGAAATAAACACGGAACATATCCCTACTGTGAACATTCCAGAAATGGCACTTGGGGTCATATCAAGCAACTCACACAAGAAGAAGCCTTATGGCTTACTTTGGAATTTAATCCAGACTTGATGAATTATGTGTAGGAGATTCATTGTGAAGAGTAGAGACGATGAGATTCTTTATACTGCACAGCTATATCTATTTGGTGTGATTCCATTGTGGAAAGTAAAGCACACAAAGCAAGAGTGGAAGAGACGTATACTTTTGCATCCCAGTAATAAGCTTATTGAACTTCAGTTTATTGAAGCTGCAGAGGAGGAAAAGAAGTGACACAACACATGCTGAACTGTTATCCAGAGTATTTTAAGGCTATTATGGATGGGACAAAGACATTTGAATGTCGCTATAACGATAGAGATTTTAAAGTTGGCGATGAACTGTTACTGAGAGAATATGATCCCAAAAAAGGATACACCTATCCCTATCGCTGTATTGTTAGAAAAATAACTTATATTCTATCGGACTTTATCGGTCTAAAAGATGGTTATGTAATTTTAGGAGTGACAAATGAGCCCATTGATTATTTTTAACATTAGTTTTGCTTTTGTCTTCTACCCCATGTTTATCAGTAACTATCACAAGAGGGAACCTTATTTGTTAGACTTGTTTCTCTTTGTCATAAATGCTTTGGCATCAATGTATACGATTTTTAATTACTTGGGCTTGCTGAAGTGAGAAGTTGGAAAAGGGGAGATGTTATGACACAAGAAGAAATAGATCAAATGATTGAAGACTGGGTGGAAAATGGATTCTCTAGTGAATTAAAACAATTGATACCGGAGAAGGAGATAGGCTGATATGGCTATTACAGATAGAAAATTATTTTTAAGTACTTTAAAAAATGCTAGAAGCAGAGCTATCCTATTAGAACACCTAAAGTCATCCATACTTGATAATACAGCAGTCGATTTAGAAAACGTGCCATTTGCAGGAACTAATTCTACTAATCTAGATGAAGCTATCCAATGCTACATTGACTACGGGGAATTGCCGCTAAGTGGGAAACTAGAAGATTTTTGGAAAGCCTATGAACAAGCTCTACAACTAGATAATTTAGAGGAAGAATATGGAAAATAAAATCATTGGAAAAGTACAAAACCTACTTGAATTGGCTTATGATGCACCAAATGACGAGGAAGGGCAAACGGCGCTTCTGATGGCTCAAAAACTTATGGTTAAGCATAAGTTGTCTATGAGTGATATTAAGGCCACTCAAAGAAATGATAACATAGGCGAGACAGTAGGGCATTGGGAATACAGGATGGTGTGGTGGAAAGAAAAACTGGCAGCCATTCTAGGTGAAAATTTTCGATGTAAAACCATACGAAGAAGACTGGTTAAAAAAGGTATTACTCAGATGATTTTCTTTGGGTATGATACGGATGCTGAATTATGCACTAAAGTTTATGAAGGTGCTCTATTGTATCTTGACTATCGCCTAAAACGACTTTTCCCTACAGTTTCTAAAGCACGTTGGAAGGATTATAAAAAATCTTACTTACTAGGTTTCTTAGAGGGACTTAATCAACGTTTCAAAGAACAAATTCAATCATCAGAAGAATTCGCGTTAGTGGTTCAAGTTCCAGCAGAAGTTTTAAAAGAACAGCGACTTCGGATGGGAGACTTAAAAACAAAAACAGTGACTATTCAAGTTGAACTTGATTCTGAGGCATATGTGACTGGTCTTAAACAGGCGAAAGCAACAAGGTTAATGCCTGAAGAATTGATTAAACAAAAATAGTATTCAAATACTAATATTGGTTGAAAAGGAGAATTCATGACATCAAAACAATCTGCACTAGCGCAATTAACCAAAAATATGATGGTCGTCGACCTCATGAAACAAACAGGATGGTCACGAGAAAGAGTCCTTAAAGCCTTAGAATGGCTAGAAGCAGAAAAGACAGTTCAGTTTTCTGCTAATGGCAGTCTTAACTTAAGAATTTTTGAGGGGTGATACCATGACTGGTTTAGATCAATTTTCAGCGATTACGCTAGAACAAATGCAAACATCTGAAAGTTTTTTTAGGATGCCTTGGGTACTTTGGGAAGATACTCATTACCAAAACTTGGTATCAGATGGCAAAACGCTTTATGGCATGATGAAGAATCGTTTAGAACTCTCTGCTAAGAATGGTTGGGTAGATGAAGTAGGGCGTGTATATATTCAGTTTTCAAATGCAGAGATTCAACGTTATTTTAATTGCTCCAAACCCAAAGCCATCAAGCTAAAAAACGCTCTAGCGGACTATGGCTTAATCTATGAAGTTAATCAGTATTCTAATGCGGACGGGCAAGTGGCTAATCGTATTTATGTAGGCAATGTTATGACCTATGATGCTGAGAAATATAAACAAGAACGTATTGAACGCCAAGAGAAAGCCTTTCAAAAAAGACAAGAACAACATCAAAAGACCCCCAGTAAAAATATTTTACCGGGGGGTCAAAAAAATTGACGGGGCCAGTCAAAAATATTGACCCGAATTATATTAATACTAGTAATACTAACTCTAGTAAAGATAATAATAGTTCTAGAAAGGCTGTGCCCGATTCTGACGAACGGCCACAACCTACTGAAACTAATAACACTTCTTTCCAAGAACATTCTGTGACCTATGTTCCGCCTAAATATTATTCGCTCTTACAAGTAATTGCGGACAGGTATAATGGCAAGTTTTGTCAGATTGACCTCTTTACAGGAAATTCTCAAAATTATAGTTTGACGCATAAGCAAAAAATGATGATTGGTCAGTACTTGACACAAGAGTATATCACAAGTCATGAAGTAATCGATATGATTGAACGAATGCCTTATGACTGTGAGCACCCTCTAGCTTATCTCATGAAGATGCTTGAAAACCTCAAGGAAGAAAGGCGATTGGAAGCTAAAATTATAGCCCATAGACAAGCTGAATTAAGGTATTCAAGAGGAGTTGAGGAAGAAAATAATGATAGTTAAAGATAATGAGGAAAAACCATGTTACAAGATGAATTTAAACAGCTTCCACGTGAACTGCTAAAGGTTGGTAGAAGCCCTAAAGAAAGTGTGATTGCCATTCCTAAAGCTATATTCAATCTCCCACCTGAGGAGAAAGCTCAAGCTCTTAAAGAGCTTGCAGAAGACAAGGAACACTATAGACGGAAAGGAGGTGACTCCACTTGACAACTATCACTCAAAATAGAGTAAAGGAGCTACGTAAACAGGCCGGCCTTTCCCAACAAGCATTAGCGGATCAAATAGGTGTTATGCGTAAAACGATCTCGCATTGGGAATTAGGGAACCATAGGATATCAACGGATAATGCTAAAAAGCTCTCACAGTTCTTTCAGGTATCGATAGATGACCTACTAAACAATCATGCAAGGAGAAGCCAATGAATAATACAAACTTAATTGGTCGTCTGACTAAAAAGGCTGAGTTATATCAAACGCCAGATAAGAAGACCTATGCCCGATTTACAATAGCGATTAATCGGAAAAAGAAAGCAGGCGGGTCAGGAAGTGAGGCCGATTTCATTCCTTGCATCATCTGGGGAACAGCTGCTGAAAACTTAGTGAACTGGACGGATAAGGGAACACTCATCAGTGTAGAGGGTGAGCTACGAACAAGGAGCTATGACAAAGATGGGCAAAAACATTTTGTCATGGAAGTGTGGTCAAATTTTTTCCAAGTCTTATCAAAGCCAGCTAATGACAACTAATCACTCTAAGAACAAGGAGAATATCATGAAACAAGTAAAAGTATTAACAGGAATCGCAGTCGCCGCTTTATCTACAGGCACAGGTCTTGTGCAGGCAGATGATTTATCAAACACAAGACCAGCTAAAGTAGCTGAAGTTGTGACACATACGGAAGTGACAGAAAGTCAAGTGGCGGACGCTAAAGCAAAAGCTGATGAGGCAACGAAAGCCCTTAAGGATCAGGAAGCTACGGTGAAAGCTGCTAAAACAGAAAAAACTCAAGCCCAACAATCTTTAGTTGATGCGACAACAGCGGTTAATGATGCCGAAAAACTAGCCAGTGAAGCAACGCCAGAAGGTCTAATAAAAGCCCAAGAAGAGGCTGAGGCTAGCCAAAGTGCTGTTACTGATGCACAAGCACAGCTTGAAGCAGCTCAAGAGGCTGAATCAACAGCCCAAACAGCAGTTGACCATCAGAAAGAAACAGTCGCCAAAGCGTCTCAAGCAGTTGTTGAGAAAGAAGCTACAGTGACAAGTGCTACTCAAGCTGTTAATCAAGCCAAAGCAGCTCTCACGACAAGTAATCAAGCCGCTGATGTCAGTGCAGCGGAAGAAAAAGTGTTAGGGGCTCAAGAAGCGGTTACGAAAGCAGAAACACAAGTTAGTCAGGCTCAAGAAGCAGATGCTAAACATGAGTCTGATGTGAGACATGCCAAAGAAGAGCTTAACCTTAAGTCTCAAGAATTAACAGAAAAACAAACAACTCTAGAACAAGTCATGGCTGCGATTGAAGCAGAGCGTCTGACTAAGCCAGTTGAAAATGGCACTTACTTTAACCAAAGAGATAACGAGTGGCAAAAAGCCTATGGTGGGAAGACCTTTGCGGCGACAGGATGTGTGCCAGCTTCTCTTGCTATGGCCTTCTCAGAATTAGTAGGGAGACACATTAGTCCTCTGGAAGTCGCAGATTACTTATACCAAATTGGTGAGTTTAATAATGGTCGTTTTGATGGCACCTCAAGTATTGGTGCTATGAAAGCGGCTGAACATTTTGGCTTAGTTCCAACTGTTTTAAAAACCTTAGATCAAGTGCAAACAGCGCTACAAGATGGACACTATGTCATTAATTCCATTCAACACCATGAGAAGTTTGCGCCTTTATCTTGGGGATGGTCAGCTAGTCATGACGTAGCACTAAGAGGTTATCAAGATGGGAACACTTATGTCTATGATCCTTACAATCGCAATAATATTGGCTATCACAATTTAGCTGATTTATGGAATCATCAAAGTCATAACCCAGAAGATGTGGATGGGGTTGGTGTTCCCTTTATTAGCTTGATGACGAAACAGATGGCTCAATTAATGGCAGAAAAAGTTACAGCTAATCAAGCGGTACAATTGGATAATCAAGCTTTAACTGAAGCCCAAGCAAATGTGACAGCCTTAGAACAAGTCGCGTCTCAAACCTCACAAGCAAAAGACCAATTAGCTGCAGCTAAGGCTAACTTAGTCACAACCAAAGATATGCTGGATAAGGCGAAACAAAGAGCTAAATTAGCAGAACAAGACCTAGAAACGAAAACAGCTAATCTTAAGCAAGCTCAAGAACATCTAACCCTTAAACAAGATGACCTAGCTAAAGCTCAAACGGAGCTAGCAGCTCAAGAGACAAGCCTAGAACAGTTAACTCAAGCCCTCCCATTAGCTCAAGAACATCTTGACCGTGCGACAAAAGCAGTCGAACAGGCTAAGGCTGACCTTACCCAAAAACAGACTTATGTGACGAATCTTAAGCAAGTGACAAAATTGAGACAAGACAGTCAAGATAAAGTAAACCAAGCTAAGGCGGTTCTTGGTGAAGCAAGTGCTCGTTTAGGACAAGAACTTGAGACCTTAAAAACCTTGCAAGCCAAAGAGGCTGGCCTAACAGCACAGTATCAAGCCATCTTTAAAGCCTATCAAGCAGTTTTAGCTGCGAAACGTCACTCACAATTAGCTGAAAGCAAAGCTAAGATTGAAGCTAAGGGGGAAGAAGCTGTTCCTGTGATCAATGAAGTAGGACACGTAACAGATTACGTGTCTGGGACAATACAGTTGGCTGATACTGTAGCAGAAATATCATCAAAAACAATGAACACTTCTCTTGTTAGCGTACAACCGATGGACAAGCAAGGTCATCAAAGGGTTCTTGGTGCCACTACTTCTCAAAGTAGCCTTCCTCAGACAGGTGAGCAGTCCTTATCGCTTTTAAGCCTATTAGGAATGACTCTCGTCTCTCTACTTGGCCTAGTCTCTGTTAAAAAGAAAGCCTGGTAAGCTAATGAACTGAGCAGTTTATCTGCTCCAACCAGCAACTGCTAGGGTAGTTTTATCCCTTAGTCTTCCTCAACAGTTGTTGCTTCGAGCAGGTAAACGAGCTCACAGTCCTTTGTCAACTAAATACCCCCACCGCCCTGATCAGCGTGGTCTAAGCATAAAAGAAAAAAGGGGGCGGTGTTTGTAACTAGAAAAGGATAGCTAGTGCTGACCACTTAACGTAAAGCCAGAGTTTGACCTGTCCTCTAAGGCGAAGGAGTTTGCGGTACCTAGACTAAAAACCGTGTGTCAAAACTACCGAGAAGAGGTGATAGACCTCTTCCAGCATGGCTGTTCATTTCAGCCTATTAACATCAAGGAGAAACCAATGATTGATGAAAATGAAACAGTAGTCACCCTAAGTGACTTAAAACAATTAGGAAAACAAGGAGGCGCTACAGCGCTCTTAGAAGATGGGACACTGATCACTCTAAGAGCAAGACATGCGACTCAAAGGACAAAAGGGTATGTGGACGGCATCCTCAAAGAGATTGATGTCATTATCCCTTACCCAAAGATTTTAAACCAGATACGAACCATCAAATCGCAAAATACTTTAGTGGCTCGTAGAATCAACCGACAAAGCCCACTACGTTTAACCGGTAGGGGGTATCACCGAAAAGGAAAGGAATAACTCTTATGACAAAAAAACAATTACTTAGTGTCCTCACAGCGACCACAGTGGCCCTACTCACAACCTCTCTTGCTTACGTAGATGAGACCCCAGTGCCAGTGGATCCGACCGCTCCCTCTACAGAGGTGGTCACTCCAGCTCCAAGTCAACCTGAACTCCCAGTCCCAGACAAACCAGCAGAGCCAGAAACACCTAAAGAAGAGCTACCAGCGCCAGTGGATCCGACCACCCCATCAGCTGGGAAAGAAGACAAGCCAGCAACTGTTCCAGGTCAGGCTGAAACGCCTAAAGAGGAAACAAAGCCTAAGGAAGAAGTAACACCTGAAACCTCTAGGCCTAGTGAAGACACGAAAAAAGAAGAGCTTGTCCCAGATAATGTTTCAAAAGACATTATTGAAAAGGTGGATACCACGACAGGTGAAGTGGTCTTTAAACCGATTCCAGTCACACCAGACAAAACAGTTATCGGTACTAAGGACAGTCAGGTGATTATTCGTGACCAAGCAGGCCGTACACAAGTCGTTACCCCTGAGAGCCTTGGTGGCCACGTTAACCCTAATGGGACAGTGACCATTACAGATAGTACAGGTGCTAAAAAGACCTTGCCAAAAACAGGTGATAAACAAAGCGTACTTGGTTACTTGGGCATGATGTTAATTTCGGTTTTAGGCTACGCTGTTAAGAAAAAAGTATCACACTAATTACATGACCTGGGATCGTCACAAAAAGCAACCTAGAAGAGAGATGAGAAAATAATATGAAACAAATGGAAACTAAGGGTTATGGCTATTTTAGAAAAACAAAGGCCTATGGTCTTGTTTGTGGTATTGCTTTAGCGGGAGCTTTGACGTTGGGATCAACAGCTTTTGCGAATGAAAGCATACCCCTGAACCCAGCTACCAACTTAACCACCTTGCAAGCCCCTCCAACAGCTGATCAAACACAGCTAGCTCATCAAGCTGGCCATCAATCAGGGGAGTTGGTATCAGAGGTAAGCAACACTGAATGGGATAACGCTGTCACAACAGCTCAAGAAGCAGGTGTTACTGTAAAACAGTCTGAGAAGGTCACGCATGATAGCTTATCATCTGCTCAAGCCGATTTAGAGAAACAAACTCAAGCTGTCACAGAAGCGACAACTAAACAAGAAGCCAATAAGGCAGCTATTAATCAAGCAATGGCAGAAACAAAGCTATTGCTCAAGCCAATCGTGATGAAAAAGAAAGGGTTGATGCTCTTAACGCTAAAGGAGAAGCAGAGACCAAAACTAAAAATGAAGCAGCTCAAGCTCAAGTAGATGCACAAAACAAACAAGCGCAAGAAGCGGCTGATACCATGAATGCCAAATTAAAAGCAGACTATGAGGCCAAGTTAACTGAAATCGAGCGACTCAAGGCTGAAAATGAAGCCATCCGTCAGCGCAACCAAGAAGCTAGTCAAGCGACTCATCAAGCTAATCAAGCAGCCCAAGCAGCCTACCAAGAAAAGCTAGCAGATATTGAGCGCATCAAAGCCGAAAATGCTGCTATCCGTAATCGTAACGCTAAGGCTCAACAAGAAGCAGAGCGTCAAAACCAAGCGCTACAAGCAGCTTATGAAGCAAAATTGGCAGAAATCAAGCAGATTGAATCAGAAAATGAAGCTATCCGTAAACGTAATGAACAAGCAGGTCAAGCGACGAATCAAACCAATCAAGCAGCTCAAGCTGCTTATCAGAAAAACTAGCAGAAATTGAGCGTATCAAAGCCGAAAATGCCGCTATTCATGATCGTAATGCTAAGGCTCGACAAGAAGCAGAACGTCAAAACCAACAGGTTTTGGCTGACTATGAAAAACAACACGGGGAAGCAGCCCAAGCCTTAAAAGATTACTTGGCAAAAGCTCCTGACAATGTCACATTGGATCCTATCTTTAGTGCCGAACCAGCCACAGCCCCAAACGGCGATGTCATTAAAGATGAGTTTACTTATAACAGTGCTGACAATACTTTTGTGTGGACAAAACAACTTCATGACTGGAAAAAATTTGTTGGTAAGGTCAATATCCATGGGAAACTCCTCATCACAAAGACGGTTGATCCAACAACAGGAAACGTGAAGAGCGTCCTTACGTCTGTTACTCTAACGCATCTTGATCACACTAATGTTGCAGAACCAGAAGCCGTCGTGTTTGAGGAAAACGTTTGGATTTATGATAATGCGAATCAGGAGATTTTCCATACTAAGTTTGATGTGCGTCAAGCTGGTAAGATTGATATTCATAAAACTTATACGGTAAACAAGACCTTTGACCTCGCTGCTGGTCAAAAAGGAGAGTCCTTCTTATTAGCCAATATCAAGGATGTCTGGGTGACAGGTGAGCCTTCTAACCTATCTGTAACGTTTAATAATACTAATAGACCTAAGCCAGAGCTTCCAGGCGAGCCACCACAACTGGTGACACCTGTCTTAGAACAAGAAAAGCCATTGCCGCCAACCCCAGAAAAACCGACTGATGGTGTTCCAAACTTAGAAAAGGAAAAAACGGTCCCACCGACTCCAGTTAAACCAGAGTCAGTTAAACCTGTTTTAGAACCAGAAAAACCATTGCCACCAGCCCCAGAAAAACCGACTGATGATGTTCCAAATATAGAGAAGGAAAAACCGGTTCCTCCAACTCCAGTTAAACCTGAAGCGGTTAAACCAGATCTCAAAGGCTTTACGCCAGAGGTTTATGACCCGATTAAACCAGTTGTGAAACCCTATGTCACCGTTCCTGAAAAAGTCGTTTATGAGGTTATGGTTCATCCTGTTCAAGTGGAACAAACGCCAACAAATGTTAAATCTGTGACGAATAGTGATCAGGTTAATGTTAATGGACAACTGGTACCAAAAGGATCAACGGTAACGTGGGAGCTTGTTAATACCGCTCTCAAAGCTGGTCGTCAGGATATCACAAGCTATGAGCTAATCGACCCACTACCAGATGGTTTTGAGTTAGATGTTACCACCACACAAACCCTTTCTCCTGATTGGGTGATAACAACAGATGAAGCAGGCAAGGTTAGTCTTAAGGCTTCGCAATCCCTTTTGGAGAACTTCAATGCTAAAACGTGACCAAGATGTAGAAGTCCCTAAGGTATCACTGGTTGGTCGTTTACTGAATGATGCGGGGACTTACCACAATACCTTTAAGACGGTGGTCACTACTCCAAATGGTAGCTATACGGTAACCTCTAACACACCAGTGATCTATACACCAGGGAACGATCCAAAAACACCTCGTAACCCAGGAGGAGATAATCCAACACCGCATGATAATCTGATTCAACCAACTAAAACCATTGTGGATGACAAGGTCAGTCCATTGATGGGAAGTCTGTCTTGCCAAACAGTACCCTGACTTACCTGGCTAAGCAAGATTTTGATCAGTACAAAGGGATGACAGCTGCCAAAGAAAGTGTCATGAAAGGCTTTATCTATGTCGATGATTACAAGGATGAAGCTATCGATGGTCATTCACTGGTTGTGAATTCAATTAAGGCCGCTAATGGAGATGATGTGACTAATCTCTTAGTAGATGCGCCATGTATTGTCTCAAGATATGCTTGACGATAAGCTAAAAGCACTGATCAAGGCATCAGGCATTTCTCCAGTCGGTGAATTCTACATGTGGGTAGCTAAAGATCCAGCGGCTTTTTACAAAGCTTATGTTCAAAAAGGGTTAGACATTACCTACAACTTGTCCTTTAAACTTAAACAGGAGTTTAAGAAAGGTGACATTACTAATCAAACCTATCAATTAGATATGGGGAATGGCTATTACGGCAATATCGTGGTTAACCATCTCCCTGAACTAGCTGTTCATAAAGAAGTGCTTGACCAAGATGGTAGGTCTATCCAAAATGGCACAGTGAAAATCGGTGATGAAGTAACTTATAAATTGGAAGGTTGGGTCATCCCAGCAGGTCGTGGCTATGACCTAACAGAATATAAATTTGTGGATCAACTCCAGAATACGCATGACCTCTACCAGAAAGATAAGGTCCTTGCGACAGTTGATATCACTTTATCAGATGGTACTATTATCCCTAAAGGCACTGACTTAGCTCAGTACACTGAGACAACCTACAATAAGGAGACAGGTCACTATGAGTTGGCCTTTAAGGCAGACTTCCTTGCACAAGTTCCACGTAGTAGTGCTTTTGGGGCAGATGTTTTTGTGGTGGTTAAACGAATCAAAGCAGGCGATGTGACAAATGAGTACACCTTGTATGTCAACGGTAATCCTGTGAAATCTAATAAAGTCACCACTCATACGCCAGAACCACCACAACCTGTAACTCCAAAAGCTCCAGCTTTACCATCCACAGGAGAGCAAGGAGTATCTGTCCTAACGGTGCTTGGCGCCGCCTTACTCTCACTCTTAGGCCTTGTAGGGCTTAAAAAGCGTCAACAGTAAGTTATTAATGGATAAGCCATAAAAGGATTTTACCTTGGGTCTATCCATTCTCTCTAGCAAGTAACC